>NZ_JBGTYN010000001.1:0-680358 GCF_041730275.1 Comamonas sp. SY3 | reverse complement strand
CCGAGCCTTGTGGCGCAGTAGCGCCTGTCGGCAAAGCGTCGGCCAGTGCAGCATCTTGCTTGCCTTGTTCTTGACTCTGACTCATCGGATACCTAACTTGGTTGCTGATACGTCAGACATCATAGCTACGCCACTTGACCACGCACGTGCAGGCACATGCCACATCTTGCGTTGGCGAGCAATTGCCGGAGCTTCCATCAAACGCCTTCGCCGCACGCTATTGCGAGTCAAGATGGGATGACCGGACGCTTACTGCGGGTCGGTTCGTGTTGCCGATGCTGGTCAGCTATGCATCGGCATGCGAGGCGGTACCGAGGCGAGTTTCGTTGGAGTTTGGACTATGGGGGTAGCGACTGGATCTTTCGTGCTGCGCTTTGGTACCTCTCTGTACCACTTCGGGTATATCGCAGCCTGACGGATCGCCATTTCAGCTTCGATCTTGCAGGCCGGATCGTTCCCTCGACTGCGTATCCTCCAGATCTGAACTGCAAGAGATGCATCTGCCTGGGCTGACACTGGCTCCCCGACTCCCCGTCCCCCTCTCCCCCTTTAGGGGAGGGGGACTGGGGAGTGGGGGGCAATTCAGCGAGGCCGCCTCTCATAGGTTCTCGGATGGAGTCCATTAGGCCGCCTACGAGTGGGTTGCCGTTGCAGCGACACGTTACAGCGACATGCGCACCTTGCCCCCATCCCGGAGTAGCAGTCCAGTTGAGATGAGGGATTGAATTGCCTCGCGGACGTTCTTTGCGCGATGGTTACTGCCATAGCCCTCTGCCCCGCTATCGTGCATCTCCTTGAACGCTTGTGAAACAACCTTGCTAATAGTCTCCTCGGTCGCCTCGCCCGGATTCGGCTGCTCATTGCCATTCGGATCGCGTTGGCGGAGATGCTGACGAATTGCCTGCAGTGCTACATCCGTCCGCTCCTGGGTCTTGGGCTTGGGACCTGCGAATACCATGGCATCGTTCGCCTGCGTGTCGTCGGAGTCTTGCACATGCCGGATGACGATGGATTGGAGGGGCTCCGTTTCATGCGCCGGTTGAAACTCGATGGGTTCGATCCGAAACCTGCCCTTAGTATGGTTGCCGTCGCGGCCCTTATCGAGGCGCCAGTAGCGCTCGTTGCCACTGCGGCCAACTTCGATAGACACATCAGGGTTCGCATGCAGGGCATATGCTCCTCGCGCACCGCGGCGCGGATCGTTTCCCGAATGGTGAACGAGCAATACCGCGGCACCAGTCATCCTGGTCAGGCGCTGGACGTTAGCAATCATGCCTGCCATCGCGGAGTTGCTGTTTTCCTCCGCAGTCCCGGCCAGTGAGGCTGACAGGGTATCAATCACAATGAACTTGGCTTGGTGCTTCAAGGCAGTCACTGCCAATGCGTCGACGTCTTCCGCGCTGGCAACATTGCAGGCATCAAATACGTAGCGAATGCCCTTTTGATGGACGCCACCCCGGTCGTGCTCAAGAGCTTGGACGCGTGTGCGCAACCCCAGTTGCCCCTCCAATGCAACATAGATCACGTTGGTCTGGGTGACCGGGTGGCCAGCCCAGTCAGAGCCGCTGGCTACCGCCGCTACCATGTCGAGCAGCAATGCAGTCTTTCCCGCTTGAGACTCTCCCCACAGGATAATGACCTCCCCGCCGTGGAAGACATCACGCACCAGCCATTCGAGACGCGGCATGTGCTCAAAGTCTTCCGAGGTATGTGTTGGCAGCGTTCGCGACACATCGACTGGGGGTGGTAGCGTGGGGTCGGGCAGGCGCCGCTCTTGCTTGGCAGCGTGGCCTACGTCATCCACGCTGTGGGTGGGCGATGCGAGGACTTCAGGCTCCATACGGATGGTATCTGCGACAACATCTGCCAGCCAGCCATGTGTCGGCTCCAGGTATGCCATATGGATCACTGGAAATGGGGCAGCCTCTTGCTCTTTGCCAAGGCGCTGCCAATGAACGTGCGAGGTTTGGACCTGCGCTGCTCCGGAGCTGGTTGAGACGTCGCAGTTAGCAGTGATCCCGATTGCGCCTGGCTCGGCCTCAGTTTGGTCGAGCATTTCTGCCGCCGCTGAGGGCGTGCTCCGGTCGCCTGGGTGGGTAGGGGACTTGTGAGCGGGTGCACGCTCGTTTGCCTCCTCCTCTTGGCGCATGGCAAGTAACTTCAAGGCTGCGGCCTGGAGGCGATCCATTTCCGGAGCTTTAGGGATATTGGAGTGATTATTCGAGGTAGTCATTTAAGGCGTCTCTGAATTGATTCGGTAGGTGCGTCGCAGGGGACAAGGCATAGGCCTTGTCGCACGCACAGGAGACGGGGCGAACCCCGTCCTTGTTGATGGGCCTTACAGCTTGCGCGGGCGCTTCATCGCTGGGGCCTTCTTGGCAAGAGAGCGATTGCGCTTTTGAGGCTGGCTCTTGGCCTTATTGATTGCATCAAGGATCAAGTAGCGGGACTTCCAGGTGCGGTCGGCAACCATGTCGACACGGTCGTCAACGGTGGCGACTGCGTCCAGGACTTCGCGCAACATGGCGCCCATTTGTGCAATGGACTGCTGCTGCGCGACTACGTGGTCCGCGAGGAATGCAATGGCGATTTGGTCGGAATTGAGCTTGCACTCAGATACAAATTCGTGCAGTCCGGAGACTTGAGAGAAATCGGCTGTAGCAGCGAGGTTGGTTGGATTGCGTTTCATAGGTAGTGACTCCTTTAGGTAAACAGTCGTTTTGTGCGATCCCGAAACGATTCCGAGGCCACACTATCTAGACGGCGTTTCTGGAGCGCGCTACCTCTAGGGCATCAAGCCAAATGGAAACTACATGTAACCAACTGCGAGCGCAATTTGGTCTATTCCGATGGCTGGATATGGCAATGGGTAGGGCGGCGGATAGAGGGTGTTGGGGGCCTAGCCTGCTATGGAGAACGTAGCTTCTGAGCGGCGAGGATGGCTGCTTGACTAGGCCTCGGCACGGCTACCGCGAGCAGATTCCCGCTTGTCGGGTGACATTGGATGGCGCGGTTCGCTCTGAGCGGGTTCTGTGCCTGCTCGGTTTGTCTCTATGCGTTTCCTATCGGGGGATTGCTATGGTGCCCATGCGATGGTGGCTCTGGCTATGCCGTGAGCCGAGTGCATGTCTGGGTGGACGGATCAAGGATTTGGGCCTACTTCTCCGGAACCTATCAACGTGAAGAGGTGATGATCCACTCTGGGCTCGAAGTTGAGGGCGGGCCTAATCGTGATCAGATCTCATCAGCACCGTGCTCCTAAATCAATTTACCGCTCTGGGCACGCCCCAGACGGTCGCTGCTGCGTAAATCTATTTGGCATTGGGGATATCTTGGCCTATGGCCGATTTATGCAACAAAGCCTATTTCTTCCGGTTCGTTGAGTCGTATTTGCGCCGCCCCCAACTCGTCTCACTCATCTTTCCAGCCTACCGCAGCTGTGACCGGGATTTGTGCAACAACGCCGTTGTAGAGACTCATGTATCATTTGATACAAATAATACAAATCCGCATTTGACCAGATCGCAGTCACAGCATTTTCACAATTTGCTCTAGTGTTCCCTCCCTGAAATAGCTTGCAGTAGCAATTGTCTGTCTCCACAGGAAGAATGATGCCAACCTCTTTTTTTTACAAGCGCGTAATTGTGCTTACCGCACTGGTGTTCCAAGGCTTGCCGACAGCGTATGCGGTCAACGAAGCGCCAACCGAATTTGCCTTGATTGGCAACCATTTGATCTCCACCAAAACCGGACAAGACACGGCCCCAACGGTGAACGGCACGGCCAGCAACCCGACCTTCACGGAGAAAGGTGCGGCAGTGGCCCTGTTCAATGGCATCGCCACCGATACCCACGACAGCGGGCAGACCTTCACCGGCGCGCAATTCAACGTCAGTAACGTGGCGGGCAGCAGCGAATACCTGACCATTAATGGCGTGAAGGTCGACCTGAGCAACGGCAACAGCATTTCGCTGGGCAGCGGCTACGGTGCGGCGACCGTCAGCGTGAGCGGCGGGCTGGCGACCTTCGATAAAGTGGTCCTCCTGACCGTGGTCGATGATATCGCCCCGAGCTATGACCAGGCACCGGCCATCAGTAACGCTACTGCGGGTGGTTTCACCATCAGCGGCAGCCTGAGCGAAGCGGGTACCTTCTATTATGTGGTGGTGCCGGACGGGGCCTCCGCTCCGACGGCAACCCAGATTATCGCCGGGCAAAACGCCAGCGGGTCCTACGCGAGCGCCTCTGGTTTCCAGATCCTGAGCGCCCCGACTTATGATTTCAGTCTGGTACTGAGCGGCCTTGCCGCCAGCACAATGTACGATGTTTACGTGGTGGCGAAAGACAGCGCGAACAACACGTCAAGCGTCATCAAAGTGGATGTCACCACCGCCTCGGTAAACAACCCGCCGGTGGTTTCCATCCCTGTTCCGGCACTAAGCGCGGCGCAGAGTAATTACTTCAGCTTTATCGTGCCAGCCGGGACCTTTGCCGACCCGGATGGCGATACCCTGGCGTTAACCGCCACCCTCATCGACGGCTCGCCGCTGCCAGCGTGGCTGACGTTCAATGCGACTACCGGTACTTTCTCCGGTACGCCGAGCAATGCGAATGTCGGCCTTATTAACATTAAACTGACCGCCACCGATTCAGGCAACGCTTCTGTAAGCACCACCTTAAGCCTGACGGTGACCAACGTCAACGATGCTCCGGTGGTCGCCACGCCGATCCCGGTAATTGGCGTGTTGCAGGACACTAGCCTGAACTTCACCGTTCCTGCCGGTACCTTTGTCGACCCGGACGGCGACACCCTGACCTTGAGCGCGACGCTGGCCGACGGTTCAGCCCTGCCTGCATGGCTGACCTTCAATACGGCGACCCGAACGTTTTCCGGAAAACCAGGACCGCTGGATTTGGGTAACCTGAGTATCAAGGTTACCGCGAGCGACGGCGATGCTTCCGTCAGCACCATATTCACCCTACAAGTCACCAACAGTGTAGCGCCAAAGGTCGTTTCCGTCGTATTGCCTGCCAACGGCAGGTACGCTGAAGGTGAAACACTGGAATTCTCGGTGATATATACCGAACCCGTTATCGTCGATGCCTCCCAGGGCTCGCCACGCCTTGCGATCACGCTAGATACTGGGGGCATTGTGTACGCGCAGTATGCCGCTGGTTCAGACACCGAGCAGTTGCTGTTTCGCTACACAGTAGCAGCCGGTCAGCATGACACAAATGGAATAACGCTGGCTGGCAATCTTGACTTCAATGGTGCGACCATACGCGACCTCTCCGGCAATGACGCCGAACAGATGTTTCATGGTGTGGGCACCACCGATGGTATTTTGATTGGCGCACCCGTTGTCCCAGCCATGGTTGCTGTACCAGTAGACTCGCCAATCGGCTTGGCTTTGCTGGCTGGAACGATGGCGTGGCTCGGATTGAGCCGCAGTGGCTCACGGCAGAAACGTCGCAAATGCTACAGGCGTGCACAGCCTTGACTTTCCAAAACTGGATAATTCATACTCAAGGCGTTCTCGCACAAATGTCGGTCGCAGCTGAGGTAGGCTCGGGAGATGAGAGAGACGAGCTGGGGTCGGGTTAAGTACCGCACAACGAACTGGAAGGCTTACAACGCAGCGTTGAAGGCGCGAGGTGAGCTGACCATTTGGCTCGATAGGGACATGCAGTGGCTAGCTCGGCCCACGGGCAAGCCAGGTTTCGGCAGCGCTGACCTGGTCGGGATAGGTGGAGCCCGCCAGGATTTGCGCGACCAGCTTGTCCGGGTACAGCGCGATGGGCGCCACCATCTGGTAAAGGATGTCGGCAGACGGCGGCGTGTAGGCGGCCTGCACCACGGCGGCAGGCTGCGCAGCCGGCGCCTGATTGGCTGCGGTGTTCTCGGCAGAGGCACTAGCAGCCTTGTGGGCATCGCCATCATCGTTGCATCCCGCCAAGGCCAGTGCTGCGGCCAGCGCCACCAGCCCCGTCCGGAAGCCTGCGGCCAGCAAACGCGGCGGCAACACGGGTGAATGAACGGGGGCGAGACGGTCAACGGCATGGAACATGGTGCTCTCCTGAAGGGCGGCGGTGGTTCCAAGGGGCCCTGTGCATACCAGTCGCTGCACAACCCACCGCATGTCTGCACAACGCAATGGTGCGGGCGCCGTTGACGGCCGGGCGTCGACCAGGCCCTTTTTCAGCCAAGCCATGCCTTCCTTTAAGTTTGGCCTCAGTTTCGGTGACGCAATGGCGATCACCCCACAATCAATTTTTCAGAAATCTGCAATTCTTCCCGAGACCCTCAAATTGCCTGCTATAATTTCAGCTTCGGCGCTGCGGAGAGGTGGCAGAGTGGTCGAATGTACCTGACTCGAAATCAGGCGTACGTGCAAACGTACCGAGGGTTCGAATCCCTCCCTCTCCGCCATAGCATCGAAAATTAGCGGCTGTAGCTCAGCTGGATAGAGTACTTGGCTACGAACCAAGGGGTCGTGGGTTCGATTCCTGCCAGCCGCACCAAACGTCAAGCCTCAGAGTAGAAATGCTCTGAGGCTTTTTCGTTTTTGCTGTATTCCACCACAGGCTGCCACTGCTGAATGGTGATCTGCACGCGCACGGCTCTTGCCTAGACCGCAACAGAATGGTCCCAACAAGTGGACCTCTGAAAGAGTTGGCGCGCATCGGCTACCGTTGGCATCCGCTCCTATTCACCAGCCCGCAACGGCGGACGAGGCCATGACTGAACGGTGCCATGCTGTCTCCGCCAGGGGCCAGGGGAGGGTAGGGCGGGGTGCGGGCAGATGCAGTTCATGACCTCTCCTTTTGCGACCGCATCGCTGCGAGCGAGCGCTTGACCAAGAACATGCACCTGCGTCTGCCAATATTTTATTGGATGCCCCATGCAAGGAGCGTGGGTGTCATTCGGTTTCTCATTAATCCATCCATTGGCGCTATTCAGTCAGCGTCTCCAGTCTGCATATACCAGTGACCAAGACGGGTTTGCCAACTTAAAGTTGCTGCCTGGCAGGCCCATGGAAACCGGCTAGCCAGCCAAGGCTGGTTAATGGGATGAAAGGTCCCGTCCCCCACACCCTGTCCCATTCGCCAGCGCCATTGGCAGCGGCTTTCCCCGGGGCGTTTTCCGACTGCGTCACCGCTTTGGGCAAACGCAGCTAAGTCGCCCATGGCCGAGCCCCGACTACCCATGCTTTCCAACGCAGGCGTCTCGATATCGCCTGGCCCACGCCGAACTGCAGGCTGACGCCACGGTCCCGCCAGGCAAGACACGTCTTAAAAGCGTTTCTGACCGATCGATCGAGCCCAATGCATGGGGCTACATGGGCGTGTTTTGCGATCGGTCACCCTCTCGCTATGCGCTAGGCAAAGCCAGCCCCCGGATAGTTCTCAATAGGTTTTTGATTAGAAGAAACTCATAAAACATTGAGAAATTATCAAATACGGAAAACTATTTAATACCGGAATAGCGCAACGAATTACGCATGATGATCTGCAAATAAGTAGCAACCGCCCGAAATGGCGAGAGATATTATTTCTCGCATATTCACCGGTGCCAGCCCAGCGCTACTATTCATGACCTACCGCCTTTCGCTGCTCGACAAAAGCCCCATTCCGCCGGGCGTTTCAACCGCCCAGGCGCTTCGCTCCACCTTGGCCATGGCGCAGCGCGCCGAAGCGCTGGGCTACCACCGCTTCTGGGTGGCAGAGCACCATGGCAATCCCCAGGTCGCAGGTTCCGCCCCAGAGATCCTGGTTGCCTGGCTGCTGGCGCATACCAAGCGCATCCGCATCGGCTCAGGCGGCGTCATGTTGCAGCACTACAGCCCCTACAAGGTGGCCGAGGTGTTCAAGCTGCTATCGGCGCTGGCGCCGGGCCGCGTGGATCTGGGTATTGGCAAGGCGCCCGGTGGTCTGCCGCAGTCCACACGTGCCTTGCAAGCGCGTCACGACCCGTCACAGCCCATCAACTTCGACAGCCTGCTCAGCGATCTGAACGGCTTTTTGCGAGACGACCTGCCCGCCGGGCACCCGCTGGCTGCTTCGCGCGCATTGCCCAAACCCAGCACCTTGCCCCAATGCGTGCTGCTCGGGGCCTCTCCCGACAGCGCACAGCTGGCATCGCGCCTGGGCTGGGGCTTTTCCTATGCCGGGCATTTCAATGACGACCCTGCGTTGCTTGCCAGCACCACCGCTGCCTACCGCCCCCTCAGCGGCCAGGCGCCATCGATGGCCGTCTATGCCTTTGCCGCCGATGACCGGGCCAAGGCTGAAGCGCTGGTCGCGAATGTGCGCATCTTCAAGCTGCATTTGCCCACAGGCCAGAGCTTCAATCTGCCAAGCCGCGAAGCCGCCGCAGAGTTTGCGCAGCAAGCCGGAGCCAGTGACTACCGGCTGGAGGAGACCCACCCCCATGTCATTGCGGGCACCGCTGACGACGTGCATGCGGCGCTGACTGCCTTGCACCTGCAACACGGTATCGATGAATTCATCATCGATACCCCGGTTCCCTTTTTTGAAGAGCGCCTGGCATCGATAGAGCTGATTGCCAACGCGCAACCCGCAATGGCCGAGCTGACGGCCGCCTGAACCCTGACCGAAAGTTCACCATGAGCAAATCCCCCATCCGTTTTGGTCTGATGCTGCACGGCGCAGGCGCACACATGAATGCCTGGCGCCACCCCAGCGTACCGGCCGATGCCAGCGTCAATCTGCAGCACTACATCCGTATCACCCAGAAGGCGGAGGACCATGGCATTGCCTTTGCCTTTGTGGCCGACGGCCTCTACATCAACGAAAAATCCCTTCCCCATTTTCTGAACCGGTTCGAGCCCATCTCCATACTCTCGGCGCTGGCAGCCGTCACCAGCAAGATCGGGCTCGCCGGCACTGTATCCACCTCCTACAGCGATCCCTTCACCATCGCCCGGCAGTTCGCCTCGCTCGATCTGATCAGTGGCGGCCGTGCAGGCTGGAATGTGGTGACCACGCCGCTTGAAGGCTCGGCCCTGAACTACAGCCGCAAGCACCCCGAGCACGCATTGCGCTACCAGATTGCCGATGAATACCTGCACGTCACCCAAGGCCTGTGGGACAGTTGGGACGACGATGCCTTTGTCCGCAACCGTGACAGCGGCCAGTTCTTTGACCGCAGCAAGCTGCACACGCTCGACCACGAAGGCCGGTTTTTCCAGGTGGCCGGGCCGCTCAACATCCAGCGTTCGCCCCAGGGCCAGCCCGTGGTCTTTCAGGCCGGTTCCTCCGATGCCGGCATTGATCTTGCAGGCAAATACGCAGACGCTGTGTTCACCCATTCACCATCGCTGGATGAGACGCGCGAGTTCTCGCGCAAGGTCAAGGCCAGTGCGATCAGCCACGGCCGGTTGGCCAGCGATGTGAAGATATTTCCGGGCATCAACGTCGTGACCGGTGCCAGCGATGAAGAAGCCAACGCCAAATACGAGCGCGTGCGCAACCTGCTCGGCATCGACGAAGCGCTGGCCTACCTGGGCCGCTATTTCGACCACCATGATTTCACCCAGTACCCGCTGGATGCACCGTTCCCCGAGTTGGGCGATATCGGCCGCAACAGCTTCCGCTCCACCACCGACCGCATCAAGGCCGATGCCAAGGCGCAGGGGTTGACCCTGCGGCAAGTGGCCTTGCAGGCAGCCACGCCAAAATCCAACTTCGTGGGCTCGGGCCAGAAAATTGCCGAACAGATCATCGATTGGGTGGACGCGGGCGCCGCAGATGGCTTCATCCTGCAGTTCCCTGTCAGCACCGAAGGCCTTGACGATTTCATCGCGCATGTGCTGCCCGAACTGGAAGCCAGCGGCCGCTATGAACGCAACCTGACAGGCCAGACCTTGCGCGACCATCTCGGCCTGCCGCGCAAGGCCAGCCGGTACGACGTGGCACACGACGCTGTTGAATCCCGGCGGGTCGCCTGATGAGCAGCGCCGCCATCACCGAACCCGCCGTCCAGCCGCAAAGCGCATACCGCTTGCGGGTGGAAAACGGCATCGCCCGCCATGCGCAGAGCTTTATTGCGCTGCGCCGCGATATCCACCAACACCCCGAGCTTTCGTTCCAGGAGCACCGGACCTCTGCGCTGGTGGCCAAGGCGCTGGCCGAATGGGGCTATGAGGTGTTCACCGGCATCGCGGGGACGGGGGTGGTTGCCCGTCTGAAAAAGGGCGGGGGCGGTAAAACCCTCGGCCTGCGCGCCGACATGGATGCGCTGCCGATCCAGGAGGCCACCGGCCTGCCTTATGCCAGCCAGAATGCCGGCGTGATGCACGCCTGCGGTCACGACGGCCACACTGCCATCCTCCTGGCGGCTGCTCGCTTTCTGGCAGAGCAGGGCGCATTCGATGGCACCTTGCACCTGGTTTTTCAGCCTGCGGAAGAGTTGGGTGCAGGCGCCAAGAAGATGATCAGCGAAGGCCTGTTCGAGCGCTTTCCCTGCGACGTCATCTACGGTCTGCACAACTGGCCCGGCGTGCGCGCCGGACACCTGGGCTGCGTGGAGGGTCCGGCTATGGCATCGATCGACTACGCCAAGGTCACGATCACCGGCCAGGGCGGCCATGGCGCCGAGCCGCACCAGGCCGTCGATCCGATCCTGGCAAGCGCACATGTGATCACCGCCTTGCAAAGCGTGGTCTCCCGCAACGTCGATCCGCTGGAGATGGGCGTGGTCACGGTGGGCTCCATCCACGGTGGCCATGCGGCCAATGTCATCCCCGATCAGGTGGAGTTGCAGCTGACGGCGCGCTCGTTCAAGCCCGAGGTGCGCAGCACGCTGAAAAACCGCTTGCAGGCCGTGGCGCAAGCCCAGGCGGAAAGCCTCGGGGCGCAGGCCCATGTGGATTTCAAGAATGGCTTTCCGCCGGTCATCAACCATGTGCAGGAAACACTGTTTGCGCGCGATGTGGCCAAGGATGCGCTGGGGGAGGATTTTGTGGATTCGCACTTTCGCCCCCGCACTGCCAGCGAGGATTTTGCCTACCTGCTGCAGGCCAGGCCCGGCAGCTTCCTGTTTCTGGGCAATGGCGAAAGCGCGTCTCTGCACAACCCCCGGTATGACTTCAATGACGCCATTTTGGCGCCGGCCGCCGCTTACTGGGTGCACCTGGTAGAGCGCTTTCTCGCCCCATGATTTCAGGAGTTCTCATGCGCTCTGACCTCTTTGTCTACACCAGCCTGCAAGACCCGCGTGCCCTGCCTTTGATTGAAGAGCTGGGCCGGGAGTATGAAAGCCGCTATGGCGATTTCTATCTGCAGGAATCCGCTGTTCCGGAAATCGAACGTTACCCGGCCGAGGTGTTCACACCGGCCCAGGGGGGCAATTTCCTGTTGCTGCTGCGCAAGGGGCGCGCGGTCGCAGGGGGCGCCTTCAAGCGATTGGATGCGGATACCGCAGAGTTCAAACGTATCTGGACGGACAGCAGCCTGCGCCGGCAGGGGTTGGCGAGATCGGTTCTGGTCGAGCTCGAAGCGCAGGCCTTGCGCCAGGGCTACCAACGGGTCTATCTCACCACCGGCTTTCGCCAGCCGGAAGCGGTGGGACTGTACCTGGGCCATGGCTACCGGCGTCTGTTCGACCCCACTGCAGATCTGCAGGCATTGCGAAAACTGCCTTTTGAGAAGCAGCTGTCATTGGCGCCCCGCAACCATCCACCGCTGCCTTCCACCCCCGCACTGCAAGCACCCATGCTCTCCGGTGTCTGAGCCCACGTAAAAAGAACTGCACCATGAACACCACCACCCTGGCTCCGCCCAACGTCGCCATCGAGCAAGCGCCCGCCGCGCCAGCACCGGCGCCTGCGTCACGCCGCCGCGACTATGCTTCGCTGCGCATTGTTCCGGCGCGTTACCCTGCACGCACCGTTGGCACCATCATTTCACTGGTGCTGATGGGCGCCGTCCTCAACTCGGTACTCGGCAACCCCCGCTGGGGCTGGCCGGTGTTTGCAGAATGGTTTTTTGCCGAACCGGTGCTGGTGGGTCTGGGCCGCACCCTGGTGCTGACCGCGCTGGGGGCGGCGCTGGGCTTCACGCTGGGCACCGGTCTGGCACTGGCCCGCGTCTCGCGTTCGCCCCTGCTGCGCGCACTGGCCTGGACCTTTGTCTGGATCTTCCGCTCCATCCCGCTCATCGTGCTGCTGCTCATACTGAACAACCTGGGCTATCTGTACGAGACGGTATGGCTGGGCGTGCCTTTCACCAACATCACCTGGGCCGAGTGGAGTACCACCCAGCTGGTCACACCGTTTTTGGCGGCGGTGATCGGCCTGACCTTGAACCAGGCGGCCTATTCCTCCGAGATCATCCGTGGCGGCATCCTGTCGGTGGACCAGGGCCAGCATGAGGCCGCCGCTGCACTGGGCCTGCCGCGCCGCCACCAGGCCTTCCGCATTGTGCTGCCCCAGGCCATGCGCTCCATCCTGCCGTCTGCATTCAACGACATCATCGGCCTGGCCAAGGGCACCTCCAACGCCTACATCCTGGCCTTGCCCGAGCTGTTCTACACGATCCAGATCATCTACCGCCGCAACCTGGAAGTGATCCCCCTGCTGATGGTGGCAACCGTCTGGTACCTGATCATTCTCTCGGTGCTCTCCATCATTCAGACGCAAGTCGAGCGCCACTACGCACGCGGCGCGCTGCGCCAGTTGCCGCCCACCTTGCTGGGCCGTGCCTGGGCCTGGCTGCGTCCTGCGCCGGTGCCCTCGGTCGACGCAGCCCCGGCCGCTGCAGACGAGCCCCCGGCACGCGCCGCTGCATGGACCCACTCCCACTCCCGGGGTGGGCAGGTCGAGGTACAGGCGGTCTCCAAAAGCTACAACGGTGTTCGCGTGCTCAACCATGTATCGCTGCACGTCCCTTCGGGTAGCGTAACAGTCATTCTGGGCCAGTCGGGTTCGGGCAAGTCCACCTTGCTGCGCTCCATCAACCATCTGGAGCGGGTGGACAGCGGGTTCATCGCCATCGATGGTGAGCTGGTGGGCTACCGCCAGGAGGGGGACACCTTGTATGAACTGAAGGAAAAGGACATCCTCTCCCGCCGCGCCGATGTGGGCATGGTGTTCCAGAACTTCAACCTCTTCCCGCACCTGAGCGTGCTCGACAACGTGGCGGAGGCGCCTGTCTCGGTACGGGGCCTGCCCCGGGCCGAAGCCCAGGCCCTGGCCCGGGAACTGCTGGCGCGTGTTGGCCTGGCGCACAAGGCAGACGCCTTCCCCCGCCAACTGTCCGGCGGTCAGCAGCAACGCGTGGCCATTGCCCGGGCGCTGGCCCTCAAACCCAAAGTGCTGTTGTTTGACGAGCCCACCTCGGCCCTGGATCCGGAGCTGGTCAACGAGGTGCTCGACGTGATCAAGGAGCTGGCCCGCACCGGCACCACCTTGCTCATCGTCACCCATGAAATCGGCTTTGCCCGTGAGGTGGCAGACCACGTGGTTTTCATGGACCAGGGCCGCATCATCGAAAGCGGCCACCCCGACAAGGTGCTGCAGCAGCCCGATCAGCCGCGCCTGCGCGAGTTCCTTGCCAAGGTGCTGTAGACCGCACAACCCCTCCCTCCCACTGACATCGAAGAATCGAGAATATGCAACGTCGTCATCTGATCCACACTGCAGTCGCCGCGCTGTCCCTGCTTGCGCTGCCTTCCTGGGCGCAGTCCGCCGCCCCCGACCTCAGCCCCGAGCAGGCAGGCCGCCCTCGGTCCGACAAGGTGGACGAAGCCATCCGCCTCCTCAACCCCCAGTTCAAGTTTGCCAAGGAAGGTGCGCTCGTGGTGGGCACCACCACGGGCCGCCTGCCATTTGGCGCGTACGCCACGGACAACAAGACCCCGGTGGGCAACGCGCCCGATATTGCGCAACTGGTGGCCGACAGCCTGGGCCGCAGGCTGGAGCTGGTTTCGGTGGCCTGGGCCGACTGGCCTCTGGGCCTGCAATCGGGCAAGTTCGATGTCGTGATATCCAACGTCACGGTGACCGAGGAGCGCAAGGAGAAATTCGATTTCTCGACCTACCGCAATGACACGCTGGGCTTCTACGTCGCCAAGAACAGTAAGGTGCAGGCCATCAAGGAACCCAAGGACGTCGCCGGCCTCAAGGTGATCGTCGGCGCCAGCACCAACCAGGAGCAGGTGCTGCTGCGCTGGAACGAGCAGAACATCAAGGCAGGCCTCAAACCGGTGGAAGTGCAGTACTACGACGATGATGTGGTGCTGTATCTGGCGCTGGCTTCGGGCCGCGCGGATACGTATTTCGCACCCAATGGCATTGCGGCCTACAACGCCCGCGATGGCAAGACACGCCTGGTGGGCCTTTTCTCGGGCGGCTGGCCCCAAACCGCCGAAATCGCAGTGACCTCGCGCAAAGGATCGGGCATTGCCGATGCCATCACCGCTGCGCTCAATGCGCAGATCGGCAACGGCAACTACGCCAAGGCGCTCGAGCGCTGGAGTCTGCAGTCCGAGGCCATCCCGGCATCACGTACCAACCCGCCCGGCCTGCCCAAAAAATGAAGACTGCACACACCATGTCCACCATCAAGAGCCTCCGCCGCCTGGCCCTGTTGGCCGTTCTGTCCCTCTGCGGCGCCGTACATGCGCAGACCGTGGTCGACCTGAGCCCGGAGCAAAAGGGGCGCCTGCGCGCGCCCCGGGACGAAGCGGCGATTGCCGCGATCTCCAAGGACTTCAAATTCGTCAAGCCCGGCGTACTGACCGTGGCCATCCATCCTGGCGCGCCACCGACAGGGACCTATGCCACCGATGCCAAAACCATCGTCGGCTTTGATCCCGACTTCATCCTGCTCATCGCCGATGCGCTGGGGCTGAAGCTCGACCTGCAGCCAATTGCCTGGGCGGACTGGCCGCTGGGTCTGACTTCGGGCAAATACGATGCGGTGATCTCCAACGTCGGCGTCACCGAGCAGCGCAAGGAGAAGTTCGACTTCTCCACCTACCGGCTGGGCCTGCACGGCTTCTATGTCAAGACGGGCAGCAAGATCACCTCGATCAAGGAGCCCAAGGACATTGCCGGCCTGCGTTTGATATCGGCCTCGGGCACCAACCAGGAGCGCATCGCGCTGGAATGGAACCGCCTGAACATTGCGGCAGGCCTGAAACCGGCCGAGCTGCAGTACTACGACGATGAAACGGCCCGCACGCTCGCGCTGGTGTCCGGCCGCGCAGATGTGAACTTCAACCCGAACGCGCCGCAGGCCTACCAGGCCGCCAGGGACGGGCAGATACGGCTTGTGGGCACGGTCAACGCCGGCTGGCCCAACAAGTCGGATGTCGCCATCACCACCCGCAAGGGCAGTGGCCTGGCCGATGCGGTGACGCAAGCTGCCAACGGATTGATCAAGAGCGGACAGTACGCGCAGGTGCTGGACCGCTGGAAACTCGCCGAAGAAGCGCTGCCTCGCTCGGAGACCAATCCGCCGGGACTGCCCAAGTTCTGATCGGCGCCCGCAACCTTTTCCCATAGGCCTGTCCATGCGCATCCATATCTCCCGCATCGCTTTCCTCACGCCGGGCAACCATGCGGAGGACGCGCCCTGGTCCGGGCTTGAGCACACCTTGCAATTGTTGGAATACGGGGAGCAACTGGGCTTTGACGGGGGCTGGGTACGGCAGCGCCATCTGGAGCCTGCTGTGTCGTCCGCCTCCACGTTGCTGGCCGCAGCCACCCAGCGCACAGAACGCATGGAGCTCGGTTGCGCCGTCATTCAGCTGGGATACGAAAACCTTTTCCGGCTGGCGGAAGACCTCTCCACCGTGGATGTGCTCTCGCAGGGCCGGCTCCAGGTCGGCGTGAGCGCCGGGGCGCCCAACCATGGAGACCTGCTGGGCGCGCACCTGTATGACGGTGATCCCGCACACATCGACTTCTCGCATGCGCGCGTCACGCGCCTGCGCAGCAAGCTGCAGAGGCAGCCTCTGGGGCCCGAAGGCGCCGTGGTGCAATCGCCGGCCGGCCAGCACATTCCCCGCATCTATCCCCATGCAGCAGGTCTGGCGCATCGGCTGTGGTATGGCGGCGGCTCGCTGCATTCGGCGGAATGGGCGGGTCGCAACGGCTTGCATCTGCTGATCGGCAACCTGAACCGGGGCGAGCACAGCGACCATTTCTTCGAGACGCAACTGGCCCAGTTGCAGCGCTTTCGCAACCACTGGACGGCGCCACACGCGCCGCGGGTCGCCCTGGGCCGGGTGATCGTGCCCACCGACAGCGCCGGCAGTGACAGCCGCAAGCGCTATGAGGCCTTTGCACAGAGCCGCCATGCACGCACACTGGCACCTCAGGGCGAGCGCCGGGTGCTGTTTGCCCGCGATCTGGTCGGAAGCAGTGCGCAAATTCTGGAGTCGCTCCTGGTGGACCCGGTTCTGCCCCTGGTCGACGAGCTGCGGCTGGAGCTGCCCTACAACCTGCCGCATGAGGACTACCTGCAGATCCTGAGTGATTTCACGGAGCGCATTGCGCCTGCGCTGGGCTGGCAATACCACCACGCACAGCAGACGGTGGGTGGCTGAACGCAGCGATGCACAAGCCGATGGTGGCGGTCCGTGTGCGTCATCGCGGCAATGCGGTCTTCGCTCCGCCGGACCGCCTGGTGGTCATCTTCCACGCCCACCCGCTGTCATCAAAACCGCCAGCAGCCCAGCGGCTTTGCCTGCGCCAGGTTGGCATCGCCCGCAGCGCAGAGGCCAGCGCGCTTCTGGGCGCAGCGGCGGGCTCAGTGTTCCCCATAGCGATGCAGAAGGCGGCTGCGCAATGTCTCTGCGGAAGGGCTGAGGCTGCGGTCACGGCGTTGTAGCAGGCCAATGGTGCGCCACACCTCAGGGGAGACCAGCGGCACGCCGCGAATCTGCGCGGGTTGGGGGTGCAGCGCGAGCTGGGGCATGACCGCCAGCCCCAGTCCGGCCTCGACCAAAGCCAAGGCGCCCGACAGATGGTTGCATTCATACCATGCGACAGGCTGGTCCGGCAATTGGGCAACGATCTGGTCCAGCAGCAAGCGGTTTTCGCTTTGCCGGGAGACGGAGACCAGCCGCTGGCCCGCCAGCTCCATCCATGCAACGCTCTCCCGCTTGGCCCAGCGGTGGTTTCTGGGCATCGCCAGCACATAGCGTTCGCTGGTCAGCGCCTCGAAATGCAGCGAGGGCTCCTGGCTGCCGGTAAAGCTCAGTCCAAAATCGGCCTCGCCTTGCACGACGGCGTCCAGCACCCGCTTGGCGCTCTCGTCCATCACATGCACCTGGACCTCCGGCAGGTCTGTGGCAAATGCTTTCAATACCGGGGCCAGCACTTGGGTGGCGACCGACGGGATGCACGCGATCACCACCCGTCCCCGGCGAAGCATGCGTTGGTCGTCCACCCGCTGAACGGCATCTTCGAGGCCAGAAAGCGCTCTGCGCGCCTCTTGCAGAAACTCCTGGCCGACCGGTGTGAGCTGTACATGGCGCGTGGTGCGTTCAAGCAGCCGCACACCCAGGGCCGCCTCCAGGCGTTCCACCCGTCTGCTGAGCGCGGGGGGCGACAGAAACAGCGCCTCGGCCGCCATGCGAAAGCTGGCTTTCTCGGCGGTCATCACGAAAGCCTCCAGCTCACCCATGTCGAATTTGATGCGCCCCATGCAATAGTTCCTCTTTAAATTGCAATTTACAGAATAACACTGCCTGCCTAGGATCGCGGGTATCGACAAAAGCAGGCACGCCCGGCGTGCACAGGAGACAATATGCAACTACCCCAACCGGTCGTGGCGGGCCTCATCGCGGCCGCACTTGGCATGGCCATGGGCGCCAGCCATGCGCAGGACTTTCCTCCCAAACGGCCCGTGACCCTGGTCGTCGGCTTCGCTGCCGGGGGATCGGCCGACATTGCCGCGCGCATCATCGCGAAGAAATTGAGCGAGAACATCGGCCAGAACGTGGTCGTGGACAACAAGCCCGGCGCCGGGGGGAACCTGGCGCATGGGCAGGTGGCCCATGGTCCCGCCGATGGCTCCATGCTGCTGTTTGGCTCCATCGGGCCGCTGACCATATCGCCGCATCTGATGAAGCTGCGCTACGACCCGCTCAAGGATCTGGCGCCCATCACGATGGGCGTCGTCTTTCCCAATGTGCTCGTGGTGCCGGCCGGCACCGGCATCAAGACGCTCGCGGACTATGTCGCGAAAGCCAAGCGCGAGCCTGGCAAGCTGGACTTCGCCTCCACCGGACCGGGATCGGCCTCCCACCTGGCCGGCGAGCTGCTCAACGATGTGGCCCATATCAACACCGTCCACATCCCGTACAAGGGCGGCGCGCCTGCGTTGCAGGACGTGCTGGGCGGCCGCGTCGCATCGTTCTATGCCGCGCCTCCCACCGCACTGCCGCATATCGAATCGGGCAAGCTGATCCCGCTGGCCACCACCGGACTGACCCGCCCCGCCTACCTGCCCAATGTGCCGACAGTGGCCGAGAGCTTCCCCGGTTTCAACGCGACGAATTGGTATGCCTTTCTGGCACCGGCCAAGACGCCCCAGCCTCTGCTGGACCGGTGGAACCTGGAGCTGGTGAAGGCCCTCAACGCGCCCGAGGTGCATGACAACCTGCTCAAGCACGGCCAGACCACGGCGCCGGGCAAGCGCGAGGAGCTGGGCAGGTTCATCGCCGACGAGTATGCCAAGTGGGGCCGCATCATCCAGGACCGCAAGATCACGATCGAGTAGCCCTGGCTGGGGAATCAACCATCACCCATAAGGAGACAAGCCTTGTCCATATCCCATCTTCTTCGCAGCGCCTGTGCCATGCGCTGGCAACGCCGTGCGCTGCTCAGCCTGGCGGCCAGCTGGCTGAGCCTGGGGCTGCTGGCTGGCGCAGTACAGCCTTCCACCGCCCATGCAGCCGATATTCGCGTCGTCACCTCCGGCGGGTTCTCGGCGGCCTATGACCAGTTGGTGCCCTTGTACGAGCAGGCCACCGGTCACCGAGTGATCACTGCGCGTGGCGCTTCGATGGGCAATGCACAGGACGCCATTCCCAGCCGCCTGGCGCGGGGTGAGCAGTTCGACATCGTGATTCTGGCGGACGCCGGCTTGGAGCAGCTGATCGCCGAAGGCAAAGTCCAGCAGGGCTCGCGTGTGGATCTGGCGCGCTCGATGATTGGCATGAGTGTGCGCAAGGGCACAACCAAACCCGATATCAGCTCGGTCGAGGCGCTCAGGCAGACCTTGCTGGATGCCAAAAGCATTGCCTACTCGGCCAGCGCCAGTGGAACCTATCTCGCCAGCGAGCTGTTTCCGCGTCTGGGTGTTGCCGAGCAGATCAAGGACAAGGCCAGCAGAATTCTGAGCGAACGCGTCGGCGCGGTCGTATTGCGGGGCGATGCGGAGATTGGCTTTCAGCAGGTGAGTGAACTGCTCCCGTTCAAGGAGCTGGAGTTTGTCGGGCCGCTGCCCGATGAGGTGCAGCAGCGCGTGTTTTTCTCGGCGGGGATCGCGGCGGCTGCGGCGGAGCCCGATGTGGCACGGCATTTCGTCCGCTTTCTCGCTTCTGCTGCGGCGGCTCCGCTGGTTCGCAGCACCGGGATGGAGCCTGCCGCCGCACGCTGAACCGGCGAGACGGGCCATCGTGCAGCCCCGCGTGCCGACCCGTGGCCGCCCGCCACGGCCCAACACGCAGGGCCGGGCCTTGCATCGTCCAGCCGCAAGCGCTGCGTCAGCGCCCCCCGCGTTTGCGGAAAAATCCGCGCAGCTCCCCGGAGTGCTGGGCATCGCGCAGAAACGGCGGGAGCGAGATGGCCAGCAGGCAGGCTGCCAGCGGTACGACGCAAAAAAATCCGATGAACTTGAAACCCAGCGCACCTGCAATGCTGCCCAGCACAAACATGCCGATCAGGCCTGCCGCAGTGCGCATGCGGCCCCGGTGGTGCGGTACGGGCTGCAGCGGCGCTGGGGTGCCCCGGCGGCGGCGCTGCCACCACAGAAGCTTGCCCAGCTCCATCCCCAGATCGGTGATGTTGCCAGTCATGTGGGTGGTGCGAATGCTGCCCCCCGACGTCTTGGAGCCGACCGCATTCTGCAGCCCCATCATGAAAGACAGCAACAGCACGGTCAGCGGCACCGCAAAAGGCGTCTGCCAGCTGAGCGTGGCGGCGCCCATCAGCCCGAACGGCAAAAGCATCAGCGCCTCGAGCATCAGCGGTAGCGCATACACGCTGTACAGGCGCCTCTCGCGTCCCCAGTTCACCAGGATGGCGCAGACCGCCGCCCCCACCATGAACGACAGGATGGCGCCCAACGCATTCAGCAGCATCTTCAGGTTGTCCAGCACCAGCCCATCGGCCAATTGCGAGGCAAAGCCGGTCATGTGCGAGGTGTACATCTGCAACACCAGGTAGCCGCCCGCGTTGACCGCTCCCGCATTGAACGCCAGCACCCAGCCCAGCGCGACATTGGTGGACTGGGCGCGGTGGCGGTTGGTCAGGTGGCGAAGTCGTCGCATCAAAAATACTCCAGAGGCCGACACGGTAGATAGGGTGGCGCACCAGTGCGCATAAGTGCGCTGCCAGGGTACTGCGCGCGGCCGGTCGATGCGGGGCTGCATCGGACCCAAGAGGTGGGGAGGCCGTGGACCGGGCAGCCGTTGCCGGCCAGCGCCATCGCGAGCTGCTGTAGAACCTTGGATGCGCCACGGCGCTGCGTTAGGGCATGTCTCTGTATCGGGGAGCGCGTCATCCACGCTGAGGCCACGCCCTGCAGCGCTGCACTCCGCAACTCTGATGCCCGCAGTCTCAAGATGCCAGTGCGATGGCTAGGGCGCCGGCTGGTGGCAAACCGCTTCGATGTTGTTGCCGTCCGGGTCCAGCACAAAGGCTGCGTAGTAATGGGGATGGTAATGGGGGCGCAGGCCCGGAGCGCCGTTGTCCCGCCCACCCGCCGCCATCGCCGCCGCATAAAAGGCATCCACCTGCGCGCGCGTGGGGGCGCTGATGGCGATATGGAGGCGAGCGGGTTTGTCGGCGGACTCCGAGATCCACAACGAAGGCTTGCCATCGCGGCCCAAACCCAGGCTGCCAGGCCCTTCCATTGCGAGCGAGACCCCCAGCGGCTCTAGCGCCTGGAGAAAAAAACGCTTGCTTACGGCGATGTTGGAGACGCCGATGCCCAGATGATCAAACATATGTGCTCCTGGTGATGCGCAGGCCGGTAGCGCCTGCCGTGCTGTGAGCATACCGTTGCGCGCTGAGGGCCACTGTCTCGAATACCCCGCCCCGCCTTGTTGCGCTCCAAACAGGCGTGGCCATGCATGGGGCGCTGGGGTGCTGCCCGGTCGTGCAGGTGACGGCCGAGGGGGGCCGGGAAGGTGCTCTCCGTCAGCTGGTGCCCGGGCGTTCCTGCCATCCCGTTCATGCGCTGGCGCTGCAAGGGCAGAGTGCAGCTTCCTCTGTCCTAACGGTGGGCTGCCTTGAAAAGCAGGGTGTCCTGAATGTCCGCCAGGCGTGCGCAACCCATTTGCGCCATCGCCAGCTCCACCTCTGTTCTCAACACATGCAGCATATGCGCCGTGCCCAACATCCCGGCAACCGCCAGGCTGTAGAGCTGTGGCCTGCCTATCAAGACTGCGTTTGCACCGCGCGCCAGTGCTTTGAATACATCCGTGCCGTAGCGCACGCCGCCGTCCAGCAGCAGCGGCGTTTCCGGGCCGACAGCGCTGCGGATCGCAGGAAGCGCATCCACCGGGGAGACGGTGCCGTCGAGTACACGGCCCCCGTGATTGGAGACGATCAGCGCATCAGCGCCCATCTCCACCATGGCGCGTGCGGAGCGCGCAGACAGCACCCCCTTGATGATGAGCGGCAAGCGTGTCTGTTGGCGCAGCCATTGCAGGTCGTCCCAGGAAGGTGCATTGTCGGCGAGCGCAGAGCCAAAAAGAATGCTGTCACGCATCAGATCACTCACGTGGAGTGGCTGGGGTGGAAAGTCGCGCAGGTTGGCGGCAACTACACCGGGGGGCAGCGCAAAGCCTGAGCGTTTGATGCCGGCATCCACCGTCCAGACAATGGCCTGGTAGCCTGCGTCTTCGGCGCGGCGCACCAGACGCAGGCAGTGGCTGCGCTCGGTTTGCTTGTACAGCTGAAACCACATTGGCGCGCTGCGTCCCACTTCCTGGGTAGCCGTTTGGGCCGCAACCATGGTTTCTTCCAAGGAGTAGCTGGAGAGCGTGCTGACAATGAATCCGGTCTGCATCGCCATGGCCGCTCTCGCCGTCGCCAGCTCGCCCTCCGGGTGGGCCAAGCGATGGTAGGCCACGGGCGCCAGCATCACGGGCCAGCGCAGGACCTGGGCGAGCAAGGTCTGCTGTGTGCTCGCCTGGGTCAAATCGCACAGCGATTCGGGGCACAGCTGGAGGCGGTCAAACGCTGTTCGGTTGTGCGCAAGTGTCAAGCCCTGGTCGGCGCCGCTTTCGATATGGGCCCAAGCGCTGGCTTCGATGTGCGCCATCGCATGGCGGGCATAGTCGGGCAGCGAACGGATGCCATCCGGGATTTGTGGAAATGCGGCCCGGACAGGCTCACCCAACGCATTCTGAGGGCCCGCTGCCGGGAGGTGATTGCCGGCGCCACTCATAGCTCTGACCACATGCGAAGCAGGTTGTGGTACGTGCCTGACAGGGCAGCGATGCGCGGGTGATCCGGGTAGTCCCGTGCCAGCATTTGAATGGACTGGTCCAGATCGAACAACAGCCGGCGCTGGGCATCGGCCCGTACCAGGCTCTGTGTCCAGAAAAAACTGGCGAGACGAACACCGCTGGTCACGGGGTTGACGCGGTGCATGCTGTCGCTCGGGTAGACGATGGCATCACCGGCTGCCAATTTGATGGCTTGTTCGCCATACGTGTCTTCGATGACCAGCTCACCCCCTTCATACTCCTCCGGGTGCGACAGGAAAACGGTGGTGGAGATATCGGAGCGCACGCGGATGGCAGAGTCTGGAATATGGAAGAGGGCGTTATCGATGTGATTGCCATAGGTGCCGCCCGCCGCATAGCGGTTGAATCGGGGCGGCAGGACCTTGGCCGGCAGTGCGGCTGCCAGAAACAAGGGATGGCGGCCCAGCCGGTCAAGAACCAGGTTGCCCATCTGCTTGCCAGCGTCGCTGTCCAGCGGCAATTGCTGGTTGTCCTTCACTTTCATCGCCAGATGCCCGGCGGTGGTCTTGCCATCTTGCCAGGCGATTTGCGACAGGATGTCGCGGCATTGTGCGATATCTTGCGGCGTGAGCAGGGAGGGGATACGGAGGAGCATTGGCGTAAAGCTTCCGGCGGCTGTACCGCCATCGGGTGGCTGAACCAGGTCTGAAAAAGCCCAGGTCTTTGTCATGATAGCGCGCAGCGGCGCGCTGCCATGCTGCACCGTGCCCATGAAAAAGCCCCGCGCTCGACTCTGCGCGGGGCTCTCCGGTAGCGGTGGATTTCGCCGGGTCTTAGAACCGGGCTTGCAGCGTCGCAATCACGGAGCGACCATAACCAGGGGTGGCATAGTGCGTCGAGTAGGTCGATGCATAGTACTGCTTGTTGGTCAGATTCTGGATGTTGAGCTGCAGCGCCAGATTCTTGGTGAATTTGTAGCTGGCCATCGCGTCAAAGCGCATGTAGCCGGGGATGGCGCGCGTCACCAGATGGCCATCGGTGGTGTAGCCATATCCACCCACAGCCTCGCTTTGGCCAAAAGCGCCGAGTCCCAGCGAGAGCTTTGCGTCAGGGCGGTAGTTCACCCACAAGCTCAGGCTGTGCTTGGGCGTATTGGGAAAGGCCATGCCGGTACCCGCTGCAGGTCGGCCCGCCAGCGCGCCGGACGTGACCGTACCAATCTCCGACTGCTCACTGTCCATGTAGGTGTAGCCAGCGAAGACATCCACTTCTTTGGTCACCCGGCCTGTCAGGCCCAGCTCCAGGCCGTTCACCGATTTCTTGCCCACCATCGACGCGGTGCCACCGGTCGGATCGATCACCAGTGCATTCGACGTCTCATTGCGGAAGAGGGCAGCTGTCACGCCCAGGCGCTGGTCCAGCAGGTCCCACTTGGTACCTATTTCATAGGAACGGGTCTTCTGGGGTTTGAGCAAGTCTGCATTGCTCACCGGCGTGCGGCCGCTGGTGGGGTCGATCGTCTGGCCTTCCAGGCCCTGGCCCAGGGTGCTGTTGCCAGGGGTGGAGGAGGAGCCCACATTGGCGTAAATGCTGCCGTTCGGCGCCAGCTTGTAGACCACACCCAGCTGATAGTTCAGCAGATTGTCATTGCGCTCATATTCGATATTCTTGGTATTGGTCACGCTGGTGTTGTAGTGATCCAGGCGCAGGCCGCCATTGATGATCCACTCCGGAGTCAGCGTCACGGTGTCGAATCCATAGAGCGACACGGTGTCGCTCTTGTAGTTCGTCCAGCTGTTGGCCCGTACCAGAGATCCCGTCCATGGATCATTGCCATTGGGATTGGAGAGACTGGTGCACATGTAGGGCGAGCCGCTTGCCGTGCACTGGTTGCTGTTGGCGATCGGGTTGCCATTGGCATCCACCATGCTGTAGCTGTCGACCTTGGACCGCTCGGTGGCCAGTTCCAGACCCAACGCGAAGCTGTGTTTGACACTGCCCGTATCGGCTTTACCCGTCAGTTCGGTGGCATTTTGCAGGCTGTAGGTCTTGGCGTAGCGCGAGTTCAGCCGGCGCCACACCTGGCCATTGGCGACATTGCCCTGGCTGTCGTCGGGCTGCGTCCAGGCATAGTCCTGCGTCGAGCCACTCCAGCGCAGCGTATTGCGCAGCTTGTTGGTGTCGCTGAACTTGTGCTCATAGTTCGCGGAGAATCGGTCGCCATTTTCCTTGTATTTGTCCCGTGCCGTCAGGCCATACCAGTTGTTGCGATTGCCGCCGTTGTCGGGCCGCAGGGTGAGGTCGCTGGTGGAGGCGGGTACGGTGGTCTTGTTGTAGTAGTACGGCACACCTCCATCCGGAATATTGTCAATATCCAGATGCTGGTAGGACAGCGTCAATTGGTCCGGCGTGCCCAGGCCAAAGGTGATGCTCGGTGCAATTCCCCATCGCTTGTTCGTAGGGCCCTCGCGGCCGGGAATATCGGCATCGTGTGCCATGGCATTCAAGCGGATGGCCGTGGTGTCATTGAGCACCCGGTTGATATCGATGGTGCCGCGTTTGTAGTTGGCATTGCCTGCGCTCAGGTCCGCGTTGAAGAAGTTCTCCTTGCCGGGCGCCTTGGTGGCCATGTTGATGGAGCCACCCGCGCCGCCGCGCCCCCCGTAGGCGGAGTCCGCCCCCTTGATGACTTCGACGGTCTCGATGTTGAACATCTCGCGCGAACCCGCTGCGATGTCGCGTACGCCGTCCACATAGATCGAGGATTGAGAGTCATTGCCCCGAATGAAAGGGCGGTCGCCGGAAGGATTGCCGCCTTCTCCCGAGCCCATGGTGATGCCGGGGCTCAGACGCAAGGCATCAGTCAACGTGGTGCTGCCGGTTTGCTGGATCACCTCTTGCGGAATGACATTGACCGTTTTCGGTGTGTCGATGAGCGGCGCCGTGAACTTGCCCTGCGTGGATGCCTTGGGGTTGAGTACGGTGTCCGCCGTATCCTGTACCTTGACGGTCGGCAAGGTCGTCTCTTGCGGCAGGGGCTGCTGGGCGAGCGCGTTGGCACTGATCAGGCCGAGGCCCACGGCGAGCACAACCTGCGTCAGTTCGCAGTGAAGCCCGGCACCTGCATTCAAGTTTGTTGTGTTTTGGTTCTGTGACATGGTGAGTAAAGGAGAGAAGACAGGAGGCGGGGTGTAAACCACGCGCAACTGCGAATTTTATTGCAATTGATAGTGATTCTCGGTACGGGTCTGGGTAGCAATGCGATCTTTACGTCACGACCGTGACCGCCAGGCAGGGACGCCGATGCGGCCTGTTGCTCCAAGGCAACGGGGGAGCAATCCGGGCGCCCGCCCCACCACGCTCGCGTCAGCGTTTCGCAGGCCGTGCGGCGGTGCGGAATCCCTCTGGTCTTTGATCGGCGCAGCCTCTAGAACCGCAGCCGATCCGGTCCATCAACTGCCTCGGCGTGAGCGGCGGCTCGGCCGCTAAGGATGCATCAGGTCCGGTCCCCATCGGCGCCTCTTCCTCCGGCGCGCATGCGGCCAGGCAGCGCCAGGTAAATTATTTGAAAATGAGAGTCATTAGCATTTATTTTCTTTAAAATCGCTGCTTTCCACGCGCCGGTCCCGCCTCCTGTTCCAGTGCCCTCCACCTGCTTGCCTCCGCATGAAAGCCAACGCGTCTTCCTCTTCGCAGCGGGCCTACTGGCTCAAAACCTTGCATGAATGGCACTGGGTCAGCTCCGCCATCTGCCTGGTGGGCATGCTGCTGTTTGCGGTGACGGGCTTCACGCTCAACCATGCCGGCCAGATCGAGGCCAAGCCCGCCGTGGTGCTGCGCGAAGCAACCTTGCCCGCGCCACTGCTGCAAGGCCTGCAACAGGCAGCCGCAAGCCACAAGGAGGCCCCAGACGCAGCCCAGGCACTGCCGGACGATGTGCAGCGCTGGCTGCGCACGGAGCTGGGTGCCGACACGCGCCAGCGTGCGGTGGAATGGAATGACGGCGAGGTCTATGTGGCGATGCCCCGGCCCGGTGGCGATGCCTGGGTGCGCGTTGCGCTGAGCGATGGGCAAGCCGAGCATGAATCGAGCGACCGGGGCTGGATCTCCTACTTCAACGATTTGCACAAGGGCCGCCATGCGGGCCTGGCCTGGACCTGGTTCATCGACATCTTTGCCGGCGCCTGCCTGGTGTTCTGCATCACCGGTCTGTTCATTCTGCAGATGCATGCCGGCCGCCGCCCGATGACCTGGCCCATGGTGGGCCTGGGCCTGCTGGTCCCTGCGCTGCTCGCGCTGCTGCTGGTGCACTGAGCGCGCGGCCACCGTCTTTTTATTCCGAGGAGAACACATGACAAGCACTGTTTCGCGTTTCACCGTGGCCTTGACGGCGGTGGCCGGGCTGCCGGCCGTCGCCGGTGGGCTGAATGTCGGCGTTGAGCTGCCACGCCTGGAGGTGGCCGAATACCACCGCCCCTATGTCGCCGTCTGGCTGGAGCGCGCCGACGGCAGCGTGGCCGCCAATCTGTCGGTCTGGTATGAGCTGAAAAAGCGCGATGCCGAAGGCGCGAAATGGCTCAAGGACATGCGCCAGTGGTGGCGCCGCAGTGGCCGCGAGTTGAGTGTGCCCATCGATGGCGTGACCCAGCCCACCAAGCCGGCAGGCAAGCATGCGCTGTCGTTCTCCGAAGGCAGCAACCCGCTGCCCAAGCTGGAGCCGGGCCAGTACAAGCTGCAGATCGAGGCCGCACGCGAAGTCGGTGGCCGCGAGCTGGTGAGCATTCCGTTTGAATGGCCCACCAAGCAGGCCACCAGCCTGTCTGCGCAGGGCAAGACGGAGCTGGGCGAGATCAAGCTCGAACTCAAGCCCTGATCCAACACACCCCTATTTTTGAGGAGAGTCACCATGTTTTCTGCCACCCGTATTGCCGCCGCGCTGGCGCTGGGCTGTGCCGCCATTGGCGCCCAGGCCCACAGCGTCTGGATGAAGCCTTCGAGCACCGTGCTGTCCAAGGCGGACTGGGTCACGGTCGATGCCGCCGTGTCCAATGACATGTTCTTCTTCAACCACCGCCCGCTGGGCCTGGACAAGCTGGTGATCACGGCGCCCGATGGCAGCACGGTGGAGCCCAAGAACGCCCACAAGGGCGAGCTGCGCAGCGTCTTTGACCTCAAGCCCGAGCAAGCCGGCACCTACCAGCTGGCCATCGTCAACAGCGGCGTCATGGGCTCCTACAAGGATGCCGCCGGCCAGATGAAGCGCCTGCGCGGCAGCGCCGAAGAGATCGCCAAGCAGATCCCCGCCGATGCCAAGGAAGTGCGCGTGGCAGAAAGCATCAGCCGCATCGAGACCTTTGTGACCATGGGCAAGCCCAGCCCGCTGCGCTTGAGCGGCAAGGGGCTGGAGCTGGTGCCCGTTACCCACCCCAATGATCTGGTGGCGGGCGAAGAAGCCACCTTTGCCTTCCACGTCGATGGCAAGCCTGCTGCCGACGTTGAAGTGGTACTGGTGCCGGACGGCAAGCGCTACCGCGATGCCGTCAACGAGATCAAGCTCAAGACCGATGCCCAGGGCCAGGTCAAGGTCAAGTTCCCCACCGCTGGCATGTACTGGCTGGACGCCGACGTCAAGGACGACAAGACCTCGAACCCCATCGCCAAGGAACGCCGCCTGGCCTATGTCGCCACCCTGGAAGTGCTGCCTTGATGCACCGCAGGCTGTGACGGCAGAACGCACCCACGCCAGACTGATCGCGGAGCCGCTGTGAGCACGGCGCCGCGCATCCACTATGGCGCCGGCATCTGGCAAATCCCCCAGGCCCAGGCCCGGGGACAATGCCAGCCGGCCCCGGCAGGTCCTGCGCTGGCCGGCGGCTCCTTTGCATCCCCCGCCTGGAAGGCGCCAGCGATGCACGCTGCGCAGGACGGCAGCCTGCACAGCCTGCAGGGCGCGACGATGGGCACCACCTGGTCACTGCGCCTGGCCAACCCGGACTACGCCCCGCTGGCGCCTGTGCAGGCACTGGTGCAGCACACGCTCGATGCCGTCATCGCGCAGATGAGCAACTGGGAGGCGGACTCCTGCGTCTCGCGCTTCAATGCCGCCGATGCAGGCAGCTGGCACGCGCTTCCCCCCGAGCTGGCACAGGTGCTGGATGCGGCCCTCCACTGGGCCCGCGCCTGCGATGGCGCCTATGACCCGACCGTCGGCGCGCTGGTGTCGCTCTGGGGCTTTGGCCCGCGTGCAAACCCGCAGGCGCCCCACAGCGGCCAGCCACCTGCGCAGGCCGATATCGACCGTGCGCTGCAGGTCTGCGGCCACCAGCGCCTGCAGTGGCAGCCGCAGCGGCGGCGTTTGCTGCAGCCCGGTGGCCTGCAGCTGGATCTGAGCGGCATCGCCAAGGGCTATGCAGTGGACTGGGTCGCAGAGCGCCTGCGCGCGTCCGGCTGGCCGCATGCGCTGCTGGAGATTGGCGGAGAGATTCGGGCCTGGGGACACAAGCCCGGCGGCCAGCCTTGGCGGGTAGCGGTGGCAGGTGTTGCCGGCGATGAGCCGCACGTGGTGCCGCTGGGCGATGGCGCGCTGGCCAGCTCGGGCGACCACTGGCATGTGTTCATGCACGGTGGCAAGCGTTTTTCACACAGCCTGGACCCGCGCACTGGCCGCCCCGTGGCCCATGCGCTGACCAGCGTCACCGTCTACCACCGCGACTGCATGCATGCCGATGCGCTGGCCACCGTGCTCACGGTACTGGGGCCCGAGGACGGTTGGCAGTTTGCGCTGCAGCACCAGATAGCGGCGGTGTTCCACACCCATCCCGATGCCGGACAGCCGCAAGGCCTGCGCCGCAGCACGCCGGCCTGGGCGCAGCGTTTTGCAGGCAGCATGAAGCCATGATCGATTGGATAGCAAGCCCTGCGCGGATCGCCGGCGCAGCAGGCCTGGTGGCGGGGTATGCGCTGCTGTGCTCCGGTGTGGCAGTACGCCTGTGGCGCCAGCGCCGGGCCGAGCGCCAGGAGCAGCTCGCGCTGCAAGCGGGCAGCCAGCAGGGTGCGCCGGTGCTGGTGGCCTATGCCAGCCAGACGGGCAGGGCCGAGGCCCTGGCGCATGAGACCGCACGGGTGCTGCATGCGGGCGGCTGCGCGGTGAAGCTGCGGCCGGTGCAGGCGCTGCGGCTGGCCGACTTGCAGGCCTGCACGCAGAGCCTGTGGCTGCTGTCGACCACCGGCGAGGGCGATGCGCCCGACGATGCGCTGCCATTTGTGCGCCAGGTGCTGGAGCATGCGCAGCCGCTGCCCGGGCACAGTGCCCAGGTGCTGGCGCTGGGCGACAGCGAATACGCGGCCTTTTGCGCCTTTGGTCTGCGCGTGCAGCAGTGGCTGCAACAGCAGGGCGCCAAGGCCGATGTGCTGTGCATGGACAACGGCGATGAGGCCAGCTTGATGGCCTGGCAGGGCCAGACGGCCGAGTTGTTGCAGACACTGACCGGCCAGGCTGGTGAGGGCTGGCGCCAGCCGGAGCCCGCCCAGCCCTGGGTGCTGCGCCGCCGCCAGTTGCTGAACCCCGGCAGCCAGGGCAGCCCCGTGTACCTGCTCGACTGGCAGCCGCAGTCGGGCGCGTTGCCGCTGTGGGAATCAGGCGACCTGGTATCGCTGGCGGTGCCGGCCGATCCGCAGCGCAGCCGAGATTACTCGATTGCGTCGGTGCCCGAGGACGGCCAGCTGCAATTGCTGGTGCGCCAAAGCACGCGTGCCGATGGCACACCGGGCCTGGCATCGGGCTGGTTGTGCGAGGGCATGGCTGTGGGCGACATGTTGCCGATGCGGCTGCGTGCGCACAGCGGTTTTAGATTGGGTGACAACGCCGAGCGTCCTTTGCTGCTGATCGGCAATGGCACCGGCTTGGCGGGCCTGTGCAGCCATATCCGCGCCCGCGTGGCCAAAGGCCGTGCGGACCAATGGCTGGTATTTGGCGAGCGCCATCCTGACCAGGATGCGCTGCTGGATGCGCAACTGCAGCAATGGCTGGCCGCTGGTCAGCTGGAGCGTCTGGACCGTGCCTGGTCCCGCGATGCGACCGACCCTTGCTATGTGCAGCAGCTGCTGGAGCGCCAGGCGCAGCGGCTGCAGGGCTGGGTCGCGCGCGGCGCTGCGATCTATGTCTGCGGCAGCCAGCAGGGCATGGCGCAGGGCGTCGATGCGGTGCTGCGCCAGGTGCTGGGCGCCCCCGCGGTGGATGCGTTGGCGTTGGCCGGGCGCTACCGCCGGGATGTGTACTGAGGCCTGGCCGGCCCAGAAAGCCTAAGCGGTGGCCAGGCTGCTGTCGGCCTTGCTCGTCAGCTCCGCCTTCGCAAACGCAATCGGCGCACCATGCGAGAGCTTGGCCGAGGCCTGGTCCCAGGTACCAGCGCCCTGGAGCACAATCGCCAACGGGCCTTCGCCCTTGCTCTGCAACTGCGGCGCCGTCTGCGTCAGCTCCAGCACGCTGTTGCCCAGTGCAATGGTGGCACTGTTGCCGCCGTCGGCGGCGTGGATGTGGGCCTTGTCGCCCAGCAGCGCGCGGTAGCGCTCCAGGCTTTGCAGCAGATCGCTGACGGCCACCGTCAAGCGTGCCACACCGGTGGCACCGTTGGCATGCTGGCGCACTTCGCCCTCAGGTACGCGCAGCTTGCGCGGCGTGATATCCCCGCAGAGGAAGGGCAGGTCATGCGTGTGCGGGCGGCCGGTCTGCCATTGCAGGCGTTCGCCATCGGGGCGCAGCCGGCCGCCATCCAGCGGGCCTTGCAGGTCCAGGCCGCGCGCCTTGGCCGCAGCAATCACCTCGGCGGTGCTGGGGGGCAGCAGCGCAAAGTCGATGATGCCTTCGCCATGCTGGTCCAGCAGCTGCCACCAGCGGTCTTGCGGTGCCGGGCTGCGCCAGGCGATCAGCTCGAAATAGGCGCCATCCTCAAACACCACCAGCGCATTGTGGGTGGGGCGGCCGGGGTGTTCGCCGCCGCGCACGACGGTAAAGCCCAGTGCAGCGTAGTCGTCAATGGTTTTGTCGAGGTCGTGGACCGCGATCACGATGTGGTCAAGTGTCAGTGCCATGGGATAGCTCCGTAAAAAAAAGGGGGGAGGGTCGGGTGTCAGGCCGCTTGCTTGTGCGTCTGGGCCAGCGAATTACTGTGCTCGACGCTCGCGCGGATGGTCTGCGGCTGGCGCAGCAGGTTCAGGATCGGGCAGGTCCGCTCCACGGCGGCAAACAGCGCATCGATGTCGGCACGCGGCGCGGGCGAATCGATATGCACGGTGTAGGCAATGTCGTGTGGCCAGACGGGCGTGGCCTCGTGGCCGGGCTTGCCGGCGCGCGGGTCGATCACGCCGCTCACCTCCACGTCCAGGCTGGTCAGCGGCACCTGTTGGGCGGCGGCCTGGATCAGAAAGATATGGGTGACGCAGCTGCCCAGCACACCCAGCTGCAGCTCGGGCGAGCTGGGGCCCAGGTTGTAGCCGGCAAAGTTCGGCGGGCTGTCGCTGATGACCTGGTGCTCGCGGATACGGATGCGGCGCACGCCGCTGCGCCCTTCGGCGCTCACGTTGGCGCGCAGCGCCGTGGCCTGGGCGGTGCCGGCATCGATCTGGGCATCGCGCGCCAATACGGCGCCGCGCTTTTCAGCCAGGTAGTCATTCAAGGTAGCAGGGCTTGCACTCATGGAATCATTGGGAAATGTGCTGCATCGGCGGGAGGTGATGCGTGCCTACGAACGAAAACACGTTCTCAGTCCATTGTTGGCACGCATGCCCCATCCGTGAACTGCGCAGATCGCATGTGCATATGCGGCTGCCGCGCATGTGCTTATGCGCAAACCCTCTATGCGGCGCCAGGCCTGGCGTCCGCCTGCTTCCTTGGTTTGCGCATATCGATGCTCTGAAAAATACCTTCTCGCCGGCCGCCGAATGCCTAGCATGACACACCCAGATGGCGGCACTTTCTGCAAGGGTGCCGCTGCCCGGCGGCCGAGGTTGGCGTGCCGGTGCAGGCAAGGTTGCCCGTGGCTAGCGAGGGTGGTGCGTGGTGTTGAAAGCGAATAAATTCAAAAAACTGGCGGTATGGAGCGCGGCAGTGCTGGCGCTGGGCGGGCTGCTGTCGGCCTGCTCCAAGAACGAGAGTGTGGCCGAGGCCAAGGCCGACACGGGCCCGGCCAACGGCGGTGCCCTGGTGTACCTGGAGCAGCAGGCGCATACCAATCTCTACCCGCCAGCCGGTGGCTTCTACCCCAATGGCGGCGTGCTCAACCAGATCACCGACAAGCTCACCTACCAGGACCCCAAGACGCTGGAGATCCAGCCCTGGATTGCCAAGAGCTGGACCATCAACGACAGCGCCACCGAGTTCACATTCGAGCTGCGCCCGGGCGTGACGTTCTCCGATGGCACGCCGCTGGATGCCGCAGCCGTGGCCAAGAACTTTGACACCTACGGGCGCGGCAACAAGGCACTCAAGCTGCCGGTGTCCGAAGTCATCAACAACTACGAGCGCAGTGAGGTGCTGGGCCCGCTGACGGTGAAGTTCTACTTCAGCAAGCCGTCTCCGGGCTTCCTCCAAGGTACCTCGGTGATCGGCTCGGGCCTGGTGGCTTTGCAGACCTTGGAGCGCCCGTTTGATGAGCTGGGCGATGCCACCAAGATCATTGGCTCGGGCCCCTTCGTGGTGGCCAGCGAAACCCTGGGCAAGGAGCTGGTGCTGTCGGCCCGCAAGGACTACAACTGGGGCCCTGCGCAGCTGGCGCACCAGGGCCGCGCGCGCCTGGATGAAGTGCGCTTTATCGTCACCCCGGAAGACAGCGTGCGCATCGGTGCGCTGCTGTCGGGCCAGGCTGGTGTGATCCGCCAGGTGCAGGCCTATGACGAAAAGCGGGTGGAGGAGCAGAAGTTCGTCATCTATGCGCCGTCCACGCGGGGGGTGAACAACAGCATTGTTTTCCGGCCCGACAACGCGCTGGTCGCCGATCTGAAAGTGCGCCAGGCGCTGCTGCATGCCACCAATACCCAGGAGGTCGTGCAGACGCTGTTCTCGCACAACTACCCGCAGGCCACCTCGGTGATTGCGTCCAGCGCGCTGGGCTACGTCAACCTGGCCAGCAAGCTGGCCTATGACCCGCAAAAGGCGCAGCAGCTGCTGGAGAGCGCAGGCTGGACACCGGGGCCGGACGGCATCCGCCAGAAGGACGGCCGCGCGCTGGCGCTCGCTGCCTATGACTCGCTGCCCCAGCCGCAGAACAAGGAAACCCTGCAACTGGTGGCCCAGCAGTGGGCCAAGGTGGGGGTGAAGCTGCAGGTGCTCAGCGGTGATGCTGGCGTGCGCATTGTCGACAACCTCGATCCGGAGAAGACGCCAGTCGCCCCCGGCATGGTCGGCCGCGCCGATCCGGATGTGATCAAGAGCAACTACTACCCGACCAACCGCAACGTGCTGCTGCAGCAAGGCGGCGTGAGCCAGAAGGTCAAGGGCTTTGTCGATCCGCAGCTCAACGGTTTGCTGGAAGCGATTGCCGCGCAGACGGACGCCCAGAAGCGCCTGGCGCTGACCGCCGAGGTGCAGAACTACCTGATCGACCAGGCTTATGTGATCCCCATTTTTGAAGAGCCGCAGGCCTTCGCCGCTGCACCCTGGGTGCGCGAAGTGGGGTTTGAGGCCGTAGGGCGCCCGAGCTTCTACAGCACCTGGCTGGCCAAGCGCTGAGGCGAAGCCCTGCTGAGCGTCAAGGAGCACCTCGATGTCCTTCTATCCCTATCTGGCCCGGCGCAGTGCCCAGGCGCTGCTGGTGCTGTGGGCGGCGTTCACCGCGTCCTTCGTGCTGCTGCAGCTGCTGCCGGGCGATGCGCTGCTGATCAAGTTCCTCAGCCCCGAGCTGGGCCTGGGCCCGCAGGAGGTGGCTGATATCCGCGCCGCCTATGGCGCAGACCAGCCCGTGTGGCAGCAGTACTGGCACAGCCTGACCGGCTTTGTCAGCGGCAACTTTGGCTACTCGCTGCAGGCCGGCGTGCCGGTCAGCCACGGGCTGGCCACCAGCCTGCCGCCCACCTTGCGGCTGGCCGGCCTGGGCTTTGCGCTGGCCGTGGTGCTGGCTCTGGTGCTGGCGCTGCTGGCCCAGCTGGCACCGTGGCGCTGGCTGCGCGGCGCGCTCTATGCGCTGCCGTCGGTGTTTGTCTCGGTGCCGGTGTTCTGGCTGGGCATTGTGCTGATCCAGCTGGTGTCGTTCCGCCTGGGCTGGATCCCCGTGATCAACCCCGGCAAATGGCAAGGCCTGGTGCTGCCGACCCTGACCTTGGCGATACCGATCGCCGCGCCGCTGGCGCAGATCCTGTTGCGCAATGTGGACGAGGTGCTGACCCAGCCCTTTGTGGCCGTGGCACGTGCCAAGGGCGCGCCGCGCCTGTGGCTGCTGCTGCGCCATGTGGCCGGCAATGCCGCGCTGCCGATGCTGACGATGGCCGGCGTGCTGTTTGGCGAGCTGCTGGGCGGCGCCGTGGTGACCGAGGCCGTCTTTGGGCTCAACGGTCTGGGCAGCCTCACGCAGCAAGCCGTCGGCAACCAGGACAGCGCCGTGCTGCAGGCGGTCGTGGTCATCTCGGCCACCGCCTTTGTGCTGATCAACCTTGCGGTGGACCTGCTCTACCCGCTGTTCGACCCGCGTTTGCGCAACCGTTTGGGAGTTTGACCATGTCTGCAAGCACTTCTTCCACCGCCGGGCTGGGCGCCCTGGCCGCCGAGCCGGGCCTGCTGACCGGGGCCCGAGCCACGGACAGCGCTGCGGTGCAGGCGCCGCAGCAGCGGCTGGCTGCGCCAGGCCTGCCTGCCCTCTTTGCCAAGGCCCTGCAGCGCCTGCGTGCCGCACCGCTGGGCCTGCTGCTGGCCTGGGGCGTGCTGGCGCTGGTGGCGCTGTGGGCCATTGCGCCGGGCTGGTTCACCAGCTACAACCCGGTGCTGGGCACGGCCGGCCAGCAGCTGCAGGCGCCCAGCGCCGTCCACTGGCTGGGGACGGACGCGCTGGGCCGTGACAGCTATGCGCGCCTGGTCTACGGCGCCGTCCATTCGCTCAGCGGCGCCTTTGTGGCGGTGAGCGTCGGCCTGGTACTGGGCACCTTGCTGGGCCTGGTTGCCGGCGCAGCAGGCGGCTGGGTGGAAGACGCGGTGATGCGCCTCGTCGACGTGCTGCTGTCGGTGCCCTCGTTGCTGCTGTCGCTGTCGGTGATCATCATCCTGGGCTTTGGCACCGTGAATGCGGCGCTGGCGGTGGGGATTGTCTCGGTCGCGAGCTTTGCGCGCCTGGTGCGCTCGGAAGTGGTGCGGGTGCGCCGCTCTGACTATGTGGAAGCGGCACTGGGCAGTGGCGGGCGCTTTGCGGCCGTGCTCTGGCGCCATGTGCTGCCCAATTCGCTGACCTCGGTGATCGCGCTGGCGGCGCTGCAGTTTGGCTCGGCCATTCTGGCGATCTCGACGTTGGGCTTTCTCGGCTATGGTGCGCCGCCGCCGACGCCCGAATGGGGCCTGCTGATTGCCGAAGGCCGCAACTACATCTCCACCGCCTGGTGGCTGACCGCCGCGCCCGGCCTGCTGGTGGCAGCGGTGGTGCTGGCGGCCAACCATATCAGTGCCGATCTGACCCGGAGGCGCGCATGACCGAGGCCGCCATTCCCGTCTTGCAGGTCGAGAACCTGTCGATCGCCTACCACGACGGCCAGGCCGAGCAGCGCACCGTGCACGAGGTCTCGTTCTCCATTGCCGCCGGCGAGGTGCTGGCCCTGGTCGGCGAGTCCGGCTCGGGCAAGACGACGACCGCGCAATCCATCATTGGCCTGCTGGCCGACAACGGCCGGGTACAGGCCGGCAGCATCCGCATCAACGGCACCGACGTGGCGGGCTGGTCGCAGCGCCAGCTGGAGGCACTGCGCGGCAAGGTGGTGAGCCTGATTCCGCAGGATCCGACCACCTCGCTGAACCCGGTGCGCACCGTGGGTGACCAGGTCGGCGAGATGCTGCGCCTGCACGGCTGGCGCGACAAAAAGCAGATTGCCCAGCGTGTGCTGGAGCTGCTGCAAAAAGTGGGGCTTTCGCAGCCCGAGCTGCGCGCACGCCAGTTTCCGCATGAGCTCTCGGGCGGCATGAAGCAGCGCGTGCTGATCGCCATCGCGATTGCGCTGCAGCCTGCACTGATCATTGCCGATGAGCCCACCAGCGCGCTCGATGTGACGGTGCAGCGCCGCATTCTGGATCTGATTGACGACCTGCGCCGCGAGTTTGGCACCGCCGTGCTGCTGGTGACGCATGACCTGGGCGTGGCTGCCGACCGCGCCAACCGTCTGGTCGTCCTGCAGGCCGGCCGCATCCAGGAGCAGGGGCCCACGGCCGATGTGCTGCGCAACCCGCAAAGCCGCTACACGCGCCAGCTGCTGGCCGATGCGCCATCGCTGGGTACGGCGCCGGCGCGGGCGCCGCGGACGGTGGCGGCAGAGCCAGCGATTGTGGTGCAGGGCCTGGTGCATGACTTTGCAGTGGCGGGCCAGCGCGGCCTGTTCCGCGCGGTCGATGGCATCTCGTTCGAAGTGCCTCGGGGCAGCACGCATGCGATCGTGGGCGAGTCCGGCTCGGGCAAGACCACGACCATCCGCGACGTGGTGGGCTTTGGCAAACCGACGGCGGGCCGCATCACGGTCGAAGGCGTCGATGTGACATCGCTGCGCGGCGAGGCGCTGCGCCAGTTCCGCAAAACGGTGCAGCTGGTCTACCAGAACCCGTTCAGCTCGCTCGATCCGCGCCAGAGCATCTACGCGATCATCGAAGAGCCGCTGCTGAACTTTGAGCGCCTGGCGCCGGCCGAGCGCGAGCGCCGCGTGCATGACATGCTGGCCCGCGTGGGCCTGCCGCCGGCGGTACTGACGCGCCGCCCGCGCGCGCTCTCGGGCGGCCAGCGCCAGCGGGTGGCCATTGCCCGGGCGCTGATCCTGCAGCCGCGTGTGCTGGTGCTGGACGAGGCCGTGTCTGCCCTCGATGTGACCGTGCAGGCGCAGATTCTGGCACTGCTCGACCAGCTGCAACGCGAGTTGCAGCTGACCTATCTCTTTATCTCGCACGACCTGGCCGTGGTGCGCCAGATTGCCGATACCGTCTCGGTGCTGCAGGGCGGCCGCCAGGTCGATGCCGGGCCGGTGGACGAGGTGTTCTCGCGCCCCGGCAGTGCCTATACGCGCGAGCTGATCGCTGCCATTCCCGGACAAAAACACCACCATGAACCAGAGCCCATTCCTGCACTCGCCGCCTAGAAAACGCCTGGGCTTTTTCAGCCGCCTGCTGGACCAGGCCAGCGCTGCCGAGCGCTACCGCCTGGTGTCCGAGCAGATCCAGCATGCCGAGGCCCATGGCTTTGACACGGCCTGGGTGGCGCAGCACCACTTTCATGAAGCCGAAGGCGGCCTGCCTGCGCCGCTGGTGTTCCTGAGCCATGTGGCGGCGCGCACGCAGCGCATCCGCCTGGGCACGGGCATCGTGACCCTGCCGATGGAGAACCCGATCCGGGTCGCCGAAGACGCGGTGGTGCTGGATCTGTTGTCCGGTGGCCGCCTGGAGTTTGGCGTGGGCACCGGTGGCACGCCCGAATCCTTTACCGCCTTTGGGCTGCGCAGCGACGACCGCGCCCGCATCTATGCGCAGCACCTGGCGGTGTTGCGCAATGCCTGGGCGGGGCTGCCATTGCCTGGCGGTGATCGCCTCTACCCTGCCGGACCGCAGCTGTTGCCGCGCATCTGGCAGGCCACGTTCTCCGCCGCCGGGGCCGAGCGCGCCGGCCTGGCCGGTGATGGGCTGATGCTGTCGCGCACCCAGCCGCGCAGCGCCGAGGCGCCGGGTGCCAGCCTGGCCGACATCCAGAACCCCTTGATCGACACCTACCTGGCGGCGTTGCCGGCTGGCACGGCGCCGCGCATCCTGGGGTCGCGCACCCTGTTTGTGGCCGAAGTCCGCCAGCGTGCGTTGCAGCTGGCCGATGTGGGCCTGCGCCGCAGCCTGGCGCGTGCCGCCGCTGCGAACCCGGGCGGCCCGGCCAGCCAATGGGGGCCGGATGCACCGCTGGCGCAGCTGCTGGCCGCCTACGACGTGCATGTGGGTACGCCCGATGAGGTGATTGCCTTGCTGCGTGCCGATACCGCGCTGGCGCGGGTGACCGACATCTCCTTCCAGGTGCATTCGATCGACCCGCCGCATGCCGACATCCTGCGCTCGATCGCGCTGACCGCGCAGTATGTGGCGCCGGCGCTGGGCTGGTGGCGCGACGACGCGCCGGTGCCGCCCGCAACCGCCTCTGCCCCCGTGCCGGTGCCGGCACTGGCCTGATTTTTTTGGAGTGATGCACTGATGACTTCTGCATGGAACCCATCGGAGACCGATGATGTGATTGACCAGCTCGCCGGCATACAGCCGGGCAGCCACCTGGATGCCGTGCGCCGCCACCGCCTGCAGGCGCGTGAGCAGGCACAGCAAAGCTACCTGGCACTGTTGGCGCCCCGCGCGCCGCTCAGCAGCCAGTGGCCGCTGAACGAGCGTTTGGCAGTGGCCGCCTTTGTGGCCGCTCTGCACCAACAGCCGCAGGTGCAGCGTTTTTACCGCGATGCATTGGCCACCCAGGCGAGCCTGGCGCTGGGCAAAGCCATTGATGGCGAAGCGGCACAGGGCCTGGCCCGTGGGCCCTATGGCCAGTACCCGCAAGGCCCTTTGAGCGCCGAAGACCAGGCCGGCCCGGTCTACGCGGTGGCCGCGCAGAACCGTGCCGTGCTGGGCGAGCGCTTGTCTGCCGGCCTGGCGCATGCGCATCTGCTCGCCTTCCACCCCCGCGATGCCAAGCCCGCGCATCTGCAAGCCTTGCTGGATGCGGGCTGGAGTGCGACCGACATCGTGGTGCTGTCGCAGCTGGTGTCTTTCCTGGCCTTTCAGATCCGCGTGGTGGCGGGGCTGCGCCTGTTGCAGGCCCATCCTGCCCCATCCGCATCCGCCCCACAACCCACCGCCGAGGAGAACGCCGCATGAGCGAGCAAACCTTGCATTACCCGAACAGCACCGAACCCCAGGTCTTCACCCAGGCCCAGCTGGACTGGCTGCCCTGGATTGAACCGCTGCCGGAGGCGGAGCTGACCCCCAGGCATTTTGACGGTCTGGTGGATGCGTCACGCGCCAAGTCGCCATACTTTCGGCTGCTCGCCCGCGACCCCGACACCCTGGGTGCGCGCACCCGCACCGACAAGGACATCTTCTACAACCCCGATGGTGGCCTGCCCCGCGCCGAGCGCGAGCTGGCCGCTGCGGCCACATCCCGCCTCAACGGCTGCATTTACTGCGCCTCGGTGCATGCGCGCTTTGCGTCGCATTTCTCGCGCCGTGAAGAGGATGTGCAAAAGCTGCTGGACCAAGGCGTTCAGGCCGATCTGGGCCCCCGCTGGAACGCGATCGTTGCCGCCTCGGTGGCATTGACCGAGACGCCCCTGGCGCTGGATGCCGGCCATATCGACGGCCTGCGCCAGAACGGGCTGGACGACTATGCGATTGCCGATGCGCTGCAAGGCGCGGCCTTCTTCAACTGGGCCAACCGCCTGATGCTGAGCCTGGGTGAGCCGGCGCTGGAGGCTGCGCAGGCCTGAGCCGGCCAAGCCCTGGATGCCGGCCCGGTGCAACAGCGCGCAGACCCAGGGTTTTTCTGGGCGAGGCCGCTGCCGGGCGGGCGCAGAAAAAGCGGATACTTTGGCGCTGTATCCCCTTCGGTCCATGGCCTCCATGCTCCTTCTTCTGCATCTCTCGCAGCGGCTCGCCGCAGCTGCCATCGGCGCCCAACGGGCCGGCCGGGGCCCCGGTATGAAAGCCCTGCAGCTTTTGCGCGCCTGGCTGGCGCTGCTGGCATGCGGCCTCGGCGTGGCCAGCGCCCAGGCTGCGCCGCCTGACTACCAGGAGCTGTATGCCCACCCCGAGCGCGCGATGCCGATGCAGCCGCACTGGCAGCTGCGGCCTGTGTCGTCGTCGGCGCCGCCCTGGGCAGAGATTTTCATGTTCCAGATCGGCACTGATCCCCGACACATCGATCGCCTGCGCTGGCTGAGCCTGAACCCGGACCCGAACACGGGGCTGGCGCCCGCGTTGTTCGATGCGCTGGAGGGGAACACGCTTTTTCTCGCGCCGTCCGCACGCAGCTTCTGTGATGGCCGCTGGCAGGTGGTGCGGTTGGATTCGCACAACAACTCCAAGGTAAACAACGTGCTGCAGCCCGCTACCAAGGTCTGGCTGGTGCAGCACAAGCCCAATGGCCGGCGAGAAGCAACCACCGCCTATGGGCACCTGGATGCGCAAGGCCATTGGGCCGTGCCACCGGTTACCTGCGATGGCGGCACCACGAACGGGATGTACTCCCCCGATGCGGTCGCCTACCTGGTGCCGGGTGACGCCCAGCCCTTGCCGTCGGCGCTGCGCTTGGGCGTGGTGTATGCGCAGCCAGGCCTGCGCGATGCCGGAGGCCGCTGGCTGGCGCCGGTGCCGCCCCGCGATATCACCACCGCACAGTGGATGGACTACAAAAAGCAGATCGTGACACCGGGCTCGACCGGCTCGGGGCTGATTGATCCGCAGGGGCGCATGGTGATTCCGTTCATATTTGGCCAGTTGCCCGATGCGACGGCGCAGCGCCGCATCCAGCTGTGCAGCAATGCCGGGCTGCGGCTGCAGCGGGACGCCGGCACGCCCCGGGTATGCCGCTGGCAGCGCCTGCAGCGCAGCCAGGGTGGGGAGGCACTGCGCCCTGTCAAGGATGCGGCCACCGGGCGCTGGGGCTACCAAAATGCAAAAGGCCAGTGGGTGATTGCGCCGCAGTTCCACGAGGCGCGCCGGTTTCGCCATGGCTACGCGGTGGTGTCGGCATTGTTTGCCGAGGACTGGCGGCCGCCCGGCTGGCGGGACGAGTGGCCGATGGTCCGGCAGTACTGGCGCATGGGCCGCTACTGGGTGGCCGAGGCGCTGGTGCGCAATCCATCGACCGCCGGCCAGTGGGCCATCCGCTATGGCGTGATGAACGATGCCGGCCAGTGGCTGGCGCCGCAGGCGCAGCTGCCGCTGCAGATCACCGTGCCGTCACCAGCTGGTGGCCGCAATGGCCACTATGCCCGGATGGTGGCCGCCCATTTGCCGCAGCTGCTGGGCCGCCATGTCGAGATCAGGCATGTGCCCGATGCCAGCGTGGCCGACTATGAGCGGCTGGCCGCCGACGGGGGCGACCGGGAACTGCTGTTCACGGCCATGACCCTGCCGCGCGGCGGAATCCCGGGCCTGCACCAAGGGCCTGCCATCGATACCGCGCTGCGATCGCTGCTGCCGGTGACCCTGGTCGCATCGCAGCCCTTGGTGCTGGCCATCGACAGTACGCAGGCCGATGCGCTGGGCATTGGCAACACCGACGACCTGCTGGCCTATGCGCGGGCCCACCCGGGCCGGCTGCGCGTGGGCACCGGGGACGATGGCTGGATCGGCCAGTTGGCACTGGCCGAGCTGCTGGCGCGCGGCGGTGTGGACATGCAGCGCCAGGTCTTCCGCGGCATGTACCCCGACTCCGATGTGGTGACGAAGGCGCATGCGGTGGAGCTGGTGCTGGCGCCCGTCAATGGCGTGGCCACGGCGGTGCGAGGTGGCCAGCTGCGGGTGCTGGGCACCACAGCGGACCCAGCCCATCCGCAAAGCCTCGATGGCGTTACCTGGCCCACCTTGGGCGCCCATGCCGCGCTGGCGGGTTTGGCGGTCTACGACCACTACATCCTCTGGGCAGCGGCCCACTCCGACCCTGCTGCCAACCGCGAACTGCAGCAGGCCGTGGCCCAGGTGCTGGCCCGGCCCGAGGTCCAGCAGCAGCTGCAGGACGTGCAGGCCGTCGGCGGGGGCGGCCCGCCCGAGAGCCTGCTGGCGCTGGAGGCGCAGATGCGCGAGCAATGGCTGCGCTGCTGTGGGAAGCACCTGCGCTCGGTCAAATAAGCCTATAAGGCAGTTGCGTTAGACTGCAGCATCCTCGCGCGGGGCCTGCCCGCGCTCCCACCATGACTTTTTGCCGGTCCGGCAACTGACCATGCGACGGATGCTTTCCATGCCCGCCCTCTGGTGGCCCGGCAATGGCTGCCATTGCGTTCATGTCAAAGGGGCCGCCGGCCTTGCACCATGCGCACCACCCCATCCCCTTTGCTGACCGAGAGCGCGCGCGCCGACATCGCGCAGCGCGCCCATGCACTGGATACCCAGGCCGAGCTGGCCAGCACCGTGTTGCCGATGCTGGCCCACCACGACCTGCTGCGCATTGGCCTGCCTGCCGCGCAAGGCGGCCATGGCGGTGATGTGCGCGATGCGATGGCCGCGATCACCGAGGTCGCCAGCCTGTCGCTGACAACGGCCTTTGTGTTCTGGAGCCAGCGCGCCTTCATCCATTACCTGCAGGCCAGCGGCCATGAGGCCGCGCGTGAGCGCTGGTGGGATGCGTTGCTGCGTGGCGATATCGCGGGCGCGGTGGGCCTCTCCAATGTCATCAAGTTTCTGTCGCGCATCGAGGCCTTGCAGGTGCAGGCCAGGCCGGTGGCGCAGGGCTGGTGCCTGGATGGCGTGCTGCCCTGGGTGTCCAACGTGCGAACCCAGGGCTTTGTCGTGGCCGCTGCGGTGCAGCCCGAAGGGGGCGGCCTGCCGATGGTGATGGCGCTGGAGAGCGGCCTGCCGGGCCTGGTGCGCTCGCCCGATCTGGACCTGCTGGGCATGCGTGCCAGCAATACTGCGGCGCTGCAGCTGAACCAGGTGACGGTGCCCGCCCAGGCGCTGCTGGCCCAGGCCGGGCCGCCGTATCTCAAAGCTGCACGGCCCGGGTTTTTGGGCATGCAGTGTGCGTTGTCGATCGGCCTGGCGCGGGCGGCGTTGCAGGCTGCCGCCCAGGATGGGGGCGCGCGTGGCCCCTTGCACAGCCGCGTGACCGAGGCGCAGACGACACTGGGCCAGGTGGAGGCAGAGCTGTTGGGCGGCGTGCTGGGTGACCGCTGGGTCGCCGATGTCAGCCCCCTGTTTGCGTTGCGCATGCGTCTGGCAGGTCTGGTGCAGCAAGCGCTGCAGCTGGAGCTGCAGGCCACCGGAGGCCGCGCCTACCTGCAGGACCGGCAGCCCGATTTTGGCCGCCGCTGGCGCGAGTCGGCCTTTATCCCCATCGTCACGCCCAGCCTGACCCAGCTGGAAGGGGAGCTGGCCCAGCATGCACCGCAGGTGGCGGTATGACGGCAAGCCTTGCACCCCGCCAAGCCTTGCAGGGACGCGGCCTGGCCTATGGCTACCAGGCGGACCGGCCGGTGTTTGCCGGCATCGACATCGATATCGACAGCCAGGAAATTGTGGCGCTGCTGGGCGGCAGTGGCTGCGGCAAATCGACCTTGCTGCGCACCCTGGCTGGTTTGCAGCCGCCCGATGCGGGCACGCTGCAGTTTCTGGATGCGCCTTTGCGCGCGCCGCACCCGCGTGCGGCCGTGGTGTTCCAGCAGGCCAGCCTGCTGCCCTGGCTGAATGTGCAGGACAACGTGGCCTTTGGCCTGGACTTCAAGCACCAGCCCAAGGCCACGCAGCAGGCGATTGCGCAGCGCGTGCAGGCCAGCATCGGCGCGGTGGGCCTGGCCGGCAAGGAGCGGCTTTTTCCGGCGCAACTGTCGGGCGGTATGGCCCAACGTGCGGCGCTGGCCCGGGCACTGGCGCGTGAGCCGCGCTTGCTGCTGGCCGATGAGCCGTTTTCAGCGCTCGATGTGCTGACCCGCAGCGACATGCAGGCGCTGCTGGTCGAGGTGGTGCACCGCTGGCATACCGCCGCGCTGCTGGTCACCCACGATATAGACGAGGCGCTGCTGGTCGCAGACCGGGTGCTGCTGATGGGCAGCACGCCGGGTGTGCAGGCCGGTGCAGGCCGCATCGTGCAGAGCTGGCGCATCGATATCGCCCACCCCCGGCGCATCGACGACGAGCGCATCGCCGCGATGCGGCTGGAGATTTTGCATGCGCTGCAAAGCCTGCGCGGCCAGGCGGCTGCCGTTTGACGCGTTGACAGACACCCCTAGATAACCCCGAAGAGAGAGAACCATGACCTACCAGCACATCTGCCCATCGAGCCACTGCGACTGCGGCATCAGCCGCCGCGACTGGCTGCGCATTGCCGCCATCAGCGGTGTGGCGGCCAGCCCCTTGCTGCGCGCGGGCGACGCGCTGGCGCAGAAGTTCAAGGGTGACGATGTGCCCGTGCGCATTGGCTACCTGGCGATCACCGATGCCACCCCCTTCTTTGTGGCGCACAGCCGCAAGCTGTTTGAGGCCGAAGGCCTGCAGGCAGAAAAGCCCCGCCTGTTCCGCAGCTGGGCGCAACTGATCGAGGCCTTTATTGCCGGGCAGGTGAATGTGGTGCATCTGCTGTCGCCCACCACCTTGTCGGTGCGCTATGGCTCCAAGTTTGGCGCCAAGGTGGTGGCCTGGAACCACATGAGCGGCTCGGCCATCACCGTGGCCCCCAACATCAACAGCGTGGCCGATCTGGCCGGCACGACGTTTGCGATTCCGTTCTGGTACTCGATCCACAACATCCTGATCCAGCAGGTGCTGCGCAAGAACGGGCTCACGCCGGTCAGCAAGCCCAAGGGCACGGCACTGGGCGCCAAGGAGGTGAACCTGGTCATCGTGCCACCGGCCGAGATGGTGGCGGCGCTGGCCTCCAAATCGGTCTCGGGCTTTATCGTCGCCGACCCGTTCAATGCCGTGGCGGAGACCATGGGCGTGGGCAAGGTGGCGCGTTTCCTGGGCGATATCTGGAAGGACCATGCCTGCTGCCTGGTGACCCTGTCCGAGCGCGACATTGCCGAGCGCCCTGAATGGGCGCAGCGCGTGACCACGGCCATCGTCAAGGCGCAGTTGTGGACGCGTGAGCATATGGGCGAGACGGCCGAGCTGATGTCCAAGGACGGCGCCAACAAATACACGCCGCACCCGCTGCCGGTGCTGCAAAAGGTGTTTGACCTGAAAGACTTCGAACAGTACCGCGCCAAGGGCGTGCTGCAGCACCCCGCGTGGAATCAGCGCCGCATCGACTTCCAGCCCTATCCCTTCCCCAGCTACACGCAGGAGCTGGTCAAGGCCATGCAGGGCACGTTGATGGAAGGCAATGTGGACTTCATCCGCGAGCTTGATCCGGCCTTTGCCGCCAGGGACCTGGTCGATGACCGCTTCGTCAAGCAGGCACTCAGCCAGGTGGGCGGGCTGAAAGCCTTTGGCCATGCGGAGGACTTCAGCCGCAAGGAAGTGATCGAAGCATGATGCACGGGGGACAACGCTGGGCAGCGCGCCTGGCCTGGCCGCTGCTGGGCATGGCCATCACCCTCGCACTGTGGGCGCTGGCGGCCCGGCATATCTCGGATGTGGAGGCGATCCGTGCCGCGTTTGCGCCGCAGGCCGGGCTCAAGGCGCTGGTGCAGCTGCTGGGCAGTGGCGAGCTGTGGCCGCATATCCGCATGAGCCTGGAGCGGATGGCGATTGCGCTGGTCCTGGCCCTGGCCATTGGTGTGCCGCTGGGCCTGTGCCTGGGTCTGTCGCCGCTGTTTGCGCGCATCAGCGGGCCGACTTTTCAGTTTCTGCGCATGGTCTCGCCGCTGTCCTGGATGCCGCTGGCGGTGATGGCGCTGGGTGTGGGCGAGGCACCGGTGATCTTTCTGCTGGGCTTTGCCACGGTCTGGCCCATCATGCTGAACACCGCAGCCGGCGTGGCGGCGCTGGACCCGGCCTGGATGCGGCTGGCGCACAGCCTGTCGGCCACGCGCTGGGAGACCATTGCCCGGGTCGTGCTGCCCGGCTGCACCAGCCATATCCTGACCGGCTTTCGGCTGGCGGTGGGCATTGGCTGGATCGTGCTGGTGCCCGCCGAAATGCTGGGCGTCTCCAGCGGCATGGGCTATTTTGTGCTGGACACGCGCGACCGCCTGGCCTATGACGAGCTGATGGCCGGCATCGTCGTCATCGGCTGCCTGGGCTTTGTGCTGGACTGGCTGGCCCGCACCGTGAGCAGCCGCTGGACGCAGCGCGGCAAGCCGGGCTGAGTGCGGCCCGGGCGGCCTTTCAGCGGCGGGTGCTGCTGGTGCCGCGCCTGCTTTGCAGCGCCAGCTTGTGGATGCCGGCAAAGTCGAACTGCTCCAGACGGTCCAGCAGCTGAGCGATGAACTGCGCATGGACGCTGTGATCGGTGTGGCGGCCGATCCAGCCTTCGATATCGGTCAAGCGGCCATGCAAGGCCAGCTCGGCCAGTTCATCCAGTGCCGCATCGGCGGGGGTTGCGATGGCTGCCACCGGCCCCGCTGCAGTGCGGTGGCGCGGTGCTGGCGAGGCTGGCCGGCTGCCCGGCGTCTCCCCGGCACCTTCCATGACCGGTACCGACAGCGCGAACGAAAAGGTGGTGCCCTGGCCCGCCGCGCTGCTGACTTCCAGGCTTGCGCCCATGGCCATCAGAATGCGCTGCGAGATGAACAGGCCCAGGCCCGTGCTGCCGCCCTCGGTCTGGATTTGCTGGAAGGCGTCGAAGATATCGGGCTTCTGCGCCAGGTCGATGCCAATGCCGGTGTCGCTGACGGAGATATGCAGCTCACAGAATTCTCCGGCATGCCGGGCGTTGACCGACAGGGTCACGACGCCATCGCGGGTGAACTTGGCGGCATTGGAGACCAGGTTCAGCAGCACCTGCTGCAGCCGCTTGCCGTCCATCGCCATGCGCCCGGGCAGGGTGCCGGTGATATGGCAGTGGAAGTGGTTGTGCTGCTGCGAGCACAGCGAGATGGCGTAGTCGGCGATATCGTCCAGCAGCGCCTGCAGATCGATGGGCGCCGGCCGCACGGCCAGCGGCTGCAACTCGGACTTGGCATATTCGAGCAGCTCGTCGATCAGGTCGAGCTGGTATTTGACGCTGCGCTGGATGGTCTTGACCAGGCCCTGCTGCTTTTCCGGAGACTCGGTCAGCAGCATCTCGGAGTAGCCCTTGATGGTGGCCAGCGGCGCGCGCAGGTCATGGCCGATGTAGCCCAGCACTTCCACCTTCTGGCGCTCCTTGGTCTGGGCATCGCTCAGCGCCGTGCTCAGGTCGGCATTGAGTGCCGAGGTGACCATCGTGGCGTATTTCTCGTCCTGCCGGCGCACGACCATCTGGCCCAGAATATGTCAGGACAGCAGGATCAGCACGGTACCGACAGCGGCAATCAGCACGGCCGTCCACAGGTGCTGGTCACGCAGGTCTGCCAACGGCTCCAGCGACGCCAAGGTCAGCAGCTGGTACTGCCGGTTGTTCAGCGGCTGGCGCTTCATCACATACGGTATGCCGTCGATCAGCCACTGGTCGGCCACGCCATGGGCTTTGACAGCGCGGATATCCATCGCATCGCCCAGTTCCTCGCCATCTTCATCGTCCGGCGGATGCAGCAGACCAGGCGGCAGCAAGGCCGCCACATTGCGCAGCATGAAGGGCTCGGATGCGCTGGTGGTCACGCGCCCCTGGCGGTTGACGATCAAGGCGGTATGTCTGCCGGTCAAGTAGTGCGCCATATCGGGGGCATCGAACTTGACGGTGACGGAGCCCTGCACGACATCCTGGGCGTCTTCAATGCGGCTGGCCACAAAGTACGAAGGGGTCTTGTTGATGCGTGCAATGCCGAAGGAGTGGCCGCTGCCGTCGCGCAAGGCCGTGTTCAGGTAGATGCGCCCTGAGTAGATCATGCCGACGATGCTGTCGGGCGCGGCCCAGTTGCTGGCCGTGATGGTGTCGTCGGACAGGTTGTTCTGGTAGATGCGTGCATAGCGCAGGTCGGCCGCCAGTGCATCCATGAAGTCGCCCACCTTGCGCACCAAGGGATCGGCGGTGAACTGCGCTGCGCGCTGCTGGCGGGTGAGCGCGTCCAGGCCGGGCGGGTCCTCGCGGTAGCGGGTGGCCAGCTGGATCACCTGGCTCTGGTTGGCGACCATGTTGGCCACGCTCACCATCTGGGTAAAGAGCCGGTCGACGACGCGGGCCGTGGTCTCGGCTTCATAGGCCGCGCTGGCGGCCTGGCTCTGTATCCATTGCGAAACCAGACGTTGCGACAGCCACCATCCCAGCGCAGCGACCACGCACCACCAGAGCAGCACGAGCGCGAAGGTCGCTCTGCGCACCTGGGGGAGCATCTCTTTTCCCCGCTTCATCGCAATCGCATGTGGGCTGGCTGTACGGCGGTCGGTATACGGGGGTTGCGGGCCTTGTTCCGGTTGATCCATTCCTTGTTCTTCAGTCGCCCAAGGGGCCGCAGGGTGCAGGAGGTTACAGGCGGGCCGCCAGAGGGCAGCCCGCAGACCGAGGCAGAAGACCCGGTGTCAGTGGAACTTGGAGGCCACCAGGTTCTGCAGGACTTCAGGGTTGGCCTGGCATTCGGTGCGCAGCTGCGTCGGGGATTTCTGCCAGAACTTCTTGAACTCGGTGGAGAAGTTGGCCGAGTTCAGGTAGCCCACTTCAAGGGCCACATCGGCAATGCTCAACGTGCTTTGTGCCAGCATCAGCGCTGCCCGGCGCATGCGCTCCTGCCGGATGAATTCAAAGGCCGACAGGCCATCACAGGCTTCGAACACCATGTTCAGGCGTCTGATGGACAGCCCCAGGCTGGCCGCCACGTCGGAGCTTTTCAACGCCGGATCCTGGATATGGCTGAGGATGAATTCCGTGGCCACCTGCTTGAGGGTCAGGTTGGCCGGAGATTGGCCCGGGGGGAGTGCCAGTGGCGCAGCCTGGCCCGGCTGTGCAGCCGGGGCGCCCTGCAGCACGGCGGGCTTTGACAGCGTCAGATGGATGCGGATCCGCTCCTGGATCTCTTCGACGAAAAAGGGCTTGGTGATGTAGTCCACGCCGCCGGCGCGCAGCCCGGACAGCCGGTCGTCCTGGTCAACGAGTGCCGACAGGAAGATGATCGGAATATACTGGGTCGCCGGGTTGGTTTTGAGCAGGCGCGCGATCGTGATGCCGTTGCGCCCCGGCATGCGCACGTCCAGCAAAATCAGATCGGGCAGCAGCACCGCTGCCCGTGCATAGCCCTGGTCTCCATTGAGTGCCACGCTGACCCGGTAGGCGCTATTGCGCAGTGCAGCGACCAGCAAACGCAACTGGTCGGGATCATCGTCCACGATCAATATATGTGGAGATTGAATATCACCGTGACTCATAGTTTTTGGAAGCCTTTAATCACCTGTTTTCGTTGTGAATTGTCACACATGGTGGTGCCAGCTTTTAATTTGTTGCGCTGCATCAATGTCAATTTACGTGAGCTTGCTCGTCCGCTGCTTGCAGCTGCAACGGGGCACTGCTAGCCGCTGCGTTGGCGCGGCGGAAAGCCGCCTCATCCGCGCGTTGCCAGCAGATCGGACATGGCGCGAAACCCGCATGCCCTTTGGGTTTGAGGAGTCACACAGCCACGTCAGCCCGGCATCGCTGCGCGCCAGGATGGCGCACCAGCGGCCATGGCGGCGGCGTGCCGGCGGCAGGCAAATGCGACAAACGGTGGTGAAAAGCGGAGTGAAATGGCTGTGTAAAGCTTTCGGACGTATTTGTTATAAAGACATTCCTTTGGTAATGATAAAAATTCAAAAGATTTATAGAAATACCAAATAACGGAGCTGATTGCGCAGGTCCATGGACCGGGTTCGGACAGCGAACAATGACGCTTCGGTCACTGCAGCGGCGGACGGCCGCATCCCCCTAAAGGTCGCCAGTGATCGATGGTGTTCAAGGCACTGCCGGCGGCTACCAGCGTCTGGACATGGGGTGGGCGGCTGGTTTCCGACATCAGCCAGCGCCGCAGCTGGGACACCGCCAGGTTTTTGCCGGCCCATCGGCTGGTGCATACGGCTTGCGCTGCAAGGCTAGGCGTCGTAGGTATCCCAGAATGCGATTCCCAGGATCAGCGCCGTGGTCAGCCAGCCCAGCACCAGCAGATTGAAGAACTCGCTCAGCGGCACCAGCGCCAGCAGCAGCAGGGCGCCGATCCAGTGCGACGCGGGCAGGCTGCCGTAGACCACCCTCTTATAGATGGCGCTGCCCAGCAGATAGATCGCAGGTCCGGCCAGCAGGATCGCAATCTGCGGAACAGCCGCCTGTGCATGGGGATGCGCCAATACCAGGTCGTTGCCGACGGCCGTGGCGATGACGCCCGCGATCAGGATGGCATGCACGTAGTGGAAATAGGCGCCGATGCGGCCCGGATCTTCGGCATGGGTGATGGCTGCGGTCGCGTCCTTGCTGGAGGTGCCAAAGTACAGCCACCACATCGCCAAGGTGCCGATAAAGGTGGCGGCCAGCGCCATCAGCACCTCCCAGTTCCAGATCCCGGTGTCGGCCAACGTGGCGCCGCTGGCCAGCAGTGTCTCGCCCAGCGCCACGATGACGAACAGCTGGCAGCGCTCGGCCAGATGGCCGCCTTCGATGGTCCAGTCTTGCGTGTGGCTTCGGCCCAGGCCTGGCAGCGCAAAGCCAAACATCGGCGACACGTACTCGCAGAGCACCGCGAGCAGCCACAGCAGCAGCCGCGTATCGGGCGCGGCCAGGGCGCCGGCTATCCAGAACACCGCAGAAATGCAGACCCAGCCGAGCATGCGGCGGTAGTTCAGCGCCAGCGGGTCACCTGCGGGCAGCTGGCGCCAGATGAAAGCCGTGCGCCCCACCTGCATGGCGGCATAGGCCAGTGCAAAGACAGGTCCCCGCTCGCCAAAGGCCTCGGGAATGCTGGAGGCCATCAGCAGGCCCAGCAGCATCGTGCAAAACAGCATGCCTCGGATCTGGAAGGTTTCCGGGTCGAACCAGTTCGTCACCCAGCAGGTGTACTGCCAGCCCAGCCATACGGCAAACCACAGGACCAGGGTCTGCGCCACTCCGTTGAACGTCAGATGGTGCAGCAGCTGGTGGCTCAGCTGGGTCACGGCGAACACGTAGACCAGGTCGAAAAACAGTTCCTCATAGGTCACCCGCGCGTGGTGACCGTCGCGCTGGCGCAGCAATCCTTGGGCGAAGGCGGGTGTGATGGGCATGGAATTCCTTTGATCAGCGTGTCAGCTGGGTGCAAAGATGCGGGTCACAAAGACTGCCAGCAGCACCGGCACCATCAGCACGATGAGCAGGATCAGTGCCTCATCGCGCACGCTGTACCCGGCCTGGGTGACGCCCACCCACATATTGGTGCAGGCCAGGACTAGCCATACCGGCATGAACAGCTTGGCCGCCACGACCATGCCAACGGCACTGGCCGACCACAGCCAGCCAAACAGCACAAACACCCCCAGCAGCAACAGGCCGCCACTGGTCACCATCAGTACATGCATATCGAGACTTTCAAGCGTTGGAAGAAAGGGGACCCCGCGTGCACGGCAACGTGCGGATTACCGCCGGGGAGGCGCGGTCGCCCCCACGGCAGCCGGGTCTTACTTGGTCGTATAGCCGCCGTTGATCAGAATCGTCTGCCCGGTGATCCACCAGCCGTCGGTGACCAGGTGGCGGATGAAGGGGACGACATCCTCGATGTCGGTCAGGCCGGTCTTGCTGAAGCCCGACAGCGCGGCAGCGGTCTTGTGGTAGGCCACCGCGTCGGACCCTTCGGCGGGGTAGAAGAAGGCGGTGTCCATCGGACCGGGGCCTACGGCAGTGACCGAGATGCCACGCGCGCCAAACTCCTTGGCCGCAGCACGGGTGTAGTGCTCCACCGGCGCCTTGGTGCCGGCATAGGAGGAGTAGAACGGGGTAAAGGCCCCCAGCAGCGAGGTGACCAGCGTGACGATCTTGCCGTTGTCGTTGAGGTGCAGGCCCGCTTCCTTCAGAAAGAAGAATGCCGCCTTGCTGTTGGCATTGGACATCTCGTCGAATTCCGCCTCGGAGATTTCGACCATCGGCTTTTTGAGCACCTTGCCGACCGTGTTGATGGCGATATCGGGGCGGCCCAGCGCTGTCACCGTATCGGCAAACAGCTTTTGCACGGCCGCTGCGCTGCTCAGATTGCCTTGCAGCGCAACCGCCTTGGCGCCCAGCTTTTCGACGGCGGCCACGGTGGCCAGCGCCTCATCACGGCTGGCGGCGCTGTTGTAGTGGATGGCAACCGCTTTCGCACCCTGGCCTGCCAGGTCGCGCGCGATCAGGCCTCCCAGATTCTTTCCGCCGCCGGCAATTAATACAACCTTGTCCTTGACGGTGTGGGCTTTGCGCATGGTTCATCTCCAAAAGTGATGTGGATCGGTGGTATCACAGTGGAGATTTTTATTGTCTTATTCAATCAATCGAATTTGCTAAACCGATAAAGTTTTTGCTAACTGGACGGAAAGCCATTGTTTTTTTGCATTCGACGCCTGCAGGCGCCGTTGGCGCCCGCCCGCCCGCCCGCCCGCCCGATCGGCTGGTGGCCCTTCGGCTGCGCAGCCAGCGTGTCTGCCTCGCCTGCTGGCGGGCTCGGCCGGCCAGGCTAAGCCGACGCGCGCAGCCAAGTCAGCACATCAGCCTGCACGCTGCCCGGCGTCCATGGCTGCGGTGACAGCAGGCAGTACCGGGAGCCGTCCTTCACAAAGCCCATCGGGGCGACGAGCAGGCCGTTGGCGATGTCGTCCTGCACCAGATGCCAGGGGCCGATGGCCACCCCCAGGCCCGCAACGGCGGCTTGCAGGCTGAAATAGAAATGCTCGAAGCTTTGCCCGCTTGCGGGGGGCAGCGGCTGTCCCGAAGCCTGTGCCCAATCCTGCCATGCGCCGGGCCGGGTGTGCGTGTGCAGTAGCGGTGCCTGGGCATGAAGTCGGGGGCTGCCTTTGCCGGTGCGGAACCATGCCGCTTGCCGGTCGGGGCGGCAGACCGGGCCTGTGCGTTCTGCAAACAGGGGCTCGGCATGGCAGCCTGCGGGCCAGGCAAAGTCGTCGCGGCGAATTGCCAGATCGATGCCGCTGGCAAAGGAGAAAGGGCCACCGCCAGCCACCAGGTGCAGCTCCAGCCCCGGGTGGCGGGCCTGGAAATCCGGCCAGCGCGGGATCAGCCAGCGCATCAGCAGCGTGGGCTCGCAGGACAGCACCCAGCGCTGGTGCTGGCGCGCGCGGGCACGCAGCTCAGCCACGGCATCGCGCATCAGGTCCAGCCCCTGGCTGACGGCATGGGCCAGCATGCGCCCGTCGGCGGTGAGGTAGACCCGGCGGCTGCGCCGCTCGAACAGCGCCAGGCCCAGGTCCTCTTCCAGCAGGCGCACGGCCCGGCTGACGGCGCCATGGGTCACATGCAGCTCGTCGGCAGCGCGGCTGAAGTTCTCCAGCCGGGCGGCCGCTTCAAAGCAGCGCAGCGCCAGCAGCGACGGCAGGCGGCGTTGCTGGCTATGTGAGCCAGACTCACCAAACTTGTCAGAAATCATCGTTTTTCATTGCGCACCATTGCAGGCACCATGCGGCCTGTTTTTTGATTTTGTACAGGATACGCGATGACCGAACTGTTAGCTGTTATCACCATCACCTTGCTCGCGGTGATCAGCCCGGGGCCGGATTTTGCCATGGTGTCACGCAACAGCCTGCTGCTGTCGCGCCGCGCAGGCGTGCTGACAGCAGTGGGCATCGGGCTGGGCGTGCTGGTCCATGTGGGCTACACCTTGCTGGGCCTGGGGCTGCTGATCCAGCAGTCGTTGTGGTTGTTCCATGCGATCAAGCTTGCCGGGGCCGCCTATCTGGTCTATCTCGGTGTCAAGATGCTGCGCACCCAGCCTTCGCACGGGGTGCCTGAGGCTGCAAGTGCGCCGTTGTCCGATGGGGCGGCTTTGCGTACCGGTTTTCTGACCAATGCGTTGAACCCCAAGACCACGGTCTTCATCGTGAGCCTGTTTTTGCAGGTGGTGCGGCCCGGCACGCCGCTGTCGCTGCAACTGGGCTATGGCGCGTTTATCTCGGCCGCACATGTCGCCTGGTTCAGCCTGGTGGCCCTGTGCTTTTCTGCCGGTGCGGTGCGCAGCCGCCTGCTGGCGGCGCGCCACTGGATCGACCGCGCGTTTGGCGGCTTGCTGGTGGTATTTGGGGTGCTGCTGGCGCTCTCGGGCGCCACCCGCTGAACGCCGTGCACCGCGCCATCACTGCGCGCTGGACCGGCGGCTCTGGCAACTCTGGGAAAGTCGAGCATGGAGGGGGGGGCGGCTAGTCGGGCGCCGATAGCATGCCGAAGCGGGCGGGCCCAACATGCCTAAGACTGCCGCTGAATAGGGGGATCCGATATACCAAAGGATGCGGTGGCGGGTATCCGTTCACAAGCTGGTTTAGTGGGTTGTTGGCGCCGTCATGCGGTGGCCGTGGATGGCGCTGCCGAGCCTTTCTGGATATAGATCTCGATGGGCCCGACGGAGCACCTGGCGCTTGACCCGCACGCCGTTGACAAAGATGCCGTTGGTGCTGTCATGGTCCTCGACCATCAACAATCCGGTGCAGTAGGTGAAGGCACCATGGTCGCGGCTGACCCCCTGGTGCTGCAGCCGCAGCCCGCAACCGGCACTCCGCCCGATCTGGGTGCGGCCCTTGCCGAGCTGGAGCAGGCTGGACGCTGTGGTCCTCGACGACCGAAGCTGAATAACCGGCTGCATGGCGCACCTCCTCTCCCCCCAAGACTTACCCCTAGGAACGGGGTGGAAAGGTATCTGGATTCAAAAATTCTCTATGAATTTATTCAAATAGATTTTCAGCAATTTCTCATCGGCATACGGGCAAAAAAGCGCCGCAGGCGCTGCTTGTGCCCACGCGGCCTATGCAGGGATGGCATGCGGACCCAGACGTGCGCAACGCGTCGCAACCAGCCGATTTTTGGGGGCGAAGAACGGGACAGCGTGCCGCCGGGCACGCTCCTTGCCGGGGTTGGGCGGCTGCAGCCGCATGGCGGCAGCGACGCGGTTTGAGATGGGCGGTACGCAGAGCAGGGCGGCTGGTTTGCAATTAATTACAACCGGGCTTGCCTCGATAGCGGGGGACTTCTTGACTTTGCGCAACCAAGGCTTACATTCTTAAATCATTGACTGAATCGATGAATAAGTCCTTTGTGAAAGGAGTTGGGTATGCAAAACCAGCCCTCATTTCCGATGCTGACCATGCCGACGCGGCCGCTGGTGGCCCATCGCGGCGAGAAAGCGAAGCGCTATGTGCCTTCGGTCTCCACCGACATCAGCAAGACTTTCGAGAAGTACCGCCGGCTGGCGGCGATGCAGCACCCCAAGCCGTTGGGTGGTTGATTCGGTTTCATGCCGGGCGCATGCGGCTCACTCCCAGTCCCACAGACCTCTTGCATGCGCCGCCCACGCGGGCAACGGCTTTATTACAACGGTTGCTGCGCCGCGTGGCACAGCAGCGTGACGCGGCCCGGCGCACCTGGCGCAGTCCGGGCGCGGCCCTGACCGCGCTGGAGGTTCTGCGGCGCCTGGGTCAATCCTGCTGCAAATGCTGGTAGACCGCTTGTGACACGCGCATCAGCTCGGTCCGGTCTGCCTCTGCCGCAATGGCGTAACCCAGGTGGTTCTCCACCCAGTAAAAGACATTGACCGGCCCCTCCTGGCCAAACCTGAACTGTGCGTCGTTCTGCAGCGCCACTTCGCGCGTCACATACAGCGTCAGGCGCAGACCTGACGCACTCTCGTACATGAACTGCGCGACCGGACCGCTGCCGCCGGGCAGCAGACGGCCACCCATCAAGTGGTAGCCCAGCGCCTGGAGCGCAGGAGGGTGTACGTTCGCGCCGGTGCGCTTGGTCAGCCAGGTCACCAGCGCCTGCTCTTGCTCGGCCCCGATTTCCACCGGCCGCCGCACATCCGGGCTGTAGACGCCATGGGCAATCGCGGCGCGCTGGGCAAAGCCGCTCAAGGCCGTGCCGCTGGCCGGCAGCAGCTGGGCGGATTCCGGGGTGGGGGATGCGGGCCGGCCAGCGTTGGCGAGTTGGATGGCCTTGGCATCGACGGCGCCCCGGACCGACCAGGCAGTGCCGGCACTGATGACCGCCACCAGCAAGCCGGCGGCCAGGCTGCGCCAGGGCATTGCGCTGTGCGCAGCGCGCAAGGGCAGGCCCATCGGCAAGGGCTCGTCCATCACGGGTGCCAGCATGTCGCGCAGCCGCGCATTCTGCTGCTGCCAATCCTCCACACGGGCGCGTTCTTCCGGGTGCTCGTGCAGGTAGTGCTCGACCTGGAGGCGGCGTGCGCTGGGCAATTGCCGGTCCACATAGGCATGCAGATCGGCTTCGGTCACCGGCGGTAGGGGACTGGCGTCCAGGGTTTGGAGAGAGGGCTTGTCCATGGTCACTTCACCCGTTGGATTCTTTGCGCTGCATGGCTGACTTTGTCCTGCTCCTTGCTCTGGCCCTGGCTGGCCATCTCGTCGCGCAGCCGGGCGCGTGCCCGCGAGAGCCGCGACATCACCGTGCCCAGCGGCACGCCGGTGATCTGTGCCACTTCCTGGTAGCTCATCTCCTCGACACTGATGAGCAGCAGCACTTCGCGCTGCTCGGGCGGCAGGCGCTGCAGCAGGCGATCCAGGTCACGCACTTCCAGCGCATCGGCCTGCTGGGGCCGCTGGGGCAGCTCGGGCAGGTCGTCGCCCGCGCTGTCCTCGGGCCGGCTGCGCTGGGCGCGCAGGTGGTCGATGAAATGGTTGTGCATGATGCCGAACATCCAGGCGCGCACCTCATTGCGCTTTTGCCACATGGAAAAGCGCGACCAGGCGCGCTCCAATGTGTCCTGCACCAGGTCGTCGGCCCGGTCGGGGTCGGAGACCAGGCCGCGCGCATAGCGCCGCAGGCTGGGGATGCAGGCGACGATCTCCGCTTCGTCCTGTGCGCGCATGGGTGCTGTAGCTTTGGGGGCGTGGGTGGTTGGGTGGCCGGCAGCAGCGGGCGCTTACTTGATGACGTGCCAGACGTCCTTGAAGTTGTCGCCGGTGGCGTCGCCTGCCTTCTTGTCCGCAGTATAGGTATAGAGCGGCTTGCCCTTGTACGCCCACTGCAGGCTGCCGTCATCGCGGGTGATGATGCTGTAGTCGCCTTCCGGCTTGGCACCGGCCGCTGCCGCCACTGCGGGCCACAGCGCGATGCAGGGGCCGTTGCACATGCTCTTGTTGCTGCCGGCAACGTCCTTGTCGAAGGTGTAGAGCGTCATGCCGCTGGCATTGACCAGCATGCCATTGGCCATCCTGGCCACCGGCTCGGCCTGTGCGATAGGCGCCAGCAGTGCAGCCAAAGACAGGGCGATCAGGGAGACTTGGAGGTTTTTCATCGCAAAGATCTTTCAAGTGGGGGTGGAAGAACACTGCTATGGACGAATGGCAGTGCCGCTTTATTCCCGCCCCTTGAAAATTCTTCGCGCGCTCTGCAGGCGCTGAGGGGCGGTGCCCGCCCATGCAGCGCTGGATGGCTGCCAATGTGGTGCGCAATCTTTCTCTGATACTGTATATTTATACAGTTTAAAGACCAGCCATGGCCTGCGCCGTGCGCGCTGGCATCCGATAAGAAGAGAGGAGTTTGCATGATTGAACTGGCACATGACAACCTGAGCGATGCCGGAGGGGACGGTGGTGCAGCACTGCCGCAGTTGGCTGCCGCCTCGGTGTTCCGGCAACTGGCGCACAAGCATGGATTGCTGGCGCCAGGCGAAGAGGCGAGCCCGCAGATGCAGGCGTTTCTGGCGGAACTGGCCTTGCTCACCGATCTTTTCTGAGCGCTGTGCAGCGATGCTGCCCGCATCGCTTGTGCGGCAGGCGCAGTGAAGCGGTGACACCCGCGCGAGCTTGCAAGCGCCCGATGCACGGTGGGAAGCTGCACTCCTAGGCCAAACCCGGATTTCTCCGAAATTACATTACACACATAATGTATTTCAGGAGACCTGTTGTGCCGAACCTGCACCAAATCAAAAGCGAACAGACGCGTGAGCGCCTGATGGATGCTGCACTCGATGTGATGCAGGCCAAAGGCATTGCCAGCCTGTCGATGCATGAGGTGGCCCGCATGGCGGGAATGACCACCGGGGCGGTGCAGCACCACTTCTCGTCGAAGGCCGAGCTGATGCTGCAGATCATCCGGCGGCTGGTGCAGAAGATCGATACCGACGACAGCTTCTGGCCATCGCCGCGCTGGTCCATGCGGCGGCGTGCCGACCATTTTGTGCACGAGTCCTGGCACCGGCTCTATGGCCAGCCGCGCTTTGCGGTGGCCTGGGAGGCTTATCTGGCCGTGCGTGCTGACAAGGACATCGTCGCCCATATCCGCGCCGAGCGCGCCCTCATCAATGAGCAGCTGCAGCAGCGCCTGTGCGGTAGCTTTCCTGAATGGGCAGCGGCGCCCGATGGCGCAGCGCGCTGCCAGCTGGTGCTGTCCTGCCTGCGCGGCCTGGGTGTCGTCGCGCCGTTTTCCAGCCCGGCTGCGATTGACCAGCAACTGCAGCAGCTGTCCCTGCTACTTCAATCATTTTCCAGCGAGGTGTCCCCTTGATCAGAGCGTCCCTTCTTGCCTGCGGCCTGTCAGCCTGGGCACTCGGTGCTGCCGCACAAAGCCCCCTGCAGGTGATTGCGCAGCAGCCGCCAGGCAGCGGCTCGGACGCCATGACGCGCGCCTGGGGCGAATGCGCTGGGCGGCTGATGGGGCGTCCGGTGGTGGTACAGAACAAGCCCGGTGCCAACGGCATCCGGGCCATCAACTACCTCAAGGGCCAGGCGGCCGATGGCTCGTTTGCAATGACGATCGGCATGTCGCAGATGACGATCACCCCTTATGTGCACACGCAGATGCCCTATGACCCGCTGAAGGACTTTGCCGGTGTGGCGATGATTGGCTCGTCGCCGCTGGTGCTGGTGGTGCCGGCGGGGGCGGGCATCAGCAAGCTGGCTGATCTGGCAAAGGTCGCCCGGTCCCAGGCCGGCGGGCTCAACTTTGGCTCGCCCGGCAAGGGCAGCCCCGCGCATCTGCTGACCACCGCATTGACCGATGCGATGCACTGGCCCGCCACCCATGTGCCCTTTGTCGGCGAGAGCGCAGGCCTGACGGCGCTGATGGGCCAGCAGATCCAGGCGATGACCCTGGTGCTGAACACGGCAGCGCCCCAGGTCAAGGCCGGCAAGCTGGTACCGCTGGCGGTGTTTGCCAGCCAGCGCTCGGCCGTATTGCCCGAGGTGCCGACGATTGCCGAGGCCGGTGGACCGGCCGTGCTGGCGCGGCCGTCCTGGATTGCGGTGGTGGCCAAGAAGGGCACGCCGCCAGAGGTGATCAAGACCTTGAACGACGCCACCAACCAGTGCTACAGCGACCCGGTCTATGCCAACAGTATGGACAAGATGGGCGTGACCCTGATGCGCAGCCAGCCTGCCGATGTGCTGGGCTTTGCCGAGCGTGACATCGCCGTCTGGAAGCCTTTGATCGACAAACTGGGATTGGCAACGCAATGAGTCTGGTAGAACACAGCGCCGTTGAGCTGCGCAGCCTGATCCAGAGCCGGCAGATCTCGCCGGTCGAACTGCTCGATGATTGCATCGCCCGCATGCAGGCCATCAACCCGGCGGTGAATGCGCTCTGCGCGACCGATTTCGAGCGGGCCCGTAGCGCTGCCGAGCTGGCGGAAGCGCAGGTGGGGCGGCGCAGCCAGCTGCCGCTGCTCCATGGCCTGCCGTTGGGCGTGAAGGACTTGCAGGCCACCGAAGGGCTGCTAACGACCAGCGGCAATGTGCGGCTGCGCGGCCATGTGCCCGTCAAAGACAATGCCTTCGTGGCCCGGCTGCGTGCCCAGGGCGCGATCGTGACGGCCAAGACCAATACGCCGGACATGGGCGCCGGTGCCAACAGCCGCAACCCGGTCTGGGGTGCGACCGGCAACCCCTTCAACCCCGATCTGAATGCCGGTGGCTCATCGGGCGGCTCGGCCGCAGCGCTGGCGACCGGCATGTTTCCGCTCTGCACCGGCTCGGACACCGGCGGCTCGCTGCGCATTCCGGCGGCGCTGTGCGGCGTGGTCGGCCTGCGCCCCTCGCCGGGCCTGATTGCCAATGATGACCGCCCGCTGGGCTGGTCGGCGATCTCGGTGCTCGGCCCCATGGGCCGTGATGTGGCCGATACCGCGCTGATGATGCAGGCCAGCATGGGCCCGCACCCGATGGATCCGCTGAGCATGGGCGTGCGCCATGCACCCGTCTGGCCTGTGCCCGAGATGGACCTGCGCGGCCTGCGCGTGGCCTACACCGAGGACTTTGGCACCTGCGCGGTGGACCACGTCGTGCGCCGCGCCTTTCGCCAGCGGGTGCAGGCCTTGGCCGGCGAGGTGGCCTGCATGGACGCCTTGCCCTGGAACCTGGAAGAGGCGCACCGCTGCTTTGACATCATCCGCGCCGAGAGCTTTGTCGCCGCGTTTGCCGATACCTACCGAACGGCCCCCGAAACCCTGGGCCCCAATGTGCTGGCCAATGTGGAGATGGCCGCCAGCATCAGCCTGGGCGACCGGGCCTGGGCGCACCTGGCGCAGACCCGCATCCAGCGTTTGTTCCAGCGCACGTTTGAGCAATACGACCTGGTGCTGGCGCCGGTGACGCCACTGTCGCCCTTCCCCTGGACGCAGCTCTATGCGCAGGAGGTGGATGGCCAGACCCAGCGCAACTACTACGAATGGCTGAGCCTGACCTATGTGGTGACCTTGGCGACCAACCCGGCGCTGTCGTTGCCCTGCGGCCGTGACGAGGCGGGCATGCCTTTTGGGCTGCAGATGATCGGCCCGCTGCACCAGGACGGCCGCCTGCTGGCGATGGCCGCTGCGGTCGAGAAGCTGGGCCTGCACAACACCGGCTTTGCCCGCCCTTGCCCCGACCTGGCTGCGTTGGCCCAGCCCCGGCCCGCGCTGCGCAGCATCGTCACCCACCCGCCAGAGCTGGGTGGCGCCGCGCAGGCCTCTGTGGGCCAGGCCGTGTAAGCACGGAAGTCTTTCCGCTGAAGGCAAGCCTGCCATGGCGGTGGCAGGCTTTTTTCTTTCTGGCAGGGAGCCTCCTCAATCTTTGTTTAAATAGCGGCATGAACAAGGCCTTTACCAAAGAGACGGACAACGACGACGATGACGATCTGCCGCAACTGCCGACAATCGCTGGCGGCAAGAACTACATCACGCCCGGGGGCTACCGCGCGCTGGAGCAGGAGCTGCTGCAGCTGATCGATGACGAACGGCCCAAGGTGGTGGAGGTGGTGCACTGGGCCGCCAGCAATGGCGACCGCTCGGAAAATGGCGACTACCTGTATGGCAAGAAGCGTCTGCGCGAGATTGACCGGCGCATCCGCTTTCTGACCAAGCGCATGGAAGCGGCCGAGGTGGTGGACCCGGGCGTGCACCATGGCAGCGACCAGGTGTACTTCGGAGCGACGGTGCACTACTGTGACGAGCAAGGCAGCGAGGAGGCGATCACCATCATGGGCATTGACGAGGCCGACGCCAGCCGGGGCCAGGTCAGCTGGGTGGCGCCCATTGCGCGCGCGCTGCTCAAGGCCCGCATTGGCGACGAGGTGCAGTTGCCCACGCCAGGCGGTGTGCGGGTGCTAGAAGTGCTGGATGTGCAGTACCCGGAGCCGGGGACTTCCTGAAAGAGCGGAGCCCCAAAACTACAGCGCGCCATCAAGGCGCGCTGTTGTGGCGAGAGTGTCCTGAACGTTGTCGGGCCTCCATCAGGCGGCCGGCAGCACCCGGTGTGCCCGCAGCACATACGGCAGCTTGACCAGCTGGCGCAGCAGCAGCTCCACCTGCGCGCGGTCCCTGACGGTCAGCACAAAGCGCAGCGCCATCGTGTCCATCGCCACTTCGTCGTCCATCGTGATGTGGGTGATGTCCGAGCCCATTGCCGCGATCTCTGCCGCAATCTTGCCCAGCACCCCCTTGCCATTGTTGATCGTGACCACGACGCCGGTATCGAACTCGCTGGCCGGTTCATCGGCCCACTCCACATCGACAAAATGCTCGACATCCTTGGCCAGCAGGCGCTTGCAGACGGCGCATTGCGCGTTGTGCACCACGAGGCCGGCATTGCGGTCGAGGTGGGCGGCAATCGGGTCTCCCGGCACCGGGCGGCAGCATTTGGCGTACTTGACCGCAGCATTGGGCGAGCCGTCGAGCACCAGGGCAGTGGTGGTCGTGCTGGTGCCGGTTTTGAAACGCTCCTGGCTCAGCAGCACCGCATCGGGGCGCTGGCCTTGCTCGGCCAGCAGGTCCACCACCTGCTTGGCGGCAAACACTGCAATGCGCTTGCCTTGACCGATGTCGTTGAACAGCTCGACCTTGTTGCGTGCCTCCAGGCGCGTCAGCAGACGTTCCCAGACGGCCTTGTCCTCGGGAAGCTGGGGGATGCCTTCGGCGCGCAGCGCTTGCAGCAGCAGGCGCTCGCCCAGCGCAGCGGTTTCATTCTGGCCCTGGGTCTTGAGGTAATAGCGGATCTTGGATTTGGCCCGGCCGGTGCGCACGATGGACAGCCACGAAGGGTGGGGCGCTGCATCGGGCGAGGTCGATACCTCCACCACATCGCCGCTCTTGAGCACCGTGCTCAGCGGCACCTGTTCGTTGTTGATGCGTGCGCCCTGGGTGCGCTCGCCGACATTGCTGTGGATGGCATAGGCAAAGTCCAGCACGGTCGCGCCCCGGGGCAGGGTGAGCATCTGGTTCTTCGGCGTGAACACATAGACCGAGTCGGGGAACAGGTCCACCCGCACGTTGTCCCAGAACTCATGGGCGTCGCGGGTCTCGTCCTGGATGTCGAGCAGCGATTGCACCCATTTGTTGCCCGGCTGCTCGCCATTGGGCATGGCCCGCGCCTGGATCATCCAGTGGGTGAGCACGCCGTATTCGTCGACCAGGTTCATGTCCTCGGTGCGGATCTGGAAATCCATGCTCACGCCCGAGGGGCCGACCAGGGTAGTGTGCAGCGACTGGTAGCCGTTCGATTTGGGGTTGGCGATGTAGTCGCGGAATTTGGAAGGCACCGGGCGGAAGACCTGGTGCAGCACGCCCAGCGCGGTATAGCAGTCGATGAGATTGGGCACGATGACGCGCACCGCGTAGGAGTCGGTCACCTGTGCGAACGACAGGCGCTTGCCATCCATCTTCTTGTAGATGGCGTAAAGCGTTTTTTCCTGGTTGCCCAGGCGGATCTTGATGCCGGACTTGGCAAAGGCCGAATCGACCTCGGCATGGATCTTCTGGACCACATCCTTGCGCCGGTTGCGCGAGCGGCCCTGCGCCTTGACCAGGGTGTCATGGCGCCAGGGGTAGAGGTGCTTGAAGGCCAGGTCCTGCAGCTCGCGGTAGACCCGGTTGATGCCCAGGCGGTTGGCGATCGGCACATGGATTTCCATGGTCTCGGTCGAGATGCGGCCCCACTTGCTGCGCGGCATGTCGGACATCGTGCGCATGTTGTGCGTGCGGTCGGCGAGCTTGACGAGAATGACGCGCACATCGCGCGCCATCGCCAGCAGCATCTTGCGGAACGATTCGGCCTGGTTCTCTTCGCGCGAGTTGAACTGGAGCTTGTCCAGCTTGGTCAGTCCATCGACCAGCTCGGCCACCGTATCGCCAAACTGGCGGGCAATGTCATCGCGGGTGACGCCGCAGTCTTCCATCGCGTCATGCATCAGCGCCGCCATCAGCGCCTGGGCGTCGAGCTTCCAGCTCGCGCAGATTTCCGCCACCGCAATCGGGTGGGTGATGTAGGGATCACCGCTGCTGCGGAACTGGCCGGTATGGGCCTGGGCGGCAAACTCGAATGCTTCCTCGACCAGGGCCAGGTCGGCCTCACCGAGGTAGTCGAGCTTCTCCAAAAATTCGGCGTAGGCACTCACCACGACCGGATACGACATGGCAGGCTTGGCTGCGGCGGTAGCGATGACGCCAGAGACTTGGGCAGGTGCGGAGGGGATGGTCACGGACTTCACGCCTTAACTGTAGCGTGCGATGACAAATTTGTGTGAATACCAAGAAAAATGGCACCGACATTCGGTGCCATTTGGCGCAAGGTGCAGGGGCTTAGCCCGGAACCTTCTTCAGCATTTCCAGGCCCACCTTGCCGGCGGCAATTTCGCGCAGCGCGGTGACGGCTGGCTTGTTGCGGCTTTCAATCTTGGGGGTGTGGCCCTGGCTCAGCATGCGCGCACGGTAGGTAGCGGCCAGAACCAGTTGGAAGCGGTTGGGGACTTTATCGAGGCAGTCTTCTACGGTGATGCGGGCCATCAGGAGTTCTCCAGGGTAACAGGGATGTCGAGTGACGAGAAAATTTCGCTGCGAACGCGCTTTTGGGCCGAATAGCGCAAGCGTTGTGAATGTACAACGGCCTTCAAATCGAACAGCGCGCGTTCGAACAATTCATTAATTATAACGAAGTCGAATTTGTGGACCTGGGCCATCTCCTCTTTGGCGTTCGTGAGGCGCTTTTCGATGACGTCGGAGGCATCCTCGCCGCGGTTCTCGAGCCGCGAGCGCAGCTCTTCCCAGCTGGGCGGCAGGATGAAGATCAGCACGGCATGGGGAAAGCTTTGCTTGATCTGCAAAGCGCCCTGGTAGTCGATCTCCAGCACGATATCGGTGCCCTTGGCCAGGCGCTCTTCGATCGCCTTCTTGGAGGTGCCGTACAGGTTGCCATGCACATTGGCCCACTCGACAAACGCGTTGGAGGCAATCATCCGCTCGAAATCGTCGCGTGAGGCGAAGTAGTACTCGCGGCCGTGCTTTTCCTGGCCGCGCGGCGAGCGCGTGGTGTGGGAGATGGAGCGAAAGACCTGGGAGTCGAGCTCCAGCAGGGCCTTGACGAGGGACGACTTGCCTGCACCGCTGGGGGCAGAGACGACAAAGAGGTTTCCGGGGTATTCCATGGGAGTTCTGGCTTCTTATTCGATGTTTTGCACTTGTTCGCGCATCTGCTCGATCAGCACCTTCATGTCGACGCTGATGCGGGTCAGGTCCAGCGCTGCAGATTTGGAGCCCAAGGTGTTGGCCTCGCGGTGCAGCTCCTGGATCAGGAAGTCGAGGCGCTTGCCGATATCACCACCCTTGGTCAGCAGACGGCTGATCTCTTCCAGGTGCGAGCGCAGGCGTGTCACTTCTTCTGCCACATCGATGCGGATCGCAAAAGACGTGGCCTCGGTCAGCGCACGATCCTGGGCTGCTTCTGGTGAGACGCTGCCGGCGCTCAGCGCCATCGCCTCTTGCCAGCGCTCCAAAAAGCGCTGCTTTTGCTGCTTGACCAGTTCGGGAATCAGCGGCTCGGCCTGGTCGGCCAGCTGGCGCAGCTGCTTGATGCGGTCTTGGAGCATGTCGGCGAGCCGCTTGCCTTCGCGCTGGCGGGCGTCGAGCAGGGTCTTGAGAGCTTGCTGGCACAGCGCGGCCACGTTCTCAGCCCAGTTCTCGGGCAACTCGATGCTGCCGCTGCCGCTCAGGCGTAGCACTTCTGCGACAGAGAAGGGCTGGGCTGCCGGCATCCAGGCCTTGACGGTGTCCTGGAAGCTGCCCAGCTGCTGCAGCAGGCGGGGCGATGCGACCGGCACGCTGGACGCGTGTTCACTGTTGATCAGTACCCGCACTTCCACCTTGCCACGCTTCAGACTATTATCTACCAGAGAGCGTAACTGAGGTTCGCAGCTTCTGAGGTCTTCCGGAAGCTTAAAAGATAAATCGAGAAAACGGCTGTTAACCGAGCGAATTTCCAGTCCGACGCGCCAGAGGGAGGGAGCATTGTTGTCACCGTCAGGTGGGATGCTTTGCTGGACAGAGGCATAGCCTGTCATGCTGTAAACTGGCATAGGACTGTATGAGGTTGCTTGCAATCGCGCTCATTATCAGGCTTCTCATATACCTGCGTTGTTCATCAAACTATGTCAAAAGTAAAGCCAGCGCCGCTGCCAGCCAATACCGTCATCGGTGGCTACCGTATCGTGCGGCGCATATCGGCAGGGGGGTTCGGGGTGGTCTATCTGGCGCTGGCGCCCGATGGCCAGCAGGTCGCCATCAAGGAGTATTTGCCGTCCAGCCTGGCCACCCGTGCGCCGGGTTCGCTGTCCCCGAGCATCGAGCCCGACAAGCTGTCTCTGTACCGATTGGGCCTCAAGAGTTTCTTTGAAGAGGGCCGCGCGCTCGCCCAGATCTCGCACTCTTCGGTCGTCAGTGTCTACAACTTCTTCCGCGAGAACGACACCGTCTACATGGTGATGAACTACCTGCAAGGGGCCACCTTGCAGGATTTCGTCGTGACCGCCCGCGATCTGAAGGAAGCCAAGGTCTTCCGCGAGTCCACGATCCGCTCGCTGTTCGACGAGGTGCTGCGCGGTCTGCGCATCGTGCACCAGCACAAGATGCTGCACCTCGATATCAAACCGGCCAACATCTTCATCACCGACGACAACAAGGCGGTGATGATCGATTTTGGCGCGGCCCGCGAAGTGCTGAGCAAGGAAGGCAACTTTGTCCGTCCGATGTACACCCCCGGCTTTGCCGCCCCCGAGATGTACCGCCGCGACATGGCGCTGGGCCCCTGGACCGATATCTATGCGATTGGCGCCTGCATCTATGCCTGCATGCAGGGCATTCCGCCCAACGACGCACCCAAGCGCCAGGAAAAGGACCGCCTGAGCCTGGCCATGTCCAAGGTGCGCGGCGTTTACTCGGACAACCTGATCGAACTGGTGGAGTGGTGCATGGCACTGGATCCCCAGGCCCGGCCTCAGTCGGTGTTCCTGTTGCAAAAAGAGCTGGCGCGCGAAGATGAGCGCCGCTATACCAAACTGACTGTCTCCGAGAAGGTTCGTATGTCGATTGATTCGCTGGTCAGCGATACCAAAAAGCGCGTGGGCGGAGGCCAAACCAAATGAAGTTCTCGGTCTTCCAGCTCAGCCGCAAGGGCGGGCGGGAAAAAAACGAAGACAGGATGGGGTATAGCTATACCAAGGAAGCCTGTCTGTTTGTCGTGGCCGATGGCATGGGAGGGCATCCGGAAGGGGAAGTGGCCGCGCAACTGGCGTTGCAGACCGTGTCGCTCGATTTTCAGCGACTGGCGCGCCCCAAGCTGGAGGACCCGGCCGAATTCCTCGAGAATGCGCTGCTGTCGGCGCACCACAATATTCTGAAATACGCGATCGCCAACCAGATGGAAGACCCGCCCCGCACCACCTTGGTGGCCTCGGTGGTGCAGGATGGCAATATCTGGTGGGTGCATTGTGGCGACTCGCGCCTGTACCTGGTGCGCAGCGGCAAGGTGCTGGCGCGCACCCGTGACCATTCCTACATGGAGTTGCGTGGTTCCGGGGTGACCAGCATCAACCCCGACCGCTTCAACCGCAATGTGCTGTTCACCTGCCTGGGCAGCCCTTCGCGCCCGTTCTTTGATGTGGCCGGTCCCACCGAGATGCACCGCAGCGACCGCATCATGCTGTGCTCTGACGGGCTGTGGAGCAGCGTCTCCGAGACGGTGATTGCGCGCGAGCTGGCCAACAAGTCGGTCTCCCGCGCCATCCCAGACCTGATCGATGCGGCCCTGCGCAAGGCCGGTGCCACCAGCGACAACGTCACGGCGGTAGCGATGGAGTGGGAAATGCCCGGTGCCGAGCGTTTCGAATCGGACGAGCCGGTGAGTGACACCTTGCCGCCACCGCTCGAGCCCGATGCCGGTGGCAAGGCCGAGCCTCGGCCGGATGCGCCCGCCGCATAAGCCCGGCATGCACTGCGTTTTGTCGCTCCGCTGATAATTCAGCCTGTCCTGCATGGCGGCGCAAGGCCGCCATGCCTGTTTTTACTTTTCTCCAAAAAGCAGCGGGCTGCGCAGGTGAACCTGCCGCGGCCGCTGGTGTCGATCCATGAAAATCGTTCTCGCTTCCAACAACCCGGGCAAACTCGCCGAACTGCAGGCCATGTTCGAGCCGCTGGGCGTCACCCTGGTCCCCCAGGGCGATTTGATGCAGGGCGAAGCGCCCGAGCCTTATGGCACCTTTCTGGAAAATGCGTTGACCAAGGCCCGCTTTGCGTCCGAGCACACCGGCCTGCCCGCCATTGCCGATGATGCCGGTCTGTGCGTGGCGGCCTTCGGCGGTCTGCCGGGGGTGGATACCGCCTACTACTGCACCCAGTTCGGTTACGAGAAAAGCGATGCCAACAATGTGCGCGCGCTGCTGGAACAGATGCAGGGCGTGACCGACCGCCGTGCGGCCATGGTCAGCACCTTGGTGGCGGTGCGCCACCCCAAGGATCCGGAGCCGCTGGTCGCGGTGGGCCGGGTGGCTGCCGAAATCACCACCGCGCCGCTGGGCGAGGGCGGCTTCGGCTTCGACCCGGTGCTGCTGATCCCCGAGCTGGGCATGACCTTTGGGCAAATGGCCACCGAGGTCAAGCATGCGCACAGCCACCGTGGCCGCTCGTCGCGCCAGATGATGGCACTGCTGCGCGACAGCTGGTTGGCCGGCACGCCGCTGGTGGCGGCGGCGCCCAAGGACTGAGATGGCGGTGCATATTCCGCTGCAACCGGCGCAAGCGCCAGAGCAGGTGGTGCAGCGCGATATCCAGCACTACATGCGCCCGGGCACCTTGCAGCTGCCCAGCCTGCCGCCGCTGTCGCTGTATGTGCATCTGCCCTGGTGCATCAAGAAATGCCCGTACTGCGATTTCAATTCGCATGAGGCGCGGGACGGCCGCCATGCGGTGCCCGAAGAGCGCTACATCGATGCGCTGATTGCCGACCTGGAGCAGGCCTTGCCGCTCGTCTGGGGGCGCAGCATCCACAGCATTTTTCTGGGGGGCGGCACACCCAGCCTGTTTTCGCCGGAATCGATTGACCGGCTGATCTCGGCCATCCGTGCGCGTCTGCGTGTGGAGGCCGGTTGCGAGATCACGATGGAGGCCAACCCCGGCACCTTCGAGAAGGACCGCTTCCGGGCCTTTCGCGGTGCGGGCATCACCCGTCTGTCGATTGGCGTGCAGAGCTTTGACGACCGCTTTCTGGAAGCCATCGGCCGCGTGCACAACGGCGCGCAGGCAATGGCTGCGGTTGAAGAGGCCGCCAGCAGCTTCGAGACCTTCAACCTGGACATCATGTATGCGCTGCCGGGCCAGACTGCCCAGGACCTGGCGCGGGACCTGGATACGGCGCTGGGCTTTGCGCCGCCGCACATCTCGATCTACCACCTGACCATCGAGCCCAACACCTTTTTTGCCAAGTACCCGCCGGCCGTTCCGGAGGACGATGTGGCCTATGCGATGCTGGACCAGATCACGGCGCGCACCGCGCAGGCCGGCATGCAGCGCTACGAGGTGTCGGCCTATGCCAAGCCGGGCCATGCCTGCGTGCACAACAGCAACTACTGGCTGTTTGGTGATTACCTGGGCATTGGGGCGGGCGCCCACAGCAAGCTGAGCTTTGCCCACCGCGTGGTGCGCCAGGTGCGGCTGCGTGATCCGGCCCGCTACATGGCCCAGGCGCTGCAGGGGAATGCGCTGGCGCAGGACGACGAGGTCAAGCGCGCCGATCTGCCGTTCGAGTTCATGCTCAATGCGCTGCGCCTGCGCGAGGGCTTTGCACTGCAGGATTACCTGGACCGCACCGGCCTGCCGCTCAGCTCCATCGCCAAGGCCTTGCACGAGGCCGAGGCCAAGGGGCTGATCAAGCTGGATTTCCAGAAAGTCACCCCCACAGAGCGTGGATTCGACTTTCTGAGCGATCTGCAGGAGCTGTTCCTGGCCTGACGGTGGGGCGCCCAACGCCCCATTTTTTACCGACTAGTCAATATGTGGACTGCGCAGGCCCTACGCAGAGCGTATAGATATCGCGCACAATAGCGCCCGCTGCTGAGCAACCATGCCGCCATCCGTGCGGCATTTTTGTGCGCGCAGCGGTCATAAAACCTACTACAAAGCGCATTTCATGTCTTCATCCGCTGCCGGGTCTGCCGCTACAGGCACTGCCTCCTCCTCCTCCGATACCGTCAACCGCTATGGCTGGAAGGCCTTGGCTGGTTCGGCCGTGGGCTACGCCATGGACGGTTTTGACCTGCTGATCCTGGGCTTCATGCTCAGCGCCATCCGTGAGGATCTGGGGCTGACGACGGCGCAGGCCGGATCGCTGGTCACCTGGACCTTGATCGGCGCTGTTGTGGGCGGCATCGTGTTCGGCATGCTCAGCGACCGCTATGGCCGCATCCGCGTGCTGACCTGGACCATCGTGCTGTTTGCCGTGTTTACCGGGCTGTGTGCGTTTGCGCAGGGTTACTGGGACCTGCTGGTCTACCGCACCATCGCCGGTATCGGCCTGGGGGGCGAGTTCGGCATTGGCATGGCGCTGGCAGCGGAGGCCTGGCCGGCGCGTTACCGGGCGCGTGTCTCGTCCTATGTGGCGCTGGGCTGGCAGGTGGGGGTATTGGGCGCCGCCTTGCTGACGCCATTGCTGCTGCCCTATATCGGCTGGCGCGGCATGTTCCTGGTGGGCGTGATCCCGGCCTTTGTGGCCTGGTTCATCCGCAACCGTCTGCATGAGCCCGAGGTGTTTGTGCGCAGCCAGGAGAAAAAGCAGTCCGTGCTGCAGTGCTTCAAGCTGCTGGTCAAGGACCGCGCCACCACCCGCATCAGCATCGGCATTGCCGTGCTCACCTCGGTGCAGAACTTTGGCTACTACGGCATCATGATCTGGATGCCCGCCTTCCTGGCCAACAAGCTGGGCTTCAACCTGACCAAGTCCGCGTTGTGGACCGCCGTCACCATCCTGGGCATGATGGCCGGCATCTGGATCTTTGGCCAACTGGCCGACCGCATCGGCCGCAAGCCGAGCTTTCTGCTGTTCCAGGCGGGAGCGGCGCTGATGGTGCTGTTCTACTCGCAGCTCAACGACCCCATCACCATGCTCTGGGCCGGTGCCGTGATGGGCATGTTCGTCAACGGCATGATGGGCGGCTTTGGCGCCTTGATGAGCGAGGCCTACCCGACCGAGGCCCGGGCCACCGCCCAGAATGTGCTGTTCAACATTGGCCGCGCCGTCGGTGGCGCAGGTCCGGTGGTGATCGGCGCCATTGCGGCCCAGTATTCGTTCCAGATGGCCATTGGCCTGCTGGCTGCCATCTATGTGCTCGATGCGCTGGCGACGGTGTGGCTGATCCCGGAACTCCGGGGCAAAGAACTGCACTGAGCCCAGGCCCCAGGAGGCTAGGACTGCGGCTGCTGCACGCCTGGGTAGGTGGCCGGCGCCTTCGGAATGTGCAGGCTGAAGCAGGAGCCCTCGTTGACCCCGCTGGTGACGCTGACAAAACCCTGGTGGCGCAGCACCACCGTCTGCACAAAGCTCAGGCCCAGGCCGATGCCCGAGATCTGCGGCTGGCTGTTCTGGTGGAAGCGCTGGAACGGCTGAAAGAGCTTGTCCAGCTGCTCCTGCGTCATGCCAAAGCCCTGGTCGCGCACTTCCACCTGCCAGTACTCGCCATCATCGGCAATGCTGGCCTCCACCACCGTGCCGCTGGGGCTGTACTTGATCGCGTTGCCCAGCAGGTTGACAAAGCAGCGCTGCAGCAAGGACCGGTCTCCGACGCAGACGATGTCGGTCTCGGCGGCCTCCAGCGCTCCGGGCAGGTAGCGTGCCTGGATTTTCTTCTCCGAGGCCTTGGCCCAGCAGTCGTCAACGGCTTCCTGCAGCAATACATCGAGGTTGAGCAGCTGCGGCTGCATGGCCTGCGACTGGGCCGAGGCGAGCTGGACAAAGCTCTCGGCCATCTCCAGCGACTGGTGCGCCAGGCGGTTGATCTTGCGGTGCAGCTCGGCCTCGCTCATCTGGCCGGGGAATTCCTTGTACATCTCCAGCAAGGTGATGATCGAGGACTGGGGTGAGCGGAAATCATGCGAGATGAAACGCAGCGCCTGGTCGCGCTGCTGCTGCGCCTTGTGCAGCTCGGTCAGGTCCACCAGCATCAACAGCCAGCCCGCAGGCGCCGGTGCACGAAAGGCCTCGGCCAGCAGCAGCCAGGGGTGGTCCTCGCGGTCGAGCACCTCGCACTCGGGCGGCAGGGCGCGCAGCTGCTCGGCGCTGGCAAACGACAGCACCTGGCCCGAGTCCTTGGTGCGCATGCCCTGCAGCGCCGACTGGATCGCGATCAACCCCTGGCTGGGCACGCCCAGGTTCTGCAGGTAGCGCACGGCGGCGGCATTGTGCAGGCTGACCATGCCCAACGGATCGACCACAAAGGTGGGCGAGGGGATCTGGCGCAGCGTATCGCGCACAAAGCCGTGCATCTGGCGCAAGGTGTCGGTGGCGGTCTCCACCGCCTTGATGCGCCGCTCCAGAAAGTCGTCCATCAGCAGGCCATTGCGCTGCGGGGCGCTGGTGGTGTCCAGCGCAGCGCGCAGGTTGTGCATCTCCTGCTGCAGGAAACGCGCGGCCGCGCTGAGGCGCCGCCAGCTCCAGATCGGGTAGATGACCAGCAAGCCCACCAGTGCCGCCCCGGGCGCCAGCTGCAAGCCGGCCCAGCTGCGCAGTGCCAGGCACAGCGCCAGCAGGCCCGCAGCCACAGTCATCTGCGCCAGCAGGCCGGCCATCGGCCCCAGCAGTGCAATGGCCAGCAGCGCCAGCACAATCGCGGCCAGGTTGACGGCCATATTGCTCCTCAGCGATACGGCATGCACATGCTGGTTGGACAGCTGGGAGTCGAGCGCATGGGCGATCAGCTCCACGCCCGCGATATGCCGCGATGCGGGCCGCGCGGGGCTGGCAAAGTAATCGCCCAGGCCCGAGGCGGTGGCGCCCAGCAGCACATACTTGCCGCGAAAGCTGTCGGCGGGTATGCGTCCCGTCAGCACATCTTCGGCCGAGTACATGGTGTAGGGCCGGTCTCCTCGGGCAAAGTTGAAGATCTCGGGCGAGCGCTGTACCCACTGCTCTCCGGGCTCGGGGGGGCGCGTGCCCTGGCACAGCGCATGGCTCTGGCCGCTGGCACACAGCATGGCAATGCTGAAATGGGGCCAGGGCCCGGTGTCCTCGCCTTGCGCGCCGGAGTAGCGGCGTATCACTCCGTCGTCATCGACGGTGACGTTCACATGCCCGAGCTGGCGCGCCGCCTCGCGCAGGCGGGCGAGCGGCAGTTCGGCGCCGATGTCCACATTGGCCATGCGCCAGTCCACCGGCAGCACGACATGGCCTGCCTGCGCAATCGCCTGCGCCAGCAGGACATCGTCCTCAGGGTGCTGCAGGTCGGGTTCGCTGAACAGCACGTCCACGCCCAGGGCCTTGGGGTGCTGGGCGGCGATGCGATCTATCAGCTGCGCATGCACGGAGCGGCGCCACGGCCAGCGGCCCACGCTTTGCAGGCTCGCATCGTCAATCGCAACGATGACGATGTCATCGCGGGGCACAGGCGCGCTGAGCCAGCCGGTGATGTCCTGCACAAAGGTATTGATGACACGGGGCTGCTCGCGCAGGCTGGCCCAGGCCACCAGGCCCAGCAGCAGCGCAGACAGCGTCAGCCACTCCAGCCAGCGCAGCTGGGTCCGGCTCAATGAGAAAGAGGGTACGGCCATGGGCGGTTCAGTGAACGCGGACAGCGCACCGTCAGGGGCGCTGTCCAGGTCGGCGTACCCTTAGCGCGGGCTGAGAACAGCTTTGCCTTCACCGGTTCTGAGGACGGTACCCGCGCCGGTGACGACCGAGGGCTCGACAGTGAGCTTGCGCGGATCGGAGTAGCGGCTCTTGAGGCCCGAAGGGTCCAGCACCTGGATGCGCACATAGTAGTCGCCCGCGACCAGGGGGTCCGATGTCCACTGCGGCTGGTCGAGCTGCGTGCTGGCCAGCGGGCTGGCAAAGGATTCGTCTTTGGCCAGCTGCAGGTTGAAACGCTGGTTGGGCTCGGCCGGCCAGGACAGCTGCAGCAGGTTGGGGGCGCTGGGCTCTGCCGCATTCAGCGCATCGGCGCCCAGTACCGCCGGGTTGCTGCCGGTCTTGAAAGCCTGTGGCTGCGCAAACGGGCCTTGGTCCAGGCTGCCGTCCGCCAGCCGGCGCACGCTGGCCGCACGCCAGAAATAGTGGCCCTCGCCCAGGCCGGTCACGCTGGCCTGGCAGTTGTCCACCACGCCGGAGTCCTGCAAGGGTTGCGAGAAATCCCGGCTGGCAGAGACCTGGATGCGGTAGCCCGCAATGCCCGAGCCGCCCTCGGTGCAGAGCAGCTCGCCATCGGACAAGCCGATCAAGCCATCCGGGGCAGGGCTGGAATAGAGCGGCGGGATGGGAGTCGCCTTGACCTTGATGGTCTGCACCGCCGGCTTGCCTGGTATGTCCTGCGCGTCGAGGGCGCGTGCACTCAGGTAGTAGGTGCCGTCCGGTACGGCCTCGAATCGGAAGCTGGGGCTGGCATGGCTTTGGCGCAGGATCACGCGGGACAGATCCGCGTCGAGTGCCAGCAGCACGGCATACTGCCGAGCACCCGGCACCTCGCCCACTTGCAGCGTCAGAAAATTGGCGTCTTCAAAAACGGCGGGGTTGCGCTCCAGGCTGGGTGCCTCCAGCAGGGCCACCGGCGTGCCCACCTGGCCGCTTGCCTGCACTGCCACACCCGATCCCGCCGGTACCAGGGCCTGCTGCGCCGGCTGGCGCTTTGCCGTGTAACCTTGCACCTGCACCACGCCCTTGTCGACGGCGGTGATGGCCTTGCCGGAATCCGTCACGCTGACCGAGAACACCGTGCCGCGCACGCTGGTGGTGGCCATCGGCGTCTTGATCTCGAACTTGCGCTTGCGGCGCTGGTCCACCACGGGCGTCACATGGGATTCCAGACCGCCCTGGCTCAGATCGAGCACCGACTGCTGCTCGTCGGTGCGGCTGTTCTTGCGCAGCTCGCTGAGCTTGAGCTGCGAGTTCTCATTGATGCGCACCGAGCTGCCATCGGCAAAGCGCAGGCTCACATAGCTGCCCGCAGGCACCTGCAGCTCATCGCCCTCGGTCAGGATCGTGCCCGACGCTGCGCTCTGCCAGTCGCTGCCGGACTGCGGCGAGCGCATGCGTGCAACGCCCTTGACATGGGTGATCGTCACCTCCTGGTAGCCCACCATGTGGGCAGGAATGACGATGACCGAGCCCACCCGCAGCCGCAATGGATCCTTGACGCCATTGAGCGTGCCGACGGCGCGCCACTGCTGCGGGTCCTTCAGATAGCGCTGGGCCACGCCTTCAAGCGTGTCGCCGCTGACGACCGTATGGCGGATATCGGGCAACTGGTCTGCCGACGCCCCCAGCGCGAGACCAGGGGCGGCCACGCCAATGGCCAGCCAGATGGCAGTAGACAACGGCAGACGGAAACGAAACAAGATGGCTCTCCTTCAAGCCCGGCGGCCAGGCCGGGCAGGTGGTCGGGATGCATCAGCGTAAATACGGCCAACACGTGTGGCGTGTTGGCCGTATGACGCGCTGCATTTCCCTGCAGACATTCAGTCGGGCTGCGTCTCGGACAGCGGTTTGACGGCCTCAAACCGATAGCCCACTCCATACACTGCGGTGATGATGAACCCGTTCTCCGGACGCAGATCCAGCAAGGTACGCAGCCGCGATACATGGGTATCGAGCGAGCGCGAGATGACATCGGAGTTCTGGCCCCAGATGATTTCGCGCAAATGGTCACGCGACAGCAGGCGCCCCATGTTCTGAAACAGAAACAGCGCCAGATCGTACTCGCGGTTCTTCAACTCCACCAGCTTGCCGTCAACTTCCAAGGCCCGCGAATCGGACAGGAACTTGTAGCGGCCAAACTCCAGCGTACCCTTGGTGGCCGCAGGGTAGGCGCGGCGCAGCAGCGCACGCACACGCGCGACCAGCTCGGCCACCCGCAGCGGTTTGATCATGAAATCGTCCGCTCCAGCCTCCAGTCCCTCGACGATGTCCGCCTCACCATGGCGGCTGGTGATGAAGAGCACCGGCAACTCCTGGTTGACGTTCTCCCGTATCCAGCGCACGACCTGCGGTCCCGTGGTGTCCGGCAATTGCCAGTCCAGGATCAGCAGGTCGTAGGTTTCGCGGCGCATGTCCTTGATCAGCGAGGCGCCAGAGGAATGGGTCGTACAGGCATGGCCCTCCGCCTCCATGGTCTTGGAGAGCATATCCAACACCACCAGATCATCATCCAGTGCCACAATTCTCATAACAGCTCACTCCCACAAAGCTCAATAGCTTGCTTTTATTCGATGGCTCAATAATAAAAGCAAATTGAATCACTCGCTCCACACTGCGTTAAACGGGTAAGTTGCCACGGCGGTGACAGCTTCAACAATTAGTTGCAAATGCAGTATAGGCAGTCTCTTAACTCTCGGCTATCTCTTTGAGCGCCAACTGCACATCCGACAGGGAGCAGCTGTCACCCAATTGCAGGTTGTCCATGGCCTCGGGCAGGCTCTGTGGCTGCGCCTGCAATTGTGCAATCATCGCGCCCGCGTCCCTGGGCGCATCGAATCCCAGGCTCTGCAGCAGCACGGCGCCATCGGCCCGCACCAGCTTGAAGTAGAACTTGCCGTCCTTGTCGCGGTACTGCTTGAATGCAGCGCCCGCCTGCCGGGTTGCCGCCTTCGGCGTATCGGCATGGCTGGCCACGGTCAGTGGCCGCAGGCCAACAGCGGCACGTAACTTATGTAGTAAAGGGCCTGAATATGTTCGTGCTTTTTCTGCACCTTGGCGCAAAATGGCCTCCACTTCCTGGGGGTGGGCCATCAGGTAGTTGTAGCGCTCACGCAACGGAGCGAGCTCACGGTCAATGCATTCGAACAGCAAGGCCTTCGCATCTCCCCAGGCAATGCCGTCTGCATAGGCCTGGCGCAAGGCCGCTGTTTCCTCGGGGGTGGCAAACGCCTGGTACATCTGAAACAGAGCCGAGCCTTCCACTTCCTTGGGCTCGCCGGGCGCGCGCGAGTCGGTCACGATGCTGCCGATCAACTTCTTGAGCTGGGCCTGCGTGGAGAACAGCGGAATCGTGTTGTCGTAGCTCTTGCTCATCTTGCGGCCATCGAGGCCGGCCAGGGTCGCCACATGGTCGTCCACTGCTGCCTCGGGCAGCACGAAATGCTCGCCGTACAGGTGGTTGAAGCTCGAGGCCATGTCACGGGCCATCTCGATGTGCTGGATCTGGTCACGGCCCACTGGCACCTTGTTCGCGTTGAACACCAGAATGTCTGCGCCCATCAGCACCGGGTACATGAAAAGGCCTGCGGTGACGCCGTCATCGCCTTCCTTGCCGGATTCGGCATTCTTGTCCTGCGCGGCCTTGTAGGCATGGGCGCGGTTGAGCACGCCCTTGCCGGTCACGCAGGTCAGAAACCAGGTCAGCTCGGGAATCTCCGGGATATCCGACTGGCGGTAGAAGGTCACGTGCTCGGGGTTCAGGCCTGCGGCCAGCCAGCTCGCCGCGATTTCCAAGGTCGAGCGGTTGACGCGCTCGGGATCCTGGCACTTGATCAGCGCGTGGTAGTCGGCGAGGAAATAGAAGTTCTCGACATCGCTGGCACGGCTGGCGGCGATGGCCGGGCGCATCATGCCGGCGTAATTGCCCAGGTGGGGCGTTCCAGAGGGGGTGATACCCGTGAGATAACGTGTCTTAGTCATAACGATCCATCAATATGCGTTGCGGCGCAGGGCGGGCGGTGCAGGCGGTCAGCTGAAGGGCATCAGCACCACGCTGACAACGGCGTAGCCCAGGCTCATCAGGGGGCGCATCCAGAAGGTGCTGACGACCCCTGCAATGACAAGACCCATGACGATGAAAAATCCATAAGGTTCAATCTTGGAGACGGCCACCGCCTGCTTGTAGGGCAGCAGCCCCACCAGCACACGCCCGCCATCCAGCGGAGGCAGCGGAAACAGGTTGAAGGCCCACATCACTAGGTTCACCAGCACACCGGCCTGCGCCATCTTCAGGAAGAAGCGCTCATCGACGCCAGAGGCGACCAGAATGCCGTAGACCACAGCCCAGAGCAGGGCCTGCACAAAATTGGTCGCAGGGCCGGCCAGCGCCACCCAGATCATGTCGCGTTTGGGGTTGCGCAGGTTGCCAAAGGCCACGGGCACGGGTTTGGCGTAGCCAAACACAAAGGCGCCCGAGGTCATGAAATACAGCATCAGCGGCATCAGGATGGTGCCGATGGGGTCGATGTGCTTGAGCGGGTTCAGCGTCAGGCGGCCCAGCATGGCTGCCGTGTTGTCCCCGAAATGGCGCGCAGCATAGCCATGCGCTGCCTCGTGCACGGTGATGGAGAACAGCACCGGCAGTGCATAGATCAGAACGGTTTGTATCAGGTCAGCGTTCACGGAGAAGGCGGGTCATCAGTAAGGTGAGAAAGGGCGCGCCACAGCGCACCAGGCAGTGGCGAGCCTATCAGATTTGCCGGTGGCCTCTGCGCAGCGATGGCAATGGCCGTGGCAAACGTTTGCGCAGGCCGCCTCAGCAGGGCCCACCCCAGTACGCCAGCCGTGCCTGGCGGCCCGCTTACAGACCCAGTTGCGCCAGTGGCCCGCGGCCTTCGCGCACCACCACGGGCGCGCCCCCGGTGCCCATTGGCGTCAGGTCGACGATCGTCGTCGGCTCCAGCGGGCAGGGCCCCGCATTGACCACCAGTTCGATCTGCGATTCAAAGCGCTCGCGGATTTCTTCGGGGTCGTTCAGCGGCTCGGTCTCGCCCGGCGGAATCAAGGTGGTGGACAGCAGCGGCTCCCCATGCAGCTCCAGCAGCATCAACAGGCCCTTGTTGTCGGGCACGCGCAGACCGATGGTCTTGCGTGAAGGGTGGCTGATGCGGCGGGGCACCTCTTTGGTGGCGGCCAGAATAAAGGTGAACGGCCCGGGCGTGCCCAGCTTGAGCATGCGGAACTGGTGGTTGTCCACCATCGCATAGCTCGACAGCTGGGACAGATCGCAGCACAGCAACGTGAGCATGCGTTTGTCATCGATCTGGCGGATGCGGCGCAGCCGGTCTACCACTTGCTTGTTGTCCAGCGCGCAGACAAAGGCATAGCTGGAGTCGGTGGGCACTGCCAGGATGCCGCCGTCCTTGAGCATGGCGGCGGCCTGCTTGAGCAGGCGGGGTTGGGGATTGTCGGGGTGAACCTCGAAATATTGGGCCATGGATGTGTTGGTGGTGCGCTGGTTATCGTGGGTGTGGCGGTTGGGGCTGGCTCAATGAACAGCGGTGTGCTGCGGCGCACCCGGGTGCAGGATGCGCCCCTCCAGCGCCTGCCACACGGGTGGGACGCCGCTGGGCAGCGGGGGCAGGGCACCAAAATCGGTACCCGATTCGCCCGGGCTGTGGAAATCGCAGCCCCGTGAGGCATACAGGCCAAAGCTGTTGGCCAGGTCTGCGTAGATGGCGTATTCGTGCGGAAAGTGGCTGCCGGTGACCACTTCCACCCCTTGGCCGCCATAGTCCTTGAACGAGGAGAACAGCGCATGCTCTTCCCCGCCATTGAGGTGGTAGCGCGCAGGGTGGGCGATGACGGCCAGCCCGCCCGCTTGCACGATCCACTGCACGGCATCCTGCAGCCGCGCCCAGCGGTGGGGCACAAAGCCGGGCTTGCCCTCGACCAGGTAATGGCGGAACACCTCCGCCGGATCGCGGCAGACCCGGGTTTCGACCAGAAAGCGGGCAAAATGCGTGCGCGAGATCAAATCCGGGTTGCCCACATAGCGCAGCGCACCTTCATAGGCGCCGCCGATACCGACCTTCTCCAGGCCGGCGGCCATCTCGCGGGCGCGCTGCTCGCGGCCGCCCCGCGTGCGGGCCAGACCTTCGCGCAGGCCGGCGTGGTGCCAGTCAAAACCCAGGCCGACGATATGCACGGTGGTTTCGCCAAAGCTCACTGACACCTCCACACCGCTCAGAAATGCCAGGCCCTGCTGCGCGGCCGCAGCACTCGCCCGGTCCAGACCGCTGACTTCGTCATGGTCGGTCAGCGCCCACAGCTGCACCCCCCGCTCGCGGGCACGCTGGGCCAGCGCTTCCGGGCTCAGGGTGCCATCGGAAAACGTGGAGTGGCAGTGCAGATCGGCGTTCAGCATGTCTGGCATGAATTTGGCTAGTGGCAAGGAAGGGGCAGGCAATTTACAGCGCAGCAGCGCGGCAATACCTGCTTTCATTGTAGGCCGCGTGGTGTGCGCAGCGTGTCAGACCCGGCGCAGCATCCGGGCTATCCCCGCCGCTGCCGGGCGTACTGTCTCTGAAATGTCAGTATTAACCCTTAAATTGTCATTGTTTCGCCGATTTGACGAAAATAACAGTGCATCTCGACGTTTTGCGTTTTTTACTAGGGTTTTTAACAGGAATACACTGTCGGTTTTTCACGGTCGCGCAGCCCGTTTTCGCTGCGTCTAGAGGATACGTAGATGTTTTCTGTCAAAAAGTTGATGGGTGCAGCCGCCTTGGTGGTCGCAGGGGTATCGGTGACTGGTGCGGCACTGGCGCAAGGCGCTGAGTCGACGATGGACCGCGTCAAGCGCACCAAGGAACTGCGCGTGGGCACCGTCGCCGGTGCCATTCCCTATTTCAACAAGGACCTGGTCACGCAGAAGTGGGAAGGCTTTGGCCCCGATTTTGGCGAGAGCCTGGCCAAGAAGCTCGGCGTGAATGTGAAGTTCGTCGAGACCACCTGGGGCAATGCCGTGCTGGACCTGCAGGCCAACAAGATCGACCTGATGTTCGCGATGGCGCCCACCCCCCAGCGCATGGAAGTGGTGAACTTCTCCAAGCCCTTGCTCAACAACACCTTCACGGCCGTCTGCAAAAAAGGCCATGCGCCGGTGCAGACCTGGGAACAGCTGAATACGCCCGATGCCAAGGTGGTGGTCGATATCGGCTCCAACCAGGACCAGTTTGCCACCCGCGCACTGCCCAAGGCCAATATCTCGCGCCTGGAAAGCTCGGGCGCGGCCACGATGTCGGTGCAGACCGGCCGCTCCGACTGCCAGGTGCTGGTGGTGCTGCTGTCGCAGCCGCTGGTGGCCAAGCGCCCGGACGTGGGCACGGTCTATGTGCCGACCCCGGTCGAGACGGCCAACACCAATGTAGGTCTGCGCAAGGAGCCCAACAAGGACTTCGAGAACGCCGTCAATGCCTGGCTGGATGAGGCCCGCGCCAAGGGCGAGATCCAGTCCGTGGTGCTCAAGAACATGGAAAAGCTCGCCGGCGTAAAGGCCGATTCTTTCCCCAAGGAAGTCAAGTTCTGATGGTGGGTCCACATGGGCGCCTGGATCGTAAACACGCTCTTATCCCATGTGAAACACCCCGGTTGCAGCCGCGTGCTGCATCCGGGGTGTATGCGTTAAAGGTAGATTGATTTATGTACGAGTGGGACTTTAGCTTCCTGTGGAAGTACCGCATGCTGCTGGTCGGCGGTGTGGGCTACACATTGCTGTTCACGGTGATCTGTATCCTGGGCGGCCTTGCGGTCGGCCTGGTCGCGGGCCTGGGGCGTCTGTCCAGCAACAAGATCGTGACCGCGCCGCTGCGCGCCTTTGTCGAGGTCTTCCGCTGCACACCGGTGCTGGTGCAGCTGGTGTGGTTCTACTACGCGCTGCCGGTGCTCACCGGCATCGAGATGAGCGCACCTGTCGCGGCGGCGCTGTGCCTGTCCTTGTATGGCGGCGCCTTCTATTCGGAAATCATCCGGGGTGGCATCATCTCCACCGATATCGGCCAGACCGAAGCGGGCCAGGCCATTGGCATGACGCGCGGGCAGGTGATGCGCCGCGTGATCCTGCCCCAGGCATTCCGCAAGATGATTCCGCCACTGGTCAACCAGTCGATCCTGCAGCTCAAGAACACCTCGTTGCTGATGGTGCTGGCCGTGCCCGATCTGCTCTACCAGGGTCAGGTCATCGCGCATGACACCTACCGCCCGCTGGAGGTCTACACCTTCATCGCCATCACCTATTTCGTGATTCTTTTCCCTGTGACCTTGTGGGCCAAGCGCCTGGAGCATGGCACATCGGCCACCAAGGAGGCCTGAGATGCAAGACCAACCGCTCATTTGTATTCGTGGCCTGAAGAAGTCCTTTGGCAAGCTCGATGTTCTGAAGGACATCTGCCTCGATGTGAACCGGGGCCAGGTGGTGGCGCTGATCGGGCCTTCGGGCTCGGGCAAGTCCACCTTGCTGCGCTGCATCAACCTGCTGACCGTGCCCGATGGTGGAGATATCCGTGTCGATGCGCAGTCGCTGGCCTTCAGCGGCAAGCAGACCCAGCTGCCCAAGGACAAGGTGCTGGCGGGCTTTCGCGCGCGCACCGGCATGGTGTTCCAGCATTTCAACCTGTTCCCGCACATGACGGTGCTGCAAAACGTCATGGAAGGCCCGATCACCGTGCTGCGCATTGGCAAGGCCGAGGCCGAGGCCCGCGCCACGGCCCTGCTGCAGAAGGTGGGCCTGGCCGAGCGCGCGCAGATGATGCCCGACCAGCTCTCGGGCGGCCAGAAACAGCGCGTGGCCATTGCCCGCGCCCTGGCCATGCAGCCCAGTGTGATGCTGTTTGACGAGGCGACCTCTGCGCTGGACCCCGAGCTGGTCGGCGAGGTGCTGCAGGTCATCCAGTCGCTGGCGCGCGACGGCATGACGATGATCCTGGTGACCCACGAGATCGCCTTTGCCCGCGAGGTGGCCGACAAGGTCGTCTTCATGCGCGACGGCGTGGTGGTGGAGGAGGGCCCACCGTCGCAGGTGATCGACAACCCGCAGCACGAGGCCACACGCAGCTTTCTGGGCCGCATCATCGGCCACGCCGTATAACCAGCAGGGAGGACAACCATGGATTTTCGACTCGACGATATTGACCGCAAGCTGCTGGCGCTGTTGCAGGCCGACGCCCGCGAGTCCACGGCCAAGCTGGCGCGCAAGCTCAACCTGGCGCGCACCACCGTCGTGGCCCGCATTGCGCGGCTGGAGAAGGAAGGCGTCATTGCCGGCTACGGCGTGCGCCTGGGCTCCAAGTTGGAGCAATCGGCCGTACGCGCCTACTGCGGCATCAGCGTGATGCCCAAGACTGCCCAGGCCGTGATGCAGGTGCTCGAAAGCATTCCCGAGGTCGAAGAGGTCTCGGCCGTCTCCGGCCAGCATGACTACATGATCTTTCTGCGCTGCGACTCCAACGAGAAGCTCGATGCCTTGCTGGACCGTATCGGCCTGATCGAAGGCATTCGCCAGACCTACACCTCGGTGGTGCTGAGCCGCAAGATCGACCGCCGTGGCGCGCTGCCTGCGCTGCCCTTGCTCGACTGAGCCTCTGCGATGCCGCCCAACGCTGCTGTTACTGCTGCCGATGCTTCCCCGCCGTTTATCGGCATCCTGATGCTGGACACCCAGTTTCCGCGCCCGCCCGGCGACATCGGCAACCTGCAGACCTGGGCAACGCTGGGCATCCCCGTGCGGATGCACAAGGTGCAAGGCGCGTCGCCGGCCAAGATCGTGCGCGAGGCCGACCCCCGTTTTGTGCAGCCCTTTGTGGATGCCGCCCATGCGATGCAGGCGCAGGGCGCCGCGCTGATCACCACCAGCTGCGGCTTTCTGGCCGCCTACCAGGAGCTGCTGGCCAGCAAGGTCGATGTGCCGGTGGTCAGCTCCAGCCTGCTGCAGTGCGCACAGTTGCCGCAGCCTGGCATCGTCACCATCGCTGCGGCCAGCCTGACGCCCCGCATTCTGGCCGCCGCCGGCGTGCCTGAAGGCACCCCCGTGCAAGGCGTGGCGCCGGACGGAGAATTTGCCACGCGCATCCTCGGCAATGAGCGGGAGATGGACATCGCCCAGGCCGAGCGCGATGTGGTCGCTGCCGCCGTTGCGCTGCGCCAGGCCCATCCGCAGCTGCAATCGATCGTGCTGGAGTGCACCAACATGCCCGTTTACCGCGATGCGGTGGCACGTGCGACGGGCCTGCCGGTGCATGATGTCGTGAGCCTGCTGGCGCAGCGCTGGGCCGCACTGCCGGTCTGATCCCCATCACGCCTGACAAGCCCGGCCATGCAACCCGGGGGTGGGCGCAAGAGGGCGTCAGCCTTTGATTCAACCCTTGAGGAAACGCTCGGCGCGGAATGGCCGCGCATCCACGGGTGCATCGTCGCCGCGCATCAGCGCTGCCAGAATCGCGCCGGTGCCCGGCCCGGTGCTGAAGCCGATGTGCTGGTGGCCAAAGGCCAGCCAGAGATTGCGCTGGCCCGGCATCGCGCCAATGATGGGGCGGCTGTCCGGCAGGGTGGGGCGGCTGCCCATCCAGGGTGCGGGCTCCAGCGCCTGGCCCATGTCTATCGCCTCGCGTGCCGCCGCCTCGGCCAGGCCCAGCTGCACCGGGTTGGCGGGCGCGTCGATATCGGTCAACTCCACGCCACTGGTCAGGCGCAGGCCTTGCTCCATCGGGCTGAGCACATAGGCGCCGGCGGTATCGTAGACCGGGCGCGAGATATTGCAGGAAGCGGGTGGCGCAAAGTGCATGTGGTAGCCGCGCTCATAGGCCATCGGAACCTTCACGCCCAAGGTGGCCATGAACTGGCGGCTCCAGGGGCCCAGCGCCACCACCACACGGTCGGCCTCCAGGCCATCCTGCCCGCCGTCGGCACGGATGCGCCAGCGGCTGCCGGCCCGTGGCTCCACGGTCTTGATGCGGGCCTGCGCATACTGGCCGCCTTGCTTGCGGAACAGCTCGGCATAGGCCTTGACGACATCGCCGGGGCTGTCCACCGACCAGGTGTCCTTGATCCACAGCGCGCGCTCGAAGATGGGGTTGAGTGCCGGCTCCAGCTGGCGGATATGGTCGCGCTCCAGCACCTCGGTGGCGACGCCGAAGTGGGCCATGCGTTCGCGCGCCAGCGCGCCACCGGCAAAGGCGCCAGACTGGCGGTAGAGAAACATCCAGCCGTTGTCGCGCATGCGGTGGGCCGCGCCACTGGCGCGCAGCAACTGCGCATGCTCGTTCATCGACAGGCGGATGAGGCTGTCCAGCGCCGTCGTGGTCTCCTCAAACACCGGGGTGCGGGCCCGGGCGACAAAGCGCGCGGCCCAGCCCAGGTTCTGCAGCAGAAACCGGGCCTGGTAGCGAAAGCCGGCGCTCTGGTTCTTCAGCAGCACCGGCAGATTGGCCCAGAGGCTGGGGTTGTTGAAGGGCATCAGCGAGCTGCGCGCGATCACCCCCGCGTTGCCGTACGAGGTCTCTTCACCAGGGGCCAACCGGTCCAGCAAGGTCACGCGGAAGCCCTTTTTCTGCAGCGCCAACGCGCTGGCCACGCCCACCATGCCGGCGCCCAGCACGGCCACGGAAATATTGCTCATGGAATGTTCAGGTGCATCACAGCTATTTGGAGAATATCTAGCTTGTGACTGATATTAAATTAACGATCAAAACCACAGGCGTCTGAAAGCGCCGGCGCCGGGGCCGTTAGGCCCGGGCAAGCCTGCCAGCGCCATCCGCCAGCGGTGGCCAGGACGCCTGGGCAGAAAGGAGATTTTGCCCCCCGGCTCCTCTGGAAATCCTCGCCCAAGGGGATGCGCGCGGATTGCCCGACCCCGCGTTCAGACCGCAGCAGGGCGTTTTGCAAAGAGCCCCTGGCGCATATTTTAGAAAATTGCGGGGCCCAGGCGCATCCGTTTTTCCGCTATTTCCTTAACTTTTCGTAAAGTCTTGTGGTCCCTCAAGCGCTGGACCCTGCTCCGCCGGGCAACTGCGCGCCTTCGACCAGGAACTGCAGCTTGCGCTGGCCCTGCCATTCGTTGATGTCCAGCCGGTAGGCCAGCAGCACCTTGGCCGGCAAGGGCTCGGTGTGGCCAAACCAGATGCCGTCCACCATCTCGCCATGGTGGCGCAGCTTCAGCGACAAATGCTTTTCACCGACCAGGCGCTGGCTGACGATCTCCAGCTCTTCGCTGAAGGTCGGTGGCGCAAAGCCCTGGCCCCAGACCTGGCTGTTGAGCGTGTCCACGGTCTCGGCATGGCGGAACTGCACTGGCAGCGGACCGTCGGTCTCCAGCTGGCGCGTGAGCGTGCGCTCATCCAGCCATTCCTGCGCGACCTGGGCCAGCGCTTGCTCAAACACCTCAAAATCGTCCAGCGCAATCGTGCAGCCCGCTGCCATCGCATGGCCGCCGAACTTGATGAGAACGCCCGGGTGGCGCTTGGTCACCAGGTCCAGCGCATCGCGCAGATGGAAACCGGGTATCGAACGGCCCGAACCCTTCAGCTCATGCTCATGGCCCGGTGCGCTGCTGGCAGCAAACACAAAGGTCGGGCGATGCAGCTTGTCCTTGATGCGCGAGGCGACAATGCCGACCACGCCCTCGTGGAAGTCCGGGTCAAACACGCTGACGGCCGGTGGCGGCTCGGTGCCTTCTTCAAACAGGGCCTCGGCCAGCAGCATCGCGTGTTCGCGCATGCCCGTCTCGATGTCACGGCGCTCGCGGTTGATGGCATCGAGCTGGCGTGCCAAGGTGTCGGCCAGCAAGGTGTCGTCGGTCAGCAGGCATTCGATGCCGATGGTCATGTCCGCCAGACGGCCGGCTGCATTGATGCGGGGGCCTAGCGCAAAGCCGAAGTCAAAGGTACTGGCAGTGGCCGCACGCCGGCTGGCCGCTGCAAACAGCGCACCCAAACCGGGCGGCATATGGCCGGCGCGGATGCGGCGCAGGCCCTGGGCCACGAGCCGGCGGTTGTTGGCATCGAGCTTGACCACATCGGCGACCGTGCCCAGCGCCACCAGCGGCAGCAGGCTGTCCAGGCGCGGCTGGGCCATGTCGGCAAAGGCACCGCGCTCGCGCAGCTCGGCACGCAGCGCCATCAGCACATAGAACATCACACCGACACCGGCCATCGCCTTGCTGGCGAAGCCGCAGCCGGGCTGGTTGGGGTTGACGATGGCGTCGGCCGCCGGCAAGGTGGCCGCAGGCAGGTGGTGGTCGGTGACGATCACCGTCATCCCCAGCGCCTTGGCGCGCGCCACACCGTCCACGCTGGCGATGCCGTTGTCCACGGTGACCAGCACCTGCGCGCCTTGCTGGTGCACGCGCTCGGCAATCGCCGGGGTCAGGCCATAGCCATCGACGACACGATCGGGCACCAGGTAGCTGACCTGCCGGGCGCCCAGCATGCGCAGGCCGCGCAAGGCCACGGCGCAAGCGGTGGCGCCGTCGCAGTCGTAGTCGGCGACCACGCAGATGCGCAGCTGCTGGCCAATGGCATCGGCCAGCAGCAGGGCCGCTTCGCGCGTGCCCAGCAAGCCTGCAGGCGGCAGCAACTGCCCCAGGCCGTCGTCGAGCTCGGCTGCAGCCTGCACGCCCCGCGCCGCAAACAGCCGGGCCAGCAGCGGGTGCACACCCGCCTGCTCCAGCGCCCAGACGGTACGCGGGGGAATATCTCTCGCCAGAATTTTCATAAGGAACTCAGAAGCGCAGCTGGCTGGGGATTGCCCAGCCATTGCTTGATGGTCGATAACCAGCCCCGGGCCTGCGGCTCCAGGGTGATGGCATTTTTTTCGCCGCACAGCGTCAGCTTGGCCAGGCCGGCCGTTGCGAGCGTGGCGTCCAGCTGCTGCCAGTGTTGCTTCCAGCGGTCCCAGTCGCCCTCCAGCGCGCTGTCGCGCAGCGTGGTGTTCAGCACGGGGGGGTCCGCTGGGAGCTGGTAGCCGGCAGGCAGGGCGCCCGCGCCATGCACCCAGAACGAATTGATGGGCGCGCGGCCGCTGGCCTCGCGGGCATCGCTGAAAGCATGGGTGTAGAGCAGCATCTGCATTTCGGTCTGCAGGCGCTGCAACGCGGCGGCTTGCGCCTTGTTGGGCAGCCAGGGGCGCACATCGCGCAGTGCAATGCGGTCCAGCGCAGCGGTGTCGAGCTGCGCAAAGACGGTGCCGCGCGCCAGCCAGCGGTCGGGCCGGTCGTAGACCAGTTCGATCCCGTCTTCGGTAAACCAGGGCGCCATGATCGCCAGCAGGCTGCGCGATTCCTCATCGCTCATCTGCGCGGCCGACAGCGCGCTCATGCGCACCTGGTCGGGTGAGATCTGCCAGTGGCAGGGAGTGAGAAAGGCCCAGGCGTCACCGCCCGGCGCCTGGCCGTTTTGCAGCTGATGCAGGGCTGCCCACGGTGTCGCCTGGCGGGGCAGGCCCAGCGCCTGGGCCAGGGCCCGTTCATGCGGCGGGGCAAAATCTTCCAGCGCGCCGCTGTCGGTGGTGCGCGCAGACCATTGCTTGAGCAGGCGTTGCAGCTGCGGCAGCGCCAGGGTCTGCAGGGCTTGCTGGCAGCCCGGCTCGTCCGTGGCTGCGTAGGAGATGATCAAATGCTGGTTTTCCGACATGGGTCTATTGTCGGCGATGCCACAATGCGGTTTGCGGTGCAGTGGTTTATGGCGCTGTATGGGCGGTGACCAGGCACCGAATATATTTTTAGAACGATTTATGCAGATTCCCTATGAATTGGCGCTGGGCTGGCGCTACACCCGTGCGGGCCGGGCAACCCGGCGCAATGGGTTTATTTCGTTCATCTCGGGCGTGTCCATGCTGGGCATTGCGTTGGGGGTGGCGGCCTTGATCATCGTGCTGTCGGTGATGAACGGTTTTCAAAAGGAGGTGCGCGACCGCATGCTCAGCGTGGTCTCGCATATCGAGATCTTCACGCCTGGCGGCGATGCCTTGCCCGATCCGGCCCGCACCATTGCCGAGGCCAAGGCCAACCCCCATGTGATTGGCGCAGCGCCTTTTGTCTCGGCCCAGGCGCTGGTCGCCCGGGGCGAAGACATGCGCGGCGCCTTGCTGCGCGGCATTGACCCGGCGCTGGAGCCCGAGGTCACCGACATGACCACCGGCATCGACCAAAGCAGTCTGCAGGCACTCACACCGGGCAGCTTCAACGTCGTGCTGGGCTCCGAGCTGGCGCGCATTCTGGGCGTGGGCCAGGGCGACCAGGTCACCTTGATCGTGCCCAGCGGCCAGGTCACGCCGGCCGGCACCGTGCCCCGCCTCAAGCAGATGCAGGTGGTGGGCACCTTCAACTCCGGCCACTACGAATACGACTCCACCCTGGTGCTGATGCACCATGAGGATGCCGAGCGCCTGTTCCGCCTCGAAGGCCCGACCGGCGTGCGTCTGAAACTCAAGGACCTGCACCAGGCCCCTGAGGTGACCCAGCAGCTGGCCCACAGCCTGAGCGGCCACTTGCTGATCCGCGACTGGACGCAGCAGAACAAGACCTGGTTTGCCGCCGTCCAGGTGGAAAAACGCATGATGTTCATCATCCTGACCCTGATCGTCGCGGTGGCGGCTTTCAACCTGGTGACCACCTTGGTGATGACGGTGACCGACAAGCGCGCCGACATCGCGATCCTGCGCACCCTGGGCGCCAGCCCGCGCAGCATCATGGGCGTGTTCGTGGTGCAGGGCGCGCTGGTGGGCGTGATCGGCACCCTGGCCGGTCTGGCTCTGGGCCTGCTGGTGGCCTGCAATATCGATGTGATCGTGCCGGCCATCGAGCGCGCGCTGCACACCAGCTTCCTGCCCAAGGATATCTACCTGATCAGCCAGATGCCCAGCGAGCCCCAGCGCAGCGACATCGTGCCGATCACCATCATTTCCCTGATCCTGGCCTTTGTGGCCACCCTGTATCCCAGCTGGCGCGCCAGCCGCGTGAACCCCGCCGAGGCGCTGCGTTATGAATGATTCGTCCATCGTCCTGGAGGCCTCGGGCCTGACCAAGCGCTTCTCCGAAGGCCTGCTCGATGTGCAGGTGCTCCATGGCATCGACCTGCAGGTGCGGGCCGGCGAAACCCTGGCCATCGTTGGCGCCTCGGGCTCGGGCAAATCCACGTTGCTACATCTGCTCGGCGGGCTGGATGCGCCCAGCAGCGGCACCGTCAGCCTCCTGGGCCAGCGGCTCGACACGCTCAGTGCCGCGCGCCAGGGCGAGCTGCGCAACCAGCACCTGGGCTTCATCTACCAGTTCCACCATCTGCTGCCCGAGTTCAGCGCGCTGGACAATGTGGCCATGCCGCTGCGCATCCGCCGCATGCCTTATGCCGAATGCACCGAGCGTGCCCGGGAGGTGCTGGCCTCGGTGGGCCTGAAGGACCGCGTGCTGCACCGCCCCGCCGAGCTCTCCGGTGGCGAGCGCCAGCGGGTGGCCATTGCGCGCGCGCTGGTCACCCAGCCCGCCTGCGTGCTGGCCGACGAGCCCACCGGCAACCTGGACCGCGCCACCGCCGACACCGTGTTTGCGCTGATGCTGCAACTGGCGCGCGACCGGGGCACGGCCTTCGTCATGGTCACCCATGATGGTGAGCTGGCCCAGCGCTGCGACCGCGCGGTGCGCATGGTGAACGGGCAGTTTGAGCGGTAAAGGCGCGCTGGAGCCGCATGCCCTTCTGGATTGACACCCACTGCCACTGGGACGCGCCGGAGTTCGACGCAGACCGCGATGCACTGCGCGCCGCTGCGCAGGCGGCCGGCGTGGCGCACTGCGTGATTCCTGCCGTGGAGCGCAGCAACTGGGCCACCGTGCGTGACCTCGCCCACCGCTGGGGCGACAGCTATGCGCTGGGCATCCATCCGCTCTACACCGGACGTGCTGCCGAAGGCGACATCGAGGCCCTGACCACCATGCTCGAAGACTGCCGCGATGACCCGCGTCTGGTCGCGATCGGCGAGATCGGCCTGGATTTTTTCGTGCCCGGGCTGGATGCCGAACGGCAGACCTGGTTTTATGAGCAGCAGCTGCAGCTGGCGCGGCGCTTTGACCTGCCCGTCATCTTGCATGTGCGCCGCTCGTCGGACCAGTTGCTGCGTGCCCTGCGCCGCTGGCCGGTCCAGGGTGGCATAGCGCACGCCTTCAACGGCAGCCTGCAGCAGGCGCAGCAGTTTGTCGAGCGCGGTTTTGCACTGGGCTTTGGCGGTGCCGTCACCTATGACCGCGCGCTGCACCTGCGCCGACTGCTGCAGCAGCTGCCGATGGAGGCCCTCGTCGTCGAGACCGATGCCCCCGATATTCCGCCGCACTGGCTCTACACCACGGCCGAGCAGCGCGCCGCCGGCCAGGCCCAGGGCCGCAACCAGCCGGCCGAGATTCCGCGCATCGCGCAGGTGATGGTGGCGCTGCGGGCCCAGGCCCCTGCCGATGAGGCCTTGACCGCGACAGACTGGCAACGGATCACCAGTGCCAATGCCGCCCGGGTGCTGCCCCGTCTGCAGCCTTTGCTGCCGCATGGAAAAAAGGAGCCGCAACATGGCTGATGCGCTGCTGTGCGGGCTCGCCCCCGTCGTGGGCCCGGACACCAAGGTATTGATACTGGGCAGTTTTCCGGGTGTGCAATCACTGCAGCTGCAGCAGTACTACGCCCATCCGCGCAACCACATGTGGCCGCTGCTGGCGGCCTTGTGGCCCGAGCATCCGCAGCCCAGCACCTATGCCGGGCGCTGCGCCTGGCTGCTGGAGCGCGGTCTGGGCCTGTGGGATGTCTATGCCGCTTGCGAGCGCGAAGGCAGCCTGGACACCAGCATCCGCAATGCCCAGCTCAACGATTTTGGGGCGCTCAAAAAGCAGTGTCCGCAATTGGTGGCCGCTGCACACAACGGCGGCGAGAGCTTCCGCCATGCGGCCCGGGTGCAGGCCGTGCTGGGCCTGCCCAGCTACCGGCTGCCCTCCAGCAGCCCGGCCAATGCGTCATGGAGCTTTGAGCGCAAGCTCGCTGGCTGGCGCGATGTGATGCGTCAGAGCGGATTGCTGGCCTGAGCCTCTGCCGCTGGCATGCCCGCCTGGGCAGCGCGGGGCGCGCCGGGGCTGCCGCCGAGCATGCGCCAGGACAGGCTTTGCACCGCAGGGGCCAGCAGCACCACAATGGTGAATGCGGCAGGCCAGGCCAGCAGATAGGCATGCAGCCAGCGGGAGACGAAATCCCCGACCAGCCCGAGGTTCAGCCAGGTGACCCAGGCGCTCATCAGCCCCGAAAGCAGCAAGGACATGATGAAGGATGACAACAGACGTTGTTTGATGGCATGAGACATGGAGGCTCCAGAAAAATCCATCGCGCAGTCTAAAGCCAGGCATCCCCGGCCCGGCTTCTCTGCGTGGTCTGCATGCTACATATGGCTATCAATGACTATTTTTAATATTAAAAAACTATCAATCACCCAGGCAACGCGGCGGCGCGCTGCGCTGAATCCGCGCGCCGCTGGCTGCAACAGGCAAACGCACGGAACCGCAGCGGACAACGGCTGATAATCCCCGCATGACGACTAGAAAAAAATCTTCGCAGCTGGCGCAGCCGCTGCCTGAAGTCACGATCTCCGACTTTGACGGCACCCGTTACCTGCACCTGGGCACGCCATGGGTGCAAGGCTCGATGCGCATCAAGAAGCCGTTCGACATCGACCTGGAATATGTGCAGCGCATGATGGCCTGGCTGCTGCTGATGGACTGGCCCACGGTGCCCGAGCGCCGCGCGATGCAACTGGGTCTGGGCGCTGCCGCTGCCACCAAGTTCTGTGCGCAGAAGCTGGGCATGGCCAGCACCACCGCGATCGAGCTCAATCCCCAGGTGATCACGGTCTGCCGCCAGTGGTTCAAACTGCCGCCTGACAGCGACAAGCTGCAGGTTGTGCTGGGTGACGCGGGTGTGGAGATTCAGAAATCCCAGTACCTGCAGACCGTCGATGCGCTGCAGGTCGATCTGTACGACCATGAGGCCGCTGCGCCCGTGTTGGACAGCCCTGACTTCTACCAGCACTGCCGCAACCTGCTGACCGAGGACGGCTGCATGACCGTCAACCTGTTTGGCCGCACCAACAGCTTTGCCCGCAGCCTTGCCCATATCCAGGAGGCCTTTGGGCCTGAGGCCGTCTGGCGCTTTGCGGCGACCAAGGAGGGCAATACCGTCGTGCTGGCCCAGCGCAGCGCCAGCCGCCCCAGCCGCGAGCTGCTCAGCCAGCGTGCCGACCTGGTGCAGCAGCAGACCGGCTTGCCGGCGCTCAAGTGGTTAAAGGTTTTTAAACCTGTGCAGCCGACCTTGGACTGACTTTACCTGGCATCCATGGAGCGATCAGGTATAAAGCCAGAAGATAAAAAGACAGAGGGAATCGACCATGGCAGCGCCTGACCAGCCCAGCAAACACCACCAGAGCCGGGGCGATGCCTCGCCCGGCGATACCGCCACCCGGAGCCGTTCATCCAGCAGTGCGGGTGGCAGCGGCATGCCCGGCGCTGCGGCACCGATTCGGCGCTCGGCGGTCTTTGTGCCCGGCCATGTCGAAGACGGTCCTGCGCCATCCAGGTCCAGTGGCCCGGCCTCGGTGCCCGCCACGCCTGGCGCACCCGCGCCGGCATCGGTGCCCACTGCGCGCAGCGGCCTGCCCGCGCTGATGCAGCGTCCGCTGGAACTCACCCAGGTCATCCACTGGTTGCAGACCGATGGCTGGATCAGCCCCGAGCTGGCCCAGGCGACCATTGACCGTTGCAGCCATGCGGCCAGCAGCCAGCACCCGATCGTGCGCCTGGCCAGCGTGGTCGTGCCACGCCTGCAAGACGGCAAGGCGCTCGATGTGGAGCTGCTCACCGAGTTCGTCGCCAAGCACTGTGGCCTGCCGTATTACAAGATCGACCCGCTCAAGGTCGATGCCGCCAAGGTGGCCGAAACCATGGGTGCGCCGTATGCGCAGCGCCACGGCATTCTGCCGGTGCAGGTGACGCCGCACGAGGTGGTGATTGCGGTCAAGGAGCCCTGGATTGACGAGTGGGTCGGCGAGGTCGAGCGCCAGGCGCGGCGCAAGGTGCGCCGGGTGCTGGCCAACCCCAAGGACATCGACCGCTACCGCAGCGAATTCTTTGCACTGGCCAAATCGGTCAAGGCCGCCAGCAAGCTGGGCGGCTCGCTCAGTTCGCTCGGCAACTTCGAGCAGCTGGTCGACCTCAGCAACAGCAACCAACAGTTCGATGCCAACGACCAGGGCATCATTCGCCTGGTGGACTGGCTGTGGCAGTTTGCCTTTGCGCAGCGCGCCAGCGATATCCATCTGGAGCCGCGCCGCGACCAGTCGGTGATCCGTTTCCGCATTGACGGGGTGCTGCACAAGGTCTACCAGATGCCGCTCGGGGTGCACAACGCCATCGTCTCGCGCGTCAAGCTGCTCGGCCGCATCGACGTGGTCGAAAAGCGCCGCCCGCAGGACGGCCGCATCAAGACCCGCAACACCTTGGGCGACGAGGTGGAAATGCGCCTGTCCACGTTGCCCACCGCCTTTGGCGAAAAGATGGTGATGCGTATCTTTGACCCGGAAAACACCGTCAAGGACCTGTCGGCGCTGGGCTTTACCCCGCACGATGCGCAGCGCTGGGAGACACTGGTCGAGCGCCCGCACGGCATCATTCTGGTCACCGGCCCGACCGGCTCGGGCAAGACCACCACCTTGTACTCCACGTTGAAGCGCCTGGCCACCGAAGAGGTCAATGTCTCCACCGTCGAGGACCCGATCGAAATGATCGAGCCGGCCTTCAACCAGACCCAGGTGCAGCCGGCGCTCGATTTCAGCTTTGTCGAAGGCCTGCGCGCGCTGATGCGCCAGGACCCGGACATCATCATGGTCGGCGAAATCCGCGATCTGGAAACCGCTGAAATGGCGGTGCAGTCCGCGCTGACCGGCCACTTGGTGTTCTCGACCCTGCACACCAACGATGCGCCCAGCGCCATCAGCCGCTTGATGGAGCTGGGTGTGCCGCCATACCTCATCAATGCCACCTTGCTGGGCGTGCTGGCCCAGCGCCTGGTGCGCACCCTGTGCCCGCAGTGCAAGCAGCCCGATGAGGAGGCATCGACTGAGGCGCTGACCAGTGCCATCCAGCCCTGGAAGATCAAGCGTGACTACCGCCCCTACAAACCGGTGGGCTGCGAGGAGTGCCGTGATACCGGCTTTCGCGGGCGCATGGGCTTGTACGAACTGCTCACCGTATCCGAGGCGCTCAAGGACCAGGTGCACGCCTCGCCATCGATGTCGGTGCTGCGCCGCCAGGCAGTGAAGGACGGCATGCACCCGCTGCGCCTGGCGGGTGCGCTGCGTGTGTCCGAAGGCCTGACCACCATCGAAGAGGTGATGGCCAACACGCCGCCCATCGAAATGGGCGACCGCTAAAAAGCGGCTGCGCCGCCCGCTGCCCCAACGCCAGGGCGCGGGCGAGGCGCCTCCAGACTAAGGGATCACCCTGTCCAGTCTTCAGCACTGACAGGGCTGCCACCGGGCTGCAAGCCGCGCCCAGCTTGGGTTTCGGCGCTGCAAGGCTAACTGTCACCATAGGGGTTTTCCTGTGTGGAATCGTAAGTGGAATCCACATGCGTCAGCTGCCCGTCAGCGTTGACAATGCGCTGCATCCCTAAAATTGTTTGGAGACAAAGGTAATGAAGCTCAAAAGCCAGAAAGACTTCTGGGCGGGCATCATGTACATGGCAGTGGGTCTTGGGTTCGCCGTTGGCGCCCAGAACTACTCGATCGGTACAGGTGCTCGCATGGGTCCGGGGTACTTCCCGTTGATTCTCGGCGTCCTGCTGACGCTGATCGGCGCTGCAGTGGCCTTCAAGGGCCTGACGGCAGGCCCTGCAGATGGGGACCCCATCGGCAAATGGGCCTGGAAGCAGGTGTTCTTCATCTTGCTGGCCAACTTTGCCTTCGGCATCCTGCTCGTGGGCGTGCCCAGCATCGGCATCCCGGCCATGGGCCTGATCGTCGCCATCTACGCACTGGTCTTCATCGCCAGCATGGCGGGTTCGGAGTTCCGTGCCAAGTCGGTCTTCATTCTGGCCACCATCCTGGCCGTTGGCAGTTATGTCGCTTTCGTCTGGGCACTGAATCTCCAGTTCCCCGTGTGGCCTAGCTTTATTACCGGTTAAGAGGGGCCAGGACCATGGAATTGTTTGACAACCTGGCCACCGGTTTCGGTGTTGCCTTTACCTTTCAAAACCTGATTTACTGCTTTGTCGGCTGTCTGTTGGGTACCCTGATCGGCGTGTTGCCTGGTATCGGCCCTGTGGCCACCATCGCCATGCTGCTGCCTGCCACCTACGCGCTGCCTCCCGTGGCTGCGCTGATCATGCTGGCCGGTATTTACTACGGCGCCCAGTACGGCGGCTCTACCACGGCGATTCTGGTGAATCTCCCGGGGGAGTCATCATCGGTCGTGACCGTGATCGACGGCTACCAGATGGCCCGCAAGGGACGCGCCGGTCCGGCACTGGCGGCAGCGGGCATTGGCTCGTTCTTTGCCGGCTGCGTGGGCACCGTGATTCTGGCTGCCTTCGCACCTCCGCTGACCGAAGTGGCCTTCATGTTCGGCCCTGCCGAGTACTTCTCGCTGATGACCCTGGGCCTGATTGGCGCCGTGGTGCTGGCTTCGGGCTCGCTGCTCAAGGCTGTGGGCATGATTGTGCTGGGTCTGCTGCTGGGCCTGGTGGGTACCGACGTGAACTCCGGCGTGGCCCGTTACTCGTTCGACATTCCTGAGCTGACCGACGGTATCGACTTCGTCGTGATCGCCATGGGTGTGTTCGGCTACGGTGAAATCATCGCCAACCTGTCCAAGCCTGACGATGAGCGCGAAGTGTTCGCTGCCAAGGTGACCGGCCTGTTGCCCACCAAGGAAGACTTCAAGCTGATGTTCCCCGCCATGCTGCGTGGTACGGCGCTGGGTTCGGCCCTGGGTATCCTGCCTGGTGGCGGTGCGATGCTGTCGGCTTTTGCGGCCTACACGATCGAGAAGAAGACCAAGCTGCGTCCTGGTGAAGTTCCTTTCGGCCAAGGCAATATCCGTGGCGTGTGCTCGCCTGAATCGGCCAACAACGCCGGCTCGCAGACCTCGTTTATTCCGCTGCTGACCCTGGGTATTCCACCCAACGCCGTGATGGCACTGATGGTGGGTGCGATGACCATCCACAACATCCAGCCTGGTCCCCAGGTGATGACCAGCAACCCAGAACTGTTCTGGGGTCTGATTGCCTCGATGTGGATCGGCAACCTGATGCTGATCATCCTGAACCTGCCGCTGATCGGCGTCTGGATCAAGCTGCTGACCGTGCCTTACCGCTGGTTGTTCCCATCGATCGTGCTGTTCTGCGCTGTCGGTGTGTACGGTACCAACAACAACAGCTGGGACGTGTGGATGGTGGGTATCTTCGGTTTCGTGGGCTATGTGTTCCACAAGCTGGGTACCGAACCTGCTCCGTTGCTGCTGGGCTTCATCCTGGGCCCGATGATGGAAGAAAACCTGCGCCGTGCGCTGCTGCTCTCGCGGGGTGACTGGTCGGTGTTCGTCACCCGTCCGATCTCTGCCGGCCTGCTGATCGCAGCTGCCATCCTGCTGGTGGTGGTCTGCCTGCCAGCGGTGAGCAAGAAGCGCGAGGAAGCCTTCGTCGAAGAAGACTGATCGCCCGCAGCCCCGCTGCTCCCTGCAAAAGGCATCTTCGGATGCCTTTTTCTATTTCTGCGGCCCAGGAGGGCAGGGGCTTATCGGTGATAATGAGATTTATTCCCATCTGAGGCGCGAAAGCTGGACCGCCGATGGACACCCTGGCTTTCCATGGGGCGTTGCCCGTTCGTGCTTGAGCGCTATTACCGAGAACTGCTGAACTTCTGCCTGCGCAAGGTCAGAGACCGCGACACTGCGGCCGACCTGGCGCAGGAGAGCTATGCGCGCGTGCTCGGCATGCAGCGCGCCGGCAAGGTGATCGACCAGCCGGCTGCCTTGCTCAAGCAGGTGGCCTTGAACGCCAAGATCGACCTGGACCGACGCGCCCAGCTGCGCCAGCACGAGGACATCGACGCGCTCGATGAAACCCAGCAACCGGCCAGCCCCCAGCGTCTGCAGCCCGAGGCAGCCTATGCCTCGTCGCAAACCGTGCAGGCCTACCTGGCGACCATCGAGGCCTTGCCACCGCGCTGCCGCGAGGCCTTTTGCATGTACCTGTTCGACGAGCTGTCCAACCAGCAGATTGCAGAACGCATGGGCGTCTCGATCAGCATGGTCAACCAGTACATCAGCCGTGGCAAGATCGCCTGCGCGGCCCGCAAACAGGAGCTGGACCATGGTGATTGAGCCATTCCGGCGCGGGCCGACCTGCAGTTTTTCCGCGCCCATGCGTCTATAGCTTTGAGATGAGCCGTTTTTCCACCACGCCCTCCGATGCATCCGCCCCGCCTTTTGACGAGGCGGCGGAGGCGCGCGCGCTGCAGGCCTTCCTTGGCGGGCAGGATGCTGTGGAGGTACTGGCGGCGCAGTGGCATACGCGCCAGGAGCAGGGCCTGAATGCGGGCGAGCAGGCGGAGCTGGCGCAGTGGCTGCAAGCCAGCACCGAGCATGCCGAAGCCTTTGCCCACATGGATGCAGCTGTTGCGGGTTTGCGCGCGCTGCCCGCAGACGCGGTGGCCCAGTGGCGCGCCAGCCAAGCGGCAAACCAGCCCGAGTCCGCAGCTGCATGGCCCAGACCTGCACGGGCCCCAGCAAGGCCAACGCGCCGCCGGCGCTGGCTGCAAGCGCTGCTACCCGGCCCGCGTGGCTTGGCCCTGTGCGCCGTGCTGCTGCTGTCGTTGGGCCTGGGCTGGCACCAGTGGATGCAGCCGGTCTACAGCGCCCACTATGTTGCCGAGCGCGGCCAGCGCCAAAGCCTGCAGTTGCCCGATGGCTCGACGTTGGAGCTCGACGCCGACACCGATGCCCAGGTGCGCCTGTACCGCCACCGGCGCGAGGTGCAGCTGGCGCATGGCCAGGCCATGTTCAGCGTCGCCCCCGATGCCAGCAAGCCTTTTGAAGTGCAGGCCGGCCCGGCCCGCGTCACCGTCGTGGGCACACGCTTTGCGGTGCGCTTTCGCCAGGATGGCATCGATGCCGGTCAGGTGCGGGTGGAGGTGCAGGAGGGGCGGGTGCGCGTGGCCGCCGTGCAAACGCCAGCGGCCGCGCAGTTGCTGACCGCTGGCCAAGCCACCCAGGTGGCGGCCAATGGTCTGCTGTCGCCGGTGGGCCAGGTTGCCCCCGACAGCGTGGGCCTGTGGCGCAAGGGCCTGCTGCGCTTTGACCACACCCCCCTTGCCCAGGCCTTGCAGGAGATGGAGCGTTACGGCCCCACCGGCCTGGTGGTGCACGACCCGGCCGTCGCCGCACTGCCGATGGGCGGCAGCTACGCGACCGCCAAGCCGGCCGAGTTCGCCCATATGCTGACCCTGGTGCTGCCGGTGCGCCTGGTGCCGAGCGCCGATGGCCCGGCCGAGATTGTGGCCAGACATTAGGTCGGCTGAACTCGGGCCTGGGTGAGGGTGGCAGAGCCTGCCTGGGAAAAAATAATTCCAGAAAATGCGACAAGCGGGGTGCAGTTCTGCGCCTACGGTGCGTCATAGAAGGTAATGAGATTTATTTACTGCTTTGCCTGACCATGTCCCCAACCCGTTTGTCCTTCTCTTCGCGCTCAGCGTTGCACACTCGCTCGGTATCCCGAAACGCCCGCTTCTACCCCGCACCGCTGGCGCTGGCCGCTGCGCTGGTGCTGGCGATGCCGCTGGCTGCCTATGCCCAATCGGCCACACCGGCCCATCAGGCCAACGAGGCCAGCAGCCTGTCGATTGCGGCCCAGCCGCTGGGGCCGGCGCTGCAGGCGCTATCGGCAGCCACCGGCGTGTCCATCGGCTTTGCCCCCGCGTTGGTGGAGGGCAAGACCGCCCCCGCCGTCTCCGGCATGCTCACCGCGCAGCAGGCGGCCGACCGCCTGCTGGCCGGCAGCGGCCTGATGGCAGTGCGCCAAGGCGAGGCCATGGTCATCAAGGCGACGCCCTCGGCATCCGACACCAGCACCTTGCCGACCGTGACGGTCACCGCGCAAGGCGAGCGCAACGCGACCAGCGAAGGTTCGGGCTCGCTGGCGGCCTCGGCGGTGAGCCTCAACAAGGGCGACCAGTCGCTCAAGGACATTCCGCAGTCCATCAGCGTGATGACGCGCAAGCAGCTCGATGAGCAGGGCGTGAGCGACTTGCGCGATGCGATGAACAAGGTGACCGGCACGATGGGGGTGCAGGGCGTGGGCCAGGGCATGGTGCTGTCCGCGCGCGGCTTCCAGATCGATGCCTGGCAGTACGATGGCGTGGCCATTCCGCGCAACCATTACTCGCTGGGCAACTGGGGAACCGAGGGCATGGTCTTTTATGACCGGCTGGAGGTGCTGCGCGGTGCCTCGGGCCTGCTGCAGGGCACCGGCAGCCCCGGGGGCGCCGTCAACCTGGTGCGCAAGCGCGGCCAGCGTGAGAAGACCATCACCGTCACCGCTCGTGCCGGCTCCTGGGACCGCTACGGCCTGCAGCTCGATGCCGGCGGCCCACTGAACGACGAGGGCAGTTTGCGGGGCCGCCTGGTGGTGGACGAGTCGCGTGGCCACTCCTTTGTCGACTATGTGAATGAGCGCACACGCTCGCTCTATGCCGCGTTGGATTACGACATCAGCCCTGACACGACGGTCGGCTTGGGCGTGAGCCAGCTCGACAGCAAGGGCCGCCCCTTCATTATGGGCCTGCCGCTGTATGCCGACGGCAGCATGCCCGACCTGCCACGCTCCACCTTCACCGGCTCCGACTGGAACCGCTCGAACGTGAAGCAGACGACGGTCTATGCCGACCTGAACCACCGCATCAACAACGACTGGAAGCTCAAGGTCTCGGCGCTGCAGGTGCGCGAGCAAAATGCCTCCTTGCACCAGCGCATGACCGGCACGGTGGCAGCCGGTGGTGGCGATGTGAGCTATGACGACTGGTACACCGATTTCGACCTGAAGAAGGTCGCCTTCGATGCCTTCATCAACGGCCGCTTTGAGCTGGCGGGCTTGCACCACGATGTGACAGTGGGCGCCAACTATTCCAAGTACCGCTCCAACGATGTCTATGCCCGCACCTTCACGGCCGGGGCCGATATTTTCAACATCGACCACCACCGGCCCGAGCCCAGCCTGGCCAGCCTGCTGGCCGCCGGTGGCCGGCAGTGGAAGTCTGCCTACGATGTGCGGCAAAAGGGCATTTATGGCAGCCTGCGCACCCGCCTGACCGAGCCGCTCACGGCGATTGTGGGCGCTCGCTCCAGCTGGTATGACTCGCTCTACACCAATGCGCTCAACGACGAGCGCCAGCTCACCACCACCTCCGGTGAGATCACACCCTATGCGGGCCTGGTGTATGCACTCACCCCCGAATGGTCGCTGTACGGCAGCTATACCAGCGTGTTCGAGCCCCAGTCCGAGCGCACGGTTGCCGGCAAGGTGCTCGATCCGATCACCGGCACCAACTACGAGTTGGGCATCAAGGGCGAGCTGATGAACGGCAAGCTCAACACCTCGCTGGCGCTGTTCCGTTACGACCACAAGAACCGCGCCGTCAACGACCTGGCCTCCGGTTATGCCTGCGACGGCTGGTACTGCTCCACCTCGGCCGGCAAGGTGCGCAGCCAGGGGGTGGAGGCAGAAGTCAGCGGCGAAGTGGCACGCGGCCTGCAGGCCATGGTGGGCTACACCTTCAACACCAGCAAGTTCCTGAACGACCCGACCAACCAGGGCCAGGTCTTCAGCACCTGGACGCCCAAGCACATGCTGCGTGCCTGGCTGTCCTACCAGCTGCCTGGCGATTGGCACCGCATGAGTGTGGGCGCTGGCGTCGTCGCGCAAAGCCATACCTTGAGCTATGATCGCTCCTTCCAGGTTGCCGGCAACACCATCACCAGCCTGCGGCTGGCCTACCAGGCGACGCCCGAGGTCAGCGTTGCCCTCAACGTGAACAACGTGTTTGACAAGCACTACATCCTGCCGGGCTTTGTCGGCTACACCGGCGGCAGCTATGGCGATCCGCGCAATGCGATGCTGACCCTGAAGTACACGCCCAAGCTCTAATTGCAGGCTGAGCTGCCAACGCGCCTTGGCAGCGCCCGGCCTTGTCCAAAAACGGCAGGGTTCGGGTTTTGCAGCGCACAAACTGCGTTAGGCTGCGCGTTGCGATCCGCAAGCGGATGGGCGGGCCTTGCATGGCTAGTCCCCATCCTGTTTGCATCGGGGCCTGCCCGCAGCGCCCCGCGATGGCCAACCCCAGAGCCAGCTTTCCCCGCGCGTGCCATGCCGCGCGCCGCTGCGCATGCCTCCGCCGGGAACCCGCCAGCCATCCCATCCAGCCCAAGAGGAGGAGCTTATGTCCAAGAAAACCCAACCATCCACCCTGTTTCGCCCATTGCTGGCAGCGACCTTGGCCGTGTCTGCCAGCGTCGGCGCTGTCTTGCCCGCCCATGCCGATTACCTGTGGCTGCAGACCGACAACGGCCAGACGCGCGCGCAAGTGGGCGAGCTGCACAAGGCCCCAGGCCCGCTGAGCGCACTGAGCGAGCCGCGCCAGGTAGTGGCAGACGGCATGACCGTGCCGGCATCGGCCGACCCCTTTGTCCTGGCCCAGCAGGAGGGCGCCCCGGCCGACCAGCGCTTTGCGGCCACCCGTGCCGGCAGCGATGGTGTGCTGACCTACTACCAGGCCCGCTTTGGCCGCCAGGAGACCCGGGCCGTCCATGACCTGGAATTGGTGCCGACAACGCCCCAGGGCAATACCTACCAGCTGATGTTCAAGGGCCGGCCAGTAGCGGCCAGCCAGGTGAATGTGGACACCAGCGAAGGCTGGCGCCGGGTGCTGCTGCCCGCCAAGGATGGCACGGTGAGCTTTCCGCCCTCGTTCCCCGGCCTCTATGTGATGGAGGTCACGGCCAGGGTTGACAACGGCAGCGTGAAGCTGAACGGCAAGCAGTACGACGAGGTGCGCCACGCCGCTACCTTGAGCTTTGAGGTGCCGCAGTAAGGCCATAAGGCGGCCCTTGCCCGCAGCGGCAGGCGCGCCGCTTTTGCGCTGGCGCCTGCACAAGTATTGGCTTGGCACGACAATTGCGGCAGTTCGACGGCTTGCCGTCTGGTGATTGCCGCATTTTGTCCTTCATGAAAAACCTGCCCCTGCTGCAGCAGCACGACCTGCGCCGTGCGCTGCACAACGAAGTCCATTCCCGCCCGCCTGAAGCGCTGCCCGACCACACCGCCGTGTTCTGCACGGTGATGTGGGCCGATGCCGCCAAGCGCGCAGCCAGCCGCCAGTGGCTGCACCAGCTGCTGCGCGATCTGCAGCTGCCCGTGCCCGATGCCGAGGCCAACCACCTGCGCCTGGACCTGGGCAATGGCCGCCTGCGCTGGGAGCTGCACACCGAGTTTGTCTCCTGGACCTGGATGGTGCCCATCCGCCCTGAGGCGCTCGATGAGACCGAGCTGCCGTCTGCCAGCGACCTGGTGCCCGCCCAGTGGCTGGCCGGGCTGCCGGGCCGCTGCCTGCTGGCGATGAACGCCTGGGTGCTGCCCGCATCGCCCGCGCTGGAGAAAAAGGTCGAGCAGCGCTGGCTGTACGAGGACAAGCTCGTCGCCTCCAGGGCCTCCGAGCAGAAAGCGCAGATCTACACCGATTTCTCCATCCACTCGGATGGCGCATCGCGCCTGTTTGTGCTGAACCAGGGCCTGTCGGCGGCGCGCAATGGCCGCCTGGTGCAGCGCCTGCTCGAGATCGAGACCTACCGCATGGCCGCCTTGCTGGGCCTGCCTGCGGCGCGGGAGACCATGGAAAAGCTCGCCAGCACCGAGTCCGAGCTGGCCGAGCTGTCATCGGCCATCCGCAGCGCCGGTGCCGCCAGCGAGCCGCAACTGCTCGACCAGCTCACGCGCCTGGCCGCTCAGGTCGAGAGCCAGTACGCCGCCCACCACTCGCGCTTCTCAGCCAGCAGCGCCTACTTTGCGCTGGTGCGCCAGCGTGTGGGCGATATCCAGGAAACCCGCCTGGGCAGCTACCAGACCATTGGCGATTTCATGAACCGGCGCCTGACCCCCGCGCGCAATACCTGCGTGTCGGCGCACCAGCGGCTGGAGGCCCTGTCCCAGCGCGTCTCGCGCATCAGCAACCTGCTGCAGACGCGGGTCGACATCAGTCAGAAGCAGGGCCGCCAGGCGGTGCTCAAGGCGATGAACGAGCGCCAGGGCCTGCAGCTCAAGATGCAGTCCACCGTCGAGGGCCTGTCGGTGGCGGCCATCACCTACTACTTCACCGGCCTCATCAGCTACCTCGCCAAGGGCCTGCAGAAATGGGGGTGGCCACTGTCGCCAGAAACGACGGCGGCGCTGGCCATCCCGGTGATAGGCTTGGGCGTCTGGTGGTCGATTCGCCGCATGCACCATCGCCTGTTCCACGGCGCGGCGGACCAGCACTGATTGTTGGAGAGTTATCTTGTCTGTTTCTGTTGCACCGGCTGCGGTGCTCACGCCCAGCGTGCGCCGGGCCGGCATGGTCTGCGCCGTCGTCGGCGCCATCGCCTTCAGCGGCAAGGCCATCATCGTCAAGCTGGCTTACCGCCATGGGGTCGATGCGGTCACCCTGATCATGTACCGCATGCTGTTTGCGCTGCCGCTGTTCGTCATCATGGCCTGGTGGGCCGGGCGGGGCAAACCGGCGCTGTCGCTGCGTGACTGGCTCGCCGTCATCGCGCTGGGCTTTTGCGGCTACTACCTCTCCAGCTACCTCGATTTTGCCGGGCTGAGCTATATCAGCGCGGGGCTGGAGCGGCTGATCCTCTACCTCAACCCCACCTTGGTGCTGGCGCTGGGCTGGCTGCTGTACCGCAAGGTGGCCAGCGGCCGCCAGCTGCTGGGCCTGGCCATCAGCTACGCCGGCGTGATGCTGGTGTTCGGCATGGAGTTGTACACCCACGGCGCCGGCCAGCAGGTCGGCTGGGGCGCCACCTTGGTGTTCCTGAGCGCCGTGAGCTATGCCATCTACCTGGTCTACAGCGCCCAGTATGTGAAGCGCCTGGGTGCCCTGCGCCTCGTGGGCCTGGCCACCAGTTTTGCCTGCCTGTTCTGCATTGCGCAGTTTCTGCTGACCAGGCCGCTGCAGGCCGCCCAGGTGGATGCGGCCGTCATCTGGCTGTCCGTCTTGAACGCCACGTTGTGTACTGCCGTGCCCGTGTTGCTGGTGATGCTGGCGGTCGAACGCCTGGGTGCTGCCACCGTGGCCCAGACCGGCATGATTGGCCCCTTGTCCACCATCCTGATGGGCGTGTGGCTGCTCGGCGAGCCGCTGACCCCGGTGATGGTGGGCGGCACAGCCTTGGTGCTGACCGGCATCTACGTATTCACCCACCAAGTCAAGAGGCCATAAAGGGCATGGGCGTTCGCGCCAACGCCGTTGCCATTTGTCGCATAGCATCGGTACCCACAAGGAGATTTGAATATGGATTTTGGAATTGCCAACAAATGGGCCCTGGTCTGCGCGGCCAGCAAAGGCCTGGGCCGTGGTTGCGCGCAGGCGCTGGTCAATGAAGGCGTCAACGTAGTCATCAACGCCCGCGGCGAAGAAGCGCTGAAGGACACCGCCCGCCAGCTCAAGGTGATGGCCGCCATGTGGGCCGCAGCCGCCCCTGGCCGCGTGGCCCCCCAGGTGATTGCCGTGGCCGCAGACATCACCACCGAAGCCGGCCGTGCCGCCGTGCTGAGTGCCGAAGGCGGCCCTGGCCAGCGCTTTGACATTCTGGTGAACAACGCTGGCGGCCCACCACCCGGCGATTTCCGCGACTGGGACCGTGAGGCCTGGATCAAGGCGCTGGACGCCAACATGCTCACCCCCATCGCGCTGATCCAGACCTTGATCGACGGCATGGCCGAGCGCGGTTTTGGCCGCATCGTCAACATCACCTCCAGCTCCGTGAAGGCGCCCATCGACATCCTGGGTCTGTCCAACGGCGCGCGCAGCGGCCTGACCGGCTTTGTGGCCGGTGTGGCACGCAGCGCCATTGCCGCCAAGGGCGTGACCATCAACAACATCCTGCCCGGCAAGTTCGACACCGACCGCATTGCGGCCACCATCTCCGCCACTGCCAGCAAGACCGGCAAGAGCGAAGCCGATATCCGCGAGGCGCAGCAAAAGCAGATTCCTGCCGGTCGCTACGGCACCGCCGATGAGTTTGGCGCGATCTGCGCGTTCCTGTGCAGCCAGCAGGCCGCCTATATCACCGGCCAGAACATCCTGCCGGATGGCGGCTCCTACACAGGTACTTTCTAAGCACCTGTCACCCAAAGCAGAACCGCCCGGGCAAATGCCCGGGCGGTTTTTTTACGCCTGACATGAAGGCTGGCGGCGATCAAGCCTGGTCGTCGTCAAAGAAGTCAAAGCCATCGTCGCCGCTGTCATAGTCGGCGATGTCCTGGCTGTTGCTGTCGCTGCTGTTGTTGCTGCTGTCCTGCTCGGGCATCCAGCGGTTGACGGAGGAGTCCACATGGTCGCGCCCGGCTTGCTGGGCGAGCTGGTCCAGGCCGCTGTTGTCGCCGCTGCCGGTGGAACTGGCGCTGGCCGTGCTGGCGCTGTCTGCGGCCGGGCCGCTGCTGCTGGCTGCGTGGCTGGGGGTGGTCGCTGCCTGGGCGGGGTTGCTCCAGAGGTGGCTCAGGCCATTGAACAGCAGCATGCCGCCTGCCACACCGGCGGCCGAGGCAGCAGCCTGGCCCAGAAAGCCGCCTGCTGCCGATCCCGCGCTGGGCTGCGCAGGCATCGGGGCGGGAATGGGCGCAGGCGCTGCCGGGGCTGCACCAAACCAGCGCCCACTGCTGGCCGGGGCGGGCGTATCGGCATAGCCAGCAGGGGCCGCGCTGTTGGGCGGATAGCTCGGCGCATAGCCCGCTGGGCTGCGGCTGGCCAGATTGGCATCGGGGGTACGGCCAAAATGCGTGTCCAGCCCGGCACCTAAAAAGCTGCCACCACTGCCGCTGGCCGGTGGGGCGGCAGCAGCCCGGGCCTCGACCAGTTGTGCCTGCAACTGCGCCTCTTGCTGCTGCGCCTGCTGCAACGCCTGCTCCAGCAGCAGGCCACGCTGGGTCAGCCAATAGAGCGCATCCGGGGTTTGCTGGGCCTGCTGGCGTACCCAGGCTTCTGCCTGGCCATCCTTGGGCTGGCCATCGCGCTGGCGCAGTTGCTGGAAGAGGTTCTCGATCAGGGTTTGTTCTTGCGCATTCATCTCGGCATCCTTGCGATGGTGGTGTCACCGCATATGGGATGCACTGTGCGCCTGCACAAGGGCGCCAGTGTGAAGCCTGCGTTCTATCGGTAGCAGGTTGTAAGCGGCGCATCGCGCCGCATCACGCCCGGCGCGACGAGATCACAATGCCGGCGACGACCAGCACAAAGGCCACACCGTGGTAGAGCCGGGGCGGCTCGCCCAGAAATGCGGCCGATAGCACGGCGGCAAACAGCGGCGTCAGGTTGGTGAAAAAGCCCGCCACCGTCGGGCCGACCCGCTGCACGCCGATGCCCCAGCAGCGGTAGGCCAGGATCGCCGGGCCGATGACGATATAGGCAATCGCCCAGAGCAGGGTGCTGTTCATCTGCAGCTGGCTGGCGCCCATCGCCCATTCGGTGCCGGCAAACAGGCCCGACCACAGCAGGCCAAACGCCAGCTGGGCCATCAGCAGCAGCGCCCACTGGCTTTTGATGCCGGCGGGCTCATGGGTGCGCACCAGCAGCCAGCTGTAGAGCGACCAGCAGGCGGTGGACAGCAGCATGAACAGATCCCCCGGCACCAGGCGCAGCTGGCTCAGCTGCTGCCAGTCGCCATGGCTGAGCACCAGCAGCACGCCGCTGACCGAAAACAGCGCGCCCAGCATCTGCGGCCGCGTGATGCGGGTCTGGAAGAACAGCGCGCCAAAAGCCATCATCCACAGCGGCATGCTGGATGCGACCAAGGTCACATTGATGGGGCCCGAGGTCTTCAGCGCCATGTACTGGAAGGCGTTGTAGCAGCCAATGCCCAGCAGGCCGATGACGGACCAGCGCTTCCAGTGCGGCCACAGCGGGCTGCCCCGGCGCAGCAGCGGGTAGGCCAGCGGCAGCATGATCGCAAAGGCCAGCAGCCAGCGCACAAAGTTCAGCAGCATCGGGGAGACCAGCTCATGCACCAGCCGGCCGACCACGGCATTGCCGGCCCACATCAGCGGCGCGGTGGTCAGCAGCGCCATCGTCGAAGGTGTCAGTTTTTGTTGCATCGCCAGACTGTACATCCCCGTGACAGCGGTCCGTCTGAAAGCGTGGCAGCATGGTGACTGACGGCACCAGGAACCTGGCCAGACCCAATCCAGTTCACACAGGAGAATTTCCATGTCTTTGGCAGTACAGATTGCCCGCAATGGCGGACCCGAGGAGATGAAGCTGGTCGACGTGGACGTCGGCGCGCCCGGCCCGGGCGAGGTGCGCATCCGCCACCATGCGATCGGGCTCAATTTCATCGACGTCTACCAGCGCACCGGCCTCTACACCTTGCCGATGCCGCTGAACCTGGGCATGGAAGGCGCCGGTGTCGTCGAGGCCGTGGGCGATGGCGTGCAGCACCTGCAGCCGGGCGACCGGGTCGCCTATGCCAGCAACCCGCCGGGCAGCTACAGCGAAGTGCGGGTGATGCCCGCCACCTATGTCTGCCAGCTGCCCGACAGCATTGATTTTGAAACCGGCGCGGCGATGATGCTCAAAGGCCTGACGGCCCAGTACCTGCTGCGCCAGGCCAAGCCGGCCGAAGGCCTGCATTCGGGCGACTTTGTGCTGTTCCATGCCGCCGCTGGCGGGGTGGGGCTGATCGCCTGCCAATGGGCCAAGGCGCTGGGCCTGCGCCTGATTGCCACCGCCGGCTCCGATGAAAAATGCCAGCTGGCACTGGCCAACGGCGCCGAGGTAGCGATCAACTACCGCACGGAAAACTTTGCCGAGCGGGTCAAGGACATCACCGGCGGCAAGGGCGTCAAGGTCGTCTATGACTCGGTGGGCAAGGACACCTGGGATGGCTCACTGCAATGCCTGCGCGCCTTTGGCCTGATGGTCTCGTTTGGCAACGCCTCCGGCCCGGTGCCGCCTTTTGCGCCGGCCATCCTGGCGGCCAAGAGCCTCTATGTCACCCGCCAGGGGCTGTTCACCCACCTGCGCTCGCGCGAGGCCTGCCAGGCGATGGCCAATGACCTGTTCGCCGTCGTCGGTTCGGGCCAGGTCAAGATCCACATCGCGCAGCGCTTTGCGCTGTCCGAAGTGCAGGCCGCGCACCGCGCGCTGGAGGCGCGCAAGACCACGGGCAGCAGCATCCTGCTGCCTTGATATTCCCGTAGCCGATGCCCGCATCGGGTTTTGGGGCGGGGCTTGGTGGCCCACAGGTGCAGATGGACTAACATCCATCTGCTTTTATTTTGATAGTGCCCCATGTCCCCTGTATCTCCCCCGCCGTTCGCGCCCCAGCCGCCCGCCTGGCTGGCTGCTGCGCGCACGGCCATGCAGTCGCCACCGCGCAAGGCCAGGCTGCCGCTCTGGGTCAACGGCCAGGCGGTCGGCTCGCTGGTCGAGCATTTCTTGATCGAGACCGGCATCGCAGGGCGCCTGGGCGGTGATGCACTGCTGTCCAAGCGCGAGCGCTCGGGCACGGCGGTGTGGCTGCTGGAATCGCCCACGCAAGATGCCACCACCTTGATGGGGCGCCTGGCCGATGCGTTGCGCGATGCGGGCCGCAGCGGCCCCTGGCGCAATGAGCAGCTGGCCGTGCAGGCAGTGGATGGCAGCCGCATCGGCACCGTGGAACGCGGGGCGGTGCGCGTGCTGGGCATTGCCACCTTGGCGGTGCACCTGGTGGGCATGGCCCCGGATGGGCGCCTGTGGGTGCAGCAGCGCGCGGCCAACAAGGCCAACTACCCGCTGCACTGGGACACCTTGATGGGCGGCATGGTCTCGGCCCAGGACAGCCTGGAGCAAGCGCTGGCCCGCGAAACCTGGGAAGAGGCCGGTCTGCAGATCGCCGACTTGCAAGGCCTGCGCCATGGCGGCGTGCTGCGCTTTCGCCAGCCCGACAGCGATGGTGGCGACGGCCTGGGCTATATGTACGAAGACATCCACTGGTATGCCGCCACCGTGCCTGACGGCATGGCGCCGCGCAACCAGGATGGCGAAGTGGCGCAGTTTGCGCTGTGGCAGGCCGGCGAGGTCGAGCAGCAGCTGGCGCAGGCACGATTCACGCCCGAGGCCGCCTTGGTCTGGGCCGGTTTTGCAGATTGGATGACATGACAGAGACAGCGAACAAGCAGGGCGCCCCGGTGCAGGCGCCCAAGCAGGTGGTGGTGGTGGGTGCCGGTGTGGTTGGCGTGGCCACGGCCTTAGCGCTGCAAAGCTATGGCGTGGCGGTCACCCTGATCGACCGGGGCGAGCCTGGCATGGAATGCAGCTACGGCAACTCCGGCGCGATCAGCCCCGGCTCGGTCGCGCCGCTGGCCCTGCCCGGCATCTTGAAGACCGTGCCCGGCATGCTGATGGACCAGGACGGCCCGCTGTCGATTGGCTGGAAGCACCTGCCCAAGGCGGCATCCTGGCTGGTGGCCTTTGCGCAATCGGCCGAGCCCAAGCGCGTGGCCGCAGCGGCCGAGCGCCTCAACGACCTGTACCAGGGCGCCGTCGATGCGCATGCGGCGCTGGCGCAGAACCTGGGTGTGTCCGAGCTGTTCATGCGGCGCGGCCATCTGCACCTCTACCCCGATGCCGGCTATGCGCAAAAAGATGCCACCGGCTGGCAGCTGCGCGCCCAATACGGCTACCAGGTCGAGGAGCTGGACCGTGCCGGCATCGAGGCGCTGGAGCCCCATGCGCCCCAGGGCTATGCCCATGGCCGCTACCTGGCCGACCACGGCACCATCCTGAACCCGCTGCGCTATGTGCAAAGCATGTTGCATGCCTTTGTGCAGCGCGGCGGCAAGCTGGTGCAGGCGGAGGTCAAAGCCATCCGCCCCGATGACAAGGGCTGGGCCGTGCGCACCGGCGAAACCGCGTTGGATGCGCAGCGCTGGCCGCATGTGGTGGTGGCCGCTGGCGCCTGGGCGCCAGCGCTGCTCAAGCCGCTGGGCATGCTGCTGCCGATCGAATCACAACGCGGCTACCACGCCCAGTTTGCCGGCGCCCAGCACCTGGTGGAACGCACCGTGGTGCTGGCCGACAAGAAAGTGTTTATCGCACCGATGGAAGGCGGGCTGCGCGTAGGCGGCACGGTCGAGATCGCCGGCCTGGCGGCGCCGCCCAACCCGCGCCGCGCTGCTGGCATCGAGCGCATCGCCCGCGAGGCCTTCCCGGCGCTGGCCGGCCTGGAGGCCCAGCACTGGATGGGCCACCGCCCCTGCCTGCCGGGCTCGGTGCCGGTGGTGGGCCATATCGATGCGATCCAGGGCCTGTGGCTGGCCGTCGGCCATGGCCATCTGGGGCTGACCGGCTCGCTGCCCACAACCCAGCGCATCGCGAACGGCATGTGCGGGCCGCAAGCGCTGCCTTTCTGGCAACTGCGCACCGCTGGCTAACTGGCATCACTAGCAGCCGCTTGGCTGATCGCCGGCGCGCTCAGCCCATCAGTTGTGCCAGCCGGCGTACCGCCGCCGGTATCGGCGCAATCACCGGCAGGTGCAGGCGCTCGGCCAGCGCAATGGCGGCCTGGCCCAGCGGGCCGCCGCCAATGATCACGGCCTGCGCGCCATCCTCGTCCACACAGCGCTGCACCGCTTGCGCCAGTGCGGCTTCCAGTGCCGGGGCATCGCCACTCAAGGCGCGCGGGTCGCCCTCGGTCAGGCGGATGCCGGTGTAAAGATGGGTCAAACCCACCGCAGCCACCCGCCCGGCAATCGGCTCCACCAGGTCCGGCGTGACGGTGGCTACGCCAAAGCGCCGGCCGCCGCTGGCCGCCTCCAGCATCGAGGCCTCGGCAATGCCCACCACCGGCATGCGGCTCAAGGCCCGCAGCCGCTCCAGCCCCGGGTCGCCAAAGGCGCTGATGATGGTGCCGGCGCAGTCGCTGGGCGCCTCGCGCCAGCAGTCTTCCACCTCCAGCGCGGCTTGCGCCAGCTCGGCCGCGTTGACGATCATCGTCGGCCCCTTGCCGGCGGTGCGGGGCAGAATCCGCCACTGCGCGGGGGCCGCGCGCTGGGCAATATCGGCCATCATCGCGGTGGTGGCCTCGGAGGCATTGGGGTTGATCAGCAGGATTTTGGGCATGCAGCAAAACTAGGATTGGGCCACGGCAGGCGTGCCAGCCAGGGGCTCGGCATCGGGGGAGCGGCCATAGGTTTCGGGTACGCATTGCACACTGATGATGAACACCAGGTACATCGCAGCGGCCAGGCCAAACACGCCGCCCAGGCCAAAGCCATCAAACAGACGGCCTGCTACCAGCGGCATCAGTGCACCGGCTGCCGTACCGGTGGCCAGAATGAAGGCGGTGCCAAAGGCGCGCACACGGGTGGGGTAGAGCTCGGGCGCATAAATCCAGATGGTGGTGTTGAGCAGCAGCACAAAGAACTGGAAGGTGGCACCGGCCATCAGCAGCACCACAATGCTCTTGGCGGCAAAGCCAATCGTCAGTGCAGCCAGGCAGGCGCAGATGGCGCCGGCGGTCAGCACCCGTTTGCGCGGAAAGTGAAAGCCCAGCGCCGAGGCCGCAATCGCGCCCAGCAGGCTGCCGCTTTGCATCACCATCGTGAACAGCAGGCTCTTGGACATGCTGTAGCCCAGGCCCACCAGAATCGTCGGCATCAAGGTCAGCACCGAAATCTGCGCGCCATAGGTCATCCAGATGGTGATGCACAGCGGCACGGTGCGGCGGCCCAGCGCGCCCCGGAAAATCTCGGTGATGCGCACCTTGATCTTGGCCGCCGTGGTGCTGCTGCCGTCATCACTGATATAGGGGTGGCTGGCTTGCGCAGCGCCCGCCAGCTTGCCCGATGCCAGGCGCGTCAGCACTGCATTGGTCTCGGCAATGCGGCCTTGCGACAGCAGAAAACGCGGCGTCTCGGGGATATAGCGGCGGTAGAACGCAGCCAGCAGTGCCGGCACCATCAGGCAGACAAAGAGCCAGCGCCAGCCGTTGTCGCCGGGGAAGATCCAGAACACCAGCAAGCCAAAGGCCGGTGCCAGAAAATTGCCCAGCCCGCCCGCGCCCACATTGACGAGGCCCACCGCCGTGCCCCGGAACTTGGACGAGCAGAATTCCGACAGCATCGTGACCGCAATCGCAATCTCGCCGCCCAGGCCAAAGCCCACCACCGCCCGGCCCAGTGCCATCACCGCCAGGTTGGGCGCCATCGCGCAGATGCCCGCACCAATGGTGAATAGCAGCAGATCCACCGACAGCATCACGCGGCGGCCATAGCGGTCTGCGATATAGCCCGAGACGATGCGGCCAATCGCCGCGCAGGCAAAGGTTACCGAGTTGAGCATGCCGATGTCCGACGCCGTCAGCCCCCATTGCTCCTTGAGCATGGGCCCGATGATGCCGACCGCATTCTGCTCGAAGCTGTCAAACAGGCAGCCAATCAGGATCAAAAAGATGATCGTGTGGTGCGAGCGGGTCACCCCTATCTTGTCCAGGGCCTGGTCGAGTTCGGCCACCTTGGGAGAGTCGGGTGCAGAGGAAAGTGCAGGTCCACCAGCCATTGAAAGCTCCTTGAGAAGAGTCGTACTTGCTCGATTCGGATCGCTGCGCCAGTGTTGGGCAGTTCATCGAAGTTTGGTATAGGTATTTCACTAATATGGTGCATGTGAAATTGAAATTTCATGCACTAAGCAAACTTAAGCAAGCAACGTGCCATCCAGGGTGGCAGTGGGGATCAGGGTGGTGGGCGTTACAGCGAGGCCACGGCAGCGGATGCGCGACCGATCTACAAGTTGGCGGTATTGATGAGACGGGGGTGATGTTGCTTGGGGCTGTCTATGAGCGACCCAGCGCAGGCGGTCAGATATCGCCCGGATCCCCTAAACAGAGCATGGAAGACCTGCTGCTTGCCGAATTGCGGCTGTTACGGCATGGAACGAGGTACGAGATCGTATTGCCAGCCATCCGTCCATCAAGCAGATTTGGCACTGCGGTGTTGACCTGAACTACTGCCGAAACGAGCCTTTGGGACGCACCATCTTTTTAAGGTTCTTCAGTAGCCGTGGAGCTCGCTCGGTCCAGGCAATTTCGGCTCCATCACCTGGCTCCTCATAGATGGGCAAAACCTCGGTAACGCCGACCAACTCCCACTGAACCGGCACTCCCGCCGAGCCTCCTTGGTAAGGCTCAGTGGCCGCATGGGCCATTTTCACTCCCTTTTCGTAGGCCTCATCCTGGTCTGCCGCACGCACCAGGATGCTGTTCTCCCAGGACAGGAAGCGAGCGTTGTCGTTGTTCTTGTCTTTGTCGTCGAGTTCAACAAAACGAAGGAGGTAGGACACCAAATACCAGCCCACGGGGGAGACGTTTTTATCGTAGGTCATATGTGGATGAATGTTTGGGCGTTCGCAATTTATAGCACCATGCCGATCCTGCGATCGTCTGACTCTGGCAGGCAGTCATCGTCACCGCCTTGGTGCTGAGGTTTGCTTGGGTCTTGATGGTGATTACGGTTGCACTGCTCCCGCCCCCACGGGTGAGCTTCCACACACCCTAGGGCTGACCCGCAGAAGCCCTTTGGGCGGCGCCTTTTCATGGCTGAGCAGGCGCTCCATATTGTCAAACTCGCCGACGATGCAACGCGCATGCACGAGCTTGGCCTCGCCCTCGGGCGTCAGGCTCCTGCGCCTGGTTGGGCGGATGACCAGTGCCGTCTTCAGCCGGCAGGCAGCGTTCGGGAATTCGTTAGCAGTGGCAGACGAATCTCGAAGCAGGCCCCACCGCCCGGTACCTCCGTGACCTCCACGCAGCCATGGTGCAGATCGATGATCTCCCGCACCAAATGCAGGCCCAGGCCGGTGCCCTGGTCGCTCGGGTGCAGGCGATAAAAGGGCTCGAAAATGCGTTCGCGTTCTTCAAGGGGCACGCCCGGTCCCTGGTCGTGCACGCGCAAGCTGCCGTGCGTGGCGCTGGCCTCCACGTCAAGAGCAATAAGCCCTTGGCCGCCACCATGCACGATCGCGTTCTGCAGCAGATTGACCAGGGCACGTCCCAAGGCCAGCCCGTCACCCTCGACATGGATGGGCGCGTCAACGCTGTTGACCTCGAACGCATAACCCGCGTCGATCACCAGGGGGGCCATGTCGGCCCCTACCTGCAGCGCCACTGCGCGCAAGTCGATAGCGGCCAGCGCATTCAGTTCCTGGCCCTGGCGCCCCAGGCGCTGCAGATCCAGCAGCGTCTCGGCCAGGTTCGACAGGCGTGCCACATCGGCCAGCAGGCGCGTTCGGGCCGTTCCGGATGTCAGCATGCCGACCCGGAGCTCCAGGATGGCGATGGGTGCGCGCAGTTCGTGGGCCGCATCGGCCAGGAAGCGATCCCGCGCGTCGTAGCCCTGGCCAAGGCGTGCCAGCGCATCGTTCACCGCTTTGACGAGGGGCTGCACCTCTGCAGGCAAGCCATCTTCTTCCAGCCGAGCGTCTCGCTCGCGGATATTGATGGCCTCGGCCTGCCGCGCCGTGCGAGACACGCCTGCTAGCGCCCGCCGGGTGAGCCAGGGAACGACAGCAAGGGTCACCAGAACCAAGGGCAGCAAAAGCGGCAGCGCGAACACGGCCATCATGATGGTGAAGGCCGCCCAAAAACCCTGCGAAGGGGCGCCGCCTACCAGCAAGTACAGCTGCCCGAAGGGCGCCTCGTGGATGACGACCCGCAAGGCGAACACCGCGGGATCATGGCGCGCCCACAGGCCCGATTCGCCCAAAGAAGGCAAGGCCGCTACCAACCCCTGAACATGGGCTGGCACCGGCCCATGGCGCAGCTCCTGTCCTTTCCCGTCTGAGGCAACAAACCAGAGCGTGGAGAGGGCGGCCAGCCGACGGATCTCCTCGGTGTCTGCCTGCACCAGCCTGCCCTGGGCATCGCGCTGGATCGAATTCGCCACGGTGCCCACCACGCCTTCGTCCACCGTGCCCGAGGATTTGAGCGCGACGATCCATGAGAAACCGGCCAGCACCACCATGAAAATGACCAGTTGAAACCCGATCAGGCTGAGGCTCAGTTTCAGGACCAGCGATTTGCGCAACCTCCTCATCCTAGTTCGCCTTGAGCAGGTAGCCTATGCCCCGGATCACATGGATGGTGACCCCGGCCTCTACCGCTTCCAGTTGGCGGCGCAGTTTGGAGATGTGCGCATCGAGCGCATTGGATTGGATCTCGTCTTCAAAGCCGTAGACGCGCTCAATCAGCCATTCGCGCAGCACCGTGCGCTCGGCGCGCAGGCACAGCGCTTCCAGCACCAGAAGCTGGCGGCGCGGCAGGGGCACAGGCAGGTTGTCCACCAGCGCTTCCCGCGTGCTGAAGTTGAAGGTGAGGCGCCCCACATTCACCGTGGGTATGCTCACCTGGGCAGGACGACGGCCGATGGCCCGGATGCGGGCCATGAGCTCCTCCACCGCAAAGGGCTTGCTTAGATAGTCATCCGCACCCAGGTCCAGGCCGTGCACGCGCTCGGCAACGTCTCTTTTTCCGGTCAGCAAGATGATGGGCAAGTGCGGGCGGCTGCTGCGCGCCTCCACGATAAGACTGGCGCCATCCCCATCCGGTAACTGGCGGTCCAGCAACACCAGGTCATGCAGCGGTTGCTGCAGTGCGGCCCGCGCTTGGAGGATGGATACAGCCCCATCGACCACCATGCCCTGCGCCTCCAGCGCCTGCCGTATCAGCGAGGCCATTTCCGGTTCGTCCTCCACCATCAGTATTCGCATGCAGAGCGCTCGGTTCTTGTATTGGGTAAGCGCAGGAAAGTACCACATCCGCGCACTTCAGGACGCAATGTTCAGGCAACCTTGGTGATGACCAAATACAGGTCCTGTACTTCTTGCATCCCTCGTCAAGATGCGCCGCTGTGGTCAGGCGAGGCGGCTGCATCTGATTTATCCCAGCGTCCGTGAAAGGGATGAACGGGGGGTTGGTCGGGGCAGTGGGCCCAGGTAGCCGTCCTTCAATTTGCACCCTCGTAGCACCGCAGATGAATGTGTCGGTTGGCGCCATGTTGAGGCAATGTGGAAATGGTCCACTGCCAAGGAACACAACACATCCAAAGGACTACCCCTCATGCTTTTCAAGCAGATCAGGCCCATCGCCTTGTGCCTGGGTACCGTAGCCCAAGCCCTGGCGATCATGTCCCTCTCCATGCCCGCGCAAGCACAAACAGGGGGCCACGAGCTTGTCCCTCGCCAACAGAGCCAAGCGACAGGGACACCGCGCGCAGGCCAGTTGACGGTGGATCACCCAAGGCCTGTCCGGGCCACCCCTAGCGTTCCAAGCCCAGAGGCAGCTCTGCCAGGCTCGCCAGGCATTGCGCACCCGCCAAGAGGCGCAATCGCGCAGTTCCGCACGCCCACCTGGTTGTCAGAGCCTGCAGGATGGCGATGGGTGCGCACCGTTCGTGGACTGCAGCGGCCCAAGAGCGATCAGGCGCGCCCCAACCACCGCTAAGCAGGTCCGGTCCAGGTCGCTACAGCGTATCTGCGCTGTATACCAACGGGTGGGCAGTTGGCGCGTCTATGCCGGTTGACTAGAACTCCTGGTGCTGCTCATGCTGCTGCTCAATGGCAGCCAGGCGCTTGCGGCCGGGCGCGCCGGCGGCCTCCAGCACCATGGTGGCCAGCAGGTCGCAGACGGCCATCACGGACACATGGTTGTCCAACAGGCCTGGGCCATGGCAGTCGCACTGGAGGGACCAGGTGGCGGCGGCGTAGTGAGGGGAAGCCTGGTCGCTCACCAGCAGCACCGACGCACCAGCCTTGCTGGCGCTGGCCAGCAGTGCGGCCATCTGCCGGGTCTGGCGGCGCATGCCAAACAGGATGACGCAGTCGTTCTTGCCCAGCTGGGCGGTGTACTCGGCCAGGGTCTCACCGGGGCCAGGCAGGCTGATCACCTGGGGCACCACCTGGATGATCTGCCAGCGCAGGTACTGGGCAAAGGCATGGCTGCTGCGGCTGCCAAAGATGAGCACCTGGCGCGCGGCGATGATGGCCTGCACGATCTCGCTCAGTTGCGGCTCGCTCAGCTGGTCCAGGGTGTTTGTCAGGTTGGCCAGCGAGCGCTCGCGGTGGGTCGCCAGCATCTGCCCGCGCTGAAAAGCCTCGGCCGCCGACTGGAACAGCGGCGAGCCGCTTTGCTTGTCCTCGCGCACCTGGCGGCGCGCCTCTTCGTAGTTCTCATAGCCCAGGCGGCGGATAAAGCGGCTCACCGTGGAGGGCGACACCTTCGCCAGCTGGGCCAGTTCATTGCCAGCGTAGCTGGCCAGCTCGCCTGGGAACTCCAGCACAAAGTCGGCCAGTTGCCGCTCGGTGGCCGGCAGTGCCTGCAGGTGCTGGCGCACCCGCTGCAAAAATGATTCGGTCGCTGGTGGTCGCATCGCATGGCGGCGGGCCGGTGGGCCTGCAGCTAAAAGGGGATGAGGGGATTCTAGGCCAGCCGATTCATCCCATCCACCACGGCGGTGCGCAGAGCCGCTTAGTGGGCCTTGGCCAGATAAGGCTTGAACCAGCCCAGACCATCGCTGGTGCCATGGGGCGCCGCGCCGCGCGCGGGCTTGTACTCGCAGCCAATCCAGCCGTCGTAGCCCAGGCTGTCCAGCAGCGCAAACAGATAGGGGTAGTTCAGCTCGCCCACATCGGGCTCATGGCGTTCGGGCACGCCAGCAATCTGGATATGGCCGACCTGGCCGGTGGGCAGGTACTGGCGGATCTTCATCGCCAGGTCGCCCTCGACAATCTGGCAGTGGTACAGGTCCATCTGCACCTGCACATTGGCGGCACCAATCTCTGCGACCAGGGCATGGGCCTGGTCCTGGCGGCTCAGGAAGAAGCCCGGCATATCGCGGCCATTGATGGGTTCGAGCAGGATGCGCACGCCTTGCGCCGCCGCCTGCTCGGCCGCATGGCGGATATTGGCGATGTAGGTGGCGCGCACGGTAGCAGCATCGGCGCCCGCAGGCACCAGGCCGGCCATCACATGCAGGCGCGGGCATTGCAGCGCCTGGGCATAGCGCAGCGCCTGCGCGATGCCATCGCGGAACTCGGCCTCCCGCCCAGGAATGCAGGCGATGCCGCGCTCGCCCCGGTCCCAGTAGCCCGGCGGCGCGTTGAACAGCACCTGCTGCAGGCCCTGCTGCTGCAGCAAGGCGGCCAGCTGCTCGGGCGCGTAGGCGTAGGGGAAGAGGTACTCGACGGCAGTGAAACCATCGCGCGCAGCGGCGGCAAAGCGGTCCAGAAAGTCCAGGTCGTTGTAGAGCATGGACAGATTGGCAGCAAAACGGGGCATGGGGTGCTTTCCAAAAAAGGGGCGGCCGGCAGGCAAGTGATCAGCGCGGCAGGCAGGGTTAGGGATGCTCTGCAAAACCCTCGCCAAGCGGGATGGACGCGGATCGGGATGAGCCGCAAGGCGTCTTTTGCAGTCGAGCCGTAGCTATTGACAAGGAAGACAACGAAGCGGATCGCCCGAGACCGCGTTCAGACCACGGCAGGGAGTTTTGCAGAGGGTCCCTAGGGTTTTACCAGTGGGCGCCAAAGCTCTGGCGCAGTTCGTCAATCTGGGCGTCGCTCAGCGGCGCGGGTGCTTGCTGGCGGCACTGGTTCCAGAGCAGCGCCGTTTCCTCCAGCTCTTCCAGCACGGCCATCGCCGCAGCCGGGCTCTCGTGCCAGACATTGGGGCCCAGGCGCGCCAGCATCACCGCGCGGATCGGTTTGCCGGCGGCTGCGTACTGCGCAATCGCCTCGGCCACGGCCTGTGCCGCATCGGGCGAGCCGGGGAGGTGGTAGGCGATATGCGGCACGCGGCCGACCTTCATCACAAAGTAGGGCGTCAGCGCGGGCAGCAGCTCGGCAGCAGGCGCCACCCCCGGCACGGCAGTGGCCTGCAGCGAGCAGGCCACCAGCTGGCGGCTGTGCGTGTGGATCACGCAGCCGGCGGGTGTTGGCGTGTTGGCGCTGGCCTCGTAAATGCGCCGGTGCAGCACGATGGTCTTGCTGGCACGGTCACCGCTCAGCTGCTGGCCTTGCAGATCGAGCTTGGCCAGGCGCTCGGGCACCAATTGGCCCAGGCTGGCGTCGGTCGGGGTGATCAGGTAGCCATCGGCCAGGCGCACGCTGATATTGCCGGCGCTGGCATGCACATAGCCGCGCGTGTACAGCGAGGCGCCGACCTGGCAGATCTCGGCGCGGGCGCTGGGTTCGTCCATAAAGACCATCGTTGTCAGCCTTGCAAGGAGGTGAATGCCTTGGTGAAGAAATCGGTGCTGCCAAAGTTGCCCGATTTGAGCGCAATGTGCAAGCCCTCGGGCGCGGCAGGGCTGGCCGCATGGCACCAAGGCGCACCCGGATCAATCTGGCCGCCAATGCGCATCTGCGCAATGCCCAGCGCCTGCACGCAGGCGCCCGAGGTTTCGCCGCCGGCCACCAGCAGCTGGCGCACGCCCAGCGCCACCAGGCCGCGCGCAATGGCAGCCAGGGTTTGCTCGACCAAGGCCCCCGCCTGCTCCACGCCCAGCTGGGCCTGGATGCTGCGCACCGCATCGGGCTCGGCGGTGGAGTAGATGAGTACCGGCCCGTTGGCCAGATGCGGGCGGGCCCAGTCCAGCGCCTCGCGCACCACATCGTCACCGGCGGCCATGCGCAGCGGCGCCAGCGCCAGTGCCGGGCGGCCGCTGGCGATGAAGTGCGCCACCTGGGCATTGGTCGCTACCGAGCAACTGCCCGACACCACTGCCTGCAGCCCGCTGGCCGCAGGCAAGGCGGCCGCCTGGTGGCTGGCCTGCAGGCCAAAGTTGGCGGGCAGCGCAATCGCAACGCCCGAGCCAGCGGTCACCAGCGGCAGATCGGCCAGCGCCGGGCCCATGCGCAGCAGGTCGTCGTTCGATACCGAATCGACAATGGCAATGCCCACGCCGTCGGCCTTCAGCGCCGCGATGCGGCTGCGGATGGCGTCTGCGCCCTGGGCGACCACGCTGTGGTCGATCAGGCCCACCTTGCGCCGGGTCTGCGACTGCAGCACGCGCACCAGGTTGGGGTCGGTCATGGGGGTCAGCGGGTGGTTCTGCATGCCGCTTTCGTTCAGCAGCACATCGCCGGCAAACAGATAGCCTTTGAAGACGGTGCGCTTGTTGTCCGGAAAGGCCGGGGTGGCGATGCTGAAGTCGCTGCCCAGCGCATCCATCAACGCGTCCGTCACCGGGCCGATATTGCCGGCCGGCGTGCTGTCAAAGGTGGAGCAGTATTTGAAATAGACCTGCTGCGCCCCCTGGCCCTGCAGCCAGCGCAGCGCTTCCAGCGACTGGGCCACGGCTTCGCCGGCGGGGATGGTGCGCGACTTCAGCGCCACCACCACGGCATCCACCTCAGCATCCAGCGGGCCGCTGGGCACGCCAATGGTCTGCACCACGCGCATGCCTGCACGCACCAGGTTGTTGGCCAGGTCGGTGGCGCCGGTAAAGTCGTCGGCAATGCAGCCCAGTTTCAATGCGGCCCCGCTCATCGCTGGCCTCCGTCGTTGGCAGCTTGGGGCAGGGTGATGCCCGGGAAGATCTTGATCACCGCGCTGTCGTCTTCCTTGGCATAACCGGCCGTGGAGGCCTGCATGAACATCTGGTGCGCGGTGGCCGCCAGCGGCAGCGGAAACTTGCTGGCGCGTGCGGTATCCAGCACCAGGCCGAGGTCCTTCACAAAGATATCGACGGCGGACAGCGGCGTGTAATCGCCCGCCAGCACATGAGCCATGCGGTTTTCAAACATCCAGCTGTTGCCGGCGCTGTGGGTGATGACTTCATAGATCGCCGCAGCGTCCACCCCTTCGCGCAGGCCCAGGGCCATGGCCTCGGCAGCGGCGGCAATGTGCACACCGGCCAGCAGCTGGTTGATGATCTTGACCTTGCTGCCCGCGCCTGCCTTGTCGCCCAGGCGGTAGACCTTGCCCGCCATCGCATCGAGCACAGCGCCGGCTGCGGCGTAGGCCGCTGGTGTGGCGGAGGTCATCATTGTCATCTGGCCCGCTGCCGCCTTGGCCGCGCCGCCGGAGATGGGGCCATCCACATACAGCACGCCGCTCTGGGCCAGGCGCGCCTCCAGCGCGATGGACCAGTTCGGGTCCACCGTGGAGCACATCACAAAGGTGCTGCCAGCGCGCATCGCCGCAGCGGCGCCATGCTCGCCAAACAGCACGGCCTCGGTCTGCGCGGCGTTGACGACGACGGACACCACCACATCCACCTGGGCGGCCAGCTCGGCCGGGTGGGCGCAGGCTACGCCACCGGCGCTGGCAAAGTCGGCCGCTGCGCCGGGGCGCACATCACAGACATGGACCTGGTAGCCCCGGTTGCGCAGGGTTTGGGCAATGCCCAGGCCCATGGCGCCCAGGCCGATGACGCCCACCTTGGCGTGCTGTGCGTGTGTAGTCATTCGAGATGCTCCCGTGAATCAGAGGTAGAGAATGCCCGGCCTGGTGGCGGGGCACAAGAATGCAAGCGACAAATAGGCAAGCGACAAATAGGCAAGCGATCAACCAGGCTGCGGATCAGGCCACCAGCGCCCAGACCAGGCAGGTCAGCGCAAAGCCGGCGACGCCCAGCACGGTGGTCAGCACCGTCCAGCTGCGCAGCCCATCGGCCACGCTCAGGCCCAGGTAGCGGGTCACAATCCAGAAGCCCGAGTCATTGACATGCGACAGCCCCAGGCCGCCAAAGCCGATGGCCACCGTCAGCACGGCGATCTGCACCGCGCTGTAGCCGCCGCCCTGAATGCTTTCGGCCAGCAGGCCGCAGGTGGTGAGAATGGCCACCGTTGCCGAGCCCTGCGCGGCGCGCAAGGCCAAAGAGATGACGAAGCCCAGCAGGATCAGAGGCAGGCCGGTGCCCGACAGCGCCTGCGACAGCGCGGTGCCGATGCCGCTCACCGTCAGCACCTTGGCAAATACGCCGCCGGCGCCGGTCACCAGGATCACCGTGGCCGCTGCAGGCAGCGCCGATTCCATCACCTCATTGGTGCGCTTGCGCGTCCAGCCCAGCGGGCGCACCAGCAGCACAAAGGCCAGGCCAATCGCTACCATCAACGCAAACACCGGCGCGCCGGTAAAGGCCAGAAAATCACGCAGCGCATCGCCCTTGGGCAGCATGGTCGCCGCCGTCGTGCCCAGCATGATGAGCGCCAGCGGGGCCAGGATCAAGGTCAGCACGGCACCCACGCCCGGCAGCCTGGCGGCAGGGGCATCGGCGGCATCGCCGCTGCCAAAGTTGCGGAACTGGGCTTCTGCATCCGGCTGCATCGTGTAATGGCGGCGGTTCAAATAGCCGCCCACCCACTGCGCCACAAAGGCCAGCGGTATGCAGATGCCCAGCCCGATCAGCGTGATCCAGCCCACATCGGCCGACAGCACCGCTGCGCCGCCGACAATGCCCGGGTGCGGCGGCACGACCACATGGGTGGCCAGCATGATGCCGGCCACCGGCAGCCCGTACTTGATGGGGCTGACACCTGCGGCCTTGCAAAAGCCATAGATGATGGGGATCAGGATGATGAAACCCACATCAAAGAACACGGGGATCGACAGCACCAGCGCGGCCGCCGTCAGCGCTGCCGGCACCCGCTTGGGGCCCAGCAGCTGGCTGAAGCGCTGCGCCAAGGTATTGGCGCCGCCCGATACCTCGATCATCCGGCCCAGCATCGCGCCCAGAGCCACCAGGATGGCCACCGACCCCAACGTGCCGCCCATGCCGGATATCAATGTGGGAATGATCTCAGCGAGCGGGATGCCCGTGGCCAGCGCCACCAGCAGGCTCACCAGCATCAGCGCCACAAAGGCATGGACTTCGAATCGGATGATCAGCAGCAGCAGCGCAGCAATGCTGGCGCCCGCAATGCTCAGAAGGGCAAAGGTCGTCATGGCGAAGGACTTGTCTCACTCGGTTATCAAAGGGGCCAAATGGCGCAGGGCCACTGACAGCTTATATTGTTATCATACAAATTTTGCGCGATCATAGCACTGCGCACACATGGCCTTGCGCGGTACTTTCCCGAGGCAGGGCAAGGTTTTTTGGTTGCACACTGCAGGCCGGGGCGCCTGCCTGTAAAGCCCTCGCATCCCGGACATGGGCGTCAAAAAAGGCGCTGCAGTGGTCTGCAGCGCCTTGGCGTTGGCTGGGATCGCAGCGGGCGGTGACCCGTGCGATCCACCCTGGCATCAAGCCAGCGTACGCAATGTCGGCTCGCGGTCCCAGAAGCGGGTCTTCGCGCCTTCGATGAAACCGGCCACATCCTTGGGCTCGAATACGCCTTCATCCGGCTTCACCCCAGCGGCGTCCAGGATCAGGTGCGTGGCCTTGCAGGCGGCAATCGCCTTCAGGTGGCCAAACGCGTCGCGGAACCAGTCCTGCGCGGCGCTGTCCTTGGCCAGCGTCTCACCCGATGCCATCGGAATGACGGACGCCACCGCATCGAACTGCGCAGAGGGCGCGCCGGCCAGCTGTGCATCGGCAGCAATGTGCTTGCCGTCGCTCAACGTGGCGCCGCCAATCTTGGGGGCGATGATCTTGACCATGGCCTTTTCGGCAAGGATGGCCTTTTGCAGCGCAGCCACGTTCTCGGCGTTGGAGCCGTCGTCCACCAGAATCGCCACGCAGCGGCCTTCCAGGGTGGGCTTCATGCGGTCGATGATGCGCAGCGCGGGGCTGGGTGGCAGGTCTTGCACCGGCACCGCAGGCTTGGCGGGCTTGGGCAAGGCCGCCAGGCCCAGGCCCTTGGCCACGCGCTTGCCCAGGTCGTTGTCAATCACCAGCAGATGGGACACCACCGCTTCGCGCACATGGGGCGTCTGCACCTTGGACAGCTCAAACACCAGCGCGGACGCAATATGGGCCTGCTCGATGTCGCTCTGGCTGGTGTAGAACAACCGGGCCTGGCTGTAGTGGTCGGCAAAGCTTTCCGGGCGGATGCGGCTCTTGGCATCGCCTTCCGACGGCTGGGCAAACGACTTGAAACCCTGGGCCCGCGATTCGCGTGGCGAGTTCGGGTCCAGGCTCGATGGCTCGTAGGCCACGCGTCCCTTGGGCACCTGGGTCTGCATATGGCCGTCACGCTGGGTGTGGGCAAACGGGCACTTGGGCGCGTTCACGGGGATCTGCGTGAAGTTCGGTCCGCCCAGGCGCGACAGCTGCGTGTCCAGGTACGAGAACAGGCGGCCTTGCAGCAGCGGATCGTTCGAGAAATCAATGCCGGGCGGCACATTGGCCGGGCAGAAGGCGACCTGCTCGGTCTCGGCAAAGAAGTTGTCCGGCCAGCGGTCCAGCGTGAAGCTGCCGATCTTGGTCAGCGGAATCACCTCTTCGGGAATGATCTTGGTCGGATCCAGGTGGTCATAGGGCAGGGCGTCGGCTTCTTCCTGCGTGAACAGCTGCACGAACAGGTCCCAGGCAGGGGCATGGCCGGCCTCGATGGCCTCGAACAGGTCGCGGCGGTGGAAGTCGTTGTCGGCCGCCTGCAGCTTGGCTGCTTCGTCCCATACCGTCGACTGGATGCCCAGTTGCGGGCGCCAGTGGAACTTCACAAAGGTGCTCTCGCCCTTGTCGTTGATGAGGCGGAAGCTGTGCACGCCAAAGCCTTCGATCGTACGCAGGCTGCGCGGGATCGCCCGGTCGCTCATCGCCCACATGATCATGTGCATGGACTCGGGCATCAGCGATATGAAATCCCAGAAGGTGTCATGCGCAGACGCCGCTTGCGGAAAGCCACGGTCGGGCTCCATCTTGACGGCATGCACCAGGTCGGGGAACTTCATCGCATCCTGGATGAAGAACACCGGAATGTTGTTGCCCACCAGGTCCCAGTTGCCTTCTTCGGTGTAGAGCTTGATCGCGAAGCCACGCACATCGCGCGGGGTATCGACCGAGCCCGCACCGCCAGCCACCGTGGACATGCGCGCAAAGATCGGCACCTTCTTGCCGACCTCGGTCAGCACCTTGGCGGTCGTGTATTTTTTCAGCGAATGGCTCAGCTCGAAGTAGCCATGCGCGGCCGTGCCGCGAGCATGCACGATGCGCTCTGGAATGCGCTCATGGTCGAAATGGGTGATCTTCTCGCGCAGCACGAAGTCTTCGAGCAAGGTCGGTCCCCGGCCGTAGGCGCGCAATGAGTTCTGGTTGTCCGAGACAGGGATGCCCTGCTGGGTGGTCATCACCGGGTGGCCATCACCGGCCTGGTCATGGCGCTCGCCTCCGGTACTGGCTTGGTTGGCAGCGGATGCGGGCGATTTGCGAGTGGTCATCGTGGATCTCCAGATGGTTGGTTCAGGGTTGGCCTGGGGCTGGCAGGTGCTCCACAACTGGAAGAACCGGCTGTACCCATGGCCGCCGGGCGCCGCAGACCTGGCACCGCGCCGCAGGCAATGGCCTGTGGCACGGCACCGGGCGGGCGGCCGGCGAAGGAGGCAGCGAGGGTTGTGGAGCGACGCTTGGCGGTTCAAGAATGCCAGCAGCCCGTTCCCGCCCTTGTAGGCATTTGGAGGACTTGCTTGTCATGCACGGGCTGAGACGCCGAAATGCACTGCGCTGCACCGCCCTGGCAGGCGCCCAGCAAAAAGGCCGCTCGGTGAGCGGCCTGGTTCTGTGCTGGCTGCGCCGATCAGTGGAAGAACAGCGCAATCAGGATGATGATGGGGATTGGCACGCCAATCAGCCAAAGCAGGATGGATCGCATGGTGTTTCCTTTCTAGGTCTGCCCGCAGGCAAAGTGGGTGTTCAGATGAAATCGATGGTCAGTCAAGCGTCGCGCTGGCGGCCGCCGAAGGTGGCAGACAGGCTGCCGACAAATGCACCAATCAGCAGCACCACGAACATCCACATCAGCGAATAGGCGGTGGCCTTGCGGGCCTGCTCAGCCGCTTGCTTGGCCTTCACTTCAGCGTCCTGGGCGGCTTGCTTGGCCTTGTCGATCTGCTGCTTGACCTGGTCATAGGTGGCCTGGACCTTCTTCTCCGACTCTTCCTGGCTCATGTCGGTGCGCTGTGCGACCAGGCGGCCCAGGTACTGGCGGTCTTCGTTCGACAGCGAGCCAGCTTGCAAGGAATGCATGAACACGCTGCTCATCTCGCTGGCGTCATCGGCAGCGGAGCGGGCCTGTTGCACGGCGTTCTGCGCGCCATCCTTGATGTCCTGCTTTTGCTGCTCGGTCGGGCCGCCCTGGCGCAGCATGCTGTTGATCCAGTAGTTCAGATCGGAGCCGGGTTCATTGGCCTTGCCGGCGGTCACGCCTGCGGCGCCGGTCAGCGCGGCAGAGGCTGCACCGCCGATCACGCCGGTGGCACCGCTGGCAGCGCCGCCCACCACCTGGGCTGCACCGCTGACCACGGCACCGGCAGCCTTGGCCGTGCCGGAGATCGCAGCACCGGCCACCGATCCGGCCACAGCCACCATCAGCATCGTTGCCAGTGCCCAGGCCAGAAAGCCGTGGGCGGTATCGCGGAAGTACACCTCATCGGTGTGCAGGCCTTGCCACTTGGTGCGCAGGCGGCCGGCGATGTAGCCACCGACGCCAGCAGAAGCGAGCTGCGTGAATGCCAGCCAGGCGATTGCGCCCCAGCCAATCGTCTCGCCATCGGCGCCCCGGCCGGACCAGACCGAGACCGATGACAGCCCCAGGCCGACGCCCAGCATGAACAGCAGCAGCGACAGCACGGCTGCCGCCAATGCGCCTGCGAAAATGGCTGCCCAGGAGACCGCACTTTCACTATTCCCCGCGATCACGCGCGGTACTGCGCCGGTGACGACGCGCTCTTCCTCTACATATGTGGTGACCATGGCTATTCCTTGTTAGATGACGCCTTTATTCTGCTTTTGCACCTTGAAAAGTTTGTAGTCCAAACGCGAACGCGCCCGTGCGCGCTTCACTGTTAGCGCCATCAGCCGATCTGCGCAAAGCCGCGCCAGGGCTGGAGCGCGGTCCGAAGCGGCAGGCGGAAATGGCAAGCGGAATCGCAAGCGGAAATGGCAGGCGATCAGGCAGGCAATCAGGCAGGCGATAAGGCAGACCGAGTCAGATGTCCAGCCTGCTGCCGCAGGGCCGGGCCGCCATGTGGCCGCCGCTGCGGCATGCTGTGGTCAGGGGCTCAATAGACCGAGACAGGCGCACTGCCGTCGCTTGCAAACACCCAGGCGTGCAGCGGCTGTACGGGGACCGGTCCCGAGCCGGTGAATTCGGAAAATGCCGGCAGGTTCAGGTACGGTGCGGAGTACGCCAGGCAGGGCAGGCGTTTGCGCATCTGGGGCACACGCAATGTCGGGTGGATATGGCCGTGGATGTTGAGCGAGAAATGGTGCACACCGGTCCCCAGTGGCTCATGGCTGAGCAGCACCTGGTGGCGCGCCAGGTGGGTGTGCACATCATCGAGCAGCAGCGCCTCCGTCTGCAGGTAGCGGTCGTGGTTGCCCCGGGTCAGCACAAAGCGGGTCTTGAGGTTGGCGCGCCGCAGCATCTGCCACAGCTGAAAGGTGTCTTCGCCGATAAAGCGGCCATGCACAAAGTCCCCCAGAATCACCAGCTCCTGCGGCTGCCACTTCTGCAGAATCTGGTGCAGGCGCAGCAGGTCCTGGCGCTGCACCTCCAGCGGCACGGCAACGCCCCGGCGGCGGAAGATATCACTCTTGCCCAGGTGCAGGTCGGCGAGGATCAGCATGCTTTCCTGCGGCCAGAACAGCGCGCGCTCGGCCAGCACCAGAAACTCCATGCCGGCCATGCTGGCCGCGACATGGTCCTGCGGAGACGGAGACAGTTGAATGGGGGAGAAAAACTCTGCCGATTGCGTTTCTGCCATCAAGATCGATCCTGTAGTTGTGGGGTGCGACGCGCTGCAGTACGCGTCCCCTGCGGTGGGGTGCCCTTGGCGCGGGGGCGTGGGGGGGCAGCGCCACGGCTGGGGGCGCCGCTGCGGGATGGGTGGGTGCGAGGCGCGCCCGTGCGTGGTCCAGGCTCGCCTGCGGCTTGGCGCTCCTGCTGGGCGGCCATGCGGCGCACCTTGTCCTGCCAAGTCTCATTGCTGAGCTGGCCGCGAAAGCTCTCGGCCCACAGCCCGAACGAGAAGGGCGTGTGCCTGGCCGGAAAGCGCAAGGCCATCTGCCGCCCCGCAATGCTGGCCAGCAGCTTTTGCATGGTGGGCAGGTGCAGCTCCTGGTCCAGCGCCTCCTGCCGGGCCTGGCGCAGCAGCAAATGCTCGGGGTCGTACTTGCTCAGCACGTCAAACAACAGGCTGGCGGAGACCTGCAATTGCCGGTCACTGGCGCGGCTCTTCTTGCCCGGCACCTTGGATTGCACCAGGCCTGCAATCTGCGCAATCTCCTTGAAGCGCTTGCGTGCCAGCTCGCTGAAGTTGACCGCCGAGCGCAGATCGGTGTCGAGCCCGTCGAGCTTGAAGATTTCTGCCCAGTCCACCGCATTCGCATCGATGGGCAAGGTCGGCTGGATCATCAGCCCGATCTCATTGCAGGCCCAGGCAAAGGTATTGGCCTGCAAATGCGCCAGGCGCGTCGCAATCAACACCGCAAGCCCCTCATGCGCGACCCGGCCGGCAAAGGGGTAGACAAACAGCGGTGCGGCCTTTGCGGCCTGGGCGGCTTGGGTGTTGCCGACCTGCTCAATCAGCAGCTGGTCGGCCCCCGGCACCAGCGAGCGCTGGCTTTGCAGCTGCAGCAGCGGCTGCAGCCATTGCAGCTCACGGGCATGGGGTGCGTCATCGGCTGCGGGGCTGGCAGCGGCCGTGCTCAGCAGCTGCTGCATGCGCTCACCCAATGATGACGACATCGGCATCAACGAGCCCGCCCAGGCAGGGGTCAGCAGGCCCACCTCGGCGCTGCGGCGCACCCAAGCGGTCTGGTTTTCCAGCCGCACCAGCACCAGACTGCGGCCAGCAAAGTTGAAGACATCGCCAGGGCTGAGCCGTGCAATAAAGGCTTCTTCGACCGAGCCCAGCCGCGCGCCGCGCAGGTACTGCACATTGACGGCGCCGTGCGCGGTGATCGTGCCGATCGACATGCGGTGCATGCGCACCACGCCGGTGTTGGCAGGCTGGCACAGGCCATCGGCACAGTGCAGGCGTTCATACTGCGGGTACTGCACCAGCGAATCGCTGCCATGCTCCAAAAACGCCAGCACCGCCTGCCACTGCGCATCGCTCAGATCACGAAAAGCCGCTGTGCGCCGCACCTCGGCCAACAGCTCCGGCGGCCTGAACCCGCCCGCCAGCGCCGCGCTCATCGCATGCTGGCTCAGCACATCAAAGCACAGGCGCAGTGGCTCGCGCCGCTCATACACCTGGGCCTCGGCCAGCTCGCGCACGGCGGCAAACTCGGCCAGGTCCATCGCCTGGGTGGCAACCGCTTCCACATGCACAGCAGCGCCGGGCCGGTGCTTGGCGCGGCCGGCGCGCTGCACCATGCGGGCGACAGAGCGTGCGCCGCCAATCTGGATCACGCGCTCCACCGCCGGAAAATCCACGCCCAAATCCAGACTGCTGGTTGCCACCACGCAGCGCAGGGTGCCTGCGCGCAGGCGCTGCTCCACCGACTGCCGCACCCCCTGGTCCAGCGAGCCATGGTGGATCGCCAGGGTTTCGGCATCCTCCGGCCAGATGCTGGCCAGCGCTGTATGCCACAGCTCGGCCTGCGCGCGGGTGTTGGTAAACACAATCGTGCTGGGCGCGCTGAACACCAGCTTGGCCACCTCGCCCAGATTGGCCAGGCCCAAATGCCCCGCCCAGGGCATGCGCGTGCCCAGCGGCGGCGTGATGCTGTGCAGATGAAAGGGCTTGGGCCGCATGTCCTGGATCAGCGCCGGCGCCTGCACCTGCCAGGCGCTCAGCAGCACATCGCTGGCCTCCTGCAGATTGCCAATCGTCGCCGACAGGCCCCAGACCTGCGCCTGCGGTGCCAGCGCCTGGATGCGCGCCAGGTTCAGCTGCAGCAGCACCCCGCGCTTGCTGGGCAAAAGCTCATGCCATTCATCCACCACAATGCAGCGCAGCTGGCTGAACTGCTCGCGGCTGCGCTCATGGCTCAGCAGCAGCGCCAAGGATTCGGGCGTTATCACCACCAGCTGCGCCTTGCCGGTGTCGGTGAGGCGTTTGTCGCGCGAAGTGGCATCTCCCGTGCGCATGGCCACTTGCCAATGGGGCAGCACCGCCGCTACCGGGCCGGTGATGCGCTCGCGGGTGTCGCTGGCCAATGCGCGCAAAGGCGTTACCCAAAGCATGCGTGGGCCATGGCTGGCGCGGCCTTCAGGCGTTTCAGCCTCGGCCATCGCCTGCATCAACGGCCCACCCAGCGCCGCCAAAGTCTTGCCTCGCCCCGTGGGGGCCGATATCAAACCGCTGTGCCCGTCTGCATACGCGCGCCAGGCCTGCTGCTGGAAGACCGCTGCGCCGATGTCCTGCGCCTTCAGCCAGTCGCGCCAGCGCTTGGCCGCACGCTGCATTGCGCGGTCACTAGGGGCTGTGCTGTTGTCCAGCTCAGCCATCGGCCAACTCCAGCAAGGCGCTCAGTTGGTCGGCGTCCTGTGCGGTCTTGTCCTCGCGCCAGCGCAAGATGCGCGGAAAGCGCACCGCCACGCCGGATTTGTGGCGGGTCGAGCGGTTCACGCCTTCAAACGCAATCTCAAACACGAGGCTGGGCGTGACTGAGCGCACCGGCCCAAAGCGCTCCACCGTGTGGCTGCGGATCCATTTGTCCAGCCGCAATATCTCCACATCGGTGAGGCCCGAGTAGGCCTTGGCGACGGGCACCAGCGCATCGCCGCTCCACACCGCAAAGGTGTAATCGGTGTGCAAGGTGCTGCGCCGGCCACTGCCGCTTTGCGCATAAATCAGCACCGCATCGATGCTGAACGGGTCCACCTTCCACTTCCACCAATCGCCCCGGCGCCGGCCTTCCTTGTAGGGTGAGGCGAGCGCCTTGAGCATCAGCCCTTCGGCGTTGTGCTCGGCAGCGGTAGTGCGCAGTGGGGGTAGCGCATCCCAGCTGTCAAACGGCAGTTGCGGTGATATGCCCAGCGCCGGCAAATCCGCATGCCGGATGACCTGCTCCAGCTTGGCACGGCGCTGCGCCAGCGGCTGGGCGCGCAGGTCTTCGCCATCACACTCCAGCAGGTCATAAAACAGAATGCGCGCTGGCACGGTCTGCATCAGCTTGGCAGAAGGCCTGCGCTTTTGAATGCGGCTTTGGAGCGCGACAAAGCCCAGCGGCTTGTTCTGTTCGTAATCCCAGGCCAGCAGTTCGCCATCGAGCACCATGTCGCGCGGCAGCAGTGCGGCGGCCGTCTCCAGCTCGGGAAAGCGGCCATCCAGCCGTTCCTCACCGCGCGACCACAAATAAGGCGCATGGCCGTGGCGCCGCACCAGCTGCACCCGTATGCCATCCCATTTCCATTCGGCCAGCCAGTCCTTGGGGTCGCCCAGCGCATCTGGCTCTTGCGGCAGAGGCGAGGCGAGGTAGAACGGGTACGGCTTGTCCAGCAGCTGCGCGCTGGTTTCCGGGTCCATCAAGGCCTCATAGGCCTGGGCGCTGGGCAACCATTCGCCCACCATGCGGTGCGCCATATCGGCGGCAGATATGCCCACCAGCGGCGCCAAGCTGTTTTGCAGGCTGCGTTTGTTGACACCGGCGCGCAGCGATCCGGTCAGCAGTTTGTTGAAGACCAGGCGCGAAGGCGTATCCAGCTGCTGCCAGGCCTGCTGTATCGCACGCTTGCGTTGCTCGGCATCGGCAGCGACCAGCGGCAGCAAAAACTGCTCGGTCCATTCGTCGAGCCGGCTGTCGTTATCCGGTGTTTTAAAGGTGGCGCCCAGCAGGCTTGCATGCCAGGGCGCATCGGGATCTGGAGCAACGGCAGTGCCGGGCGCAGCAGCCAGCTCAGGTTGATTGATACCCTGCTTTTGCCAGGCCGCTACCAAGAGCGACAAGGTCTCCGCCAAATCGCCCACCTGGCGATAGCTCTCTTCTACCAGCCACAGCGGCAGGGCGGTCAGCTCGCTCACCCAACTGCGCAGCTCGGTCGTGGTGGCCAGCCGGTTCTTGCCGGTATTCACCTTACCGCCGCTCAGCACATAGACGGCCCAGGTTGCCTCGGCCGCAGTGGCGCCAGCAAAGTACTGCTGCAGGGCCAATTCGCGGTCGCGGGTGCCGGAGGCCTCGTCCAGCAGCTGGTACAGCGCCACAAAGCGGTTCATTCGGCCGCCTCCTCTTCATCGCCGTAGGCGGTGCGCAGGCGCTCCGCCTGTATGCCCAGGCTCTGCAGGTAGGGGATCAGCGCATCGGTATTGCCATGGGTGGCCAGCACCCGCTGGGCGCCGCTTTCGGTAATCGTGTCGACCAGTTCCTGCCAATCGGCATGGTCTGATATGACAAAGCCGCGCTGCATATTGCGCCGCCGCCGGTTGCCGCGCAGCAGCATCCAGCCCGAGGCAAAGCCTTGCTCCACCTGTTTAAAGCGCTTGAGCCAGGCGGAGTCTTGTGCAGAAGGCGGTGCCAGCACCATGCGGCCGGCAAAGTCGGTATCGGTGGGCACATCGGCCACCATCTCGGTGGCGGCCAGCGCAATGCCTGCCTGCCGATAAATATCGGTGCCGCGCGCCATCGCGCCATGCAGCAACACAGGCGCATCCAGCTTGCCAGCCAAGCCCGCCAGCACCCGCTGCGCCTTGCCCAGGCTGTAGGCATACAGCACAGCCGCCTTGCCCTGCGCCTTGCAATGCGCCACCCAGCGCTCAATGCGCTCCACCTCATGCGCCATCGTGGGCCAGGCATAAACCGGGTAGGCAAAGGTCGCCTCGCAAATCAAGGTGTCGCAGCGCAGCAGCTCAAAGGCTTCACAGGTCGGGTCCGGCTCGCGCTTGAAGTCGCCCGTGAACACCCACACCGCATCGCCATGCTGCACCCGCACCTGGGCCGATCCGAGGATATGCCCCGCCGGGTGCAGCGACACCTGCACCTCGCCCATCGTGATCGTCTGCCCAAACGGCAGCGCATGGATGTTCTGCTCCCCCAGCCGCCAGCGCAATATTGGCTCGCTGGTCGTGCTGCAGTAGTACTCGCCCATCCCCACGTGGGCATGGTCCGAGTGGCCGTGGGTGACAAAAGTGCGGTGTACCGGCTTCCAGGCATCAATAAAAAAATCCCCAGCCGCGCAGTACAGACCTTTGTCGGTCAGCGTGATGACGTCAGCGGGTGGGGCGTTGGCAGATGCAGAAGCAGCGAGCATGGGCAAATTCTGCGGCTGCGGGGGAGGGGGTGGGCGTCAGAGTTTGCCTTGTTGGGGTGCGGGAAAGTGGTTAACAGCTTCTTAAGATTTTTAAGAACGGAAAATGATTTTATTCTCAACTGAATATGATTAGAAAGATGTTTGTCTCGTTAATGAGTGGCAATTTGCCATATCTGTCTTGTCTAAAATTTCATTGTGAAAGAGCCAATTGGCACTCGCGTGATTTAGTTGATAATGGGATTGATTTCTGATATTCTGGTGTGTCGATGTGCATAAAAGATCTAAATTTTATTGTCTGTTGACACTTTTATTGCTAAATCAGGGCTTGGAACTAACGGGAGCCATCGCGTGTGAGTTTCCCAATTTATAGCTCGAGTGTGCTCGGCGAGTAAGCGATTTCTTTCTGCCTCGGCTACGTTAAAATCTCCTAAGAAAAAATTATATTTACATAATACGTCTTCAATTTTTCTTTGGCTGTCTCTGTATATAGACCAAAGGTGCTGCGGCTTCCTGAGTTGCAACCAAGCAGAACTTGCGGCAACCATTAAGGATAAACTTGATGGAACTATTTTTCCAAAGATAATATCCTTGCCTAGCATTACAAACATAGGACTTAGTAAACTAAATAAAACAATAATTGAAAAGCAAAACAAAGATTCATTTTTGTTGTGGTTTGCCTTCTTCTTATAGTGATCTATTGCGGTTTCTGCGAGACAAATGGCATCATTTTTCATTTTATATTCTCAAAATATTCTTGAACTGCAGATATCATAAATTTTGCAGATATAAAGCTACCGTAAGCGTGAAGCTTATCATTTTTAGCTGCGCCACATAGGTCAACAACAGTTTTGGCACATATACAGGGCGGCTTAGAAGTAGATAACTCAGCAGCCCTTTTTATAGCATAGACTTCCATATCGAGCGCTGCTACTTTACGATGTATTAGTGCTACCTGATTCAAGTACGTCTCGCTCGCAATTACAGCCGAGCCACTTGTGAATACGCATACCTCTGGCGCTGTCTCAACATCTGGTTTATCTCCTGCAAATCCTGCTTCGAGAGTTCGAATAATATCATTTGAAGCTGCAAGTGTCCTCAGATGTATAAGAGTTATGTGATCCGTTGATACTTGATATGGTTCATGAAGGAACCCATCAGTTGACCATTTGCCTGACTGATATTCATATGCCATGCTTGAAATAAGCAATTGTCCCAGATTTGCGCGTGTTGCAAATCCGCCGCAAATGCCGCTCATTCCGATCAAAGCTGGTTGGAAACGTTCTATGCAAACAGCCGCAGTTATTGCTGCATTAACCAATCCCATTTGAGGCATTAAAACTGCGGTTCCCCTTCTCCCTTGGAGTGTGAAATCTAAGCAGTCAATGCCTGATCTAACCGTAGACTGACAATTCAGCAGCGTAGCATATGGATTTCTTTCTTCTTGTAAGGCGCAAAATATAACAAAATCATATTGCTTATTCTTTCGGAGCTGAACAAGTAGGTGGTCGAGGGTTGATTGCCAACTGCGTTTTTCTTCATAGTTGGCTAAGATGCATCCATTCGCTTCATACATGCTTCTTAGCTCAATAAACTCATTCGGATATGAGCTTATTGCAATTAGTAAAGCATCGGTTTTGCCGGCTTTTATTATTGATTGAAGTATTGCTTTTCCATTTGGCTGCGCTTCGCCTCCGTCGATGTATGGGAGATAGAAATCTATAATAAACAAACCAATTTCTGCACCTAAATGTGCTGAAAAATCCGTCATTGTTTTTGCATATAAGATATCTTCATTTGAAATTCCTTTGGACTCCAGATATTTGGAAATCACGCGGCGTTTTTTATCGTTATCTTCAATTAATAATATTTTCATAAGCTGGCTCTTAATAAAGATTTTATTTTTTGAAGAGTTGCTTTTGATTTGTAATGATAAAGTATTGCTCCAATAATGTTTTGACTGTATTTGGTTTTAATTATTTTAGGTGAATCTTTAAGTTTTACTTTTGCCCCCCCGATATAGAAATCAGGATATTGAGTGACAATGATAATGTTCGCTACCTTACCTTTTAATTTCAAAGCTCTCAGGACTTCGATGCCGCCTTGTGCTTGGTCATGACCTTTCTGTCGATCATCCGCACTTTCCCCGAAAGTAGATAGCGCCATATCTAATACGATTAGATCGTACTGTTCGCTCATTACGTTAAGGACTGCTTGACTTACGCTATCAACTATCTCTGGATCCGCATGAAAAACTTCATTAATACATTCAACCAGCTCGTCGCGTTTATGCGGCTCGTCTTCAACGAGTAGAAGTTTCATTGCATTTCCTTAGTTTCGTTTTTTTGTGCAGCCAATTCTCCTTTTATCGAGAATCCCAAACTTATTCTTGACTCTGCCGGAATAGGATTGCATCTCAAGGTGTTATATCCCTCACTAGTACGAGTTATAAATTTAATCTTTTTTATTCCCGTATAGCCTTCTGTGACCATATCCGCACTGCTCTCGACTGAATTGACTGCTTTTATGATGCGATCCTGTGTTTCTTCAAATTTTTCATGTGGTATTGATGAGATAATATCAACAGTTACACTTTCCAGTGCAGCCGAAGCACCTATTGGATTTGCTTCTACAACGACCTCAATTGGTGCGTCGCCAGCCCCGTGCTTCACCGCGTTTTGAATAAGTACTGCTACACAATCATAGAGACGATGCACACTTATGCCAGTGTATTTTGTTTCGGTCGAATTCCCGCTGAAAATTAATGGAAGACTTCGATTCAGATCATTGCTAATAATTTCGCATAGTTCTCTAACTGATGCTGAAATATATCCGGTTTGCGGAACCTGAAACCAATCAGCTACCTTCTTGAAAATGTCGTTGACCGCTTCATGAAGTTCAGCCTTCATTTTGTTCTCAAGCGTTCCATGGTAGCCTGAGAAATACTTGTCGATAGATGCATTTGCTTCGCGTAATAACGATGTACGAATGAATCTTGCTGCATTTTCGAGTTGTGGACCGATCTGATTCCAGCAATATGCTATAAGCAGTTCATTCATCAATTCTCTGCCGCCCGATGTTTGCAATGTATTCGTAAGGCTTCTTAGATTTTCTTTTGTTACAGAGTCTTCCAAATCAAGTGTTGATCGAAATAGTGAAGAGTTTGATTTGAATTGAAGATAATCTTTTTTTAATCTTGTAATTATTCCTCGATAAGCATCCATCCATCCTGCGACTGTATGCCTCATATTTGCGTTGGTCATTACAGCTGTATATTGCGGGTTTGTTAGCACTGAATCGATTGCATCTGTTGTGACTCCATCCAGAGTATTGTGTCGTATTCTGCGACCAAGATATGATTGAATGCCAAATTCTGGGTTTAAACAAAACTGCTCAAATGCATCTGCCGCAATTTGTGTGACCAGGTATTCGTTTTGACTATTTAATCGAATTATCACAAGTCCGTCTTCACTGGAGTTACCTCCTCCAATAGACGAAATTTCTGCTTCCACCTGCGGATAGAGTGAGCGATATTGTTCCGTGGAAATGGTAGGGTTAGTGTCGAGCCATTTCTTCATCGCTACACTATCCACATACATTCGACTATTGTCAAAATATTGCTGAAGTTTGGCAACTTTTGTCCGCGTTGTAATAGAATCAGCTTCTATAAAATATTCGATTCTGTTTAATCTGTGACCTACTGCCCTTAAAATATCACTTCTGATGCTTGAAGCTTGTGATACATTCATTACAAGCGAATATAGCTTTTCAAGCGTAACTTCATCAAGGCTTCCGACAATATAGTTGGCGACTTGTGGTGAGTCACTCAGCAAATATTCGATAAAGTGAAGGATATTTCCTTTGTGCTCTGTCTTTACATGAGAGACCAAATCCGTTCTGAATTCGAAATCAACATCCGGATCTACAGATTTTTTTCGATATAGTGCTAGTGCTAGTACCCCAACTAAGCTTCTTGCTTCGGTGGGTGCCGTGGTATATAGCGCTCGCATCTCGTCTTCCGTAAGAAGGGCCTCCAGCCCCACAGTATTTTCAAAGATAAAACGAATTTCGTCTTTGGTTAGTAAAAGAATATTTGATCTATTTCCGAGAAAGCGCAGGAAAAGGTATGTTCTGTAAAATGGATCAAGAACGATAGGAGTGGATTCTGCTATAAAAGATGAATCAGGTGATAGAAGTATGTCTTTATCATCAAATGGTAGTGAAATATCAGCAATTTTCCCATCGACAATTTCGGAAAGTAAACGTGCACCTATGACTTTGTCTATTTTGTTTCTGAAAATGGCTATGCTTTTTCGTTCTAAAAAGGCCGCTGATACCCTATATAATTCTAATGTTGGGTAACTGTCGAGGTTGTTATCTTCGTAGTGTTGAGTTACCAGAACGCCATCAATTTCCTTTTGTGAGTATTCAATTAATTCTGATAGTGCTGTGTTAATTGACTCATCGAGCCTGTTTTTGATTTCTATGTGGCATAGTTTATAGTCTGGTAGATTTAATATAACGATGAGCGAGTGAATTGCATCTATTAAACTTGATTCTGATGCACGCAGTAAATAACCAGCTAGATCATCATTGTCTAATGGGGTAGGTGCAAAGTTACTTAGCGACACCGCTTTTCTAATATCGCCATCTACCCGGCCCACAAGTCCACTGACTCGGCGTCTTGCTACTAAGAAAAGGGATATGCGTGAGCTTATATTTTCTAGAGCGCTGAAATGAAATCCAGGATTTTCTCTATGAGATATATCATCTTCGATTTCATCGATAATATCCATCTCATGAGCATTTAAGTCTCTTGCACTTCGGAGATATGCAAGTTTAAAAGATAGGAAGTTGGATGCTCCTGTTTCACCACTGAGAGACTTTATTGCATTTAAGGTCTCTAATGAGCTCATTGACTCTATAAAAACCAAGTTGCGGATATGTCTTATTAATTCTAAAGCGTGCTTTTTATGGGAATTTATGTATCCGATGGTGTAGCAGAGTTCGCTTTTCCAGAGTAATGGAGTAATTCCCGTTAAACGGAAAATATCTTCACTTTTCTTTTTGTGATGAGTATTTTTCTCATTTAGTAGTCCATTCGGGCCTTTTAGTATTGCTGCTATCACCATGCTGTCTTTGCTGGTGCACCCTTTGCGGATGGAGTTTGCGTCTTGTATTCCTACTACGGGTTTTGAACAATAACCTCTTAGTAGATTTCTTTTCTCTTTATTGCTGATTTGAGAAACAAGTTTATATATTTCGGCAGGGCGCCACGCTTTTATACTTGAAATTTTGAAGTTCATTGTGCTGATTTTTCCATTTCTATGTATTGAATTTCGTTACGCTAAATTTTAAGCTTCAGCCTCAGTGAACAATTACTTTTGCAAATCGGTAACCCATTGTAATGGAGTTGCATAGCATACGGTAAAAATTGTGGGATATATGGATTTAAAAGGCTAAACTTGTTTCAGTATCTCAGTCTCTATTAGATATATAGTGCAACACTATCCCCCTTCGGATAGGATGCTTCGCCGACATCACTGCAAGTCGCTGAAGTGATAGCTGAGTTGTCAATGGCACAGATGACATGGTTTAGATACCTATGAATCGCTGTGAGGATGGATCATATCTAAGATCAATCTAGGGTCGACTTTCAACGCTGATAGGTGCTGGCTGGTTGATGGGTGTCACATCTTTTGCTGGAGCAGTATTTTAATTTTTTTGAATTTACTTGCACTAATTGCAACTCGATGGAATTTTTCAATCTTAGGGAGAATTCCATCAGCTTCTGAGCTTAGCCTAGCGCCGGCTAGACCGAGAGAGCCTCACATTAGGTGGCTGCACGCCGAAGCGAATAGCATAGACGCGATCGATCTCCCCAGTCCAGTCAAACTATGAATTGATGGGATTCGGTAGAACCTTCGAGATTGTTTTAGCATACGAAGGCGTGGGTCTTCCTGCGTGTTGCACCGCAAGATCTTGTCATCACAATTGCGCTAGGTGTTGCTCTGAAGATTAACGATATTGGAACGACACTGGGCGGGAGGAGATCGGGTGCGAGCCGATGATCCCATCAACCATCGGAAAAGTGATTCTCATTAGCGAAGTCATTGTGGTACTTAGGATTGGATTTCACGATCGTCGCCTTGAGGTCTATGATTAACTGACCTTCACAGGATGCCTCGATGCACTTGACGATATAAAGATTCCAACAGTTGAATGCCGATCAAGATCTATTCTTTCCCATGTCCGTGACTGATGGGTTGGCGTATGAAAATGAGGGTTGGCAAACTCTTCGGAACGATCTCCGCTGCATATTGGATGGCTTAGGTTGACGCTAGTTTTACAGGATCAGCCCTTCGCCCCCAACAACACCCTCGCCAACCGCTCCCCATCCTGCCGCCAGAACGCCGGATCCGCCTGCCGGATCCGGTCAATCGCGTTATTCATATGCGCGGTCGCTGCCGCCCGCGCAGCCGCCGGATCCCCCGCCTCAATCGCCTCCACAATCCGCGCATGCTCTTGCGTCACCGCAGCGGCAAAGTCCTGCCGCCGCGCCTCATTGGCGCGGGTAATGCGCGTCGCACCCGCCAGCACCTGCGCCAGGTAATCCAAGGTGCTGAGCAGAAACGGGTTGCCGGAGGCCTGGGCGATGACGCGGTGCAGGGCGACGTCTTCGGCTACGCCGTCTTGGCCATTGGCCACCGCCTTGGCCAGGGCCTTGACGCCCGCGCGGATGCGGCGCAGATCGGCGGTGCTGCGGCGGGCTGCTGCTAGTTCTGCCACTTCGGCCTCCAGCGCGCGGCGCACTTCTACGATCTGGATGACGGCCTCTTGCGAGGCGGCGTGGCCTTTTTCCAGGTCCAGCGGTTCGGCCCGGGGCGCTTGCACGAAGACGCCGCTGCCTTGGCGGGAGGCGACCAGGCCGCTGGATTTGAGGCGGGACAGCGCCTCTCGCACCACTGTTCGGCTTACGCCAAACTGCGCGACCAACAACAGCTCTGTGGGCAGGCGGTCACCGGGTTGCATTTGCCCTTGCCGAATGCTGGCCTCCAGCGCCTGGGCCACTTGGTCGGCGAGGGAGTTGGCGGCCTTGACGGGCGTGAAGGAGATCGGCATGCGTGGGCAGGAGCTGGTTTGTGGGAGTGGGCGCTGGCTGCTGCCAGGCCGCAAGATGGCGCTTACTGTACTCCAGCCAAAGGGCGACGCCTGCGCCTTAGGCGCAATGGATGGCTATGCCGGGTGTTGGCCAAGCGGCTGGCTTGTGTAGATGCGCTCGCAGCATCTGCTGCAGCGGGGCCATCGGCTTGCCGCAAGCCTGCACAAGCAGAGCACACCAACGCCAAAGCCGCAGGCCCCTATTAGCGGCCGGCAGCGAGGTGGTGTCTGGTTACCGCAGCCCTGCATGTACTGCAACGGCTGCGGCCCCATCATCGGATGCCAGCCTTATTGAGGCAGCAGCACCTTGTCGATCACATGGATCACGCCATTCGATTGGTAGACATCGGGGATGGTGACGGTGGCGGTGCCGCCTTTCTCGTCCGTCAGCGTGACCTTGCCGCCCTGGGCCTTGGCGACCAGGGTGCCACCGCTGACGGTCTTGATGCTGGCCATTCCGCCGCCATCCTTGATCATCTTGCTGATTGCGGCGGCGTCCCACTTGCCGGCGACGACGTGGTAGGTCAGCACGGTAGTCAGCGTGCCCTTGTTCTCGGGCTTGAGCAGGTTGTCTACGGTGCCGGCGGGCAGGGCCGCAAAGGCTGCATTGGTGGGGGCAAACACGGTGAAGGGGCCGGGGCCCTTGAGGGTGTCGACCAGGCCCGCTGCCTTGACGGCTGCGACCAGGGTGGTGTGGTCCTTGGAGTTGACGGCGTTGTCGATGATGTCCTTGGTCGGCAGCATGGGCGCACCGCCCACCATCACGTCTTTGGCGATCGCCGCCATGGATGTGCTTGCGACCATGAATGCCATGCCATAAGAGACCAGTTTGCGCGTACTTTGGATCGAGGCCATGAGATGCTCCTTGCGTGTGGATGAACAGCCGAAAAACGTTGCGGCTGCTTGGAATACGCAGCGGATGGCGCAGTGGATTCAACCGGTGGTGAAAAAATTTTTGAGCGGGGTGGCGCAGGGGCGGTGCAGGCAGCGCAAAAAAAAATTTGCATCCACTGCATCCATTCGTATGGCTCGCGGCTAGTACAGCCAAGGACCCTCTGCAAAACTCCCTGCCTTGTCCTGAACGCGGTCTCGGGCGATCCGCTGCGTTGTCTTCTTTGTCTATAGCGTGCTATTGACTGTGAAAGACGCCTTGCGCCTCATCCCGATCCGCATCCATTCCACCAGGCGAGGGTTTTGCAGAGGGTCCTGACAGCACACACCAAACAGCGCTGTTTTTACTCCCGTCCTGTCCCCCTTTACTTAGGAGAACTCGTATGTTGACCTCTCGCACAGCTCCCCGTATTGCCGCCATCGCCACCGCCGTGGCCTCCATCGGCCTGCTCACCGCCTGCGGTTCGATGCATAAAAAGGAGACGGCTTTCTCGCAGGAATCCCTGCCAGCGGCCATCCAGGTGCCAGCGGGCCACAAGGTGGCCTGGGAGACGGTAGGCAGCGGTGACATCACCTACGAATGCCGTGACAAGGCGAATGCCCCCGGGCAGACCGAATGGGTGTTTGTGGGCCCGGATGCCGTGCTGAAGGACCGCGCTGGCAAGACGGTGGGCCGCTACTATGGCCCACCCGCCACCTGGGAAGCGAATGATGGCTCCAAGCTGACGGCAACCCAGCTGGCCGTGGCGCCATCGGGTGCCGGCAATCTGCCCTACCAGCTGGTAAAGGCCAACCCTGCGACCGGCAGTGGTGCATTGGTGGGCGTGAGCCATATCCAGCGCGTGGCATTGAAGGGCGGCGTGGCGCCTGCTGACAAGCCTTGCACCGCTGCGCAAAAGGGCCAGAAGGCCGTGGTGCAGTATCAAGCAGATTACATCTTCTGGAAGCCGGTCTAAGAGTCACAAACACAACCCTTGATACTTCGTTTTTCAAGCCTTGCCGTACGTCTGTACTGTCTGCGGCTTGATGCCTTGTCGGGGGCGCCCAGCCTCAACCGCAAACCTTCGGTTTGCTGGGTTGTCTTCATGACTCTAAGTCTTATGTAATCTTTTGTTTTCTAGCGGCTACACTGGAAGAAGGACGTCTTGCTCCTTCTTCCCCCCATCTACCTACATGCCGCCAGCCGCTTTTGTGACCGACGACAGTTTTGACCATGCCTTGGCGCTAGAAGCTTGCGCGCGTGGCGACCGCCATGCGCTGCAGCGTATTTACGAGCAAGAATCGCGTTATCTGCTGGGGGTGGCCTTGCGCATAGTGCGCAACCGGGCGGCAGCCGAGGATGTGCTGCACGATGCCTTTGTGGCGATCTGGAGCAAGGCCCACAGTTTTGATGCGGCGCGGGGTGCGGCTAGAGGCTGGATCTATAGCATTGTTCGGCACGCAGCATTGAACCGGGTGCGCAGCAGCGCCCGCGAGACTGCGCTGGATGAGCCGGCCGCCGCAGCGCATGAAGCCAGCGCCGCAATGGCCGCCTGGCAGGAAGAGGGCGATGCGCTGAGCCGCCAGGCGCAGCTGGGCCGCCTGGGCCAGTGCCTGGAAGGGCTGGAGCCGCAGCGCCGTGAATGCCTGCTGCATGCCTATGTGGATGGCTGCAGCCACAGTGAGATTGCAGCGCGGGTGCAGGCCCCGCTGGGAACCGTCAAAGCCTGGATACAGCGGGGCCTGCGCGCCCTGCGGGAATGCATGCAATGAGCGCCGATACCCCCAATACCTTGCCGCCCGAAGGCGACAGCCCGGACGACCTGCAGACCCTGGCCGGCCAGTATGTGCTGGGCACGCAGAATGCGGCAGAGCGCCGCGCGATTGAAGAGCGGCTGCCGCAGGATGCTGCGTTGCGCGCCGCCGTGGATGCCTGGGAGCAGCGCCTGCAGCCCTTGACTAGCCTTGCCCCACCGCAGGAGCCCAGCATGGGCCTGTGGCCGCGCATTGCCGCCAGCCTGTGGCCAGCGGCCGAGCCGCAACGGGCCGCTGCTGCAGCGCCACGCCGTTGGTGGGATTGGGACAGCCTGGCGCTGTGGCGCGGTTTGGCCGGCAGCGGTTTTGCTGCCGCCGCCGTGCTGGCCGGTGTGCTGGTGCTGGGCCCCACCCCCACGCCTGGCCCTGCCCGCTACTTTGTGGTGCTGGCCGCGCCGCAAAGCCAGGCCCCTGGCTGGCTGGTGCAGGCCCAGGCCGCCGACCGTTTGCGCTTGGTGCCGCTGGGCAGCGATGTGGTGCCGGCCGAGAAGTCCTTGCAGTTCTGGACCAAGGCCGATGGCTGGAGCGCTCCGGTATCGCTGGGCCTCGTCAAACCGGGTGAGGCGATTGAGGTGCCCGTCGATAAGCTGCCACCGCTGCAGCCCAACCAGTTGTTTGAGCTGACCTTGGAGCCGGCAGGCGGATCGCCGATTGGCAAGCCCACCGGGCCGATCCAGTTCATTGGCCGGGCGGTGCAGATTTAGCCGCTGCCGCCAAACCGCAAGGGGCCGTTCATGGAACGGGCCCCTTTGTTTTGCTTGCTGTGATTCAGCCCGAGGGCCGCGATCCGCTTTAGTGGTTGTTCGCGCCTCGGTGCGCCCATGCGGTGGTCCGCTTTTCAACAAAGCTGAACAGCTCGTACATCACCATCGCCATCGCGCCCACCACCAAGAGGCCCGCAAAGGCCAGACCCATTTGCATCGATGAGCCCGCGGAGATCAGCAGATAACCAATGCCTTCATTGGCGGCGGTCATCTCGGACACGGTGGTGCCCACAAAGGCCAAGGTGATGGCGACCTTGAGCGAGCCGTAGAAATAGGGCAGAGACCGGGGCAGGCCGACCTTGATCAACACATCCCAGCGCTTGGCACCGAGCACGCGCAGGACGTCTTCCAGCTCGGGCTCCAACGTGGCCAGGCCGGTGGCAATGTTGACCATGATGGGGAAGAAGCTGATCAGGAATGCGGTGAGGATGGCCGGGCCAATACCGATACCGAACCAGACCACGAGGATGGGCACAAAGGCGGCCTTGGGCAGCGCGTTGAAGGCGGTCATCAGCGGGTAGACGGCGGCATAGGCCAGGCGCGAGCTGCCAATCAAAAAGCCCAGCAAAACACCGACGACAATGGCGACGCCAAAGCCGGCCATCGTCACCCAGAAGGTGCGCCAGGCATGCGCGGCGATGGTGGTGTGGAACTCCAGAAATTGCTGCCAGATGAGCAAGGGGCTGGGGAAGATGAACTCCGACACCTGGAAGGCCGAGCAGATGATTTGCCAGACGATGACCACGGCGGCCAGCAGCAGCCAGGGCGACCAGCGTTCGAGCTTGGGGTTGTTGAGCTTGTACATAAGGTAGAGGGGCCTGGGCGCTTACTGGTTGATCACGGTGCCGGTCTTGCGCATCGCGCCGATGTGGCCGCGCAGCTCATGCACGATGTCGCTGAACTCCTTGGTGTAGGTCAGCTCCAGATCGCGCGGGCGGGGAATGTCGATATCGCGGCGCACCACAAAGCGGCCGGGGCTTTTGCTCATCACGTAGATGGAGTCGGCCAGGAACACGGATTCGCGCAGGTCATGCGTGACGAGGATGACGTTGAACTGCTGCTCGGCATGCAGGTCGCGCAGGATGCACCACAGCTCCTCGCGGGTGAAGGCATCGAGGGCGCCAAACGGCTCGTCGAGCAGCAGCATCTTGGGCTCATGGATCAACGCGCGGCAGATGCTGGCGCGCTGCTGCATGCCGCCTGACAGCTCCCAGGGAAACTTGTCCTCATAGCCCGCCAGGCCGACTTTTTGCAGCAGGCGGCGGGCGCGCTCCTCGTACTCCTGGCGCCGCGCCTTGAACTGGCTGCGGTGGGGCTCGACGATCTCCAGCGGCAGCAGCACATTGTCGACCGTGGTGCGCCAGGGCAGCAGCGATGGCGACTGGAAGGCCATGCCCGATATCTTGAGCGGGCCGGTGACGGGCTGGCCATCGATGCGGATCTTGCCGATGCTGGGCATGCGCAGGCCGGTGGCCAGCTTCATGAACGTGGATTTGCCGCAGCCCGAGGGGCCGACGATGGCGATGAACTCGCCACGGCGCACTTGCAGGTCAATGGCTTCGACGGCGAACTGGTTCTTGGCCTGCAACTCGTCGTTGTAAGCCAGCCAGACATCGCGAAACTCAACAAAGGCAGGGTCTTGGAGGGAGGCCGTCATAGGGTGCAATCGTCTTCAAAAGGGCAGGGCGCGGGCAGCACCCTGCAGGCGGCAAGATCAGCGCTTGGGGAGGATGTCCAGCTCGGCAGCGCTGGGCAGAAAGGTGCCGTTCCAGACCGCTTGGGCGGGCACAGGGTTCTTGGTCTCGTAGGCCTTGGCGACCTGCTCGGCCATCAGGCCCAGGCGTTCGGTGCGCAGCTGGCCAAAGCCTTCTTCGCGCGCGCCCTTGCTGTCGATGGCGGTGTCGATGGTGAGCTTGAGGCGCTTCACCTCCAGCGGCACATTGACCAGGCCATCCTTGGCCTTGAGCGAGGCGATGGCGGCCTGCGGATCGGCAATCGCCTCCTTGGCTCCCTTGGCAAAGGCCTTGAGGAAGGCGCGCACCGCTTCGGGCTTCTCGGCGATCAGCTTGGGGCTGGCGATGATGACATTGCCGTAGAGCTGCACGCCATGGGTGGCATAGGGCAGCACGACCACGTCTTCGGCCTTGATGCCACGCGCCTCCAGATTGAGCAGGCTGGTGAAGGTGTAGCCGGTGACGGCATCCAGATCGCCGCGCACCAGCATGGTTTCGCGCAGCGGTGGATCCATCGTCGTCCACTGAACGGCACCCACCCCATTGGCCTGCGCAAAGATCGGGAAGGTGCGGCGCCCGGCATCAAAAATCGGCGCACCCATCTTCTTGCCGGTCAGGTCGCTGGCCTTGGTGATGCCCGATTTCTTCAGCGCCATCACCGATGCGGGCGTGGTGTTGTAGATCACCATGATGGCCACGGGTTTGATCGGCGCATCGGGGTTGTTGGCATGGAATTCCATCAGCGCGGCCAGGTCGGCAAAGCCCAGGTCATGCGTGCCCGATGCCACGCGCTGGATCGCGCCTGCGCCGCTGGCCGCTTCCACCGTCACATCCAAACCGGCTTGCTTGAAGTAGCCCTTTTGTTCGGGGTGCACAAAGAGGGCGGCCGGGCCTTCAAAGCGCCAGTCGAGCTGGAACTTCAGCGGCGTCAGCGGCTGGCCCAGTGCGCTGCAGGTGCTGGCGGCAGCCAGCAGGGCCAGGGAGGCGTGGAGAAAGCTGCGTTTTTTCACGGGATGGTCTCGTCAGGTGGTGGGGGCAAAGGGGGAGGAGAGGCTTGGGACGGCTTACTTTTTGGGGAGCACATCAAGCACGTTGGCGGGCGGCAGAAAGCTGCCGTTCCAGACGTCTTCGGCCTTGACGCGGGTCTTCGTGCCATAGGCGTCCGAGACCTGCGCGGCCATCAGGCTCAGGCGGCTGCTGTCGAGGCGGCCAAAGCCTTCCTTGCGGGCATCGGCGCTGTTGATGACGGTGTCGATCGCCAGCTGCAGGCGGCGCGTCTCCAGCGCCACATTGGCGATGCCATCACGCGCCTTGACGGACTGGATCGCCTGGGCCGGGTTGGCGATCACGCCCTTGGCACCCTGGGCAAAGGCGGTCAGGAACTTCTTGATCGCCTCGGGCCGCTCCTGGATCATCTTGGGGCTGGCGATGATCACGTTGCCGTAAAGCTTGACGCCATAGTCGGCGTACTGCATCACCACCACATCGCTAGCCTTGGCGCCGCGCGCCTCCAGGTTCAGCAGGCTGGTAAAGGTAAAGCCGGTGATGGCATCCACATCGCCGCGCACCAGCATGGTTTCGCGCAGGGGCGGGTCCATCGCCGTCCAGGCCACGTTGCTGACGCCATTGGCCTTCTCAAAAATCGGGAAGGCCTTGCGCCCGGCATCGAACACCGGCGCGCCCAGCTTCTTGCCGCTCAGATCGGCGGGGGTCTTGATGCCCGACTTCTTGAGCGCCATCACCGAGGCCGGCGTGTTGTTGTAGACCACCATGACGGCGACCGGCTTGTTGGGCGCGTCGGGGTTGTTGGCATGGAACTCCATCACCGAGGCCAGGTCGGCAAAACCCATGTCGTAGGTGCCCGATGCCACGCGCTGCACCGCACCGCCGGAGCCATTGCCGGCATCCACCGTGACATCCAGGCCCTGGGCCTTGAACAGGCCTTGTGCGACCGGCTGCAGGAAGAAGGCGGCCGGCCCCTCAAAGCGCCAATCGAGCTGGAACTTGATGGGCGTATCTGCCGCCTGGGCTGCACCCCAGGACAGCGCCAGAGCGGCGATGGTGGTCTTCAGAAAACTGCGCTTGTGCATGGGGGTCCTCCGATGTTGCATACAAGGTCGTTTGCAAGATCGGTGCCAGTTTGTAAGCTCCTGTAGGCGGGCTTTGTTGCACCAGGCTGGTGCAAATGCAGGGTGGTGAATGGATCCGCGTGCACGCGCCGATGCATGGCCGCGCATCCGCTTGGTGCAGCTTGTATACATGCTTGATCGGCTACTGGCGCGCGGGCGGCCCGGCATGGCAATTGCAAGCAAAATGCGCCATCCAGACGATGAGAAAACGCCCATGACCGAGATCGACTTTGCCCAGCTGGGCACCTACGAACGCTACAAGCTGATGGCCAGCCTGATCGTGCCGCGCCCCATTGCGTTGGTGACGACCCTGGGCGCAGATGGCACCGTCAACGCCGCCCCTTTCAGCATGTTCAACATGATGGGCGAGGACCCGCCGGTGGTGATGCTGAGCGTGAACAAGCTGCAGGACACCGCGCAGAAAGACACTGCCACCAACATCCTGCGCGACAAGGAGTTTGTGGTGCACATCGCCGACGAAGCGATGGCCGCCGCCATGCACCGCTGCGGCGACCGCCTGGCCCCGCACGAGAGTGAACTGGACCACACGGGCCTGACAGCCACCCCTTCCCAAAGCGTGCGCCCGCCACGCATCGTGCAAGCCCCCGTCGCCTTCGAATGTGTGCTGCACGAAACGCTGGAAACCCCCAGCCGCTACGTCTTCATCGGCCGGGTGCAATGGCTGGCCGTGCGCGACGGCCTGGTCGACACCGAAAAATGGCGGGTACGCCTGCAGGAGTTCTTCCCGGTCGGGCGCTTTGGCGCGAGCTTTTACATCAACTGCCGCGAGCGCTTTGCGATTGAGGCGGGGGAAGGCCTGGCTGCGGCGCAGAGCGGGGTGGGGAGTACGGCGATTGATGAGATGTGACGGGGGAGCGATCAGGTGGCTCGTAACAGGCTGCCCGGCGACTATGACACCAGCGCCATGGTGGTTGCCGCCGCGCGCAGACTGCGCGCAACCCCCGGGGGGCGGGCGGTGTGTGCGTTTCATGACAGCGCAATTTTCGGCGCGCGGTGACAATGAGCGGCGGATGACCCTCTGCGCTGCATAAGAGGGTTGGCCTTTGCCGCTGTGCCGAGCCCATGCCTGCCCTTTGGATGGGTTCTGCAACGCCCAGAGGGCTCTCCGAAAAGACATGTTCCACGTTGGCGAGGCGGCTGAGGATGGCCCTCATCGATTGAAATTCCTTCGGCCTGCCCGTATGACCAAGTCCTTGACGGCGTGCCCTGCAGCCCCTTTGCTCAAGCAGGTCCCCTGATGAATCTGAATCTCCCCACGGCGGCAATCTTTTGCGCCCTCGTCAATCTGGCGCTCGGCATCGGCATGTGGCTGCTGTGGAACCGGGAAAGATTGCGGTATCTGCTGTTTTGGAGTGCCGGTTTCTTTGCGTTCGGTACGGGCGCGTTGCTGTTGACGTCGCAGAAGCTCATCCCGGATTTCTTTGCGATCTCGATCGGGAATCTCTGTACCACGCTCAGCACTTTTCTGTTTCACATCGGCATATGCCTGTTTTTCGACAGGCGCCGTTTGTGGCAGACCTGGATGCTGCTGGTGCTGGCGGTCGAAACTGTCCTGATTCTGTATTTTTCTCAAATTGACTACAGCACGTCCGCACGTGTCTACGTGTATAGCGCAGCCCAGGCGCTGTTGGTGTCGGCAACGCTCCTGGTGCTGATGGAGGTCCGCCGAGAGCGAGGCGCGGGCGTCAACCCCGAGGTGCTGGTGATCACGGTGCTGTCCCTGCTGTTTCACAGTGCACGCATCATCTTCACGCCCTTTTTCCCGATGCCGAAAATCTTTATGGACTCGGGAAATGTCCAGACCTTGCTCGCTTTTGGGATGATTGTGATTCACACCAGCTACGCGCTGGCGTTCAGCAACATGCACGCATCGGCGCTGAATGCCAGCTTGAATGCTGCCCTGCAAGACGCCAAAAACAACGAGCGCCAAAAAGTCGAAGTGCTGGGCTATGTCAGCCATGATCTGCGCGCTCCACTCGCGACCATCGATGGCTATTCAGCCGTCTTGCTGGCGCAGGCGTCGGAGCACCAAAAAAAGCTGATTCAAACCATTCAGCGCAGCGTCAAATACCAGCTCTCGCTGATCGATGAGCTACTGGAATATGCAAAGGCTGAACTCCAGCCCTTGACCATTCACCCTGACGCGACTGATCTCCCCTTGCTGCTGGACAACGTGCATGAATACGCCACTGCGTTGTGCCTGCAGCAGAACAATGCCTTTCACTACCACGCGCCTGACCGCATACCGCCACTTGCCACGCTGGACGGCAGGCGTCTGCAGCAAGTGCTGCTGAACCTGCTGGCCAATGCTGCCAAGTTCACGCGCGACGGCTCAGTGACCCTGGATGTGAAGGCCAAGGCGAATGGCGATGTGTGCGAGTTGCATTTTGCGGTCATCGACACCGGCATGGGTATGGATCTCGACCAGGGGACGGACATCTTTGCTGCATTCCAGCAGCTACAGGCCACCAGCGGTAGCACCGGTCTGGGTTTGTTCATCGCACAGCGTATTCTCGTGGCGATGAACAGCAGCCTGAGCGTTGCCAGCACCCCGGGCAAAGGGTCTCGCTTTTCCTTTGTGCTGGCGGTGCGCGCGATCCCTGCATCCGAGGCGGACTGGACGGTGTCCCGGCCAAGCAGGGTGGCGCTTCGAGAGCAGACACTGCAGTCGGTTCTGGCTGGCCAGACGGAGCTCGATGACCGTGCGCTGAGTGAGTTGGCCGACTTGGCACTGCACGGCCGCCTCAGCGATATTGGCGATTGGCTTGAACGCCACGCTAAGGGCATCCCCGACACTGTGTTTGCGACCGAGGTAAAAAATCTGCTGGAGTGCTTTGACTTTCCAGGCATTCGCAGCCTGGCGATGTGCACCCTCGAGCGCAGACAGTTCTCGCACTGAAGGCCTGCACACGGGTCCGGGGGCTTTGGGCCGGGTGCGACAGGCATCCCACCATCGGGGCACGCCCTCACCAGAGAGGGTGGCTGCGCTCAGTGTCCACCGCCGCCATCGTTACGGCCTTCAACCGGGTGTGTTCTGCCCGTCCCCTTCCCGCAATGCGCAGACCGGCTGCATCAACGCAGCTTCCTTCAAAGCCCATCCACTGGCGTAGCACCGAGCCTGCGGTGTGCCGCGCAGAGCATTTGCGGGGGCGGCGATGCACGCCTCGGCATGGCGGCGCCCGCATGTTCTCTGCATGGAACGCGCAGATCTTTCGGACCCCGGTGCAAGTGCCATTTTCCGGAATAAAGGCTCGTCAAAAAAGTTGATGATATCCAGTATCTAGTTTCATTTGTCAACTTGTTGGGCATTTCTCATTGGAGAGAAGTCGGAGAATTTTTTCAGATCGATTGTTGGAAAGGGTCTTGTAGCCTGCATAAAAGTAGTTTAAAGTTTCAACTACTTTTGGATTTCACGGAGTTCTCATGGCGAATCGGATCACCCGCCTGCTGGGTATACGGCACCCCATCGTGCAGGCGGGCATGAGCTGGGCATCATCGAATGTGGCACTGCCAGCGGCGGTCTCCAACGCGGGGGGGCTAGGAGTGCTGGCGGCAGGGCCGCTGCGCCTGGAGGACTTCATCCGCACCCTCGATGCACTGGCTGCTGCGACCGACAAGCCCTATGCGGTGAACATTCCGTTGTACCGGCCCCAGGCGGCGGAGATTCTGGATGCGATGGTGGCACGCCAGGTGCCGGTGGTGATTGCCTCGCAAGGGGGCCCCAAGGCGCAGCTGCCGCGTTTTCGGGACTATGGCGCTGTGTGGATCCAGGTGGTATCGACGTTGGAACACGCCAGGAAGGCCGAGGCTGCAGGTGTGGATGCGCTGGTGGTCGTGGGCGCTGAAGCCGGTGGCCATCCGCCTGCCAATGAGGTGAGCACGCTGGTGACGGTACGCCGTGTGCTGCAGGAGGTGTCGATTCCGGTGATTGCCGGTGGCGGGGTGGCCGATGGTTGGGGCATTGCGGCCTTGCTCGCGCTGGGTGCCGATGCGGTGCAGTTGGGTACACGCTTTTTGCTGACGGACGAAGCGGCCGTGCATGACCACTACAAGGCGGCGGTGCTGGCAGCCGATGTGCACGACACGGCGTTGATCGGGCGCAGAAGCCTTCCGGTGCGGGGTTTGCGCAATGCCTTTGCCCAGGCCATTTTTGATGCCGAGCGCGACCAGATCGCGCAGGACGATTACGACGCCTTGTTCAAGAAGAGCTCGCTCAAGCAAGCGGCGCTGGACGGGGATATTGAATGGGGCAAGGTCGAGCTGGGGCAGTCGGCTGGCCTGGTCTCGCAGATCCAACCCGCTGCGCAGGTAATGGCGCAACTGGTGCAGGAATTGGCGCAGGCCAGCACGCGCCTGGCGGGCATGGAACTGGCCGCCCCCCACAACCACTTTGACAACCAACCGCTCTGATCCGCTATGCAACATCTCTTGATGGAAGACCGTGGTGCCGTTCGCATCCTCACGTTGAACCGCCCTGAAAAGCACAATGCGCTCAACACCGTGCTGACCCAGGAACTGCTCGACGGCCTGCGCGCGGCAGACCGTGATCCTGCTATCCATGCCGTGGTGCTCACCGGGGCGGGCAAGTCGTTTTGCGCAGGGGCCGACACGACCGAGTTTTCTGCACTCACCCCCGAAGACCCGCAGGCGGTGACCGCCCGCGCTGATCTGACGACGGCCTTGCATCTGGTGTTCTCGCAGATGAACAAGCCGGTGATCTCGGCCGTGCGGGGCAATGCGCTGGGCGGCGGGGCCGGGCTGGCGATTGCCTGCGATCTGGCGGTGATGTCGGAGACCGTGCGCTTTGGGTATCCGGAGCTCAAGCACGGCATCGTTGCGGCGGTGGTGATGGCCAATCTGGTGCGCCAGGTGGGGCGCAAGCAGGCCTTTGAGCTGGTGGCGCTGGCCGAACCGCTGGATGGACCAGGTGTCAAGGCCATGGGCTTGTGCAACCGTGTGGTGCCGGATGCGCAGGTGTTGGACACGGCCCTGCAGATGGCGCACACCATTGCAGGCTGGAGCCCGGTGGCCATGGCCACGACCAAGCGCAGCTTTCACCGGGTCGCCGATCTGGCCTTGGGGCCCGCGTTGGAAGTGGGGCGAGACGCCAATGTGATGATGCGCGGCTTTCGCAAAGCGAAGGAGGCCTGAGCATGCGTCCGTTGGAAGGCATCACCATTCTGGATCTGTCGCGGGTGCTCGCCTGCCCCTTCGCGTCGATGATTCTGGCGGAGCTGGGGGCGGAGGTCATCAAGATCGAGCAGCCCGGCGCCGGGGACGAAACCCGCTCCTTCGAGCCCAAGGTTGCCGGCGAGGGCGGCGAGGTCTCTGCCTACTACCTGGCCTTCAACCGCAGCAAACGGTCAGTGACGGTGAACCTGCGCTCCGAGCAAGGGCAGGCGGTGGTGCGCCAGCTGGCCGCACAGGCCGATGTGGTGCTGGAGAACTTTCCAGTCGGCAATCTGCGCAAGTATGGCCTAGACTACCCCGCGCTGCGCGCCGTCAACGACCAGCTGGTTTACGTGAGCTGCACCGGCTTCGGCATGACGGGGCCCTATGCCCAGCGAAAGGGCTATGACACGGTGTTCCAGGCCATGGCCGGCATCATGAGCCTGACCGGGGAGCGCGGTGGCGGCCCCGTCAAACCCGGTTTGCCGGTGGCCGACCTGAGCTCCGGGCTGTGGGTGGCGATTGCGGTGCTGTCGGCGCTGACGGGCCGCGCCAAGTCGGGCAAGGGCAGCCATGTGGACTTTTCGATGTTTGACGGCCAGGTGGGCTTGCTGTCGCTGGCCGCTGCTCGCTGGTTTGCGCTGGGCGAGGTGCCCGAGCGGCTGGGCACGGAGCACCCGGGGCGCATCCCTTCTGCGGCCTTTGTCTGCGCCGACGGCAAGTGGGTGCAGATTACCGGCAGCGACCAGCACTGGGCGCCGCTGTGCAACCTGCTGGGCCTGGAGGCCTGGGCCGCCGATGCCGCACTTGCCAGGAATGCGGAGCGCCTGGCGCGCCGCGAAGAGGTGATGGCGGGGCTGCAGGCGGCCATTGCGCAGCTTGACCGCGATGAGCTGTGCCGCCGCTGCGATGCGGTGGGGGTGCCCGCCGGCCCCATCTTGCAAGTCGATGAGGTGCTGGGCAATGCGCATGTTGCCGCACGCGGCATGGTGGTGGAGTACCCGCATCCGCAGATTGGCAGCTTCCGTGGCCTGCGCATTCCATTCCGCTTTGACGGCTTGGACGACCCCGAGGTTCAGCGCCCGCCGCTGCTGGGTGAGCACACCGAGGAGGTGCTGCGCGAGCGCTTGGCGATGGGTGCGGACGAGATTGAGCGATTGCGTGCAGACGGCGCGATCTGAGACTCAGCCGGGTAACTAGGTGACATCAAAAAACCAAGGAGACAAGCATGTTGAAATTTCGTCGTGCGCTGATCGGGGTGGCAGTGCTTGCCGCTGCCGGCCTGGCGGCACCGGGGGCGATGGCCCAGGGCGACTACCCGTCGCGCCCCATCGTCCTGGTCAACCCCTATGCAGTGGGCGGCTCTGCCGACCTGTTGGGGCGGGCGCTGGCCAAGGAACTGGGCGATCTGCTGGGCCAGTCGGTGATTGTCGAGAACAAGGCGGGCGGAGGTGCATCGATCGGGGCGGCCTTTGTGGCCAAGGCGGCGCCGGATGGCTACACCTTGCTGCTGGGCACGGCGGCGGCGCATACCGTCACCCCGCTCGCGACCAAGGTGGCCTACCACGGCGTCGACGATTTTGAGTTCATCGGCATGGTGGCGAATGTGCCCAATGTGCTGACGGTGCATCCTTCGGTGCCGGCCAAGACGCTCAAGGAGTTCATTGCACTGGCCAAGTCCGAGCCGGGCAAGTTGAGCTATGCCTCTGCCGGCATGGGCTCATCGCCCCACATCGGTGCGGAAACCTTCAAGCATGCAGCCGGGGTGGAACTGCTGCATGTGCCCTACAAGGGCGCAGCCCCGGCGGTGAACGACATGGTGGCGGGCGTGGCCCAGGTCGGGTTTCTGAACATCTCGGCGGTGCTTCCGTTTGTCAAATCCAACCGCCTGAGGGCCTTGGCCTATGGCGGCAGCAAGCGCTCCCCGGACATGCCGGATGTGCCGACCTTTGCAGAGGCAGGTGTTGCCAACAGCGAAATGGGCAGCTGGTATTCGCTCGCCGCGCCGGCCAAGACGCCAGCGGCGGTGGTGGACAAGCTGGCAGCCGCGTTGCAGACGGTGCAGTCCAAGCCAGAGTTCAAGAGGCTGCTGCTGGCCCAGAACGCGGAGCCCATGCCGCAGATGAAGGCGCAGGCGGCCGAGTTCATCCGGGTGGATGGAAAACGCCTGGCCGAGCTGGTGCAGGCCACCGGCATGAAATTGCAAAACTGAGACCGAGGTTGTTGAGTATGCAGACATTTCCTGAGTTCAGCACCCTGCGCATAGACGTGGATGCTGCGGTTGCCACCCTCTGGTTGGCCCGGCCTGAAAGCCGCAATGCGTTGAATGTGGCCATGTGCCAGGAGCTGGTCGAGGCCTGCGATGCCCTGGAGCAGGCCGATACGGTGCGCGTCATCGTGGTGCGCGGTGAAGGCGTCGCGTTCTGCGCGGGGGCCGACCTCAAAGAGCGGCAGGGCATGAGCCCCGCAGAGATCATCGCGCGCCGGGTCAATGGATTCACCGCCTATGCGGCGATCGAAGCGCTGTCCAAACCCGTCATTGCCGCGATCCAGGGACCGGCCTATGGCTCGGGCTGCGAGATTGCGGCGGCCTGCGACTTTGTGCTGGCCGATACTTCTGCCGCCTTCAAGTACCCGGAAGTGGGCTGGGGCACGGTGGGTGCGACCCAGCGCCTGCCGCGCATCGTGGGGCGGCGCATGGCCAAGGAATTGCTGTTCACCGGTCGAGTGGTCGACGCCCAGGAGGCCTTGCAACTGGGCATGGTGAACCATGTGTTCAGCAGCGATGCGTTCGACGCGCAGGTCAAGGCGATGGCGCTGCAGATCGCGGCCGCCCATCCGCTCACGGTGGCGCTGACCAAGCACAGCATTGATGCCGGCCTGGACACCACCCGCGAAGGGGCGATGGCGGTTGAGCTGCTCGCCATCCAGGAAAATCTGCGCCGCAGCGACTGGAAGAAGGCCATCGCAGGCTTTGGCAAGAAGGGAGATGGCGATGCAGCTGCTCAATGATGCGCTGGTGCCTGTGCCTGTCACCCTGGCGCAGGTGTTGAATGCGGTGTGCCAGAAGCGGGGCCAGGCACAGGCCTATGTGGGGCCGGGCGAATGCTGGAGCTGGGCGCAGATCAGCGCACAGAGCCGGCGCATTGCGGCCGCTTTGCATGCTGCCGGCATTGGCAAGGGCGACCATGTGGGCCTGATGCTGGGAAACTCCGGCGAGTGGATCGCTGCCTTTTTTGCCTGTGCCACGGTGGGGGCGGTAACGGTGCCGATCAATACCCGCTTCAAGGCTGATGAGCTCCAGTTCTGTCTGAAGCAGGCCGATGTGCGGCTGCTGATCCATGCGGACAGCTTTCTGGGCATCGACTTCACGGGCCTGCTGCGCCAGGTGGAGCCCGCCATCGATACGCAGCTGCCCGGTGCGGCGCTGCCCCAGCTGCGCCAGGTGGTGTGCATCGGCGGCAATGGCCATGCTGCGGGGGTGACCTCGTATGAGGCATTTCTGGCAGCCGGCGCACCGGTGGGCGGTGCGGCGCTGGACGCGCTGGCAGCGCAGGTGCAGCCGGACGACATTCTGCTGATCCAGTACACCTCGGGGACCACCTCGTTCCCGAAGGGAGTGATGCTGACCCATGCCAACATGCTGGGCAACGCGGCCTGCGTGGCCCGGCGCATGGGTGTGACGGCCGATGACCGCTACTTCAGCATCCGGCCGTTTTTCCATGTGGCGGGCAGCACCTTGTCGGTGCTGGTGTCGCTGGTGTCGGGCTGCTGCCTGCTCAGCTTGCCCAAGTTTGATGTGGCACAGGCGCGGGAGGTGCTGGAGCGCGAGCGTTGCACGCTGACATCGGGCAACGACACGATCTTTCTGATGCTGATGGGGCATGCGGCGTTCGATGCCTCACGCCTGCATCTGAGAGGCGGCTGGGCGGCGGCGGGGCCGGAGGTGATGCAGAAGATCCGCGATGTGATGGCCGTGCCCCATGTCTGCAATGCCTATGGCCAGTCGGAGGCTTCGCCCAACGTGCTGCTGAGCGACCACGACGATGCGTTTGAGCTGCGCCGGGATGGCTTCATGCTGCCCCACCCGGGGGTGGAGGTTCGGATTGCCGATGCGCAAACGGGCGCGCTGGTGGCGCCTGGCCAGGGGCAGGGCGAGATCCAGGTGCGCGGCTGGAACGTGATGCGTGGCTACTACAACATGCCCGAGGCCACCGCCAAGGCGATGACCGGGGACGGCTGGCTGCGCACCGGCGATATGGGGGAGCAGCGTGCCGATGGCCGCTTTCGCATGGTCGGGCGGCTCAAGGACATGTACCGCGTGGGCGGCGAGAACGTGGCACCGGCCGAGGTCGAGGAGGTGCTGCACGCCCACCCTGCGGTGCAGCAGGCGCAGGTCATTGGTGTGCCCGATGCCCGTCTGGGGGAAGTGACCGGTGCTTTTGTGCTGCTCAAACCCGGCCAGCAGGCCAGTGGCGATGAGCTCATCGCCTGGTGCAAGGCGCGCTGTGCGAATTTCAAGGTGCCTCGTTACCTGGAGCTGGTCGACAGCTTCGAGCACATCGGCATGACGGGCAGCAGCAAGGTGCAGAAGAACAAGCTGCGCGCGCATGCACTGCAGTTGTGGAAGATCCAAGCCGACACGGTGGCCGCATGATGCTGAACGCTTCTGTCTCCCGCGAAGACGATGGGCGCGATGTGGTCCTGTGCGAATGCTTTGCACGCGATGGCCTGCAGCATGAGGCGGCGATGCTGTCCACCGCCACCAAGGTGGACCTGATCCGGCGCTTTGCCGACCTCGGGTTCGCGCGCATCGAGGCGACCTCGTATTCCAACCCCAAGGTGATTCCCCAGTTTGCCGATGCCAGCGAGCTGCTGCAGGCGCTGCCGCGTGCGGCGGGTGTGTTCTACAAGGCGACCTGTGCCAATCTGCGGGCGGTGGAGCGGGCACTGGCCGACCGCGAGGCCGGCCATGGCGCCAACGAGATCAGTCTGCTGGTATCGGCCACCGACACGCATTCGTTGAAGAACCTGGCCCGCAGCCGGGCCGACCAATGGCAGAACATTGCGCAGATGGCCGCAGCCGCTGGTGGGCAGTTCCGGCTGATCGGGACGATCTCGATGGCCTTTGGCTGCCCTTTCGAAGGCGGGGTCGACCCGGACAGTGTGCTGGAGGATGTGGGGCGCTTCCGGGATGCCGGGGTGCGCCATGTGACCCTGGGCGACACGACCGGCACGGCCACGCCGCGTGTGACGGCAGAGCTGTTCCGGCGCATGCGCGTGGCCTACCCCGATGTGACGCCGGTTGCGCATTTCCATGACACTCGGGGCACCGGCCTGGTGAACTACGTGGCTGCGCTGGATGCCGGTGTGCGGCACTTTGACTGCGCGATGGGCGGTGTGGGGGGCCATCCTGCCAAGGTGAAATACGGCGGCGGCCACACGGGCAATGTCAGCAGCGAGGACCTGATCGACCTGTTCGAAAACATGGGTGTCAAGACCGGCATCGACATGCAGGCCTTGCTGGAGACCGCCGAGCGGTGCGAAGCGGTACTGGGGCGGGAGCTGCATGCCCGCGTCGTGCGCAGCGGCTTGAACCCTTTGCGCAGTGCAGTGCGATGAGTAGCGCAGGTATTTTTGGAGGACCGATGCCGCTCCAGTCCACGGGTATGACTGCTGCCGACCCTGTGCCAGCGCCCACCGCCTTGCCGGACGTGGCGCCGTTTGCCCAATGGTTAGGGCTGGTGACCGAGACGGCCGCCGAAGGGCGTGCCGTGCTCCGGCTTGCGCCGCACAAGGAGCTGCTCAACCGGCGGGGCGCCATCCATGGCGGGGTGCTCGCCAGCATGCTTGACAGCGCCATGGCCCGTGCCAGCCGTACGCTGGACGGGGTGGAGGAGCTGGGGGGCACGACCGACCTGCATGTGCAGTACATGCAGCCGGCAGAAGGCGAGCTCCAGGTCAGCGCCTGGGTGGCGCATGCGGCCCAAACCCTGGTGTTTTGCCGGGCCGAGATCCGCGATGCGGCCGACCGCCTGGTGGCTTCAGGCACCGCGTCGCTCAGAATTCGCCGAAAACGGGGCCAATGGTCTCCGTGATTTTCTATACTTCAGGAATGCCCAAAACAGACCGCATGCCTTCCGCAGAGGCTCAGGAGCCCAGGACCGCCAGCCATTTCAAGGAGCTGGTGTCGTTTCGCCTGAACATGCTTGCCAGCCATTGGAGCCGCCTGGCTGCGGAGTCGAACCAACGTGATTTCGAGCTGGACCCCCGGGAGTGGCGGATTCTGGGCATGCTGGGTGCGAATGCGCCGATGTCGCTGCAAGGCCTGGCGCGGGAGGTGAACATCGACAAGAGCCTGGCCAGCCGTGCGGTGTCTTTGATGATTGACCGGGGCCTGCTGCAGCGCGGCGCGGACCTGTCGGACGGACGGGGCGTGCAGTTGAGCCTCACGGCCAAGGGCAAGCAGCTCTACCGCAAGGTGTTCCCCAAGGCCGTCAAGCGCAATGAGGAACTGCTCTCGGTGCTCAGCAGCGAGGAGCGCGAGGTCTTCGACCGGGTGCTGGACCTGCTGACGGCGCATGCGCATGAGACCTTGGCCCGCGAGCGCGCGAAGGCGGCCAGACCCAAACGCAAAACGGGCGCGGTCATCGCCGCCGATTGAGGGGCGGGGCCAGGCCCCTCAAGGCAAATTTTCCCGAAAGATGACCTGGCTGCGCACGATGTCCACCGCCGTCATCGTGTCGAGCTGGTCGCGCAGATTGCTGAACATGCGGATGCAGCTCATGATGATGCCCAGGTGGCTTTGGGTGATGACCGCGTCCATCGTGCCGTTGATCAGCAGCGCGCGGGTGTCGGGGGTGAGGCCGTGGCCGATGAGGACGACCTGGTGCTCGCGGCCGGCTTCCTGCAGCGCGCGGCCTACCCCATCCGATGAACCCCCGATGTTGTAGATGCCGGCGATATGCGGGTGGCGCTGCAGCAGCTCCTTGGTCTGCTGGTAGTTGCGGGACGAGTCGTCGTAGCTCTCGCGCAGGCCCAGGATCTGCATGTCGGGGAACTGCTCGGCATGCAGTTGCAGAAAGCCGCCTTCGCGTTCTTCATGCGCCAGGTAGCTGCGCGACCCTGCAATCAGCGCGATTTGCGCATCGCGGCGCTGGCTGCCGATAAAGCGGGCCAGCAGGTAGGCGGCGGTGCGGCCGGCGGCCCGGTTGTCCAGTCCCACATAGGCGATGCGGGCGCTGTTGTCCAGGTCGGAGATGACGGTCAACGTCGGCACGCCCCGCTCGGCGAGTTGCTGCACCGCTTCGCGCACGGCGGGGTGCTCGATCGCCATGAAGGCGATGCCCTGCACCCGTTTGCCCAGGCGCAGCAAGGTGGCGGCCAGCGCTTCGGGGTTGAAGCTTTCGACATATTCCACCTGGCATTTGACGTTGAACGGCGCCTGGTGGCTTTCTGAAAAACCAATGGTGTCGCCCAGCATGCGCAGGTAGGGGTTCTGCCCTTGGGGCAGCACAAAGGCCAGCTTCCAGGGCGCGGATTGCGGCGCGGCATTGGCAAGCGCATCGGGCAGGTAGCCCAGCGCCTGGGCGGCCTGGCGCACCTTCTGCACGGTGATGGGGCGCACGCCGGGGCGCTGGTTCAGCACCCGGTCGGCGGTGGCGGTAGAGACACCCGCCAGGGCGGCCACGGTTTTGAGCGTGAGGCGCTGCGGCGGTGCTGCGGGGCTATGAGGCATCAGAAAACATCAAATTCAATCATTTTGTGCGTTTGACTATAGCAAGCCGTTTGCCTATCTTCCAGTATGAGATCTGTGCCATTACATCAATTCAAATCAAATATCAGGAGACAAGCATGAACGAACTCAGCCGCCGTTCCCTCATCAAGGGACTGACTGCCTTGCCTGCCGCAGGCATGGTGTCGGGCTTTCCATTGGTTGCGCGTGCCGCCGAGTTCTCGCTCAAATACGGCAACAACCTGCCGCTGAGCCACCCGCTCAACATCCGCGCGCAAGAGGCGGCGGACCGCATCCGCAAGGAAAGCAATGGCCGCGTCGAGCTGGCCATCTACCCCAACAACCAGCTCGGCGGTGATACCGACATGCTGGCGCAGGTGCGCTCGGGCGGTATCGATTTCTTCACGCCATCGGCGCTGGTGATTGCGACCCTGGTGCCGGCTGCGGCCATCAATGCAGTGGGTTTTGCGTTTACCAACTACGACCAGGTCTGGAAGGCGATGGATGGCCCGCTGGGCGCGATGGTGCGGGCCGAGATTGCCAAGCGCAAGCTCTATGCGTTCGAGAAGATGTGGGACAACGGTTTCCGCCAGACCACCAGCAGCAAGGGCGCGGTGCACAGCGCCAAGGACATGGATGGCCTCAAGATCCGCGTGCCGGTGAGCCCGATGCCGATTGCGATGTTCAAGGGCCTGGGCGCTGCACCGGCCAGCCTGCAGTTCTCCGAGGTGTACTCGTCGCTGCAGACCCGGATTGTGGATGCGCAGGAGAACCCGCTGCCCATCATCCAGGTGGCCAAGCTCTACGAGGTGCAGAAGTTCTGCTCGCTGACCAACCATATCTGGGATGGCTACTGGTTCATTGCCAACGGCCGCATGTGGGAGAGCCTGCCGGCCGATCTGAAGAAGATCGTGGCCACGGCGATCAACGATGCCGGCATGGCGCAGCGGGCGGATATCAGCCAGCTCAATGCCTCGGTACAGGCCGATCTGGCGAGCAAGGGCCTGCAGTTCAACCAGCCCGATGCGGAGAGCTTTCGCGCCGCGCTGCGCAGCTCGGGCTTTTACAAGGATTGGCAAGGCCGCTTTGGCAAGGATGTGTGGAGCCTGCTCGAAGGCGCCGTTGGCAAGCTCGCTTGAGCGATGCACTGATTCACGTCCTGAAAGAGCATTGCCATGTCCCACCCTGCAACCCCCGCGCTGGCGGGGCTCTCTGCTGCGCCGCCCGCCAACGCCTTGGCCTCGCTGGCGCGTGGCGTTGACCGTGGCCTGGGCGCCATCGTCGAGACGGCAGCCGCCGCCCTGGTGCTGGCCGAAATCATCGTGCTGTTTGCCGGCGTGGTGGCGCGCTATGTGTTCCACCAGCCGCTGGTCTGGTCCGATGAGCTGGCTTCGCTGATGTTTCTGTGGCTGTCCATGCTGGGTGCCGTGGTGGCGCTGCGCCGGGGCGAGCACATGCGCATGACGGCATTCATCAACAACGTGCGGCCGGGCCTGCGCGCAGCGCTGGAAGCCTTTGCGCTGGCCGCGTCGCTGGCCTTTTTGCTGATGGTGCTGGGCCCCGCCTACGAATATGCGGAGGAAGAGGCCTTTATCACCACCCCGGCGATGGAGCTGAGCAATGCCTGGCGGGCTGCTGCGCTGCCGGCGGGCATGGGCCTGATGGCCGTGGTGGCCTTGCTGCGGCTGCTGACGCAAAGCAGCTGGCAAAAGGCGCTGGCCGCGGTGGCGCTGGTGGCCGCGCTGGTGCTGCTGTTCTGGCTGTGCCAGCCGTTGTTCAAGAGCCTGGGCAAGTTCAACCTGGTCATCTTCTTTGTGCTGGTGGTGGCGGGCACGGTGTTTGCGGGTGTGCCGATTGCGTTCTCGTTTGCGCTCGCCACCTTTGGCTACCTGGCGCTGACCACACGCACGCCGCTGGTGGTGATGGTGGGGCGGCTCGATGAGGGCATGTCGCACCTGATCATGCTGGCGGTGCCGATGTTCATTTTTCTGGGCTCGCTGATCGAGATGACCGGCATGGCCAAGGCGATGATCCAATTTCTGGCCAGCCTGCTGGGTCGCGTGCGCGGGGGCCTGTCCTATGTGCTGATTGGCGCGATGTACCTGGTCTCGGGCATTTCGGGATCGAAGGTGGCCGACATGGCCGCGATTGCGCCAGTGCTGTTCCCTGAGATGAAAAAGCGCGGCGCCAAGGAGGGAGACCTGGTCGCGCTGCTGTCGGCCACCGGTGCGCAGACGGAGACCATTCCGCCGTCCATCGTGCTGATCACGATCGGCTCGGTCACCGGCATATCGATTGCCGCACTGTTTACCGGCGGCATGCTGCCGGCGGTGGTGCTGGGCGCAGCGCTGTGCTGCGTCGTGTGGTGGCGTTACCGCAAAGAGGATCTGGGCGGTGTCGAGCGCTTCAGCGGCAAGCAGATTGGCCGCCTGCTGGTGATTGCGTTGCCGGCGCTGGCCTTGCCCTTTGTGATCCGCGCTGCCGTGGTGGAGGGCATTGCGACGGCGACCGAGGTCTCCACCATCGGCGTGGTCTATTCGGTGCTGGTGGGCCTGTTCATCTACCGCTGCTTTGACTGGCGGCGCCTCAAACCCATGCTGGTGGAGACCGCTTCGCTGTCGGGCGCGATCATGCTGATTGTGGGCTGCGCTACCGGCATGGCCTGGGGGCTGACGCAGTCGGGCTTCTCGGCCGACCTGGCCAAGGCGATGACCAGCATGCCCGGCGGCAGCTGGGGCTTTCTGGCGATCTCCATCGTCTGCTTCATCGTGCTGGGCAGTGTGCTCGAAGGCATCCCCGCCATCGTGCTGTTTGGCCCGCTGCTGTTCCCCATCGCCAAAGCGGTGGGCGTGCACGAGGTGCATTACGCGATGGTCGTGATCTTTGCGATGGGCATCGGCCTGTTTGCGCCGCCCTTTGGCGTGGGCTACTACGGCGCCTGCGCGATCAGCAAGGTCAACCCCAACGAGGGTATCCGGCCCATCGGCGGCTACATGCTGGCGCTGTTCGTCGGGCTGCTCTTTGTCGCGGCCATTCCCTGGATTTCCACCGGATTTTTATAAGCGGGCGGCGGCCACACGGCCCACACGGCCCGCCTGGCCGCCTGGCCCGCTTCCCGGTCTGGGTCTGTATCGCGTGCACCCACATGAGGCAGCGCCCATGCCATCAACGCAACAACCAACCCTACAACAAACGAAGGACAAGCTATGAGCCGCTTTTTGGGAGAAATCCGCCAGCTGGGCTATGTGGTCAACGATATCGAGGCTGCGATGAAGTACTGGAGCGAGACCCTGGGCGTGGGCCCCTGGTTTTACAACCCGAAGGTGCCGATCGAGAACTACCGGTACGCGGGCGAGCGCTACCAGCCCCACAACTCGGTGGCGCTGGCCAACTCGGGCTTTGTGCAGGTGGAGCTGATACAGGTGCGCAACGATGTGCCATCGATGTACCGTGACTTTTTGCGCGCCGGCCGCACGGGCCTGCAGCATGTGGCGTACTGGACCACCGACTACGACGCCGATCTGCAGCGCCTGCTGGCGCAGGGCTTCACGCCGCAGATGAGTGGCGAGGTGGGCAAGAACGGCCGCTTTATCTACTTTGACACCGAGTACCACCCGGGCACGGTGATCGAGCTGTCCGAGGTGATGGGCCCCAAGGGCAGGATGTTTGACCTGATCCGCGCGGCCTCCCAGGACTGGGATGGCCAGAACCCCGTGCGCCCTTTCCCCGACCTCAACACCCTGTGAAGGCCGGCCCGCACTGGGCCTGGACATGCGATGACATCTACCCATTTTGAAGCCAGCTACCTGATCGAGACGCCACTGGCGCCCGAGGCCGTGGCCGAGGTGATGGCCGGTGAGCAATCCTGCGGCACCTTCACCCGCGTGGCGGGCGAGACCGATGACCTGCGGGCACGCGCGCGTGCCCAGGTGCTGCGGGTGCAGCCGCTGGGCACGGTGGAGCGGCCCAGCCTGCCCAATGCCTGGCTGGCGCGCCAAGGCTATGGCGCGGGTGCCCACTGGCAGCGTGCGCGCGTGCGCATTGCCTTCCCCATTGCCAATGTGGGCGCCAACCTGCCCACCTTGGCCGCCACGGTCAGCGGCAATCTGTATGACCTGGGAGAGGTGTCAGGCCTGCGGCTGGAGTGCCTGGACCTGCCGCCGGACTACCGTGACCAGTTTGATCTGCCCGCCTTGGGGGTGGCCGGCACCCGGCGCAGCATTGGCGCTGCCCATGGTGCCATGGTCGGGACCATCATCAAGCCGAATGTGGGCCTGTCCGCCCAGCAGACGGCCGACCTGGTGCGGCAGCTCTGCGATGCGGGCGTGGACATTATCAAGGACGACGAGGTATCGGCCAACCCCGCGCATGCACCGCTGCGGGAGCGTATTCCGGCGGTGATGCGCGTGGTCCGCGAGCACCGGGAGCGCACCGGCAAATGGGTGATGGTAGCCTTCAACATCAGCGATGAAACCAGTGCCATGCTGCGCCATGCCGATCTGGTGCAGCAGGAGGGCGGCAGCTGCGTGATGGCCAGCATCAACTGGTGCGGGCTGTCGGGCATCGAGAGCCTGCGGCGCCACACCCCGCTAGCGCTGCATGCGCACCGCAATGGCTATGGCGCGCTGTCGCGCGACCCGATGCTGGGCATGGGCTACCAGGCCTACCAGACCCTGTGGCGCCTGGCCGGTGTGGACCATGTGCATGTGCATGGGCTGCAAGGCAAGTTTGCCCAGCCCGATGCCGAGGTGGTGGAGTCCGCACAGGACTGCCAGCGGCGCCTGTCCGCCGCGCAGGACGACCGGGTGCTGCCGGCCTTCTCATCGGGCCAGTGGGCGGGTACGGTGCCGGCCACCTGGGCGGCATTGCAGAGCGATGACCTGCTGTTCATGGCGGGCGGGGGCATTCTGGCGCACCCCGATGGCCCGGCTGCCGGCGTGCTGAGCATTCGCCAGGCCTGGGCTGCCATGCGCGAAGGCAGCAGCCTGGACGACTATGCCGGGCATGCGCCGGAGCTGGGGCGCGCGCTGCAGTTTTTTGGCAAGCGCGGATAGCGCCATGCTGGATACCTTGCTGCGCGGCAAGCCCGCCGTCGTCTGGTATGGCGATGACTTTACCGGTGCCACCGACACCCTGGCCACGGTGGCGCAGGCGGGCCTGCGTTCTCTGCTTTTTCTGGATGTGCCGACCGGAGCGCAGCGGGCCAAAGCCGGGCCCTTGCAGGCCATGGGCATCGCCGGTGCGGCCCGCAGTCTGAGCCCCAACGCAATGGCCGATGTGCTGGCGCCGGTGGCGCAGTTCATGGCTGCCAGCGGCGCGCCGCTGCTGCACTACAAATGCTGCTCCACCTTTGACAGCGCCCCGCATGTGGGCAGCATTGGCGCGGCGGTGGCGGCATTGCGCAAGGTGGCTCCCGCATCGCCGGCAGTCATCGTTGGCGGCCAGCCCAATATCGGGCGCTTTTGTGCCTTTGGCAACCTGTTTGCGCAGGCCGGGCCGGGCGGCGCGGTGCAGCGCCTTGACCGCCACCCCACGATGCGGCAGCACCCCGTCACCCCGATGGACGAGGCCGATCTGCGCCTGCACCTGGCCAAACAGGGGCTGGCCGATATTAGGTTGCTGAGCACCCGGCAGCTGGAGCTGGCGGGCAGCGATACCGAGGTGCTGCTGCGCTGGATGCAAGTGCAAGAGGGAGAGCGCCCCTTGCCAGATGCCTTGCTGATCGACCTGGTGCACGAAGCCCAGCTGCCGCAGATTGGCGCGCTGCTGTGGGCGCGTGCGCAGCAAGCGCCGTTGCTGGCCGTGGGGCCCAGCGGCGTGGAGCAGTGCCTGATAGCAGGCTGGCGCCAACTGGGATGGTTGGGCGATGTGCCAGCGGCTGAACCGCTGGCGCCCGCGCAGGGCCCGGTGCTGGTGCTGGTCGGCAGCTTGTCGCCGGTCTCCCGCCAGCAGATCGCGGCCAGCCAGCAGTTTGACAAGCGGGAGGTGGAGGTGGGCCGGCTGCTGGCCGAGGAGGGCTATCTGAGCGCCTGTGCGGCCCAGCTGGCCCAGGGCCTGCACGAGGGGCGCCCTATGCTGGCGCACACCAGCCGGCCCAGCCAAGCGGTGGATGCGGCCACGACGGCAGCAGTGGCACAGCGCAGCGCGCAGCTGGTGGCAGAGACCTTGCGTCTGCTGGCCGCACAGGGCCAGCCCTTGCGGCGCCTGGGCATTGCAGGCGGCGATACCTCCAGCCTGGCAACGCAGGCTTTGGGGCTGTGGGGGCTGGCCTTCCACAGCACCTTGGCGCCTGGCGTGACCATGAGTGTGGCGCGCAGCGATGAAGCGCGCATCGATGGGCTGGAGCTGATGCTCAAAGGCGGGCAGATGGGCGATGCGCAGCTGTTTGACCGGCTGGTGACGGGGGCGTGCTGAAAGCCGCCGTGGCTGAGTGGCAGACGTAAAAAAGCCCCAGGCGCGGTGCCTGGGGCTATCTTGGGGTTATCCGTGCAAATCAAGCCAAGGCGCGGCGGGTGCCGCGCCAGCGCTTACTTGCCTTCCTTGCGGGCCTGGGCCTGGGCGGCGACCAGGGCGGTCATGTTGACCACGCGGCGCACGGTGGACGATGGGGTCAGCACATGGGCGGGTGCCTCGCTGCCCAGCAGGATCGGGCCGATGGTGGTGCCGTGCGATGCCGTGGTCTTGAGCACATTGAACAGAATGTTCGCTGCGTCCAGGTTCGGGCAGATCAGCACATTGGCTTCACCGGTCAGGCTCGACTCGATGAGGGTGCGCTCGCGCACGTGTTCGTCCAGCGCGGCGTCGCCATGCATCTCGCCATCGCATTCGATGTCGGGGTTGGCAGCGGCAAACAGGTCGCGGGCAGCGCGCATCTTGAGCGCCGACTTGCGGGTGGACGAGCCGTAGTTGCTGTGCGACAGGAAGGCCACCTTGGGTGGCAGACCAAAGCGCTGCACCTCTTGCGCGGCAAGCTTGGCGATCTGGGCCAGCTCTTCGGCGGTCGGGTCTTCGTTGATGTAGGTGTCGGCGATGAACAGCGTGCGGTTTTCCAACATCAGCGCGTTCACGGTGGCCAGGCGGTTGGCATCGGTCTGGTGGCCCAGCACGTCTTCGATATGGCCCAGGTGCTTGTCGAAGCGGCCCATCACGCCACACAGCATCGCATCGGCATCGCCCAGGTGCACCATCAGCGCGGCGATCACGGTGTTGGAGCGGCGCACGGCAGACTTGGCGACCTCGGGGGTCACGCCATTGCGGCCCATCAGGGCGTGGTAGGCCTCCCAGTACTGGCGGAAGCGGGGGTCATCTTCCGGATCGACGATGTCCACATCCTTGCCCAGTTGCAGGCGCAGACCGGCCTTGGCGATGCGGGCTTCGATGACGGCCGGGCGGCCGATCAGGATAGGCTTGGCCAGGCCGTCGTCCACGGCGACCTGCACAGCGCGCAGCACGCGCTCGTCTTCGCCTTCGGCGTAGGCCACGCGTTGCACATGGCTCTTGGCCGCAGCAAACACCGGGCGCATGAACATGCTGGTCTGGTAGACGAAGCGGGTGAGGTTCTCACGGTAGGCGTTGATGTCTTCGATCGGGCGTGCAGCCACGCCGGACTCTTGCGCAGCCTTGGCCACGGCGGGCGCAATGCGCAGGATCAGGCGCGTGTCGAACGGGGTGGGGATCAGGTAGTCGGGGCCGAACTTCAGCTCCTTGCCCTGGTAGGCGGCAGCCACTTCGTCGCTGACGTCCTGCTTGGCCAGCGCGGCGATTTCGCGCACGCAGGCCAGCTTCATCGCCTCGGTGATCTTGCTGGCGCCGCAATCGAGCGCGCCACGGAAGATGTAGGGGAAGCACAGCACGTTGTTGACCTGGTTCGGGTAGTCCGAACGGCCGGTGGCGATGATGCAATCGGGACGAACGGCCTTGGCCAGCTCAGGGCGGATTTCCGGCTCGGGGTTGGCCAGCGCCAGGATGATGGGCTTGTCGGCCATGGTCTTGACCATGTCGGCTGTCAGCACGCCGGGGGCGGAGCAGCCCAGGAACACGTCAGCGCCGTTGACCACGTCGGCCAGGGTACGGGCTTCGGTCTTTTGCGCGTAGCGCGCCTTGGAGGCATCGAGGTTGCCAGGGCGGCCTTCGTAGATCACGCCCTTGGAGTCGACCATGAAGATGTTCTCGCGCTTGACGCCGAGGCCCACCATCACATCGACGCAGGCAATGGCTGCAGCGCCCGCGCCGGAGACGGCGATCTTCACGTTGCCGATTTGCTTGTCGACCAGTTCCAGGCCGTTGAGCAGCGCAGCGCTGGAGATGATGGCCGTGCCGTGCTGGTCGTCATGGAACACCGGAATGTTCATGCGCTTGGACAGCTCTTGCTCGATGTAGAAGCACTCGGGTGCCTTGATGTCTTCGAGGTTGATGCCGCCCAGCGTGGGCTCGAGGCTGGCGATGATGTCGATCAGCTTGTCTGGATCGCGCTCGGCCAGCTCGATGTCGAACACATCGACGCCGGCGAACTTCTTGAACAGGCAGCCCTTGCCTTCCATCACCGGCTTGCTGGCCAGCGGGCCGATATCGCCCAGGCCCAGCACGGCGGTGCCGTTGGTGATCACACCGACCAGGTTGCCGCGCGAGGTGTAGTCGGCTGCCAGGCTGGGATCGGCTTCGATGTCCAGGCAAGGGTAGGCCACGCCTGGCGAATAGGCCAGCGACAGGTCACGCTGGTTGGACAGCGGCTTGGTGGGGGTGACGGAGATCTTGCCCTTGCTGGGGCTGCGATGGTATTCGAGTGCGGCTTCGCGCAGTGCCTGTTCGGCGGCGGACAGTTGTTGTGCCATAAGAGTGAATCAATCCAGTGTGAACCCAGCTGATGATAAAGGCGCAGGCCCACCCCTATGGGGCAGTGGGCCTAAGTTTTGATGCTGCACCGCAGCAATCTTGTCAGTGGGCATCTGCTTGCTGCGCAGCCTTGATGATCTGGGCCTGGTCAAGTTTGGCGCCGTTGAAAAACAGGTTCAACGCCACCGCACAGATGGAGGCCAGCAGGATGCCCGATTCGATCAGCGGGTGGATGGCGTGGGGCATCCACTGGCGGAATTGCGGTGCAATCAGCGGAATCATGCCGACGCCGATGGACACCGCCACCACCATGGCGTTGTAGCGGTTATGGCGGAAGTCCACATTCGACAGGATGCGGATGCCGGTGGCAGCGACCATGCCGAACATGACCAGACCCGCACCGCCGAGCACCATCGTCGGCAGCGATTCGACCAGCGCGCCCAGCTTGGGCAGCACGCCCAGAATGATCAGGATGAAGCCGCCAGCCACGCAGACAAAGCGGCTCTGGATGCCGGTGACTGCCACCAGGCCCACGTTTTGCGAGAAGCTGGTATAGGGGAAGGTGTTGAAGATGCCGCCCAGCAAGGTGCCCAGGCCATCGGTGCGCAGGCCCCGGGTCAGGTCGGCCGGGGTCACCTCCTTGTTCGTCATGTCGCCCAGCGCCAGGAACATGCCGACCGATTCGATCATCACGACGATCATCACCAGGGTCATCGTCAGGATCAGGATGGGGTCGAACACCGGCATCGCAATCTCGAACGGCATCACAAAATCAAACCATTCGGCATGCGCCACTTTTTCATAGGTCATCAAGCCCATCGCCGAGGCGACGATGGCGCCAATGACAATGCCGGCCAGCACCGCGATATTGGCCATGAAGCCCTTGGCGAACTTGGTGATCAGCAGGATGGAGACCAGCACCAACGCAGAGATGCCCACCCCGCTCAGGTCCGCATAGCGGGGGTTGGGGACCGACGGCAGAATCGCCAGCCCATGGGGGATGGGGGGCAGCGCCGAGCCGGGCGCGCCAGCGGCCACCTGCGCACTCTGCAGCCATTTGACATGCTCGGGATTGGGCACCGAAGGCGCGGTGGGGCCGGCGGGGTTGCCAAAGATCCAGTTGATGCCCACGCGCATCAGGCTGATGCCGATGACGGTGATGATGGTGCCGGTGACGACCGGCGGGAAGAACCGCAGCATGCGGCTGACCAGCGGTGAGATCAGTATCGAGATGACCCCCGCCCCGATGACCGAGCCAAAGATCAGGCCTGCGCCATAGACGCCGCCATTGGTCTGCGCCATCGAGATCATCGGCGCCACGCTGGCAAAGGTCACGCCCATCATCACCGGCAGCTTGATGCCAAACCAGCGGGTCGCGCCCCAGGCCTGAATCAAGGTGACCAGACCGCAGACGAACAGATCGGCCGAGATCAGCTTGGCTATCTGGTGGGAATCGAGGTTGAGTGCGCGGCCCACGATCAGCGGCACCGCCACGGCCCCCGCGTACATGACCAGTACATGCTGCAAGCCCAAGGTGGTGAGGCGCCCCAGGGGCAGCACCTGGTCAACGGGGTGTTTGTCAGATTGCATCTTTATCACTCCTCATGCGGGGAATTTGACTGAATAAGCCAGTGTTATTGCTTAGGAATCCATACAAAAAGTGTATACACATGCACTGCAACAGCACCCCCCTGATTACCCTCAAGCAGCGCCGTTGCTGCGGCTTCAAACCCCGTGGCCGATGAGCGGCCCGCCCCCCGCAAAGCTTGCAGACACAAGCAAAACTGCCCCCGGGCGCCGGGCCAGGGGGCAGTTGGTAAAAGGATGTTTTCGGCGGCGTGCTGGAGCGCCGCGTTGGATCAGGCCAACAGATCGACCAGCGAGCGGGCGATGACCTTGGTGGCGCGGCGCAGGTCTTCCAGGTCGAGGCGCTCGTCGGCGCGCTTGGCATGGCTTTCCAGCACGGTGCGCGGGCCTGCGCCGTAGATAACGCCCGGAATGCCGCGCTCGACATACAGGCGCACATCGGTGTACAGCGGCGTGCCGACGGCCGGAGGCTTCTCGCCAAACAGCGCTTCGCCATGGGTCTGGATGGCATCGACCAGCGGCTGGTTGCCAGCCAGCGGCGTCATTGCATTGGCCAGCAGCAGGCGCTTGATGTCGATGCGCACGGCGTCATCGCCCTGGTAGCCGCGCTCGCTGTTGAAGCGCTCCACCGCCTTGGCAATCACCTGGCGGATATGGGCTTCGACCTCGACCGGGTTCTCCTCGGGGATCATGCGGCGGTCGATCTTGAGCAGCACCTTGCCGGGGATCACATTGGTGTTGGTGCCGCCTTCGATGCGGCCAATGTTCAGGTAGGGGTGCTTGATGCCTTCGACTTTAGAGCAGACCTTTTGGTAGGCGGTGTTTTCCGCATACAGGTCGTTCATGATCGCGACGGTGGCCTGCAGCGCATCCACACCGGTGTGGGGCACGGCGGCATGGGCCATCTTGCCGTGCACGGTGATCTCCATCTGCAGGCAGCCATTGTGGGCGACCACCACTTCATAGCTGAATCCAGCGGCGACCATCAGGTCGGGCTTGGTCAGGCCTTTTTCCAGCAGCCAGCCGGGGCCCAGCAGGCCGCCAAACTCTTCGTCATAGGTAAAGTGCAGCTCGACCGCGCCCTTGCTGGGCTTGGCCACGGCCTCCAGTGCGCGCAGCGCGTAGGTGAAGGTGGAGAAATCGCACTTGCTCACGGCGGCAGCCCGGCCATAGAGCTTGCCGTCGACAATTCGGGCGCCATAGGGGTCATGGCTCCAGCCCTCACCAGGCGGCACCACATCGCCATGGGCATTGAGTGCAATGGTGCGGCCCGAGCCGGCTGCGCCAAAGGGGCGGCGCACGATCAGGTTGGTGATCGAGGTCATGCCATAGGCTTCAACATCGGCCTGGGGTACCTCATGCTTTTCAGCGGTGTAGCCCATGGCCTGCAGCAGCTCGGCAGTGCGCTCGGCATGCGGCGTGTTGTCGCCCGGCGGCGTGTCCGTGGGGACTTGCACCAGCTTCTGGAAGAACTGCACCTGCTCGTCAAAGTGCTGGTCGATCCACTGGTCCAGGGCGGCGTAGGTGGCGTTGTTCGTGGTCATACGGTTTCGTTTTCTAGTTGTTGAAGGACGTGGCTGAAGCTGTCGATCGCCAGCTGCATGTCATCGGCGGTCGAGGATTCCAGCGGGTTGTGGCTGATGCCACTGTTGATGCCGCGCACAAAGAGCATGGCTTGGGGCATGATCTCGTGCAGCTTCATCGCATCATGGCCGGCGCCGCTGGGCATGCGGAACAAGGGCACGCCCTGGGCGGCCACGGCCTTTTCCCAGCGCTGCTGCCAGGCCGGAGCGCTGGGGGCCGCTGCGGCCTGCATGGTTTGCTCGGCGCGGTAGCGCAGGCCACGCTTTTGCGCAATCGCCTCCAGCTGGCCCATCACGTCGCGCACCAGCGCATCGCGCTGCGGATCGGTGGGGGCGCGCATGTCGATGCTGAACTTGCACAGGCCGGGTACGACGTTGATCGAGCCGCTGGGCACCTCCAGCATGCCGACGGTGGCGACCGAGTCGCCATCTTGCGCCGCGCGCTGCTCGGCGTACAGCATCAGCTCGGCCACGCCGCAGGCGGCATCGCGGCGGCGGTCCATCGGTGTGGTGCCGGCATGGCTGGCCATGCCCTGCATCTCGCAGACAAAGCGCGAGCTGCCATTGATCGAGGTGACGATGCCCAGCGGAATATCCAGCTCGGTCAGCACCGGGCCCTGCTCGATGTGCACCTCGATAAAGCCCAGGTACTGCGAGGCATCGCGCTGGATCTTGGGGATATCGTCGATGCACAGGCCGGCGTGCTGCATGGCCTCGCGCATCGTGATGCCGGCGGCGTCCGCCTGGTCCAGCCACTGCGGGTTGAAGTGGCCGATCAGCGCGCCCGAGCCCAGGAAGGTGGCCTTGTAGCGCTGGCCTTCCTCCTCGGCAAAGGCTACCACCTCGATGCCGAAGGGCAGGCGTTTGCCGGCGCGGTGCAGCTCGCGCACACAGGCCATCGGCACAAAGATGCCCAGGCGCCCGTCGTACTTGCCACCGTTGCGCACGGTGTCGTAATGGCTGCCGGTCAGCAGGTACTTGCCGCCTTCTTGCGCAGGGCGGTAGCGGCCCACGACATTGCCGACCGCATCGATTTCGACCTCGTCAAAGCCGCTGTCGCGCATCCAGTGGCTGATGCGCTGGGCACAGGCGCGGTGGGCATCGGTCAGGTAGGTGACGGTGAGCTGGCCTTTTTCGGCAAAGCCCTCGTCGCTGTGCTGGGCCAGGCGCTCCTGCCAGTCCCAGACGTCGTTGCCCAGCACCGGCTCGTAGCCGAACTTGTCGTTCAGGCGGATCTCGGCGATGCGGTGGATGTTGCGCAGCGCCTCCTCGCGCTCGAAATCGGGGTGGTGGTTCAGGCGCCGCGCAAAGGTGGCGATGATCTCCTGCTTGGGCAGGCCTAGGCCCCGGGGCCCGCGCACCGCCAGGATGAACGGAAAGCCAAAGCGCGCGTTGTAGTCTGCATTGAGCTGCTGGATCTGCGCAAACTCCTCGGGCGTGCACTGGGTGAGACCCGCGCGGTTTTGCTCCGAGGTGGACTCTGCCGTCAAGGTGTTGGCCACCATGGCCTTGCCTGCCAACTCGGGGTGGGCGCGGATCAAGGCGAGCTGCGCATCGACCGGGGCCTGCGCCAGTACGCGCACCATCGCGTGCTTGAGCTGGGCGAGAGAGGCAAAGGGCCGCTGGGCCAGCGCGGCCTGGGCAATCCAGGGCGAGTGCTCGTACAGCCCATCGAGCATGGCCAGGGCCGCATCGGGCGTGGCTTGGTTGAGTTGTTCCAGGGTCAGGGCCATGTGTTTCCTATCGAATGGATGGGTGCCGTTTGCGCACGCGCGCGGTGGTGTCGTCTTTCAGAGCGAGGGCGCGGGAAAGCGCTCGGCCCAGTGGCGGGCGATGTCGATGCGGCGGCAGACCCAGACGTTCTGGTGCTGCTGGATATGGTCCAAAAAGCGCTGCAGTGCGGTGATGCGGCCCGGGCGGCCCAGCAGGCGGCAGTGCATGCCGATGCTCATCATCTTGGGGCGGTTCTCACCGGCGGGATCGCCTTCGGCGTACAGCACATCGAAGCTGTCCTTGAGGTACTGGAAGAAGGGATCGGCATGCGAATAGCCCTGGGGCAGCGCAAAGCGCATATCGTTGCAGTCCAGCGTGTAGGGCAGGATCAGCTGGTGGGCAGCGCTGCCATCGCTCTTGCCGACCTTCATCCAGAACGGCACGTCGTCGCCGTAGTAGTCGCTGTCATAGGCAAAGCCGCCAAAATCGGCCACCAGGCGGTGGGTGTTGGGGCTGTCGCGGCCGGTGTACCAGCCCAGGCCGTGGGTGCTGCGGCTGCCGTAGAGGCTGTGGAAGATATCCATTGCCTGCTGCATGTGGGCGCGCTCCACGTCTTCGGGCGTGTTCTGGTAGTGCACCCATTTGAGGCCGTGGCAGGCCACCTCATGGCCCAGATCGGAAAACGCCTGGGCCAGTTCGCGGTGGCGTTGCAGTGCCGAGGCGACGCCAAACACCGTCAGCGGCAGACCGCGCTTCTCAAACTCGCGCAGCAGGCGCCATACGCCGGCGCGCGAGCCATATTCATAGATGCCATCCATGCTCATGTGGCGGTCCGGGTAGGAGGCCGGGTTGAACATTTCCGACAGGAACTGCTCGCTGCCCGGGTCACCGTGCAGCACATGGTTTTCGCCGCCTTCCTCGTAGTTCAGCACAAACTGCACGGCAATGCGCGCGCCCTGGGGCCACTGGGCGTGGGGCACATCGCGGCCGTAGCCGATGAGGTCGCGGGGGTAGGGGGTGGTAGCGTCGTAGGTCATAGCGTGATCGAGGACAGAGCCATGGATAAATCGTTGCTGGGAATCTCGCGTTCGAACTGCAGGCCTTGCTCGACATGCTCCAGGTGCGCGATCATCAGCCGCACAGCGCCTTCTGCATCCTTGCGGGCGAGGGCCTGCACGATCTCTTCGTGCTCCTCGTGCGAATGGGCGGCAGCGCTGGCCGACTGGTACATCAGGGTGATCAGCGCGCAGCGTGAGATCAGATCACCCAGCAGCTGGGCCAGTACATCGTTGCCCATCAGCTCGGCCATGCGCACATGGAAGTCGCCCAGCAGCTCGGTGCGCTCGGTGACATCGGCGCGGTGCACGGCGGCGGCCTCTTGCCGCACATGCTCGCGCAAGACCTTGATCTGCTTGGGCGTGACGGTCTCGACAAAGCTGCGGGTCATCTGCGCTTCGAGCATCTTGCGCACGGCAAAGACCTGGCGCGCTTCGGTGACGGACGGGGTCGACACAAAGGCGCCGCGTGCCGGCTCCAGCGTGACCAGGTGGTTCTGCGAGAGCTGGAACAGCGCCTGGCGCACCAGGGTGCGCGACACGCCAAAGTGGTCCGCGAGTTTCTGCTCGGCCAGCTTGGTGCCCGGCAACAACCGGTGCTCGACGATGGCACGGGTCAGGGATTGGGCAATGGTGGACGTTGAGGTGGTTTCCATGTCAGGATAGTAGGCCGAATGACAAAAAGTGTATACACTTTTAGTGCACATCACCAGTCCGATCTTACCCAGAATCATCAGGAGATTTACCTATGGGCCTGAGCACCCACGTTCTCGATACGATGCACGGCTGCCCCGCAGCGGGCATGGACATTGCACTGTATGCCACCGATGGCGGCGAGCTGCGCCTGATCCGGCGTGACACGCTGAACCACGACGGACGCACCCAGACCCCATTGTTTGACAATGCATCGCTGCGCCCCGGCACCTACCGCCTGAGCTTTGAGGTGGCGGCCTACTTTGCCGCCAAGGGCGTGGAGCTGCCCAGCCCCAACTTTCTGAACCAGGTGAACCTGGACTTTGGCGTGGCCCATGCCGACCAGCATTACCACGTGCCGCTGCTGGTCAGCCCCTGGAGCTATTCGACCTACCGGGGGTCGTGAGGCGGGGCGCATGCACGCGGCCGCGTTTGACCTGTCTCAGGCACGCATCACCCAGCCTGTAGGCCGACGCCGCAAGTTGTATCTGCAGGCTTCCAGCGTCACGGGGTGTGGCTACCATTCTCTCCTAGGGGTACCGCCGAATAGACGGCGGTGCAGACCTGATTGCCATAACAGCAAATTTCAAAGGAGTAGGTATGCAACGTTTTTCCATGCGCACCCTGGGTGTGGCGGCGGCTGTGGTTGCCGGCGCTCTGTCGATGGCGGCCTGCACGGTCACCAAGCCTGAGACCAGCAATGCGCCGCGCGCAGACGAAACATCCGTCGATGCCCGCGCCAACGCTGCGCTGGAGCGCCTGTACCAGACCGCTCCTGGCTCCAAGGACCTGGTCGCGCGCTCCAAGGGCGTGCTGGTGTTCCCATCCGTCATTGGCGGCAGCTTTGTGATCGGTGTGGAGCATGGCCGTGGCGTGCTGCGCGTGGGTAACCGCAGCGACAGCTACTACAGCACCACCGGCGCGTCGATCGGCTGGCAGGCCGGTGGCCAGTCCAAGGCCGTCATCTATGTGTTCAACACGCCTGAAGCGCTGGCGAAGTTCCGCGATAGCAATGGCTGGTCGGTGGGTGCAGACGCCACCGTGGCCGCCGGCCGCATCGGCGCCAACGGCAGCATCGACACCACCTCGGCCCAGGCCCCTGTGACCAGCTTTGTGCTGAACAACGCAGGCCTGGAAGCGGGCGTGTCGCTGCAAGGCGCCAAGATCACCAAGATCAAGGAATAAAGCAGCGCCCACAGCGGCTGCTCAGCATAAACCGGCCAGCTTTAACTGGCCGGTTTTTTTGCGCCTGCGCCTTGTGCGAGCGGCTTATTGCTGGCCTTCGCTCAAGGTGTGCAGCTGGAACTTGCCGGAGGCATCCCAGAGCCAGGTCTCGGTATAGGAGACCATGACCTCGCCATGGCGCAAATGCTGCGGGGCAGGGAAGGGGGCAGCGGCCTGCACCAGCGCCTCGATCTGTGGCGGCACCTCCTGGGCCTGCGCGGGCTCGCGCATCCAGTTCATGTCCTGGATATGGCCGTCTTCATCCAGCAGCAGCTCCAGCACGCCGATGGCGTAGAGCATGGGCGGCAGCATGCCGGGGTAGATGCGTTCGGCATAGCGGTCATACAGGTGCTGTGCGCAGCGCTTGCGGTAGGCCTCATCGGCAACCGGGTTGAGCACCGAGTCCTGGCCATCGGCTTGCGGGGACCAGGCGGGCATGCGCATGCCTGGCAATTCAGTGAGCACCGAGAGGTAGCTGTCCTGGTCGTCATCCTGCTCGGCGGGGCGGGCTGCGTTCGTAGAGCGGCCCGCCGCTGCGTTGGCCGGCGCTGGCGCCTTGCGCGGTATACGAAAAAGCGTATGCCAAAGTCGTGACAGCAGGGAGGGAGAGGGTCGATCACTCATGGTACAAATCCGTCTACAGCGGCCCTGCAGTATCGCAGGCCGCTTTTCATCATGGAACAAGGCATGCCCGTACTGCAGCAATTATTGGCTCGCCTGGCGACGCAGGATGCCTGTCTGGTTCAGGTGGAGTCTACACAGGGATCGGCGCCGCGCGATACCGGGGCCTGGATGGCCGTGTTTGCCCAGGACCAGCTCGGTACGATTGGCGGCGGCCACCTGGAGTGGCAGGCTGCCAGCAAGGCGCGCGATCTGCTGGCCCGTGGCGGCGCGCCGTTGAGTGAGCGTTTTGCGCTGGGCCCGCGCCTCGGCCAGTGCTGCGGCGGCGTGGTGCAGCTGCGTTTTGAGCGGATTGCCCAGGCCGACAGCGCACGGCTGGCGCAGTCCCTGGCCCCGGTGTGCAGCCCGGTAGCGGTGTTTGGTGCCGGCCATGTGGGCACAGCCCTGGTGCAGCTGCTGGGCACGCTGCCGCTGCACATCACCTGGGTCGACAGCCGCGAGCAGCTGTTTCCGCCCGGGCTGCCGGCCCAGGTGCAGACCGAGTATTCCGACCCGATCGAGATGGCGGTGGCAGACCTGGCGCCGGGCAGCAGTGTGTTCATCCTCACCCACGACCACCAGCAGGACCTGCAGATCACCCAGGCCTGCCTGCAGCGCCAGCGCCAGCACGGCGATCTGGACCTGATCGGTTTGATTGGCAGCGCTACCAAGCGTGCCAGTTTTGCGCACCGGCTGGCCGAGCGGGGTTTTGCCGATGAGGAGTTTGCCCGCATCACCTGTCCGATCGGGCTGCCGGGCATCCATGGCAAGGAGCCCGAGGTGATTGCGATTGCGGTGGCCGCGCAGCTGCTGCAGCACCTGCAACGCGCGCAGCATGCCTGATGCGTTTTTCACAGCGGGCAGGCACGGCGCAGGCGGTGCGGAGGCGGCCTGCAGCGGTTTTGCTGCGTTGCATCAGGGTTTTATCTAGGGGCTGTGCAGCTTTTTGCCGACCTTTGGGCGGCAGAAATTGCATACACTTTAAGTCTACAAAAGGTCGCAGCGGTGCCCCGGTCATGTCGATGATGGCTGTGGATTGCGGCCTGTCTGCTGCTCAGATCGCCCGCCGTGGTGAGCAGGTTCAACAAGTGGCCGGTGCCTCCACACTGGCGGCTTGAGGAGGAGAGCGGGGCATCACCCCTCCCTCGCACTGGCAGCCCCCACGCTGCCAAGGATGAGAGCAATGGAAGGCTATATCCTCGATTGGGCGAACCTGTTGTTGCGCTGGCTGCATGTGATCACGGCCATTGCCTGGGTGGGTTCCTCGTTCTATTTTGTGTTTCTCGACAGCAGTCTGACCCCGCCGGAGGACGAAGACCTGAAAAAGCAGGGCGTCAGCGGCGAGCTGTGGGCCGTGCATGGCGGCGGCTTCTACCACCCGGTCAAGTTCAATGTCTCGCCGCCCAAGCTGCCGGACCACCTGCATTGGTTCTACTGGGAGAGCTACACCACCTGGCTGTCGGGCTTTGCGCTGCTGACGGTGTCCTACCTGTGGAACGCCAACATCTACCTGGTCAACCCGGCCGATCCCAACGCGATGAGCGCCCCGCTGGCGGTGTTCACGGCGCTGAGCTTTCTGGCGGTGTTCTGGCTGCTGTACGACGGCATCTGCCGCGTGTTCGGCTTCAAAAAGCATGGCGATGCGATCGTGGGCGCGATGGTGCTGGTGCTGGTCTGCATCGCCGCCTACCTGGCCTGCCATATCTTCCCCGGCCAGGCGGCTTTCCTGCTCATGGGCGCGATGCTGGCCACGTCGATGAGCGCCAACGTGTTCTTCTGGATCATTCCTGGCCAGCGCACCGTGGTGCGGGCCTTGAAGAATGGTGACCCGGTGGACCCCGTCTACGGCAAGCGCGGCAAGCAGCGCAGCGTGCACAACACCTATTTCACGTTGCCGGTGCTGTTTGCGATGCTGTCCAACCACTACGGCTGGCTCTACAACCAGAAGTACAACTGGCTGGTGCTCATCGGCATGATGTTCGCCGGCGCGGCCATTCGCCAGTTCTTTGTGCTGCGCCATGGCCACAAGCTCGGCCGCAACAAGCACCCCTGGCCTTATGCGCTGATCGGTGTGCTGGTGATTCTGGGCGTGATTGCCTGGCTGCGCCCCGGCCCCCAGCCTGCGGTGGCGGCAACACCTGCCCCTGCCAGCCAGCCCGCTGCCGGCGCCGTACCGTACGGCGAAGTAGCCAAGGTGTTTGCCCAGCATTGCGTGGTGTGCCACAGCGCCACCGGCCTGGCGCAAAAGAATGTGAAACTCGACAGCCCGCAGGAAGTGGCTCAGCACACGCAGCAGATCTACCAGCAGGTCGTCGTGCTGCGCAAGATGCCCTTTGGCAACCCCGAGGGGCTGAGCGCCGACGAGCGCGATCTGGTCAAGCGCTGGTTCGAGTCCGGGGCATCGACGGCGCCGTGATGGCCAGCGCCGGCGGGCTGGGCCGGCGCCCGGCCCGGAGAAATCCGACTACAGCCTGGGGTGGCTGATCGGCGTAGGATGGGAGGGTTGGGGCATGCCCAAGCCCCTGCTTGCGGTGGCGGCTGGGGATGCGTGTCACAAATCCACATCTTCTCGCATGTCAAATTTCGATATCCAATTGCTGCTGACCGCCTTGGTGAGTGTGCTGGTGCTGGTGGCGCTGATTGTTTCGCGCATCCGCATGCACCCGTTGCTGGCCCTGCTGATCGTCTGTATCGGCGTTGGTTTTGCCACCGGCATGGCGCCCGGCGACATTGCCAAGAACATCACCAACGGCGCAGGCAAGACCCTGGGTGCCGTCGGCGTGGTGATTGCGCTGGGTGCGATGCTCGGCAAGATCCTGGCCGATTCGGGCACCACCGAGCGCCTGGCCAGCGCCATTCTGCGCCATACCTCGGACCGCATGATTCCCTGGGCGATGACCCTGGTGGCGTTCATCATCGGGATTCCGATGTTCTTCGAGGTGGGTCTGGTGGTGATGCTGCCGCTGATCTTCAGCGTCGCGCGCAAGCTCGAAAGCCGCGAGAACTTCAAGGGCTCGGCCTATGTCTATGTCGGCGTGCCGGTGATTGCGGCGCTTGCGGCGATGCATGGCATGGTGCCGCCCCATCCGGGCCCGCTGACCGCCATTGCGACCTTGAAGACCACCGTCGGCTCGACGATGCTCTACGGCTTCCTGGCTGCGTTGCCCGCGATGGTGCTGGGCGGTCCGTTGTACGGCGCCTTCATCACCCCACGCATGACGACCCGGCCAGAACAGGCGCTGCTGGACCAATTTACCGAGACCAAGACCGACAGCGGCAAGAACCAGCCCGGCATTGCAATGGGCGTGCTGTCGGCCTTGCTGCCTGCGCTGCTGATGCTGGCCCATGCGCTGGCCGAGATGGCCTTGCCCAAGGGTTCGGCGCTGCTGCAGGTCGCCAGCTTCCTGGGCAACCCGCTGATTGCGATGCTGCTGGGTGTGCTGTTTGCGGCCTTCACGATGGTCTACCTGCGTGGCGGCGATGCCGAAAAGCTGCGTGACACCCTGGGTGCCAGCCTCAAGCCGATTGCCGGCATCATCATGATCATTGCCGGCGGTGGCGCTTTCCAGCAAGTGCTGACCAGCGCCAAGGTGGGCGATGCCATCGTGCATCTGACGCACCAGTTTGCGTTCCCGCCGCTGGTGCTGGGCTGGCTCATTGCGATGCTGCTGTCGGTGTCGACCGGTTCGGCCACCGTGGGCATTGTGGGCGCAGCCGGCTTGCTGGCCCCGCTCGCCGCTGCCGACCCGAGCCTGAACCTGCCTTTGCTGGCGCTGTCGATTGGCTGCGGCTCGCTGTTCTTCAACTATGCCAACCATGCCGGCTTCTGGATGGTCAAGGAGTCCTTTGGCATGACGATGGGCGAGGCGACCCGCACCATTACCGTGGTGCAGTCCATCGTCTCGTTCGTGGGCCTGTTGATGGTGCTGCTGTTCAACACCTTGCCGGCGCTGGGCGGATAGCAGCGCTCCAGAAATGCAAATGGGCCGCAGCAGCAATGCTGGCGGCCCGTTTTTTTGCCATTGAAGGCGCGCCGTGCTCAGTCGGCAGGCTTGGCTTGGTCGGCTGCTGCGTCGCCTGCGTCAGCGCTGCTGTCTGCATCTGGCTGCGAGGGCGCACCGTCTTCGGTGTGGTCGGGGGTGTCGGACGCAGAGTGTCCGCTGGCCTTGCGCTGGGCTTTTTCTTCCTTTTTCTTCTTCTTTTCCAGCTCGCGCTGGCGCTTTTCGTACTGGTAATTCGGCTTGGCCATGTTTTTGTTCCTTAGCGGTGTTCAGCCTCCACGATACAGCATGCGCCGTACCTGGGGGCCAAGCATAGTCATGTTTGAGGGCTGGGAAGGGTAAAGCTGGCCTCCAGCGCAGCAAAAAACCGCCCGCAGGCGGTTTCGTGGGTCGCTCGCCCTGGGGCAGGGCGGGGAGCAAATCAGGCGCCTGCGACTTCAATGCCCTTGAATTGGCCGGTGGCGATCTTTTCCTTCCAGATCGCCGGGCCGGTGATGTGGGCGCTGGTGCCGCCGGCATCCACGGCCACGGTCACCGGCATGTCCACCACATCGAATTCATAGATGGCTTCCATGCCCAGATCGGCAAAACCGACCACCTTGGCATGCTTGATGGCCTTGGAGACCAGGTACGCGGCGCCGCCCACGGCCATCAGGTAGGCCGACTTGTGGTTCTTGATGGCTTCGATGGCGACCGGGCCGCGCTCGGACTTGCCGATCATCGCGATCAGGCCGGTCTGCGACAGCATCATGTCGGTGAACTTGTCCATGCGGGTGGCGGTGGTCGGGCCGGCAGGGCCTACGACTTCGTCACGCACCGGGTCCACCGGGCCCACGTAGTAGATCACGCGGTTGGTGAAGTCGACGGGCAGCGGCTCGCCCTTGGCCAGCATGTCCTGGATGCGCTTGTGCGCAGCATCGCGGCCGGTCAGCATCTTGCCGTTGAGCAGGATCGTGTCGCCGGGCTTCCAGCTGGCCACTTCTTCCTTGGTCAGGGTGTTCAGGTCCACGCGCTTGGACTTGTTGTAGTCGGGAGCCCAGTCGATCTTGGGCCAGGTGTCCAGCGATGGCGGGTCCAGGTACACGGGGCCGGAGCCGTCCATCACGAAATGGGCGTGGCGGGTAGCTGCGCAGTTGGGGATCATCGCCACAGGCTTGGAGGCCGCGTGCGTGGGGTACATGTTGATCTTCACGTCCAGCACGGTGGTCAGGCCACCCAGGCCCTGGGCGCCGATGCCCAGCGCATTGACCTTCTCGAACAGTTCCAGGCGCAGCTTTTCCACCTCATCGAGCTCGGCACCGCTGGCAGCCTTTTGCTGCAGCTCGTACATGTCGAGGTCTTCCATCAGGCTTTCCTTGGCCAGCAGCACGGCTTTTTCAGCGGTGCCGCCAATGCCGATGCCCAGCATGCCCGGTGGGCACCAGCCCGCACCCATGGTCGGCACGGTCTTGAGCACCCAGTCGACGATGTTGTCGCTGGGGTTCATCATGATCATCTTGGACTTGTTCTCCGAGCCGCCGCCCTTGGCAGCCACGGTCACATCCAGCTTGTCGCCCGGCACGATCTGCACATTGATGACGGCAGGCGTGTTGTCCTTGGTGTTCTTGCGGGCGAACTGAGGGTCGGCCACCACCGAGGCACGCAAGGTGTTGTCGGGGTGGTTGTAGCCACGGCGCACGCCTTCGTTGATGGCGTCTTCCAGGCCCATCGTGAAGTCTTCCCACTTCACATCCATGCCCACCTTCAGGAACACGTTGACGATGCCGGTGTCCTGGCAGATGGGACGCTGGCCGGTCGCGCTCATCTTGGAGTTGGTCAGGATCTGGGCCATCGCATCCTTGGCCGCCGGGCTTTGCTCGCGCTCGTAGGCCCGTGCCAGGTGCTGGATGAAATCCGGTGTGTGGTAGTAGCTGATGTACTGCAGGGCGCCCGCGATCGAGTCGATCAGGTCCTGCTGACGGATGGAGGTGGTCATCGTGCTTGTGGGGTGGGTTTTGGATTGCGCAAGGCTATGGTGCCGTTGGCGCTCGGTATCACGGCAGCGATTATCGGCCTTTCGCCAGGCCGGTGGTGGCAAATGCCTGATAAGTCTTCTAGAAGACTCAGGTGTCGCTCAGGTGTCGGCCTGCGCTATGAGCATGCGCGCAGCATGGCTGCTCGGCGCAGATGAGAACGGCTGTCATTGACTGCGTTAGGATGCGGTGCCGCGCCCGCTTTGCCGCAAGGCGGGCGGCGCCCTGTTGACGAATCCTGCGGCCCACCAGCCATACGCTTACCAGCCAGACGAGCCGCGTTGCAATTGTTGAGATACAAGGAGTGATCCAGACATGACAGCTACCCGCCAGGAAAAAGACACCTTCGGCCTGATCGATGTGCCCGCCGACAAACTCTGGGGTGCCCAGACGCAGCGTTCGCTGCAGAACTTCGACATCAGCGGCGAGAAGCAGCCCGGCGAGATCATCCATGCGCTGGCGCAGGTGAAAAAGGCCAGTGCCACCGTCAACCACGCGCTGGGCCTGCTCGACGAGAAGAAGGCCAAGGCCATCAATGCGGCCGCCGACGAGGTGATTGCCGGCCAGCACCCCGATGAGTTCCCGCTGGTGGTCTGGCAGACCGGCTCGGGCACGCAGACGAACATGAACGTCAACGAAGTGCTGGCCAACCGCGCCAGTGAGCTGCTGGGCGGCGAGCGCGGCGAGTCGCGCCTGGTACACCCCAACGACGATGTGAACAAAAGCCAGTCCAGCAACGACGTCTACCCCACCGCGATGCATGTGGCTGCCGTGACCGCCATCGAGCGCAAGCTGCTGCCGGCGCTGGAAAAGCTGCGCCGCACCTTGCAGGCCAAGAGCGAAGCGTTCAACGACATCGTCAAGATCGGCCGCACCCACCTGCAAGATGCCACGCCGCTGACCCTGGGCCAGGAGATCTCCGGCTGGGTGGCCCAGCTGGAGCATGGCGCCAAGCACCTCAAGTCGGCACTGCCCCATCTGTATGAGCTGGCGCTGGGCGGCACCGCCGTGGGCACGGGCCTGAATGCCCCCAAGGGCTATGCCGAAGGGGTGGCGCAAGAGCTGGCCAAGCTGACCGGCTACCCCTTTGTGACCTCGCCCAACAAGTTCGAATCGCTGGGCTCCTGCGATGCGCTGGTGTTCGGCCATGGCGCCCTCAAGACCCTGGCCGCCAGCCTGATGAAGATCGCCAACGATGTGCGCTGGCTGGCGTCGGGCCCGCGCAGCGGCCTGGGTGAGATATCCATCCCCGAGAACGAGCCGGGCTCGTCGATCATGCCGGGCAAGGTCAACCCCACGCAGTGCGAGGCGATGACCATGCTTTGCGCCCAGGTGTTCGGCAATGATGCTGCGATCAACGTGGGTGGCGCCTCCGGCAACTTCGAGCTGAATGTGTTCCGCCCGATGGTGGCGCACAACTTCCTGCAGAGCGTGCGCCTGCTGGCCGATGGCATGGTGAGCTTCAACGACCACTGCGCCGTGGGCATCGAGCCCAACCGCGAGCGCATCACCGAGCTGGTGAGCCGCTCGCTGATGCTGGTGACCGCGCTGAACACCCATATCGGCTACGACAAGGCGGCCTATATCGCCAAGAAGGCGCACAAGGAAGGCAGCAGCCTGCGCGATGCCGCTGTAGCCAGCGGCCATGTGACCGCCGAGCAGTTTGACCAGTGGGTCGTGCCCGAGCACATGGTGGGCAATCTGTAAGCGTCTGCCCGCTAGCCTATGCCAGGGCCCGCATCGCTGCGGGCCTTTTTTGTGGGTCCGCCGAGCCAGCAGAAGTGCTGCGCTCAGGCCTGTGCCCGCGCTGCCCAGGCCGCGCGGCCGCCTTGCCAGGCCAGCAGCGCCAGGGTCAGCAGCATTGCGACATTCACCGCCTGCCAACCCAGGGTCTGGATCAGCACGCCGCAGCTCAGCGACATCAGCGCGGCGCTGCCGTTGTTGGTCCATTCCATCATCGGCTGGGCCTGGGCGCGTTCTTCCGGGGCGCTGGCCTGGTTCAGCAGGCTGGTGCCTGCCAGGATCATCAGGTTCCAGCCGGCGCCCAGCAGCAAGGAGCTGATCAAGAAGGGCAGGAACTGCGGGCCGCTCAGCGCCACCGCCGCGCTGGCGGCCAGCAGGGCGGCACCCAGCCAGGCCAGGCGCCGCGCGCCAAAACGGTCTACCGCGCGGCCCGCAAACAGCGAGGGCGCAAACATGCCCAGCACATGCCACTGGATGACCTGGGTGGAGCTGGCCAGCGAGTGGCCCGCACCATGCATGGCCAGCGGGGTGGCATTCATCACCAGCACCATCAAGCCATGGCCGCAGGCGCTCAGCATGATCGCCTGGCGCAGCGCGGGACGCTGCCAAAGCTGGCGCCGCGATACCACCGGCGTGGCGGCTGACCTGGCCTGCATCGGCAGGTGCAGGCGCGCTGGCAGGCATTGCAGCAGCGCGCAGGCCAGCAAGGCCAGCACGGCAATCGCCAGGTAGGCGCCTGCCAGCGGAATGGTCAGGGCGCTGGCCGCATGGATGGCCAGGCTGGGCGCGAGCAGGGCCGCGGCGATGCCACCGGCCAGCACCCAGGCTGCGGCACGGCCACTGTGCTCGGCCGGCATGCCATCCAGCGCGGTAAAGCGGTAAAAACCGGCCGATGCCTGGTAGCCGCCCAGCAGCAGCATCGCCAGGCAGAACAAGCCAAAGCTCGCATGCACCACCGCCCATGCGGCCAGCAGGCCGGCGGCTACCCCCAGCAGCGCGCCGCATTGCAGGCCCCGGGCGCGGCCATGCTGCTGCATCCAGCGGGCCAGGGGGCCAATCGACAGCAGGTTGCCTGCCACCAGCAAGGTCAGCGGCACGGTGGCGAGCACCGGCCAGGGCGCCAGTTGCCGGCCCACCAGGCCGGTGAGGGCGATGCCGATGATGGAGCAGGACCAGTACAGCGCCTGCGCGATGCTGAGGGTGAGCAGTTGGGGGTGGTGTTGGAGCAGCATGGGCGGGGATCAGGGAATGGTGGGACGTGTGGGTGCCGCCGGGCAGCACAGGCTGTCCGGATCGCGTGGGGTATCTGGTTGAGCGGGTCAGCCTCTGTGCGGCTGGCCTTCGCTATCCGGCGCCAAAGCGCTCGGCAAAGGCCTGCGGGCTGATAGACAAGGTCTTGTGAAAGCTGCGGCGCAGGTTTTCCGGGTGGCCAAAGCCGCACAGCCGTGCCACGGTGGAGACAGAGGCCTGGCGCTGGCTCAGCAAGGTGGTGGCGGCCTGCAGCCGCACGCGCTCCACATAGCGGCCCGGCGTGGTGCGCAGCTCCTGCTGGAACACGCGCGCCAGGGTGCGCGGCGGCAGGCAGGCCTGCGCTGCGAGTTGCTCCACACTGAGGCGTTCGCCCAGGTGGCCGGGAATCCATTCCAGCAGCCCGGCCAGGCGTGGCGCCTGCGTGGTCTCTGCCGCCAGCAGCGGGCTGAACTGCGCCTGGCCGCCGGGCCGGCGCACAAACATCACCAGGTGCCGGGCGACGGCCAGCGCCATGCTGCGGCCCAGGTCGGCCTCGATCAAACTCAGCGCCAGGTCGATGCCCGAGGTTACCCCGGCCGATGTGAAGATATGGCGCTGCTGCGGATGGCTGGCATCAAAGGTGTGCAGCCGGTCGCCATCGACCTGGATGGGGCGCTCCATACCCGCCAGTTCGGCCAGGCGGCACCAGTGGGTGGTGGCAGACAGGCCGTCGAGCAGGCCGGCGCGTGCCAGGATCAGCGCACCCGAGCAGACCGAGCCCAGGCGCAACACCTTGGGCGCCGTGCGCTGCAGCCACTGGCGCAGGCCGCTGTGGTGCTGCACCTCGACCACGCCGTCGCCGCCGGGCACCAGCACGGTGCTGTTGGGGGGCGGGCGCAGCTGGGTCAAACCCTGGGTGGCCACCATCTGCAGTCCGCAGGACAAGTTCACCGGCCCGGCTTCCAGCCCGGCAAAGACCAGCTGGTAGAAGGCGGGCAGGCCCTGGCGCTCGCGCACATCGTTGGCCGTGGCAAACACCTGCATGGGCCCGGTGATGTCCAGGCTCATCGCACGCGGGTAGGCAATGCAGATGACGTGGTGGCCGGGCTGGGCGCTGTGGGCGGCGGTGGGGCGGGATGGAGGCATGCGCCCAGTGTGCACGCACGGCAATCTGGCAGCAATGACATTGATCGCACAGATTCTGCCAAGCTGCAGTGAAAGCGCAACACCTATGGCCATGATTGGGGAATGCGAATGGCCAAGGACTTTGTTTGTAGGACAGCTGCGCGACAATAGCTGATTGCAATCCAACAGCCAAGACGCAGCGGCACAGCTGCGCGTCCCGAACACGATGACCGCTTTGAACCAACCAGGAATCCTGCTGGCGCTACCCGCCGCCAGCCGCTACCAACTGTGGAAACTCGCAGGCGATGCACCGGCTGTGCGCGCCGCGCTGGCGCGCTTGCAGCAATGGGCCGATGGCGAGCAGGTGGTCGTCTGCATCGGCCAGCCGGTGGCCGATCTGCTGGGCGTGCAGGTGCCGGGATTGCGCAATTTTCCGGCCATCACCGGCCCACAGGGGCCGCTGGCGCTGACGCCCCATGCGCTGTGCCTGTGGCTGCGCGGCAATGACCGGGGCGATGTGCTGCGCCTGTCGCGCGAGGCCGCAGCGCTGCTGGCGCCGGCCTTCAGCCGCGAGAAGGTGGTGGACTGCTTCCGCCACGGCTGGAACGGCAAGGATGCGGTGCGCGATCTGACCGGCTACGAAGACGGCACCGAAAACCCCAAGGATGACGACGCCGTGCATGCCGCCATTGCCGATGGCATGGGCGCGGGGCTGGACGGCGGCAGCTACTTTGCCGTACAGCAGTGGCAGCATGACATGGATGCCTTTGCCCGCATGAGCGCGCTGCAAAAGGACCACATGATTGGCCGCCGCCTGAGCGACAACGAAGAGCTGGACGATGCGCCTGCGTCGGCCCACGTCAAGCGCACCGCGCAGGAGAGCTTCAGCCCCGAAGCCTTTATCCTGCGCCGCAATATGCCCTGGTGGAAGGTGCAGCCCGATGGCAGCGACGCCGTGGGCGCCATCTTTGCCGGTTTTGGCCGCAGCTTTGACGCCTTTGAAGCGCAGATGCGCCGCATGGCGGGCGAGGAAGACGGCATTGCCGATGGCCTGTTCCAGATGTCCAACCCCGTTACCAACGCCTACTACTGGTGCCCGCCGATGCTGAACGGCCGTGTTGATCTGCGCGCGTTGGGTTTGTAAAACACTAGTTCCAGAGTGAGGGCTTGTTGACCATCAGGTAGTACACGCCCAGCATCGCTACAAAGGCCGGGTAGCCCAGTGCCTCCCAGCGCTTGGCAAGGCGCCGGTACGCGTCGGGCAGCGGCTGGCCCTGGGCATCGGCCTGGGCGGCCATATGGGCCATGCGGATTTGCATGGCCACCACCGGCAACCAGCACAGCCCCGCCAGCACATACAGCGCCATCGACAGCAGCAGCCACGGCGTATGCCAGGGCCAGCCCGCCATTGTCATCAGCGCCCAGCCGCTCAGCGGCTGGATGATGACCGCCGGCGTTGTGAACCACCAGTCAGCCCGCACCACCAGGCGGCTGACCACCGCCTGTGCCGCCACATTGCCGCTGCGGTTGGCAAAGAACATATAGAACGCCGAGCCAAAGCCGGTGCCGACCATCAGCACGCTCGACAGGATGTGCAGGGTTTTGAGCAGCAGATAGGTGTTCATCATCCACTCCGTCAGTCGCGGGTACTGCTGTGCCACAGCAGCCACAGGGCAGCAGCAATCGGCAGGTTTTTGGACAAGGGGCCCAGCGGGTGCAGCCACAGGCCAGGCAACAAGGCGGTGGCGGCCAGGGTCATCACCAGCATGGCGGCCAACGACGTGCCATAGGCCGCGCGCCCGGGCCGGCACAGCAGCCACAGGCCCAGCAGCAGATCCAGCGCCGCACCGCCGCCTATCAGCCAGGCGTGGATGCCGGGTGTCTGAATGCCGCCCGCCACCAGCAACGCAGTGCTTTCGCGCTGCCACTGCAGCAGGCTGGCGATGCCCGTCCACAACCAGACGGCAACCAGGCTCAGCCGCAGCAGCTGCAAAGGCTGCTGCGTGGGCTGTGCGCGTGGCGTGGTGCTCATGCGCGGCTTTCGGGTGAGGGGGGAGCTGCCGGGTTGCGGATCAGCGCCAGCATCTGCCCAGGGTCGGTGGGCGCACGGCCCAACCACTGCGCCATCGGCGCCGGATCGCAGCAGTTGTCCAGCGATGCCAGCTGCAACGAGGCGCTGCACCAGGGGCTGCTGGGCACCGCATCGCCCAGCCGCGCACTGGCCTGGGTGGCCCAGCCGGGCAGGCGCAGCTGCAGGGCCCTGCTGCGGCCGGCCTGCTGGCGCAGGCTCAGAATCATCTGCGCCATGCTGAGGCGCCGCGGCCCGCCGAGCGGCACGATGCCGGTGGTGGGGGACTGCAGCAGCCGCACCATCACCTCGGCCAGCTCGTCGACCGCGACCGGCTGCATCAGGCGCTGCTGCATCACCGCCGGCAGCACCAGCACCGGCAGCAGTGCCAGGCGCATGAACAGCTGGGTGCTGGCGCCCTGTGCGCCAATGACAATGCTGGGCCGCACGACGATGCCGTCGAGCTGGCCTTGCGCAGTCAATGCCAGCAAACGGGCATCTGCTGTGCGCTTGGTGCGCGCATAGGCGGTGTCGTTGTCGTCCACCCCCAGGGCCGAGAGCTGCATCACGCGCCGCACACCCGCCTGGGCGCAGGCCTCGAACAGTGCTTGCGGGCTGGTCTGGTGCAGAGCCTCCAGGCTGGCACCATTGGGCCCCGGCTGGTCGCGCAGGCTGCCCACGGCATTGATGACCAGGTCCACGCCTTGCAGATGGGGCAGCCAGTCGGCGGGCTGCTGCATTCTGGCAAATTGCAGTGGCGGCTGCGAGCGCCTGCTGGCCGCTATCACGCGCATGCCCTGGGCGCGCAACTGGCGCGCCAGCGCCTGGCCGATAAAGCCCTGGCCGCCGCAGAGCAAGACGGTGGGTTGGGGAGCGTTGGGGTTGTGCATGGTCTCTCCTGGTAGGCAAGGGCGTGGGTGCTTGCAGCGCTTTCAGCGCGTGCGGTCGATGTCGCAGGCATCGCTGCCGCGTGCGCAGGCCGCACTGCGCGCTGCAGCCTGCCGCGCCTGGCGCCGTACCGTGCATTGCAGGCCTTGCTCCAGCACCCAGGCCATCGGGGCCAGTGGCAGGCGGTAGCGGTTGCGGGCCAGCAGCGGGTAGAGCTTGTCGAGTGCATCCGCCACCAGCGGCAGCCCGGCCAGCCGGGGCACCCAGGCCCAGCCCACGCCCAGGTAGGCGCGGGTCAGGCAATCGACGCCGGTGTAGACCTTGCCGTCGGCGCCCACGCCGTGGATGGCCTGCATCAGCGCGGCCTTGTCGGCCGGGGCCTCGCTCAGGTCGGCGGTGCTGGCGTCAATAAAGATCAGCTTGCCCGCCTGGTTGCGCAGCATCAGGTGGCGCATCTCGGCGTTGCACATGCGGCAGCTGGCGTCGTAGTAAATGGTCAGCGGGAAGCGGGTATCGGCAGTGTCACGGCTCAGCATATGCATTCCTTTCGATGTTTCTGTCACAACAGAAATAATGGTGCCCAAAAAAGGCCGTTCTCGTTCAGAGTACAGCCGCTGTGTTCTCAGGACTTGTGCAGCGCTTCGGGCTCGTGCGCCGCAGGGCTGCCGCGCACAAAACGCTGCACGGTGGCGCCCAGGGTCAAAATCTTGTCCAGCGTCGCAGGTGAGAGGCGCAGCATTTCGTCGCTCCAGGCGCCCAGCTTTTGCATCAGCTCCAGGGTTGCCATGATGCGGTCCTGGCCATCGGCGCTCTCGCGGGCAAAGTCGGGGCTGTTGACGAGGGACTGCAGCAGGCGGGTGGTAGGGTCGAACTCCCGCTCCTTGCGCTCCCGCACGATGGTGCGAAAAAGCTCCCAGACATCGACACTGGTTTCGAAATAATCGCGCCGGTCGCCCAGCACATGCGTGACCCGCACCAGCTGCCAGGATTGCAGCTCCTTCAAGCTGTTGCTGACATTGGAGCGCGCCACGTTCAAGGTCTCGCTCAGCTGCTCGGCATTGAGCGGCTTGCCCAGCACAAACAGCAGCGCATGGATCTGCGAGACCGTGCGGTTGACGCCCCACATCGATCCCATCTCGCCCCAGTGCAGCACAAATTGTTGTTGGATGTCGGTCATTTGCATGGTGTGGATTCTAGGGTTTCATTTATTTCTGTCAAGACAGAAATAAACAGGCCATGAAAAAGGCCATCTCGGTGGGATGGCCTTGCTCTGGGGTGCTTGGCTGGCGGCTTGGCCGCAGGCGGAGCCAGCGCCGTCGTCAGTGCAGCAGGTTGTTGCCGGGGGCCTGGGGCTGCACGCGGAAGAAGCCGGTGCCGCAGGTGCCTGTGCCAATCTCTTCTTCGGTCGCCTCGCGCACGCCGGCCACCTGGATGTCCAGGCGAATGGCGATGCCGGCCAGCGGATGGTTGCCGTCCAGCACCACATGCTCGGGGTAGAGCTCGGTGACGGTGTAGATCATGTCGCGCGGGGCATCGGGGTTGGTGCCCTGGGGCAGCGCATGGCCTTCGATGGTCATGCCTTCTTCCAGATCCGGCGGGAACAGCGAGCGCGATTCGAGGAAGACCTTTTCCTCGTCGTAATCGCCAAAGGCGTCTTCGGGCTCCAGGTGCAACTGCACGCGGCTACCGACGGTATGGCCTTGCAGCGCCTGCTCCACGCGGGCCAGCAAATCCTGGCCTCCGACGAGGAACTCCACGGGCTCGTCGAGCACGTCCAGGGTTTCGCCCAAGGTGTCTTTCAGCGTCCAGGTCAGTGCGACCACGCATTGATCAGTGATTTCCATAGGACAATTGTCGCAGTTTGGGCCCGGGTGCCCAGAGGATCACCGAGAAAGCCATGCAAATCGAACAAGCACTGCCTCTGCTGGGGGGCATCTCTCCGGCCCAGTTCATGCGCCGTTACTGGCAGAAAAAGCCGCTGCTGGTGCGCGGTGCCGTCAGCGACTGGAAAGACCTGCAGTTGCCGCTGCCGCGCGCCCGGCTGTTTGAGCTGGCCGGCGAGGAGGGTGTGGAGTCGCGCCTGATCCAGCACAAGGCGGGCGCCTGGAGTGTCAAGCACGGCCCGTTCAGCCGCCGCGCCATCCCCTCGCTCAAGACGCCGGAGTGGACCTTGCTGCTGCAAGGCCTCGATTTGCACAGCGACGCCGCCCATGCGCTGCTGCAGCGTTTTGCCTTTGTGCCGGCCGCGCGCCTGGACGACCTGATGGTGAGCTATGCCAGCGATGGCGGCGGCGTGGGCCCGCATTTCGACAGCTATGACGTGTTCCTGCTGCAGGCCCATGGCAAGCGCCGCTGGCGCATCGGCAAGCAAAAGAATCTGGCGCTCAAGGAAGGCATACCGCTCAAGATCCTGGCCGAGTTCGAAGCCCAGGAGGAGTATGTGCTTGAGCCCGGCGACATGCTTTACCTGCCGCCGCGCTACGCGCATGACGGCGTGGCCGAAGGCGAGTGCATGACCTACTCGATCGGCTTTCGCTCCCCCGCGCAGCAGGAGCTGGCCGGCGAGCTGCTGATGCGCATGTCCGAGGGTGACGAGATGGATGGCGAGGTCAATGCCAAGGCCGCCTCGCCGATCTACCAGGATCCCAAGCAGACGGCGGTGCAGGCACCGGGCGCCATTCCGCCAGCAATGCTGGACTTTGCCCGCGCGGCCATCGAAAAGCGCCTGGCCGAGCCGCTGGCGCTGGCCCGCGCGCTGGGCGAGTCACTGACCGAGCCCAAGGCCAACGTCTGGTTCGAGCCCGAGGACTCGCCGGCGATGCTTGAAGCCGTGGCCCTGGACCGCAAGACCCGCATGATGTACGACGAGCACCATGTGTTCATCAATGGCGAAAGCTACCGCGCCGCTGGCCGTGACTTCAGCCTGATGAAGAAGCTGGCCGATGGCCGCCACCTGGACCGCCGCGATATCAGCGGTGCCAGTGACGATGCCTTGCAGCTGCTGTCGCAATGGTGCGAGGACGGCTGGGCCCACGCGGTGCCGCAGTGATGGGCAGCGGCGGCCCTGCACCTGCGGCGTGGCAGCCCGCCGAAGGCCTGAGCGGCCGCTTTGAGGGCCGGGCAGCCTTTGATGCGCAGCTGCAGTACTTTCTGCAGAATGCGGCCGCGCAGGGCTGGCGCCAGATCATCGTGGCCGATGCGGATTTTGCCGACTGGGCCTGGGGCAGCGCCGATGCAGTGGAGCTGCTGCACCAGTGGGCGCGGCAGGGCGGGCAGATGACGGTGCTGGCCCACCGCTTTGACCGGCTGGTGCAGCGCCACCCGCGCTGGGTGCAATGGCGCAGGACCTGGGACCACCGCCTGCAGTGCCGGCGGCTGCTGAGCCGCGATGTGGCGCAAGTCCCCAGTGCGCTGTGGTCGCCGCAGTGGGCGGTGCAGCGCCTGGATGTGGCGCGCTGTGTGGGTGTGGCCAGCGCCGAGCGCAGTGCCATCGTGCCGCTGGGCGAGCGTTTGCAGGAGTGGATTCGCTCCGCCAGCACGCCGGATTTTGCGGCGACCGTACTGGGTTTGTAGGCCATTGTTGACAACCGTGTCTTTCGTTGCTGGCCGGCAACGTTGCAGGGGCTGTTAGCATAGGCATGCGGCCCGGGTAATCCCTATAATTCATTCCAGACGCTGAGGCGTTATTACTTTGTGCTACGCACCCTTGGCCGGAGCGCTTTGCTTGCTCCGGCCCGTTCCACAAGAATCCACCGTCGTTAGGAATACCGAAATGAAGAAATCCCTTGTTATCGCATCGTTGATGGCTGCTGTTGCTCTGGCTGCTTGCGGCAAGAAGGAAGAAGCTGCTGTGCCAGCACCAGCACCTGCGCCCGTGGAAGCGCCAGCACCGGCACCTGCCCCCGCTGTTGAAGCTGCCAAGGACGCCGCCAACGCTGCTGCTGACGCTGCCAAGGATGCTGCTGCCGATGCCAGCGCTGCTGCTTCGAAGGCTGCAGATGCCACCAAGGAAGCCGCCGGCAATGCTGCTGATGCGACCAAGGACGCTGCCCACAACGCGGCTGACGCTGCCAAGGATGCGGGCGCTGCTGCTGCGGATGCTGCCAAGGCCGCTGCTGATGCTGCTTCCAACGCTGCTACCGCTGCCAAGGAATCGGTGAGCAAGTAAGCGCTGAGCCGCGGGCCTGGTGACCACCGGGCCGGCGCTGCTGATCCGCCTGAACGAGCCCGTGCTTTGCACGGGCTTTTTTTGTGGGGGCGCGGGGCTGAGGGGCCTGCTGCTGAGGCCCTTCAGCGGCCGGCGGCGCCAATAAAAAAAGCCACTGCGCATGCGCAGTGGCTTGGGAGGCTGTACACGGCCCAACGGGCCGGGCAGGGCATCACTTCATGTCGTCTGCCAGTACCTTGAGAATGCGCTGTGCATTCGCCGAGGTATCTGCCTTGCCGCTCTCGTTGAGCACGGTGACGTTGCTGGTATTGGCCTCGCTCTTGACCTGGATGCGGTACTTGATCGGGTCCGGTGCATCCGGGTTGCGGTTGAAGATCTTCGCAAAGAAACCGTCGGGCTTCTTGTTCAGATCGGTCGGGTCGATGTAGCGCACGAAGTACACGCCTTGGCTGCGGTCGCGGTCCTCGACGGTGAAGCCGGTGCGGTCCAGCGCCAGGCCCACGCGGCGCCAGGTGCGGTCAAACGGATCGCTGACCTGCAGCAGCGGCGAGCCGTCGGCTGCGGTGGCGATCTTGGAGGTGCTGACAGGGGCCAGCGGTGCGGCCGCAATCGCCTTGGACTGCTCTTCGCTCACGCCCAGCTTGACCATGATGCGGCGCAGGAATTCGGTCTCCAGCTCGGGATCGGCCTTGCGGGGCTGCCAGATGGTGCTGTCCTTTTCCTTGTTGGAGTAGACCTCCTCCATGCCGCGGTGGCTGACATAGACTTCGGTCTTGCCATCAGGGCGGCGCTCGATGCGGGTGCGGAACTTGTCCTGCTCGCCGGTCGAGTAGATCGAGTCGAACACCTTGCCAATGGAGCGGCGGATGAAATCCTGTGGCAGCTTGGCGCGGTTTTCGGCCCAGTCGGTTTCCATGATGCCGATATCGGGGCGCTCGATGGTCAGTGCAAAGCCATTTTCCTGCCAGAAATCCTTGACCGGCTCCCAGATCTTGTCTGCGGGGCGGTCTATCACCAGCCAGCGCTGGTTGCCATCGCGCTCGATCTGCACGTCGCCAATCTGCGAGGCAGCCGTGTTGGCCGTGCCCTTGGGCGCAGCATCCTTTTGCACCTGGTAGGCAGCAGCCGAAACGGTGCCGCCAGGCACGACATAGCGCGAGTCCTTGGACAGCTGGGTGAGGTCCGGAGGGACTTCCAGCGTTGGTCCTTTGGAGGCGCTCTTGTAGTCGATCTTGTCGCCTTCGAGAATATTGCCGGTACCGCAAGCGGCCAAAGTGACAGACAGGCTCAGCACGCTGAGTTTTGCGAGGGAATTCACGTTCAAATCCTTAACAGAGGCAACGCGCGGATGATTGCTTTAGAGCAAGGAGGCTCCGCGCATGGCAGCTTCCACCGTGCCATGCAGACCGGCGGAAAGCTCGGTCATCGGCAGGCGCAGGGTTGGGCCACACAGGCCCATCTTGTTGGCCGCCCACTTTACCGGAATGGGGTTGGCCTCCAAGAAGAGGGCTTTATGCAGCGGCAGCAGTTTATTCTGAATTTCCATAGCCCGACCAACATCCTTGGCAATTGCTGCCTGGCATAGCTGGCTCATCAGGCGCGGCGCGATGTTGGCGGTGACGCTGACGTTGCCGTGTCCGCCGCACAGCATCAGCGCCACTGCGGTGGGATCATCGCCCGAGTAGATGCCAAAGCCGGCCGGTGCATCCTTGATCAGCCACTGGGCGCGCTCGATGTTGCCGGTGGCTTCCTTGATGCCGACGATGCCGGGCACTTCGGCCAGACGCAGGACGGTGTCGTGCTGCATGTCGGCCACGCTGCGGCCGGGCACGTTGTAGAGGAAGATCGGCAGGTCGCCCACCGCTTCGGCAATCGCCTTGAAGTGCTGGAACTGGCCTTCCTGGGTTGGCTTGTTGTAGTAGGGCACGACCTGCAACTGGCTGTCGGCACCCACGCTCCTGGCGTACTTGGCCAGGGTGATGGCCTCGTGGGTGGAGTTGGCACCACAGCCAGCCATGATGGGCACGCGCTTGTTGGCCTGTTCGACGGCAACACGGATGATCTCCATGTGTTCTTCGACGGTGACTGTGGGCGACTCGCCGGTGGTGCCCACCACGCCGATGCAGTTGGTGCCCTCGGCGATATGCCAGTCGATCAGTTTTCGCAGGCTTGCATAGTCCACGCTGCCATCGGCATGCAAGGGGGTGATCAGGGCAACAATACTACCGGTCAATGGAACACTGGTGGAAGTCATAGCGTGGATTGAAAGCTGGATGGAAGATTCTAGCGGTGGCTGGACTGCTGCCGCCGCTGGCAGTATAGCGTGACCCAAGGCGATTGCTGTCATATTGATCGCAAATTCCTTTTTGCTTTGGTCATATTGAATGTTTTGTCTTGGTTATTTGGTTAATTTGACGTAAATTTTTGTTGAACGCGATGATATCGATTGTGTAATCGAATGCGCATGGGCGCGGGTAAGTCCTGTGCCACCACCCCGGTTGGCGCTGCCCGCTGCGAACTGCGGCACAATGCCTGCCATGCTGATGTATCCCCAATTTGACCCGATTGCCATCAAGCTCGGCCCGCTGGCCGTGCACTGGTATGGACTGACCTATCTGGTCGCCTTTGGCCTGTTTCTGTTCCTGGGCATTCGCCGCCTCAAGGACCAGCCTTTTGCCTCGGTTACCACGCCCACCCGCTGGCAACGCAAGGATGTCGAGGACATTCTGTTCTACGGCGTGCTCGGGGTCATCGTCGGTGGCCGTCTGGGCTACTGCCTGTTCTACAAACCCGGGTACTACCTCAGCCATCCGCTGGAGATACTGGCGGTCTGGCAAGGGGGCATGAGCTTCCATGGTGGTCTGGTCGGCGTGATCCTGTCGATGGTGCTGTTTGCCAGGTTGAAGGGCCGGCCCTGGCTGCAGGTGGCCGACTTCGTCGCGCCCTGCATTCCGCTGGGCCTGGCATCGGGGCGCGTGGGCAACTTCATCAATGGCGAGCTCTGGGGCCGCTTCTCCAGCCCCGATCTGCCCTGGGGCATGGTGTTTCCGCAAAGCGGCTCGATGCTGCCGCGCCACCCCTCGCAGATCTACCAGTTCCTGCTCGAAGGCGTGCTGCTCTTTGTCATCATGTGGCTCTACTCGCGCAAGCAGCGTGGTGAGGGCCAGGTGGCCGGCGTCTTCCTGATCGGATACGGCCTGCTGCGCTTCATTGCCGAGTACTTCCGCGAGCCCGATGACTTCCTGGGCCTGCTGTCGCTGAACCTCAGCATGGGCCAGTGGCTCAGCCTGCCGATGGTGCTGCTGGGTATCTACCTGTGGAACCGGGGCCGCAGCCAACCGGTGCTGGCCACGCCGTAAACCGCTTATATCCCTGGTTTTATAGGGCTATACTGATCAGCCGCTGTGCCGGGTTTATCTGGCCCAGCGGCTTTGTTTTTTGCCTGAGCGGAGATAGGACGATATGACAAGAAAATGGGTGCTGGGCCTGGTGGCCGGTGTGTGCATGCTGGGCGGTGCGGCGGTGTCCGCGCAGCAGGCCTTGCCCGATCTGAAAGTGGCCGTGGACCTGAGCTATGAGCCCTTTACCTACAAGCTGCCTACAGGCCAGCCTGCCGGGTTCGACGTGGATATCGCCAATGCGCTGTGCGCCGAGATCAAGCGCAAGTGCGTCTTCGTCGAGCAGGTCTGGGACGGCATGATCCCCGGTCTGCAGGCCAAGAAATACGACGTCATCATCAGCTCGATGGCCAAGAACGAGGACCGCGCCCGTGTCGTGGACTTCACGAACAAGTACTACCACACCGGTGCGCGCATCGTGATGCCCAAAGGCTTTAAATACACCGGTCCCGAATCGCTGAAGGGCAAGAAAATCGGCGTGCTCAAGGCCAGCATCCAGGAAAAATGGGCGCTGACCTACCTCAAGCCTGCCGGCGTCGATGTGGTGTCCTACCCGGGCCGTGACCCGGTGTACCTGGATATCAACTCCGGCCGTCTCGATGGCTCGGTGGCTGACAGCGTCGAGATTGCCTATGGCTTTTTGAAGAAGCCCGAAGGCCAGAACTTTGAATTTGTCAGCGACACCCTGGTGGACAAGAAGATCTTTGGCGAAGGCGCCAGCATTGCGATGCGCAAGGGCCAGCCTGAGCTGAAGAAGTCGCTCAATGATGCGATTGCCGCCATCCGCGCCGATGGCCGCTACAAGAAGATTGCCGACAAGTACTTTGACTTTGACCCCTACGGCAAGGACTGAGAACCTCGTCACATGCTGCGGGCCCATGGCCTCAGCGCAGGAGCAGGCAGGCCCGGTGGAACCGGTGCCTGCTTTTTTTTACCCAAGATGCCTGAGGTGAGCGTTTGCACCGGTAACAGTGATTGCGGACTACGAACCGGGTATTAACACGGGTGCCAAAATGCGCTGTAATTTCTCATAATTACAGGCACGCACTGCAGATGGGACCGCTGGCCCGTGCAGAACGATGGCCTTAATAAAGGAGCAAGCGGATGGCAGTTGCCGGACAGCCTTTGCACGACACGGTGGCGATCCAGGTACGGGATCTGATCTTTGCCGGCACGTTGGCGGCGGGCGAACTGCTGGACGAAAAGGCGCTGTGCGACCAACTCTGCGTGTCGCGCACGCCGTTGCGTGAAGCCCTGAAGTTGCTGGTCTCCGAAGGCCTGCTGCGCCATGAGCCCCGGCGCGGCTGCTTCGTCGAGACCGTGACCGAGCGTGACCTGGACGATATCTTTCCGGTCATCGCCTTGCTGGAGGGGCGTGCCGCCTACGAGGCCACCAAAAAACTCAGCAGCGCCGACCGTGCGGTGCTCGATGTGATGCACGAGCAGCTGGTCGATTACGCCGAGGCGGGCGACATTGCCGCCTACTACCGCATGAACCACCAGATCCACGAGGCCTTCATTACCTTGGCCGACAACCGCTGGCTGGCCCAGGCGATTGCCGATCTGCGTCGCATTCTGCGCCTGGCGCGGCTGCACCAGTTGCGCGCGCCGGGCCGCCTGCAGGCCAGCTTGCAGGAGCACCTGGATATCTACGCCGTGATGCTGACCGGCGACGCCGATGCCGCCGAGCAGACCATGCGCAACCATTTGCTGCAGCAGCGCAAGGCGCTGCTGCGCACCACTCCACTATCACCGTCGAGGATTGCTTTATGACCACCGCTACTGAAACTTCGCCCGCTGCCGGGGTGGACAGCGCTGCCAACAGCTGGCTGCAAAAAAGTGCGGCCTGGCTGCGCTCGGTCGGCATTCCTACCGAGCTGGGCAGCAGCAGCGCTGCCGATGGCGAGCGTGACACGACCGAGCGCCTGAAGGCGACCCTGCGCCGCGGCAATGAAGCGCTGTCGCCGCGCGAGTTGCGCCGCCTGCTGGCCGACCTGCAGGCGGTGGCGGCCAGTGAAGTGAGCGATGCCGAAGGCGGGCGCCTGGCCGAGCCGGTGATGCAGTGGTATGCCGCTGCCCAGCCCGAGCAGCGCCTGGACTGTTGGCGCCTGCTGTGCGAGCAGTTTGTGCCCGACGTGGCCAAGATCGGCCAGGCCCGCCAGCGCTATGAAGACGCCATCGGCACTGCAAGCATGGCCGCTGCCGAGCGCCAGTTGCGCAAGGCCTTGCAGACGCCGCGCATGCGGCTGTTCCAGCGTTTTGCGGTGCCGGCGCAGGGCATGCGCTTTTTGCTGGATCTGCGTGCGCAGATGCTGCCGCAGATCAAAAGCCATGAATGGCTGGTCGCGGTCGATGCCGATCTGGAGTACCTGTTCTCCACCTGGTTCGATATCGCCTTCCTGGAGCTGCGCAGCCTCAGCTGGGATTCGCCCGCATCCCTGCTGGAAAAACTCATCAAGTACGAGGCGGTGCATGACATCCGCAGCTGGACCGACCTGAAAAACCGCCTCGACAGCGACCGCCGCTGCTACGGCTTCTTCCACCCGCGCCTGCCCAATGAGCCGCTGATCTTTGTCGAGGTGGCGCTGGTCGACAAGATGTCGGACAGCATTGCGCCGCTGCTGGACGAGGCCGCTGCCGCAGCCGACGTGAACAAGGCCAGTACGGCCATCTTCTACTCGATCAGCAACACCCAGACCGGCTTGCGCGGCGTGAGCTTTGGGGATTCGCTGATCAAGACCGTGGTGGAGCAGCTGCTGCAGGAGTTTCCGAAGCTGCGCCAGTTTGCCACGCTGTCGCCGATCCCTGGCTTTCGCAGCTGGCTGGGCAAGAACGCAGCCGATGTCTGGGAGAGCGCCGACAAGCGCCTGCGCGCCGAGCTGGGCAAGGCGCTGGACAAGGCCGACCCCACGGCGGACGACTGGATCGCAGCGCTGGAGCAACCCGGTCAATGGCAACCGGGCGACCCGGCTGCCAAGCTGCTGATGCATGCCGCTGCCCGCTACCTGGGCAAGAGCCTGGTCAAGGACAAGCCGGTGGATCCGGTCGCCCGCTTCCACCTGGGCAACGGCTCGCGGGTCGAGCGCCTGAACTGGGCGGGGGACACCTCGACCAAGGGCATCAAGCAGTCCTACGGCCTGATGGTGAACTACCTGTACGACCTCAAGCGCCTGGACAAGCACCGCAACCTGCTGGCACAGGGCAAGATTCCGGTGTCTTCGGGCATCGAGGCGCTGGCCAAGGTCTGAACCTGTTTTGATGGATGGCAGGCCAGCATGGCGCCCCCGGGTGCCGCGCTGCCCTGGAGAGAACTGCAGGCCCCCCATAAGGGCCGCAGCCTGGGTGGTGGGCAGGCTTTGCTGACCATTCAGGGACTGCGCGTTGCTGTCGGCGCGCGCAGGCGGGTGTGCGTGGATCTTAAAAAACAAACGTTAGGAGACAAGATGACCAAGAGCAAAACACCTTTCCCGTCCAGAAGACGAACCTTGCTGGGCCTGGCTGCCGGCATGGCGGGCACGGCGCTGCCCGCCTGGAGCTGGGCCAGTGCAGCTGCGGCACGCGACTGGCCGGTCAAGCCGGTAACCTGGGTCGTGCCATTTCCTGCAGGGGGCGGCACCGATGCCTTCGCGCGGCCGCTGTCCTCGCAATTCTCGAAGTTGTCGGGCAAGACCCTGGTGATCGACAACAAAGGCGGCGCCGGCGGCACCCTGGGGGCCAGCTTTGCGGCGCGCCAGCCCGCCGATGGCTACCACTTCTTCATGGGCGGCACCCACCATGTGATTGCGCCCTCGGTCTATCCCAAGCTCGACTACGACATCCAGAAGGACCTGGTGCCGCTGGCCTTGCTGGCCACGGTGCCGCAGGTGCTGGTCGTCAACCCCAAGCGGGTGACGGCGGCCAATATGCAGCAGCTGCTGGCCCAGCTCAAGGCCAACCCCGGCAAGATGAGCTTTGCCTCGGCCGGCGCCGGCACCAGCCACCACCTGGCCGGCGAGCTGTTCAAGATCCAGAGCCAGACCGACATCCTGCATGTGCCCTACAAGGGCGCCGGCCCGGCGCTGCAGGACCTGATTGCCGGCAATGTGGACATGCTGTTCGATGGACTGGGCTCGTCCGCCGCGCATATTGCTGCCGGGCGCATCAAGTGCCTGATGGTCTCGGGCAGCCAGCGCAACCCCTCGTTGCCCGATGTGCCCTGCGCCGCGGAGGTGGGCTTGCCCGATTACAACGTGACCACCTGGTACGGCCTCTGGGCCATCAAGGGCACGTCGCCCGAGCTGCAGGCGCGCATGTTCGAAGAGGTCAAGCGCATGGGCACCTCGGAAGAGATCAAGGCCATCTGGGCCAAGAACGGCGCGGAATATGGCAGCATGACGCAGCCGCAGTTTGCGGCCTTTGTGGCCGATGAGGTCAAGCGCTGGGCCGAGGTGGTCAAGGTCTCGGGCGCGAAGATTGAATGACAGCAGGAGCGATGTGATGGCGGGGCAGGTTCGTGTGGAATCGTGGACGGCGGGCGAGGACGCAGCCGGCGCACAGGCGGTGCGCGTGGTGCTGGCCCATCCGGGCAAGCGCAATGCGATGTCGCGGGCGATGTGGCGGCAGCTGCGCCGCGTGTTCGAGGAATTGCAGCTCCGGCCAGGCCTGCGCTGCATCGTGCTCCAGGGCGAGGGCGAGGCCTTTTGCGCTGGCGGCGATATCTCGGAATACGCGGACTTTCGCTTTCACCCCGAGAGCCTGGCCGCCTTTCATGAAGGCGAGGTATGGCCTGCACTGCGTGCCATGCTGCAATGCGATGTGCCCCTGGTCGCCGCCATTGAAGGGGCCTGCATGGGCGCGGGCGTGGAGCTGGCCAGCTGCTGCGACAGCCGCCTGGCGGCAGACACGGCCCAGTTTGGCGCGCCGATTGCCAAGCTCGGCTTTCCGATGGCGCCCAGGGAGGCGGCGCTGGTGCTGAGCCAGGTGGGGCCTGCGAAGACGCGGCAGATGCTGCTGGAGGCGGCGGTCTTTGGTGCCGACCAGATGCAGGCCTCGGGCTTTTTGAGCCAGGTCCTCCCGGCCGCCCAGCTGCAGGCCGAGCTGGCGCGCACGGTTTCCCGCATCTGTGGCCTGGCCCCCCAGGCCGCCCGCATGACCAAGCAACTGCTGCGTGCGCTGGCCGACGGCGATGCCCAGGCGCGGGTGCTGCAGCAGCCCTATGCCTATGCCGATTCTGCAGAGCACCGCGAAGGCATTGCCGCCTTTGTAGCCAAGAGAAGTCCCCAGTTTTGACGCTGCCTGCGCGGGCCAGCGGCCCGGCTGCAGGCGCCAAGGAAACCACCAACCACGTAGACCAACATGACCAACGACAACCTGTTCTGCGCGCTGCGCGCAGCCTTTCCTGACGACCTCGATGCCATCGCGGTGGAGACCACCTCGGCCAGCGGCGCGCCGCTGCACTACAGCTGGCGTGACCTCGATCGCATGAGTGCGCGCATCGCCAACCTGCTCGATTCGCTGAACATTCCTTCCGGCAGCCGGGTCGCGGTGCAGGTGGAAAAATCGGTCGAGGCGATGGCGCTGTACCTGGCCACCTTGCGCGCAGGCCATGTCTTTCTGCCGCTGAACACCGCCTACCAAAGTGCCGAGATCGAGTACTTCATCACCAATGCGGAACCGGCAGTCGTGGTCTGCTCGCCCGCCAACTTTGGCTGGGTGTCCAAGATCGCCTTCCAGTGCGGCACGCAAAGCGTGTTCACCTTGGGTGATGACCGCAGCGGTACCTTGCTGGAGCGCGCGGTGCACTGCGCCGATACCCACACGCCCGCGCAGAAATCCGCCGGCGACATGGCCGCCATCCTCTACACCAGCGGCACCACGGGCCGCAGCAAGGGCGCGATGCTGAGCCACGGCAACCTGCTGAGCAATGCGGTGATGCTCAAGGACTACTGGGGCTGGAAGAAGGGCGATGTGCTGATCCATGCGCTGCCGATTTTCCATGTGCACGGCCTGTTTGTCGCGATCCATGCGGCGCTGCTCAACGGCAGCAAGATGATCTGGTTTGCCAAGTTCGAGCCCAAGGCGGTGATTGCCGCGATGGCACGGGCAACGGTCTTCATGGGCGTGCCGACCCTGTATGTTCGCCTGCTGGCCGAGCCCGGCCTGACCAAGGAGGCCACCCGGCATATGCGCCTGTTCATCTCGGGGTCGGCGCCGTTGCTGATCGAGACCTTCCGCGAATGGCAGACCCGCACCGGCCACACCATCCTGGAGCGTTATGGCATGAGCGAGACCATCATGCTGGTCTCCAACCCCTACCAGGCCGATGCCCGCCATGGCGGCCAGGATGAGCGCCGGGGCGGCACGGTGGGCTTTGCGCTGCCGGGTGTGGGCGTGCGGGTGCAGGGCGATGATGGCCAGGCACTGGGCGCCGACGAGATCGGCCATATCCAGGTACAAGGCCCCAATGTGTTCAGCGGTTACTGGCGCATGCCCGAGAAGACCGCCCAGGAGTTCACCGCTGACGGCTGGTTCAAGACCGGCGATGTCGGCAAGATCGATGCGCGTGGCTATGTGACCATTGTGGGCCGCAGCAAGGATTTGATCATCTCCGGCGGCTACAACGTCTACCCGGCCGAGATCGAAGGCTTCATCAACGAGCTGCCGGGCGTTGCCGAAAGCGCGCTGGTTGGCGTGCCCCACCCCGATTTTGGCGAGGTCGGTGTGGCGGTGGTCATAGCCAAGGCAGGCCAGCAACTGGACGCCGAAGCCATCATTGCGACCCTCAAGAAGCAGCTGGCCAACTTCAAGATTCCCAAGCGCTGCTTTGTCGTGGCCGAGCTGCCCCGCAACACCATGGGCAAGGTGCAGAAGAACCTGTTGCGCGACCAGTACCAGGGCCTGTTCAAGGGCTAATGCCCTGCAGAGGCGGTTTGGAGCCGCCATGACAAAACCCTCGCTTGTTGCAGCGCATCCGCTGCCGCAAGCGAGGGTTTTTTATCGGGGTTGAAGTTATGCGGCGGTCAGCGCAGCACCAGCACCGGTATCGTCGCATGGGTCAGCACATGCTGGGTTTCGCTGCCCAGCAGCAAACGCTTCAGGCCACGGTAGCCGTGCGAGGCCATCACAATCAGATCGCAGTTTTCCTTCTTGGCCGTCTCCAGCAAGGCTTCGGCAATCAGGTCGGACTTGATCACCAAGGTCTTGATCGGCACGCCCGTTGCGGCCCCTTCGGCCACGACCTTGTCCACCACGCTCTGCGCAGCGCGCTGCCAGCCTTCTTCGATGCGTGCGATGTCATCGGGGTTCTGCATCGTGCTGCCTTCAAAGTAGCTGCGCGGGTAGTTCGGCGAGATATTGACGGCGGTGACGGTGGCATGGCTCAGCTTGGCCAGCGCCAGCGCATGGCGGACCGCTTTCTCGGACAGCTCAGAGCCATCGGTGGCAAGCAGGATATGTTGGTACATGACAGGCTCCTTTCGGGTCAGACTCTGGACAGGGCCACAGGCTGCTGCCTTGCCCTGGTTTCATCTCCAAGCATCGCCGCTTATCGCGCGGAACGATGTCGGATCAGGCCGCGTTCGTGTCTCGGGCCTGCACTTTTCAGGCCGAGCAGGCCTGGGTGTTGATCAGACCCTGGAGCTTGTCGGTGTCGAGAATGCGCACATGGCGCTGCTTGACCTCGATGATGTTCTCCTCGGCAAACTTGGAGAAGGTGCGGCTCACCGTTTCGAGTTTCAGGCCCAGGTAGCTGCCGATTTCCTCGCGGGTCATGCGCAGGATCAGTTCATGCTGCGAAAAGCCCCGGGCGTGCAGCCGCTGCACCAGGTTCAGCAGGAAGGCGGCCAGACGCTCTTCGGCACGCATGCTGCCCAGCAGCAGCATCACGCCGTGCTCGCGCACGATCTCGCGGCTCATGACCTTGTGCACATGGTGCTGCAAGGCGGTCACTTCGCGCGACAGGTCCTCGAGTGTCGAGTAGGGCATCACGCAGACCTCGGCATCTTCCAGCGCAATCGCGTCGCAGGAGTGGCGGTCGTTGACGATGCCGTCCAGGCCGATGATCTCGCCCGCCATCTGAAAACCGGTGACCTGGTCACGCCCGTCTTCTGTGGCGATGCTGGTCTTGAAGAAGCCGGTGCGAATCGCATACAGCGAGGTGAACGTCTCGCCATTGCGGAACAGCGCACTGCCTCGCTTGATCTTGCGACGGGTGGCAACGATCTCGTCGATACGCTCCATTTGTTCGGCCGACAGACCCACGGGCATGCACAGCTCGCGCAGATTGCAGTTGGAGCACGCCACTTTGATGGAGTTGGATGTCATGTATCAATACCCGTGAACAAATATTCGTGTAGGAACGGCGTTCCATGTATGCGCCTATTGTGCGTGCAGGCGCCAAATGGGTTCTTGATGTATATCAAGGACGGGTGGCAAGCCTTGGGGCACATTGGGGGTCCGCAAGGATAAAGCCCATGATTTCCCTGACCCCCGAACTGCTGCGCCGTTTTGACGTCCCCGGCCCCCGTTACACGTCGTATCCTACCGCAGACCGATTTGTTGAAGCCTTTGCTGCGAATGAGTACAAGCAGGCGCTGGTGCAGCGCGGCCACGGCCTGGCTGGGAGATTGGCGCCGCTGTCGTTGTATGTGCATGTGCCGTTCTGTGCCTCGCTGTGCTACTACTGCGCCTGCAACAAGATCATCACCAAGCATGCCGAGCGGGCCGACGAATACCTGGACTACCTGGAGCGCGAGCTGGATCTGCAGCTCGCCCACCTCAGCACCCGGTCCACCATCAGCCAGCTGCACCTGGGCGGGGGCTCGCCGACCTTCCTGAGCGATGCGGGTCTCAGCCGCCTGATGGATATGGTCAAGCAGCGCTTCCATCTGCAGCCGGGCGGCGAGTACTCGATCGAGATCGACCCGCGCACCGTGAGCCGCGAGCGCCTGCTGCACCTCTACCAACTGGGCTTTAACCGCCTGAGCTTTGGCGTGCAGGATTTCGACCCGCTGGTGCAAAAGGCCGTGCACCGCGAGCAGCCCGCCGACCAGGTGTTTGCGCTGGTCGAGCAGGCGCGCGCAATCGGCTTTGAATCCATCAATATTGATCTGATCTATGGTTTGCCGTTGCAAAGCCCGGCCAGCTTCGCCCGCACGATGGAGCAGGTCAATGCGCTGCGGCCTGACCGCATTGCGCTCTACGCCTATGCGCATCTGCCCGAGCGCTTCAAGCCCCAGCGCCGCATCCTGGTGCAGGACTTGCCCAGCCCGGCGGACAAGCTGGCCATGCTGGCCCAAGCGCTGGCCGCGCTGGAGGGTGCCGGCTATGTCTATGTGGGCATGGACCATTTCGCGCTGCCCGAGGATGCGTTGGCGGTGGCCAAGCGCCAGGGCCGCCTGCACCGCAATTTTCAGGGCTATAGCACGCAGCCCGATTGCGATCTGCTGGCACTGGGCGTCTCGGCCATCGGCCGCATCGGCGCCACCTACAGCCAGAATGCCAAGACGCTGGAGGAGTATTACGACCTGATCGACCAGGGCCAGATCCCCGTGGTGCGCGGGCTGGCGCTGACGCGCGATGACCTGCTGCGCCGCGCGGTGATCATGGGTCTGATGTGCCAGGGCAGCCTGGCGATCGAATCGCTGGAGCAGGCCTGGCTGATCGACTTTGCGCAGTACTTTGCCGCCGAGCTGGCCCAGCTGCGCGAGCTGCAGGCGCAGGGCCTGGTGGACGTGCGAGACGATGTGATCAACGTGACCGAGCTGGGCTGGTACTTTGTGCGCGGCGTGGCCATGGTGTTCGACAAGAACCTGCAGGCCGACCGCAACCGCGCGCGCTTCTCGCGCATCATCTAGCCTGCTGTGGCCCGTCTCAGACCTGCCAAGCCGCCAGACTCTTGTAGAGCATGTACAGCGCCAGGCACAGCAGGATGCCGCCAAAGATCTTCTTGAGCTGTGCCACCGGCAGGCGGTGCGCGGCACGGGCACCCAGCGGTGCGGTCAGCACGCTGCAGGTGGCGATGGCGGCCAGGCCCGGCAGCCAGATGTAGCCCAGCGAATGCGGTGGCAGGCCCTGAAGGTGCAGGCCGGCCACCATGAAGCCTGCGACATTGGTGACGGCGATCGGAAAGCCCAGCGCCGAGCTGGTTGCCACCGCGTTGTGCATCGGCACGCTGCACCAGGTCATGAAGGGCACGCTGATGAAGGCGCCCCCGGCACCGACGAGACCCGAGAGGCAGCCAATCACGCCGCCGGCCGCCAGCTGCCCGGCGGTGCCAGGCATCGGGCGCGTCCCTTGGCTGTTGGGCCTGCGGAACATGCGCAGTGCCGAGTAGCCAATGAAAAGGCCGAAGAACAAGCCCAGGTAGCTGCCCTTGAGCACCGCAAAAATGCCCAGGCTGGCCAACAGGCCGCCCAGCACGATGCCAGGGGCCAGGCGTTTGACGAGATCCCAGCGCACGGCACCATGCTGGTGGTGGGCGCGGACGCTGGACATCGATGTGAACACGATGGTCGCCATCGACGTGGCGATCGCCATCTTGATCGCCAGCTCAGGCGCCACGCCCTGGGTGCCCAGGATATAGGTGATGAAGGGCACCAGCACCATGCCGCCGCCGATGCCCAGCAGGCCTGCCAGAAAGCCGCCGATCAATCCCAGCAGGGACAGCGGCAGCAGAACGAGAGGATCAGCCATGGTGCGCAGTAAAAAGGCCACCTGAAACAGGTGGCCTGAAACCCCGCTGTCGCGGAGAGGAGAAGACAGGTTGGGCAGCCTGCCCGAAAAAATCAGGTGTTCGCAGCGGATCCACTGGACCGTCATCCTGAACCGGGGGTTCAGGTGGGCGAGGGCAACCTATCGTTGGGTTCATCTGACGCGAGACGATCACGCTCAATAGGTAATGTACCAAGCCCGTGCTCGTAGAGCATTGGTTCAAGGAACTATAAAGTCCAGCAGGGCTGCGAACGCTTCCATTGTAATCGCTCGCACCTGCTGCACCCGCCAAAATCGCAATTCAATGTGCTGAGATTGGTCAAAAAAGATAGCGTCCTACACAGCTCGTAGAACGCATGGAACGGTATTTTTAGCCAATGCATTGCATGGCGCCAGTATTTGGTGTTAGCGGCTGCTAACACGCTGCTGTCAGGCGCTGGCGGCCAGCGTTTGTACACCCGGGGAGGGAGCGGGAGCCAGTGCCGCATCGAGCCGTTGCAGCACCGATTGCAGACGGGGCTCATCCCAGTCGAGGCTGGCCTGCGCAGCGGCGGCGGGCTGGGTCTGGGCCTCGGCCATTGCAGCCGATTGGGCGGCGGCCTGCGCTTGCAATGCATCGGCCGTCTGGCTCAACTGGCTGTTTTGCACTTGCAGGTCGAGCAGATCAAAGGCCACATTGAGCGCCGCCAGCACGGCAATGCGCTCGCGGCCACGGATCTTGCCCGCGTCGCGGATGCCGCTCATGGCCTCATCCACATGCTTGACGGCGGCCAGCAAGCGTGCCTCCTGGCCTTCGGGGCAGCCCAGCATATAGCTTTGCTGCATGATGTGTACTTCCAGCTGTTTCATCATTCGTCCTGGTCAAAGGTCTTGGGCAGGCGTTCGATCAGTGCGTCCACGCGGGCGCGGGCCGCAGTCAGGCGCGATTGGAGGGAGTCGCGCTCCTGGGTGAGGGTGGTGACCTGCTCTTGCAGTTGGGCGTGGGCGCGTTGCAAAGCCTCATGACGGCTCAGCAGTGCTTCCACCCGCTCAAGCATCAGATCCATAGAAGGCGTAGTGGCCATAGAGAGACAGTCTTCTTAAGTGCGCAATGGGTTTAACGCTAAAATTGTACCCGTTGGTGCTCGCCCCAGTGGTTCACATGGGGGCAGTTCAACGGGAAGCAGGAGCGCTGCTTGTGCCCTACAAGCCTTGCGCAACCTGCGCTGCCCCCGCAACGGTAAGCGATGGTTGGCTTTTGCGCCATCCACAGCCACCACTATGCCACTGAATACCTTGAACAAGTGTTTGGGAAGGCGTGTGCTGTGTCATCGCCAGCCCGGATACCGGCCAACATAGTGGAGGTGCGTGGCCCAGGTGCTGCCACAGCTTCCGTGTTCCCCATTGCCGGCGGGGAGGCTGGCGCGGGGTGGTTCATCGCCAGCTCAGTCCATGTTTTTCTCGCCATTCACGACACGCCGCTGCGCGCGTCCCGTCTGCACGCCCCGTTGCCGGTTGTTCCCCTCCCGCTCCGCCATCGCTTGGGCGGTGAGCGCAGCGCTGCCTTGCGTGGCGCTGTCCGCGCAGGCGCAGCAGCTGCCCTCCGGCCAGGAAACAGCGGGTAAGAACCTGCAGGAGATGGTGGTGACCGCCAACCGCATCGCGCAGCCGCTGTCCGATCTGGTGGCCGATATGTCCATCATCGATGCGCCAACCATCGAGCGCCAGGGCCCGGGCAGTGTCGCCGATGTGCTGGCGCGGGTGCCGGGTATCCAGATCACGCGCAACGGCGGGCCCGGCACGACCACCAGCGTGTTTCTGCGCGGCGCCGATTCGCGCTTCACCGCCGTCTACGTTGACGGCGTGCGCATGGATTCGCAATCGACTGGCGGCGCCTCCTGGCAATCGATTCCGCTGGCGCTGATCGACCGCATCGAAGTACTGCGCGGCCCGGCTGCTGCCGTCTACGGCTCGGACGCCATGGGCGGTGTGGTGCAGATCTTCACGAAGAAGGGCGAGGGCGGCGTGCCCCAGCCCTATGTGGGCCTGGGCTTTGGCAACCGGGGCACGTTCACGGCCGAGGCCGGTATCTCCGGCAGTGCCGACGGCTGGGATTACGCGCTGGGCCTCAACCGCTCGCAGACCGATGGCTTCAATGCACGTACGGCCGCCACCGCCAACCCGGACAAGGACGACTACCGCAGCAATGCGGTCAGCGGCCGCCTGGGCTACCAGCTCAACCGCCAGCACCGGCTGGAGGCTACTTTGCTGGCCAGCGATGTGAACTCGGGCTATGACAACAGCCTGACCGAGGACGACCGCAGCCTCAACAAGATGTATGCGCTGGGCCTGAACTGGCAGGCGCAGTGGACCGCGCAATACAGCACCAAGCTGCAGTTCACCCAGTCTCGCGACTATTACGAAACCCGGCCCTCGCCCTACCAGACGGACACCCGCCTGCAGAACTACCTGTTCCAGAACGAATGGCGCCTGGGCGTGCACACGTTGACAGCTGCGCTGGAGCGGCGTGACGACGCATTGACCAATGGCGGCATTGACCGCGACCGCCACCAGAATGCGCTGGCGCTGGGCTATGGCCTGAACACCGGCCCGCACACGGTGCAACTGAACCTGCGCCGGGATGACGACAGCGAGTTTGGCGGCAAGACCACCGGCAGCGCCGCCTACGGCTATGCGTTTGCAACCCACTGGCGCGCCACGGCAACGGTGGGCACCGCCTTCCGTGTGCCCACGCTCTACCAGCGCTTCAGCGAATATGGCGATGCCTCACTGCAGCCCGAGAAAAGCCGCAATGCCGAGCTGGGCCTGCGCTGGGCGCAAGGTGCGCACAGCTTCTCGGCCACGGCCTACCGCAACCGGGTGACCGACCTGATCAACTTCTCGTCACCCGGCAACTGCGACAACCCATTCGGCTGCTATGCCAATGTGGGCAAGGCACGCCTGGAGGGTATCACCCTGGCGGGCACCACCAAGCTGGGCGCCTTCAACCTGCATGGTTCGGTTGATTTCCAGAACCCGCGCGACACCGAAAACGACAAGCTGCTGGCGCGCCGCGCCAAGCGCTATGCCACCCTGGGCGCCGAGACGCGTGCCGCAGGTTGGACCTGGGCCGCCGACCTGCAGACCAGCGCCAAGCGCTTCGACAATGCCGCCAACACCAATGTGCTGGGCGGCTACACCTTGTTCAACCTGTCGGCGCAGACCGAGGTGGCCAAGGATGTGAACCTGATCGCCCGGATCAACAACCTGGCGGACAAGCGCTACCAGACCGCACGCACCTACGCCACCGAAGGGCGCAGCGTGTATGTGGGTGTGAAGTGGATGCCGCGCTGAGCGCAGAGGGGATAAGCGAGCCATGACAGAGATGACGGTTCAGGACCGCCCAACGGCCTCTTGTGTGGCGCTGCTGATTGCGGCGCCCGCATCCGGCCAGGGCAAAACCACGGTGACAGCGGCCCTGGCCCGCCTGCATGCCCGCCAGGGCCGGCGGGTGCAGGTGTTCAAGTGCGGTCCGGATTTTCTCGATCCGCAGTGGCTGCGCCTGGCCAGCGGCCAGCCGGTGCATGCGCTGGACCGCTGGATGAACGGCGAAGCGGATGTGCGCGCGCGCCTGTTCCAGGCCGCGCAGTGCAACGATGTGCTGCTGATCGAAGGCGTGATGGGCCTGTTCGATGGCGCCAACAGCGCCGCCGAGCTGGCCAAGTCGCTGGGCATCGCTGCCGTGGTGGTGGTCGATGCATCGGCGATGGCCGCTACCTTTGGCGCCATTGCCCATGGTTTGCAGCACTATGACCCGGGCCTGCAACTGGCCGGCGTGCTGGCCAACCGGGTGGCCACCGCCCACCATGGCGAGATGCTGCGCAGCGGCCTGCGCGACCCGGCCCTGTGGCTGGGCGCGATGAACCAGGTCAGCCTGGATGCCGCCAAGCCGCGCGCCAACCTGCTGCCCGAGCGCCATCTGGGACTGGTGGCAGCCCATGAGCTGCACGACGCCGCCGAACGCCTGGATGCTGCTGCCGATGTGCTGGCGCAAACGCCGCTGGGCCAGCTGGCCTGGCAGCAGTGGCAGCAGCGCTGGACGGTGGCCTTTACCGCGCCTGCGCCCACCGCCCCGGTGCCCGCCTGGCTGGCCGGGCGGCGCATTGCAGTCGCCCGCGATGCCGCTTTCAGCTTTATCTACACTGCCAATCTGGAATGCCTGCAGGCCATGGGGGCCGAGCTGGCCTTTTTCTCGCCGGTCGCCGGGGAGCGCCTGCCCGCCTGCGATGCGCTGTGGCTGCCCGGGGGCTACCCGGAGCTGCACCTGCAGGCACTCAAGGCCAATGCCGGTCTGCAGCTCGATCTGCAGGCGCACGTAGAGCAGCGCAAACCCGTCTGGGCCGAATGCGGCGGCATGGTGGCGCTGGCCGAAGGCCTGACCGATCTGGACAGCCGCTGGCACAGCCTGTGGGGCTTGCTGCCGGCGCAGGCCGTGATGCAGCAGCGCCTGGCAGGGCTGGGCATGCAGCAGCTGCTGACGCCCTGGGGCATGCTGCGCGGCCACACCTTTCACTATTCGAAGCTGCAAAGCGAAGCCCAGCAAGTGGCGCGCAGCAGCCGCCCGGGCCAAGCGGCCGACAGCGGCAAGGGCGAAGCCGTCTACCAGCAGGGCAGCATCCATGCCAGCTATTTCCATGCCTGGTTCCCCTCGTGCCCGCAGGCGGTGGCCGCCTTGCTCGGGGTGGAGATGCCGGTGGTCGATCCGCAGGCCTGGCACAGCGGGGCACTGAACGCCTAAGATGCGCGGCATGGATCAATCTATATTCCATATCGATGGAGCACCGCTGAAGCTGCTGCTGCTGGGCGGGCAGAAATCGGGCAAATCGCGCCAGGCCGAGCTGCTGGCGCGCGCCTGGCTGCAGGCCGATGCCGGCCGCAGCGCCAGCCTGGTCGCCACCGGCACTGCGTATGACCTCGAGATGCACGAGCGCATTGCGCGCCACCAGCGTGACCGCCGCGAGCGCGTGCCGCAACTGGCGACCCTGGAAGCGCCGCGCGACGTCGCCCAGCTGCTGCAGGCCCACAGCCGGCCAGAGCACCTGCTGGTGGTCGATTGCCTGACCCTGTGGCTCACCAACTGGCTGATGCCGATGGAGCCGCCAACCCCAGCGCCCGCCACTGCGCCAGCGCCTGCGCAAGCCTGGCAGGCGCAGTGCGATGCCTTCATCGCTGCGTTGCAGGCCGCCACTGGCCCCGTCATTCTGGTCAGCAATGAGATTGGCCTGGGCGTGATTCCGATGGGCCGCGAGGTGCGCGCGTTTGTCGATGCGCTCGGTCTGCTGAACCAGCAAGCGGCAGCGGCCTGCAACCGCGTGCAACTGATGGCGGCCGGCTTGCCGCTGCAGATGAAATGATGGCTTTGTTTTTTGCTCTCCGACCCCGTCTGCGGCAAGCGCTGGCCTGCATGGCGCTGGGGGCCGCATGGCCGATGGCGTATGCGGCGCCGTCTGCCAGCATCGATGAACTGCGCCTGCAACCCTTTGCGAATGCGCCGGTCTGGAAGGACCAGGATCTGGTCACGCCCGTGGCCATCGTCGATGACCGGGGCCGCCAGGTGCAGCTGGGCCAACTGCCGCAGCGCATCGTGAGCCTGTTGCCATCGCTGACCGAGAGCACCTGCGCACTCGGCCTGTGCGAGCGCCTGGTGGGGGTGGACCGCTATTCGGACTGGCCTGCCTCGGTCAAGAAGCTGCCGGTGGTAGGCGGCGGTCTGGACCCGAGCGTTGAATCGGTCGTGGCGCTCAAGCCCGATGTGGTGCTGCTGTCCAATGCCTCCAAGGCGGCCGAGCGGCTGCAGGCGCTGGGCCTGAAGGTGGTGGCGCTGGATGTGAAGTCCAAGGCCGACATCCACCGCGTGCTGGGCACCCTGGGCCAGCTGTTGGGCGTGCCGCAGGCGCAGGGCGCGGAGCGGGTCTGGCGTGACCTGGAATCGGGCATTGATGCCGTGGTGCGCGAGCTGCCCGAGCGCACGCGCCATACCCGGGTCTACTTTGAGGTGAGCCGGGGCCCTTATGCGGCCGGCCCCCAGTCCTTTATCGGCGAGACCCTGACCCAGCTGGGCGCCGACAATGTCGTGCCTGCCGAGCTGGGGCCCTTTCCCCGGCTGAGCCCGGAGTTTTTGCTGCGCGCCCAGCCCGAGGTGATCATGCTCGGCAACCGCAGCATGCAGGCTGCTACCAGCTACCCGGGCTGGCACAACCTCCAGGCCGTCAAGGCGGGCAGGGTCTGCGTGTTCAGCGATGAAGAGTCGTATGCCATCGTGCGGCCCGGCCCGCGCATGGCCCAGGCGGCGGCGCTGATGGCACGCTGCCTGGCCGACAAGGCGCCAGGCAAGGCGCCAGGCAAGGCGCCAGGCAAGGCGGCGGTGGCGCGCTGATGGCTGCTCTGCCCACCTCTGCACCGGCAGCGCGGCGCGAAGCGGCTCCCGGCCTGCGCCGCAGTGCCTGGCTGGCGCTGGTGCTGCTGGTGCTCAGTGCCGTGCTGCTGCTGGTGGGCGCCAGTGTCGGCAGCACCGGTTGGGAGAGTGTGCTGCGCATGCGCGATGACCCCACTTCGTGGCAGATCGTGGTCGATATCCGCCTGCCGCGTTCGCTGGGTGCCTGGTTCGCCGGTGGCCTGCTGGGCCTGGCCGGGGCCGTCGCCCAGGGCCTGTTCCGCAACCCGCTGGCCGATCCCTATCTGCTGGGCAGTGCTTCCGGCGCGTCGCTGGGCAGTGCGCTGGGTCTGGTGCTGCTGGGCTCGTCCGTCACCAGCCTCAACCTGCTCTACCGCCTGGGGATGACCGGCATGGCCTTTGTCGGCGCGGCCTGTGCGGTGGCGTTGACGGTGGTGCTGGCGCGCCATGTGCAAAACACCTTGCGCCTGTTGCTGGCCGGCGTGATCGTCGGTGTGGTGCTGGGCGCCATGCGCGATCTGCTGGAGTTGCGCCACCCCGATATTCTGCAGGCCATGCAGGCCTTTACGCTGGGCACCTCGGCCTTTGTCGGCTGGGAAGGCTGCGCACTGATGGCCGGCGTGCTGCTGGTCTGCGTGCTGGCCACCTGGTGCTGCGCCCGGGTGCTCGATGGTTTGACCCTGGGCGAGGCGACGGCCGCCAGCCTGGGCCTGCCGCTGGCGCCGCTGCGCTATGGCCTGGTGGCGGTGCTGGCGCTGGCCACCGGCACCTCGGTCGCGCAGACCGGGTTGATTGCCTTTGTGGGCCTGGCCGCCCCGCACCTGGTACGCAGCCTGGTGCAGGTGGGCCATGGCCGCAGCACCGTGCTGGCCGCCGCGATGGGCGGCGTGCTGCTGCTGGCGGCCGATATCCTGGCGCGCTGGCTGGTCGCCCCGCAAGAGCTGCCCGTGGGCGTGCTCACTGCGGCACTGGGCGGCACCTATCTGCTGTGGCGCATGCACCGCAGCACCCGTTCGGCAGGAGGCCTGTGATGCCCGGCACTGCAAGCCCCGCTGCGCTGAGCGCCACCAATATCCATGCCGCTGTGCATGCGCGGCCGATTCTGCAAGGCGTCAACGCCCAGTTTGTGCAAGGCCGCTGGACCAGCATTGTCGGCCCCAACGGCGCGGGCAAATCAAGCCTGCTCAAGGTACTGGGCGGCCTGTGGCCGGCGGCACAGCTGCAGGGCGAGGTGGCACTGCTGGGCAAAAGCCTGGAGCGCTGGCCGCGCAAGCAGCGCGCCCAGGCGCTGGCCTGGCTGGGCCAGGGTGAGGTAGTGACGCAGGAGCTGACGGTGATGGACGTGGCCATGCTGGGCCGCCTGCCGCACCAGCCCTGGTTTGCAGCACCCAGCGGCGAAGACCATGCGGTGGTGGAGCAATGCCTGCGCGCAGCCCATGCCTGGGACTGGCGCCACCGGCCGGTGGCCGAGCTCTCGGGCGGTGAGCGCCAGCGGGTGCTGCTGGCCCGCGCGATGGCTGTGCAGGCCTCCGTGCTGCTGATGGACGAGCCGCTGGCCAACCTGGACCCGCCGCACCAGACCGACTGGGTGGACAGCATGCGGGCCTTGACGGCCCAGGGCACCACGGTGGTCAGCGTGCTCCATGAAATATCGGTGGCGCTGCTGGCCGACCATATGCTGGTGCTGCAGGCGGGCCGGGTGCTGCACCAGGGCCGCTGCGATGACCCGGCGACCCATGCCGCGCTGGAGGCGGTGTTTGACCACCGCATCCAGGTGCGCGCCATCGATGGCGTGTGGATGGCCTTGCCGCGTACCGCCACTGCCGCGCAGGCCGGCCAGCGCGGGCGCTGAATCCCTGCGAAACCGGACCTGGCCCCGCTTCCAACAACACAACGAAACAAGGAAAGATTGCAATGCAGATTGAAACGCCACCCAGCGAAAAGCCTTATGAAAAGCCCGAGGGCGAGCGCCGTGGCCTGGTGATCGTCAACACCGGTGACGGCAAGGGCAAGACCACGGCAGCCTTTGGCCTGGCGTTCCGCGCAACCGGCCGGGGCAAGGCCGTCAAGGTCTACCAGTTCATGAAGGTGCCGACCGCCCGTTTTGGCGAGCACCGCCTGTCCGAGCAAGTGGGCCTGCCGGTCGAAGGGCTGGGCGATGGCTTCAGCTGGAAGAGCCGCGACCTCGAGCACAGCGGCCAGCTTGCGCGCGAGGGCTGGGAAAAGGCGAGGGCGGCGATCCTGTCAGGCGCGTATTTTCTGGTGGTGCTCGACGAGATCACCTACCCGCTGATCTATGGCTGGCTGCCGCTGCAGGAGGTGCTGGACACCTTGGCCGCCCGGCCCAAGGAGGTGCATGTCTGCCTCACCGGCCGGCGCTGTCCGCAGGAGATCATTGACATGGCCGATACCGTCACCGAGATGACGATGGTCAAGCATGCGTTCAAGGCCGGCATCCCGGCGCAGCGCGGCATTGAAGACTGAGCCACCGCAGCCGATTGCTGGCATGAGCGATACCCCTTTCAACGCCCCCACCATCGCCGCCACGGCCTTCAGCGAGGCTGAGCGCGCGGCGGTCTACCGCGCCATCCACGAGCGGCGCGACATGCGCCACTTTGCCGGCGGCCAGGTCGACGAAGCGGTGCTGCTGCGCCTGCTGCGGGCCGCGCACCATGCGCCCAGCGTTGGCTTTATGCAGCCCTGGCGCTTCATCCGCGTGCGCGATGCACAGATGCGCAGCCGCATCCATGCGCTGGTGGAAGACGAGCGCCTGCGCACTGCCCAGGCATTGGGCGAGCGCGAGGCGGACTTCATGAAGCTCAAGGTGCAGGGCGTGCTGCAGGCGGCCGAGGTGCTGGTCGTGGCCATGCCGCCCGGGCGCGAAGCCCATGTGTTTGGCCGCCGCACCTTGCCCGAGATGGATGTGGCCAGCACCGCCTGCGCGATCCAGAACCTCTGGCTGGCCGCGCGCGCAGAAGGTCTGGGGATGGGATGGGTGTCGCTGTTCGAGCCCCGGGCGCTGGCGCAGTTGCTGGCCATGCCTGCCGGCGCGCACCCGCTGGCCGTGTTGTGCCTGGGACCCGTGCAGGCCTACTACGCCGAACCCATGCTGCAGCAGGAGCGCTGGGCCCGCCGTGCGCCTTTGCAGGACATGCTGATGGATGGGTGCTGGCAGCCAGACCCAGGACCGCAGCCATGAGCGATGGCGGCCTGTGGGCGCTGGTGCTGGCCGGTGGCAGCCCACTGCTGCAACTGGCTCAGGCCATGATGGATGCTGGACCTGCGCTGCACTGGCAGGCACCGATGGCGGCCTTGCTGGCCGTGTTGGTGGCGTTGCTGGTGGACTGGCTCTGGGGCGAGCCGCCGCTGCGGCTGCACCCGGTTGTCTATATGGGCAAGCTGCTGGGCCTGCTCGGCCAGGCGATTGCACCGCGCCAGGCGGACGAGCGCGCCTATGGGTGCTTTGTGCTGGCAGCGCTGGCCTGGTGCCTGCTGGCGGGCGGTGCTTGGCTGGTGTATGCGGCCCTCATGTATCTGCTGCAGGCAGTGCCTTGGTGGCTGAATGGCCTTGTGGCTGGGTTGCTGCTCAAACCGCTGCTGTCCTGGCGCATGCTGCGCAGCGAGGTGCTGGCCGTCGAGGCCGCGCTCGGCGAATCACTGCAGGCGGGCCGGGCCCGCTTGTCCTGGCTGGTGAGCCGCGATACCGCACAGCTCGATGCCGCCACGGTGCGTGAGAGCGCGATCGAGACCTTGGCCGAGAACCTGAGCGACTCGGTGCTGGCGCCGTTGTTCTGGTTTGCGGTGGCCGGCCTGCCGGGCGCGGCACTGTACCGGCTGGCCAACACGGCCGATGCGATGTGGGGCTACCCCGGCTGGCGCGGCCAGGGCGCGCAGCGCCGCCACTGGCAATGGGCGGGCAAATGGGCAGCCCGGGCCGATGATGTGCTGAACTGGGTGCCTGCCCGCATCACCGCAGCCTGGCTGGTGCTGCTGGCGGGGGGCCTGTCCTGGTCCGGGCTGCGGCGCGATGCGGCGGTCACGCCATCGCCCAATGGCGGCTGGCCCATGGGCGCAATGGCGCGGGCGCTGGGCGTGCATCTGTCCAAACCCGGCGTGTACCAGCTGCACCCGCAAGGCCGGCCGCCGCAGGCCCCGGATGTGCAGCGGGCACTGGCCCTGGCGGGCCGCGTGGTGTGGGTGCAGGCGCTGTGTGCCTTGTTGCTGGCCCTGGGTTTGGCGGCAAAGATAGGAATCGCCTCGATGGCGCAAGGAGTGTTGGCCCATGGCTGATAACGAGCATGGTGGCACCGACGCCTTGGGTGTGCCGGCGCATGATTTTTCCACCAACCGCAATGCCTGCGGCCCCTGCCCGGAGGCCGTGGCGGCCTTGCAGGCCGCGCATCTGGCGCAGTACCCCGACCCGCACTACACCGCGCTGCGCCTGCAGCTGGCGGACTTCCATGCGGTCGCCCCTGAGCGCCTGGTCATCGGCGGCAGCAGCAGCGAGTTGATCCACCGGCTGACCCAGCATGCGCTGCGCCAGGGTGCCACCCGTGTCAGCCTACCCAACCATTGCTATGGCGACTACGCCCAGGCGGCGCAGGTATGGGGCCTGCGCACCGGCGCCCGCAGCCCGGCCTGGGGCGAAGGCCTGCACTGGGCCTGCGAGCCCTCCAGCCCGCTGGGTGCGCAAGAGGACATCTGGCAAGCCTTGCCCGCCGATGCCAGCCACCATGGCCTGGTGCTCGATTGCGCCTACCGGCCGCTGTGGCTGGAAGGCCCTGCGCCGCCGCGCGACATGGCTGCGCTCTGGCAGCTGTGGACGCCCAACAAGGCGCTGGGCATGACGGGGGTGCGCGCAGCCTATGCGATTGCGCCCGAGGGCACCCCGCAGGCGCAAATCGATGCGCTGCGGGCACTGGCGCCTTCGTGGGTGGTGGGCGCCCATGGTGTGGCCATGCTGCAGGCCTGGGTCATGCCCGAGGTGCAGGCCTGGCTGGCCCGCAGTCTGGATACGTTGCGTCACTGGAAGGCCCGCCAGCTGGCGCTGTGCGAGCGCCTGGGCTGGGCAGTGCTGCCCGGCCACCAAGCCAATTACTTTGTCGCGCGCCTGCCGCTGGACCCGGCGGACCTGCCCGCGCGCCTGGCATCACTGCGCAGCCAGGGCATCAAGCTGCGCGATGCCCGCAGCTTTGGCCTGCCCGGCCATGTGCGCCTGGGGGTGATGGCGCCGGTGGCGCAGGCGGCGCTGGAGCGGGCCTGGCTGTCGCTGGCAGATGCTTAGGCCCGGCGAGGGCATGCAGCAACCGCTACCATTTGGTATGGATTTACAAACTTTGCAACTGCGCACCGTCTTGGTGGAGCGCTATGTGACGCCACTGCGCGAGGGCGGCTCGATGCCGGCCGTCGTCGAGGCGGACGATCTGGGCATGTATGTGCTCAAGTTCCGGGAGGCTGGCCAGGGCGTGCGCGCGCTGATGGGTGAGCTCATCTGCGGCGGCATCGCCCGCGCGCTGGGCCTGCCGTTGCCCGAGCTGGTGCTGGCCCTGCTGCACGCCAAGCTCGCGCAGACCGAGCCCGACCCCGAGATCCAGGACCTGATCCGCGCGAGCGACGGCCTCAATGTGGGCCTCGATTACCTGCCCGGCTCGGTCAATTTTGACCCGGCCGTGGATGCGGTCAGCGATGATTTCGCCTCGCGCCTGGTCTGGTTCGATGCGCTGGTCAGCAATGTGGACCGCACGGCCCGCAACACCAATATGCTGATGTGGCAGCGCAAGCCCTGGCTGATTGACCATGGCGCGACCCTGACCTTCCACCATGCCTGGGATGGCACGGTGGCCGACCCGGGCAAGCCCTTTGCGCCGATTGCCGACCATGTGCTGCTGGCCCAGGCCAGCCAGCTGGCCGAGGTGGACGAAGCGCTGGCTGCGCAACTGACCGAGCCGGTGCTGACCGCCATTCTGGCCACGGTGCCGGACTGCTTTCTGGCCAAGGCCGCAGAGGACCGCAACAGCCCGCTGCTGGCCGATCCGCAGGCGCACCGCGCCGCGTATGTGAACTATTTTCTGGCCCGCCTGCAAACGCGTGGCCGCTGGTTGCAAGGAGCCATCGATGCACGCGCATGATGTGTATGACTACGCTATCGTGCGCGTGGTGCCCCGGGTCGAGCGGGAGGAGTTCATCAACGCTGGGGTGATCGTGTCCTGCCAGCGCAGCGGCTACCTGCAGGCAGCGATGGCGCTCGATGAGGCGCGCCTGCTGGCGCTGGACCCGCAAGTCGATCTGCAAGCCGTCTACCGCCACCTAGGCAGCATCGTAGCCATTTGCGCTGGCGTGCCCGAGGCCGGGCCCATCGGCCAGCTGCCGTACCGCGCGCGCTTCCACTGGCTCACAGCCAAGCGCAGCAGCATGATCCAGACCTCGCCGGTGCACACGGGCCTGTGCACCGATGCGGGCTCGGCGCTGGAGCGCATCATGGCGCGCATGGTGCTGCCGCTGGGCAGTGCACCGCGATGAGCGCGCGCTGCATCATGGTGCTGGGCACCAGCAGTGGCGCCGGCAAAAGCTGGGTGGCCACGGCGCTGTGCGCCTGGTACCGGGCCCAGGGCTACAAGGTGGCGCCCTTCAAGGCGCAGAACATGAGCAACAATGCCCGCGTCGTAGCCACGCCCGATGGCCAGTGGGGCGAGATCGGCACGGCCCAGTACCTGCAGGCGCTGGCCGCAGGCGCCGTGCCCGATGTGCGCATGAACCCGTTGTTGCTCAAGCCCGAGGCCGATACCCGCAGCCAGGTGGTGCTGTTTGGCCAGGTGGACGAGGCGCTGTCGGCCATGCCCTGGCGCGGCCGCAGCCTCAAGGTCTGGCCACAGATCGCGCAGGCGCTCGATGCGCTGCGCGCCGAGAACGATGTGGTGGTGATCGAGGGCGCGGGCTCGCCCGCCGAGATCAACCTGCACAGCAGCGATGTGGTCAATATGCGCGTGGCGCGCCACTGCGATGCCCATTGCCTGCTGGTGTCCGATATCGACCGGGGAGGGGCCTTTGCCCACCTCTACGGCACCTGGGCGCTGCTGCCGCCCGAGGAGCAAGGCCTGATCAAGGGCTTTGTGCTCAACAAGTTCCGGGGCGATGCAGCCTTGCTGGCGCCGGCGCCGCAGATGCTGCAAGACAAGACCGGTGTGCCGACGGTGGCCTGCATTCCGATGCAGTTCCAGCACGGCCTGCCCGAGGAAGACGGTGTGTTTGACGACCGGGGCAGTGGCGGCCAGGGGCAGGCCGTGCACACCTGCATCGCCATCGTGGCCTACCCGCGCATCAGCAACCTCGATGAGTTCCAGCCGCTGCTGCAGCTGCCTGGTGTGCGCGTGGTCTGGGCGCGCACGCCCGCGCAGCTGAGCGATGCGGACTGGGTGATCCTGCCGGGCAGCAAGGCCACGGCGGCCGACCTGGGCTGGATGCGCCAGCAGGGCCTGGATGCCGCTGTCGCCCGTCATGCGCAGGCCGGCAAGCGGGTGCTGGGTATTTGCGGCGGCCTGCAGATGCTGGGCGAGGCGCTGGTCGATCTGCATGGGGTGGACGGCAATGCCGCCGGCCTCGGACTGCTGCCGCTGGTGACCTTGTTTGCACCGCAAAAGAATGTGCAGCCTGCGCGCCTGGAGCTGCCTGAGGTACAGGCACCCTGGCAGGCACTGAGCGGCTTGGTGGTGACCGGTTATGAAATCCACCATGGACAGACCGAACTGCGCCCGGATATGCAGGCCGGTGCAGCCGAGCCGGCGCAAGAGCTGTTGCCGGGCCTGTTGTGGCAGGGCGGCGCGCCGCAGGTGCTGGGCACCTATGTGCATGGGCTGTTCGAGAACGCGGCCGTCATCCATGCGCTGTTTGGCCATGACGCACCCAGCCTGGACCAGGTGTTTGCGCGCATGGCCCAAGGCGTGGGTGAATGGTTTGGGGACCGCTTGCCCTGAATGACCAACACCTTTGCCTGTAGGCCAAATATTGCAAGCACTGGTGGATTGGGCCGATAGGGGCGCGCCTGCCGCGCAGGCATGCTGTTTGTGTTGCTTCTCATCACCGATAAGGATGATCGCTATGAAAAACATGTTCCGCCAGTCTTTGCAAATGGCCGCGATGGCCCTCGCCTTGGGCACCGCAGGCTATGCCAGCGCCCAATCCGCACCGCCACCCCCACCACCCCCTGCCAAGCATGTGAAGCCCATGCCCCATGGCCCGCACGGCGCCCACCACAAGCGTGGTGAAGCGCGTGGCGATGCCCGCGCCAATGCCGATGTGGCCGAAGGCAGCTCCAGCGCCCGCGAAGCGGCAGCCGCTCGCCAGGCCGCGCGCCAGGGTCAGCTGACGGATCCAGGTTCCAGCTTCCGCGAAAACGCCACCGCACGCTGCGCGGTCTTCAAGACTGAAGAGGACCGCCGTGCCTGCGTGGGCCGCGTGGCCCAGGGCCAGGACAGCGGCTCGGTGCAAGGCGGTGGCATCCTGCGTGAGTACACCTACACGGTGCCTGCCAAGTAAGCTAACTGATTTAGCTGATCCACGCTCTGCCCAGCTTTGGCTGCGCAGAGCGTTTTTCATTGGTTTGCGCGCAGGGCGCTGCAAACCGGGGCAGGCAGCGCGATACTGGCGGCTTGGCGTATCGCCGTGCTCCCGCTCCGTACCCTGACCATGTCCGAATCCTCGTTCTCTCCGCTTATTCCCTCTATCGTATCGATGGACGATGCCGCCTTCCGCCAGCAGGTGCAGCAGCTGCTGGACAACAAGACCAAGCCATTGGGCTCGCTGGGCCTGCTCGAAGCGCTGGCGTTGCGCATCGCCTGCATCCTGGGCAGCAGCCAGCCCCGCCTGGCCGATCCCCAGATGGTCGTGTTTGCGGCTGACCATGGCCTGGTGGCGCAGGGCGTGTCAGCCTACCCGGCCGATGTGACCTGGCAGATGGTGGGCAATTTTCTGGCCGGTGGCGCGGCGGTAAGCGTGCTCTCGCGCCAGCATGGCGTGGCGCTGAATGTGGTCGATTGCGGCGTGGCCCGTGATTTTGCACCGCAGAGCGATGCGCTGCCCGCAGGCGCGCCGCGCCTGTGGCTGCGCAAGATTGCCCCCGGCACCCAGGACAGCAGCCTCGGCCCTGCGATGGGCATGGCGCAGTGCGAAGCCGCGATTGCCAATGGCCGCGCGCTGCTGCAGGCCTTGCCTGGCAATGCCTTGCTGCTGGGCGAGATGGGCATTGGCAACACCTCCAGCGCATCGCTGCTGCTGGCGCGGCTCTGCAATCTGGATGTGGAGACGGTGACCGGCGCAGGCACGGGCTTGAGCGGCGAGGGCGTGGCCCGCAAGGCCGCGGTGCTGCGCCGGGTGCTGGCGCGCCATGCCGGTGTGCAGGAGCCGCTGGCAGTGCTGGCTGCGATGGGCGGGCTGGAAGTGGCGACCATGGTGGGCGCGGTGCTACAGGCCGCGCTGGAGCGCCGCGTGATTGTGGTCGATGGCTTCATCACCAGTGCCGCAGTGCTGGTGGCCTCCCGCTTGCAGCCTGCAGTGCTGGAGCGCTGCGTCTATGCCCACCGCTCGGGCGAGCCGGGCCACAGCCACTTGCTGGCGGCCTTGCAGGCGCAGCCGCTGCTCGACTGGCAGCTGCGCCTGGGCGAGGGCTCCGGTGCGGCGCTGGCCTGGCCGCTGCTGGAATCGGCCTGCGCGATGCTGCGTGACATGGCCAGCTTTGCCTCGGCCGGCGTCAGCACCCAGAGCAGCACGTGATGCCTCGCCGCCGCGATCAGCGCAGCGCGCCTTGGGGTGGCGGCGTCTTGGGCGTGAAATCGCAATAGCTGCTGACCAGGCATTCCCAGCAGCGCGGCTTGCGCGCCTGGCAGACATAGCGGCCCAGCAGGATCAGCCAGTGGTGCGAATCGACGGCATAGTCGCCGGGTACGCGCTGCATCAGCTGCTTTTCCACTTCGAGCGGATTTTTACCGGGTGCCAGGCCGGTGCGGTTGCTGACGCGGAAGATATGGGTGTCCACCGCCATCGTCGGCTGGCCAAAGGCCACGTTCAGCACCACATTGGCGGTCTTGCGGCCCACGCCGGGCAGCGCTTCCAGCGCCTCGCGCGTGTCGGGCACCTGGCCGCCATGGCGTTCCACCAGGATGCGGCAGGTCTCCATCAGGTGCTTGGCCTTGCTGCGGTACAAGCCGATGGTCTTGATATAGCCCTCCAGGCCTTCCAGCCCCAGCGCCAGAATGGCCTGGGGCGTGTTGGCGACCGGGAAGAGTTTGCGGGTGGCCTTGTTGACCCCCACATCGGTCGCCTGGGCCGACAGCAGCACGGCGGCAAGCAGCTCGAACACCGAGGTGTATTCCAGCTCGGTCTGGGGCGAAGGGTTGGCCGCCTTCAAGGTGGCGAAGAAGGGTTGGATATCAGCGGTTTTCATCGTGTGGTGGTGCAGGCTCGGCTGCCATTATCTGGCAAGGCCTGAGCCTGGGTCCCTGCATCAGGGCTGCAGCGGCGCCTGCGGCACACCCTGGCGGATGGCGGCCGAGAAATCCTCGCCCGGCCGCACCGCCTTGGCGCGGGCATTGATGTGCGCTGCCGCATGGATGGCCTCAAAGTCGTTCGGGCGGGCGAGGGCGCCCAGGCTGTCCACATACTGGGGCAGGTAGCCGCTGGCCAGCAGGCGCCAGTCCATCGGCAGGCCCGGCACAATGTGGTGCACCATGTCGAACACGATGGTGGTGCAGTTGGCAAACAGCGTGTGGTAGAACTGCGGCGTCTCGACCAGCGCATTGGCCTTGTCCACATAGGCGATGAGCAGTGAGCGCATCGCAGCGCGCGGCATGGCCACGCTGTACAGGTAGACTTCTTCTCCCCGCATATTGCTGCGTACGCGCAGGATGTCGCGCTCATCGGCGGCCACCAGGCTTTGCTCGAACTGCTTGAAGAAGCCGCCCACGGCCGAGAACTGCTCGCCCTGTTCCTTGCGGATCTCCACCGAAAACGTCACATAGCGGCGCGGGCTCTTGCCGTCGTCAAAGCCGAAGGACACCAAGGTGTGGGCAATGGCCGGCCCCATCCAGTACGAGGTACTCATGTCCACCGAAACGAGCTGGCGCAGGTCGTAGTCCCGGTCTTCCCAGCGCACGGTGGCCTTGCTGTCGGTCTGCCAGTCAAAATTGCGCACATTGTGCAGCTGCACCAGATCACCCTGGACGGTGCCTGACAGCTGCCGGGCCACATCGGGGGCCCATTTGCGTGTGTTGGAGGGCTGGATGCTGGCCCACCAGGCGAGGATGGCTGCCAGCAGCAGCCCGTAGATCAGCAGGCCCTTGGGCATGCGCTGCTGCCACAGCAGGTAGATGCAGTACAGGCCGACCCCCACCCAGACCCCCAGCAGCAGCCCCCGGGCCGAGCCCGACTTGACCGATTGCGCCAGCTGAAACCACAGCGCGCCACAGGCCCAGACCACGCCCAGCAGCATGAGCAACGAGGCCAGCAATTTGACCAAAACAATGAAGAAAGCGGCGATGCGCATGGTGACCCAGTCCTTTAGGGCGCAAGCATAGTCGATAGCGGGGGGCAATGGCGGGCTCAGGGATGCCAGAGCGACGCATGGGGCCGGTAAAAAGTAGCAAAATGCCAGGGCGGCCCGGCGATCGACCGGGCTGCGCTTTTTGACTTGAGAGAACATTCCATGACACTGCGCTTTGCCTCCCGCCTCGACAATGTCGAGACGTCCGCCATCCGTGAACTGTTCAAGCTGCTGGGCAAGCCCGGCATCATCAGTTTTGCCGGGGGCTTTCCGGATGCAGCCATGTTCGACGTGGACGGTGTGCAGGCAGCGGCCAATGCGGCGTTGAAAGAGGAGCCGGGCGCTGCGCTGCAGTACGGCGCGACGGAGGGCTACCAGCCCTTTCGCGAGCAGATCGTCGGCCTGATGGCGGCCAAGGGCGTGCAGTCGCTGACGCCCGATCAGCTGATCGTCACCACCGGCAGCCAGCAGGCGCTCGACCTGCTGGGCAAGACAATGATCTCGCCCGGTGACAAGGTGATCGTCGAGGGCCCGACCTTTCTGGCCACCATCCAGTGCTTCCGTCTCTATGGCGCCGAAGTCATCAGCGCCCCCACCGACGAGAACGGTGTCATCCCCGAGGCGCTGGAGCAGCTGATAGCCGAACACCAGCCCAAGCTGGTCTACTTGATCCCGACCTTTGGCAACCCCAGCGGTGTGCTGCTGAGCCTGGAGCGCCGCCGCCAGATTCTCGAGATGGCTGTGCGCCACCAGACCCTGGTCGTCGAGGACGACCCCTATGGCGACCTGTACTTTGACGCACCGCCACCGCCCAGCCTGCTGGCGCTGTCAGACAGCGTACCCGGCAGCCGTGACTACCTGGCCCACTGCGGCAGCATGAGCAAGGTGCTCAGCCCCGGCCTGCGCCTGGGCTGGCTGATTGCCCCGGCCGAGCTGCTGGGCAAGTGCGTCATGTGCAAGCAGTTCAGCGATGCCCATACCAGTACCTTCAGCCAGGCGACCGCCGCCCAGTACCTGAAGGCCGGCCGCATGCCCGCCACCCTGGACCGCGTGCGCACCACCTACGCGGCGCGCAGCAAGGCCATGGGCGACGGCCTGCGCAGCCAGCTGGGCGATGCGGTGCGCTTTGTGCAGCCCCAGGGCGGCATGTTCATCTGGGTGCAACTGACGGGCGCCCGGGGCCAGGAGAAGGATGGCAATGCGCTGGCCAAGCGCGCCATCGAGCAGGGGGTGGCCTTTGTGCCGGGCACGCCATTCTTTGCCCAGAACCCCGATGCCTCGACCCTGCGGCTGTCCTTTGCCACCGCTGATATCGCCCGCATCGAAGAGGGCATTGCCCGCCTGGCCAAGGCGCTGTAAGCCCGCCTTCCCGCTCTCCACGCCGGCATATGCGCTGTCATATGCCGGCGTTATTCTTTCCCCTCCCTCCCCATCCGATGCCAGGAGACGCCATGACGACAATGCCCGAACCCCTGCAGCAGCGCCTTGAAGCCCTGGAGATCAAGGCGGCCTATGCCGACGACCTGCTCGAAGAGCTCAACCTGACGATCTACAAGCAACAGCAGCAGATCGACCGCTTGCTGCACCTGGTCAAGGACTTGCAGCAGCGCATGCCCGAGACCGGAGCTGTTGCGCCAGGTGCACGCGACGAGCTGCCGCCACACTACTGAACGCAGGCCTCTGCCTCAGGAAGCACACAATTTGCTTCAAATCAGCCCGGAAACAGGGCAAAAAAGGTATTAGGGTTTGCACCTATTTGGTGCGAGAATGTTGGCTTGAATTTTGCAGTGTTCATCGCAGGCGTCGCAGCCTGCACTAGGGATGCTCTGCAAAACCCTCGCCAAGCGGGATGGACGCGGATCGGGATGAGCCGCAAGGCGTCTTTTGCAGTCAATAGCCGTAGCTATTGACAAGGAAGACAACGCAGCGGATCGCCCGAGACCGCGTTCAGACCACGGCAGGGGAGTTTTGCAGAGGGTCCCTAGGCGTGTGCTGCAGCGCAGTCTGTCCAACCTCTCTGCTCCAACACCATGTCCATCGACGTCAGCAACATCACCCACAGCATCCAGCTGGCTGTGGCTCCCGTTTTCTTTCTCACCGGCGTGGCGGGCATGATCGGTGCCGTCGCCGGCCGGCTGGCGCGCATCATCGACCGGGGCCGCGTGCTGGAAGACCGCATGATGGCCTCCAAGGACGAGGACTATGTGCAGCGGTCCTTGCTGGAGCTCGGCTTTCTGCGCCGGCGCGGACGCCTGGCCAACCTCTGCATCGGGCTGCTGACCCTGTGCGGCGCGCTGATTGCGCTGACCATCATCCTGCTCTTCGTCGGCCAGACCACCAAGACCGAGATCGACGCCAACAGCTGGTCGCTGGCGGCGATGTTCAGCTTCGGGCTGGGCGTGGTCAGCTTTGTCTCGGCGCTGTGCTGCTTCATGGTCGAGACCATGATGGCCACGCAGCTGCTGAACTTCCACCCGCTGCGCCAGCCGGCCACGATTCCCTGTATGGCAGCGGCCCAAGCCGCGGCCACCGCGCCCAGTGCGGCACCCCGCAAAGTGGTTGCCGAGCCCGGCCGCCAGGATGCCTTCATGCCCCAGGTCTGAGGCCTTGGGTCTATGCCGGGGTCTGCGGATAGCGCGCCTGGCATAGCGCCAGCCAGGCGCTGGCGGCCTTGGATAGGTGCTGGGGCCGCCAGGTGAGGCCGAAATCATGGCTCAGCGTGGGTTCAGCCACGGGCAGGCAGCGCACCTGGGCCGGGTCAAAGCGGCTGGCCACATGGTCGAACATGATGGCAATGCCTGCATCGGCGGCGACCAGGTCGCCAATCAAGTCCCAGTAACGGCTTTGCAGCGCGATCTGCGGCACAAAGCCCGCTTGCGCGCAGCAGCTTTGCACGCCTTCGTACAGCGCAAAATCACTCTCGTACATCACAAAGGGCAGGGCAGCCAGCTCCTGCCAGCGCACCTGGCTTTGCCCCTGGGGCGCGCGCGCATGGGCAAAAACGGCCACGGTATGGTGGGTTTGTATGCGCAGGCTGGCCAGGGGGCTGCCGGCACGCAACAGGCCCATGGCTACATCGATCTCGCCCTCTGCCACCGCCTGTTCCAGCGCCCGGGCGCCGCGCTCATGCAGCTGCAACTGTACGCCGGGGTAGCGTTTGCGGTACTGCGCAAAGATGGGCGCCATGTAGTGGCCCGTGGTGGGGGACACGCCCACGCTGAGCGTGCCGCGCGCGATGCCGTCCACCTCGGCCACTTCCTGGCGCAGGCGGCTGGCCTCTTGTAGCAGCGCCTGGCCCCGCTCAAACACCACGCGCCCGGCATCGGTCAACTGCAGCTTGCGGCCTTCGCGCAGCAGCAAGCGGCCGCCGAGCTCGTCTTCCAGACCCTTCACCATCTTGCTGATGGTGGGCTGGGTGACATACAGCGCCTCTGCCGCGCGGGTGAAGCTGTTGCGGTGGACCACCTCGACAAAGTAGCGCAGCGCTCGCAGGTCCATGGTGAATTCCTAGATGGAATGGAATTTATAAAAATAAGTCATTTTACGAATGATTATGCCGTTTCTACAATCCGTTTTGTGCAGTGCAGCATGGTGAGGCAAGGGGCCGCACCGCCGCCACTGCCGCTGGCCCACGAGCCAGCACAAGGATGGCATGACAAGCGATAAATGGGTGGCGGGCGAGGGCAGATCCACAGACAAAGGGCTGCCCAGGCAGGCCCGCCAGGCGGCACGCACGCTGTGGCAGGTGGCAGTGCTCTGCGCCATCTGGCTGGTGGCCGAGGCACTGCGCAGCCATATGGGCTGGCGTATTCCGGCGGGCCTGATTGGCTTTGCCGCACTGGCGCTGGGGCTGTTCAGCCGCGCCGTGCCCGGCCGCTGGCTGGCACAGGGCACGCGCTGGTTGCTGTCGGACATGCTGCTGTTCTTCATCCCCGCGATGCTGGTGATCATCAACTATGGCGACCTGGTACGCAGCCAGGGGCTGCGCATCGTGCTCGTGATTGTGCTGAGCACTGCCTGCGTGATGGTGGCCACCGCGCTGGTGGTCGATGCGGTCTACCGGCTGGAGCTGCGCCTGGCCCAGCGCAAGCGCTGCCAGGAGCGTGGCGCCAAGGCCGCTGCCGAAGGGGTGCGATGACTGCTGCGCCTGCAACCCTGCCCTCGTCGTTGCCGCTGTGGCCGCTGAGCCATGGCAGCGCAGCGCTGCTGTCACTGCTGCTGACCCTGCTGTGCTATTACCTCAACAAGCGGCTGTACCAGCGCCATCCGCATACGGTGCTGATGCCCATCATCGTCACGCCCCTGGTGCTGGTGGCCGCACTGCTGCTGCTGGGCATTGGCTACGACGACTATCGCACCCATACCCATTGGCTGGTATGGCTGCTGGGGCCGACGACCGTCGCCTTCGCGCTGCCGTTGTATGACTACCGCCAGATGGTGCGCAAGCACTGGATGTCCATTTTGGCCGGCGTGTTGGTGGCCAGCACGGTGTCCATCCTGACGTCGGTGTGGCTGGCGCGCTGGCTGGGCCTGTCGCCGCTGCTGCAAAAAGGGCTAGCAATGCGCTCCGTGACCACGCCCTTTGCGGTGGAGGCCGAGCGTGCCATCGGCGGCCCGCTGGACCTGGCTGCCTTGTTTGTGCTGCTCACCGGAGTGACCGGCATGCTGATCGGTGGCCTGGTACTGCGCCTCTTGCCCCGGCTGCGCAGCCGGGTCGCAGCGGGGGCCATGCTGGGCGGATCGGCCCACGGCTCGGGGGTTGCCAAGGCGCAGATGGCCGGCCCCCAGCAAGGTGTGGCCGCCTCACTGGTGATGATGATTGCCGGCGCTCTCAATGTGCTGGCTGCACCCTGGGTCGGCGCCTGGGTGTTTGGCTAGCGCGCAAACAGGTCTTTGCCGCCCGCCTGGGGGGTGATGGCCTGGAAGCGCCAGACCAGCACGACGGCAAGCACCGCCAGCTGCAGCAGCATGCCCACCCAGGCCAGCCAGCCCAGGGCCGGTGCATGCGCAAAGTTGGACGACAGGCGCGGGTCAAACGCGCCAAACAGGGGCTCAAACAGCGGCGCCAGGCCCAGCGACCAGAACATGGCCGGCAACAGGGCGCTGAGTACAAAGACCACCAGCAAGGTCATGCCCAGCGGGGAGCGGCTGCTCTTGCGCAGCGAGAACACCAGGTAGATGCCGCAGTCGCGCAGCACATGCAGCAACACCATGAAGGCCAGGGGGCCCAGCTGCGAGCGGTTGGACAGCGGGTCGGCATTCCACAGCAAATAGGCCGGCAGCAGCACCGCAAAGGCCATGCACCAGCTGATAGGCCACAGTGGCATGTTCTGCCAAAAGCGCCGCCACTGGCCGTGTCGCGCGCTGTAGAGCAGGGCGCGCCAGCGCTGCGCGACCTGGCTTTCCAGCGCAGCGGCATAGTAGGTCACCAGGGCGAACAGCATCATCGCGGTCAGCGCCCGGCCGGTGCCGGTGGGCACCAGGCCCACCAGCAGCAAACAGCCAGCCGCATTGCCCAGTGCCCAGGCCCAGGGTGTGGTGGGTACCGACAGCTGCATCGACATCGCCCGCCACAGTGCCAGCAGGCCCAGCAGCAGGCCCGCTATGGCAAAGACCAGCAGCAGACTGGCCGCGTTCAGCGGCAGGCCCCACCAGGCGCCGCCGCCGCTGCCGCCCAGCAGGCTGTCAAGTCCCACGACCACGCTGCTGACCAGTTGCAGCAGCAGGAACACCAGCACTACCAGCACCCAGACACTGCGGCTGGTGGCGGGTTTGTTGGGGTCCATGCTGTAGAGGCGGCTGGCCATCATCGCGCAGTGCAAGGCGCAGGCGCCCAGAATGGTGAGCACGAGCACCAGCACCGTATCTGCCAGCTCGCCGAGCCAGAAGCCGCACAGCAGTGCCGCAGCCGCGCACAGCAAAGCCCCATACCAGGCATAGCTGGGGCCACCCAGCAGCTTGCCCCAGGCCATGCGCCAGGGGCCCATGGCGCTCATGCGTTGCTGGTCCCAGGTGCGCTCGTTCAGCTCGTCATTGATGCTGGACAGCGCCGTGAAGGTGCCCACGCAGGCGGCCAGCAGACCCACCAGGCTGAGGGCGCCCTTGTGCAGGTACAGCAGCGGCTGCTTGCCCTCGATGACAAACACGCAGATGGCCAGCATCAGCAAGATGGCGGGCATCAGCACCAAACGCGCAGGGCTCAGCTCCAGGCTGAGCTGGCGGCGAAATTCCGGATTCATGGCCACTCCTTGGCAAACAGCGCTTGGGGATCGACGGATGCTTCCAGGCTTTGCTGGTAGCGCTCCTGCAGGCTGGTGCGCGCCTCCTGGTAGCCCAGCACCTGCGCGCCATGGGCCACCAGCTGCTGCAGCAACTGCACGCGCGCAGCACGGTCTTGCGCGGGCAGCGCAATCCACAGCAGGTGGGCAGCGCCGCCGTCCCGGCCGGCACGCATGTCGACCAGGCGGTAGCCGGCCAGCGCCCCATCCGGCTGGGGCAGGGGGACGGCCAGCTCGACCTGCATCACCAGTTCGGACGGCAGCGCGCCGTTGCCGCCAGGGCCACTGGCGGCATTCAACGGCCCGTGGCTGGTGATGCGGCCTTCGCGGATCGACAGGATATGGCTGCAGTACTCATCGAGCTCACTCAGGATGTGGCTGGAGACGACCAGCGTCATGCCCTGGGCCTGCAGCTGGCGGAACAAGGTCGAGAGGCTGCTGCGCGCCTCCGGGTCCAGCCCGCTGGCGGGCTCGTCGAGCAGCAGCACCTGGGGCTGGTGGATGATGGCCTGGCCAATGGCGACCCGCTGGCGCTGGCCGCGCGAGAGGTTGCGCGTGGCATGGCCGAGCTTGCTGCTGAGGGCGAGCTGCTCGGCCACCGCATGCACGCGCGCGGTGGCGTCCTTGCGGCTCAGGCCCTGGCTTTCTGCGGCGTATTGCAGGCACTGGGCCACGCTCAGGGTCTCGTAGAGCCCGAAGAAATCCGACAGATAGCCCATGTACTGGTGGGCGCGGCGGGGCTCTTGCTGCACATCGATGCCCGCCACCCGGGTGCTGCCGCTCAGCGGTGCTTCCAGCCCGGTAATGCAGCGCAGCAAGGTGGATTTGCCGGCGCCATTGGGGCCCACCAGGGCGGTGACGGTGCCGGCCTCGATCTGCAGGCTGACGCCATGCAGCGCGCGGTGGCCGGGGTAGTCGACGATGAGATCCTGCACCTCAATCATGCTGTGCTCTTTCTGATGAAAACCATGGATACCTCCCTCTGCAGCAACAGCCAAGTTGGTTATCTGGCGCTGCAGCTGCTCGCATCATAGGCGCACCGGTCCCCGCTGTGCTGACAACGCCACGGCAGAAACGCTCAAGCGGCTGGCGTCAGCACGCGACTGGCCGCGCGCATGACGCAGTCGGTCAGCCGGGCCAGGCTGGCCTGCGCGCTGCGCGGCAGCGCCCAGTACAGCGGCAGATCCAGCGGGCTATCGGGCACCAGCGGCACCAGGCTGCCACGTGCCAGTTGGTCGGCAATCAGCACTGTGGGGTGCATGCCCCAGCCCATGCCGATCTCGCAGGCCCGCACATAGCCCTGGTTGGACGGCAGAAAATGCCGGGGACCGCTGCCCCGGGGGGCCATGCCCTGGGCTTGCAGCCACTGGTCCTGCAGCCGGTCCTTGCGGTCAAAGGTCATGATGGGCGCCTGGGCCAGGGTCTGCGTGTTCACGCCCTCTGCGAAGTAGCGCGCCATGAAGCCGGGGCTGGCTGCGGCCACATAGCGCATCGTGCCCAGCGGCCAGCTGTTGCAGCCGGGGATCTGGCCGCTGGTGCCGGTCACGGCGCCCAGCACCGCCCCTTCGCGCAGCGCCTGGGCGGTGTGGTCCTGGTCGTCGACGCGCAGGTCCAGCAGCTCATTGCCCGAGGCGGTGAACTCGGCCATCGCCTCCATGAACCAGGTGGAGAGCGAATCGGCATTGACCGCCAGCTTGATCGTCGGCGCCACCGGTGCATCGGGCAGCAGGTCGGGGTTGCTGCGGCGCAGGGCGTTTTCCAGCAAAGCCACCTGCTCCAGATGCAGGCACAGGCGCTGGCCGGCCTCGGTGCCGGTGCAGGGGTTGCCACGCTGCACCAGCACCTGGCCGGTGCGCTCTTCCAGCTGCTTGATGCGCTGCGACACCGCCGACGGGGTGACATGGAGTTTCTTGGCGGCGCGTTCAAAGCTGCCCTCGCGCACCACGGCCGCCAGCGCGGCCAGTCCCAGGTAGTCCAGCATTTAGTTTTGCTTCATTTGACTAAGATTGTTTAATTTTACTTATTTATTGGTGCGCCGCACAATAGCTGCGATGTGGACAACAAGCATGACTTCTACCTGGCTGGCCGGTTTTACCGTCTGCCTTTCCTTGATCGTCTCGATCGGCGCGCAGAACCTGTATGTACTGCGCCAGGCCGTGAGCGGCGAGCATGTGCGCGCCTGCGTCGCCTGGTGTGTGTTCAGCGATGCACTGCTGATCGGAATCGGCGTGGCCGGCATGGCCCAGGTGCTGGGAGATTCGCCCACCCTGGCCTACTACCTGACCTTGGGCGGCGCATTGTTCCTGCTGGGCTATGGGCTGATGGCGCTGTGGCGGGCTGCGATGCCCGCTGGCGCAGCGCCCGCTGCCGATGCTGACGGGGCTGCGCCCGCCACTGCCGCCCGGCGTGGCCTGTGGCGCGTGCTGGGGGCGCTGGTCGTCATCACCTTGTTCAACCCCCATGTGTACCTGGATACCGTCGTGCTGGTGGGCTCGATCGGTGCGCGCCAGGATGGCAGCCTGAAATGGATCTTTGTGCTGGGTGCTGCCTGTGCCAGCCTGGCCTGGTTTGTGATGCTGGCCAGCGCCGGCCGGCGCCTGCAAACCCTGTTTGCCAAGCCCCAGGCCTGGCGCGTGATGGATGGCTTTACCGGCGTGATGATGCTGGCCCTGGCCTGGTGGGTGTACAGCGGGCTGGAGAACATAGGCGCTGCCTGATGCCTGCGATGGCTGACGGTGCCCAAGGTCTTGTACACCCCGTGCATGCCAGCGCTGCTCTACAATATTTGTAGCTGCGCGCTACGCATAACGAATAACCAAAGCCGAGCCATACCGCTGCTAGCCGTGCTGCCAAGCACTTGAATTTGCAGCGTTTCCCCTCATGTACCAAGGGTAGGCAAGCAGGCAATCGGCCTGTAGCCCCGGCCTTTTATTTGGAAATACCGTAGTGAACCCCTCTTTTCGCACCTCTGCATCCGTTCTTGCTTTGACCATTGCTGGTCTGGTTCTGCCAGGCCTGGCCCATGCCAAGCGCCTGGGTGGCGGTGTCAAGCGTCCAGCAGCGACCCAAAAGGCAGCTCCCGCGCCTGCAGCCAAGCCTGCGACGCCAGCCGCTGCTGCACCTGCCGCCGCTCCAGCAGCGGGCGCAGCCCCTGCCGCAGCAGCACCGGCTGCCGCGGCACCGGCCGCCGGCGGCTCCGGCATGATGGGCACCATGGGCGCAGCCGCCGTGGGCGCCGTCGCTGGCACGATGGCCGGCAGTGCGATGGCTGGCGCGATGGGCGGTGACAAGGGCAAGGAAGAAGCCGCCGCCAAGGAAGCGGAAGCCAAGAAGGCAGAAGCCGAAGCCGCCGCGCTGCAAAAGCAGGCCGATGAAGCCAAGGCCAAGGCTGACGCAGCCCGCTCCGCCGTCAAGTAAAGCAGCGCTTCAATCGCCTGAACCCACCCGCAGCTGCTTGCAGCCTGCGGGTTTTTTATTGTCGCGGTGGCTGGACAGCCGCCTGCCCACTCGCTTGCAGGCTGGCGCGCAGCGGGCGCAGCAACTCGCCCAGGCCGTTGTGGTCGATCTCGTGCATCAGTGCCAGCAGCCGGCCCAGATCGCCTTTGGGAAAGCCTTCACGGGCAAACCAGTTGAGGTAGTTGCCAGGCAGGTCGGCGATGGCGCGGCCCTGGTACTTGCCAAAAGGCATGGTGGTGGTGAGCAGCCGCAGCAGCTGATCGGGGTCAAACGGGGTAGACATGGCCCAAGCATAGCCCGCCGGTGCAGGCGCAGGCTGTAGCGGGCTGGCATAAAGATCAAATTCTTTATAACCAAATCTCTTTATTTTCTTTGGGTGATATGCCGAACAAGGCTAGACTTGCACCATCTTGGTTCAGTCCCATCAAGAGAAATCCAAGTAGTTGCCGGGGCTGGTCTTTCTCATTTGTCAAAACACCATGTTCAAAAAAACGCTTTCCGTTCTTGCTGTTGCGGCCCTGGCCGTGTCTGCCCATGCGGCGGATGTAGTGCTGAAAGTGGCGGCCTCGCCGGTGCCACATGCCGAAATTCTCAATTTCATCAAGCCCAAGCTGAAGGCCGAAGGGGTGGATCTGCAAGTGCGCGAGTTCAGCGACTACATCCAGCCCAATGCGGCCGTGGAAGACAAGCAGCTCGATGCGAACTTCTTCCAGCACCAGCCTTATCTGGACAGCTACAACAAGGACCGCAAGAGCTCGCTGGTGCAAGTGCCCAATGGCAAGGTGCATGTGGAGCCCTTTGGCGCCTACTCCAGCAAGATCAAGAACATCAAGGACTTGAAGGACGGCGCCACCGTGGCCATCCCCAATGACCCTTCCAACGGTGGCCGCGCGTTGCTGCTGCTGCAAAAGAATGGTCTGCTCGAGCTCAAGGACGCGTCCAAGCTGACCTCCACCCCATTGGATATCGCCAAGAACCCCAAGAAGCTCAAGTTCAAGGAACTCGAAGCGCCTTTGCTGCCACGTGCGCTGGGTGATGTCGATCTGGCGCTGATCAACACCAACTACGCGATCGAAGCCAAGCTCAACCCCACCAAGGATGCGCTGTTCATCGAAGGTGCCGACTCGCCCTACACCAACATCATTGCTGCCCGTGCTGACCGCGCCAATGACGAGGCGATTGCCAAGCTGACCCGTGCGCTGCATGGCGACGATGTGAAGAAATTCATCCTGGACAAGTACAAGGGCGCCGTGGTTCCCGCGTTCTGATCGGCTAACAAGCTGCCCTAGCATGGCCTAGCAGCATCCCGCACATTTTGTTGACGGGTATTTACAAAAGGCACTCCCACCGAGTGCCTTTTGTTGTTTTTGACGCTGTAACATGCAGGGTCAGCCCGGATAGCGCACACTGCCCCGGGCCACTCCAGAATTCGCGACCTCCCCCCATCCATGTCCAAACTCATCGTGCACGGCGGCACCCCTTTGCAGGGCCGCATCATTCCCTCGTCCAACAAGAATGCCGTTCTGCCTGTGCTGTGCGCCACATTGTTGACGGCGCAGCCTCTGGTGCTCCATGGCGTTCCGGACATCACCGATGTGCGCAAGATCCTGGACATCTTCGGCAAGCTGGGCTCCAGCGTGCAGATGGACTACGCCAGCGGCGTGCTCAAGCTCCACCACCGTGATACGCACTTTGACGCCTGCAAGCACCACCTGCCCGAAGAAATGCGCTCGTCCATCATGCTGGTGCCGCCACTGCTGGCCCGCTTTGGCGTGGCGCGGCTGGAGGACAACGTCAAGGGCTGTACCCTGGGCGTGCGCGAGATTGATCCGCATATCGAGGTGTTCCGCCGCTTTGGCGGCCGGGTCGAGCATGGCGAGGGTTCGCTGATCGTGCGCTGCGATGGCGCGCTGCAGGCCACCCAGCACTGGCTGGACTATGCCTCGGTCACCACCACCGAGAACTTTGTGCTGTGCGCGGCCACTGCCCAGGGCAGCTCGGTGCTCACCAATGCCGCCTGCGAGCCGCATGTGCAGGAGTTCTGCCGCTTCATGGCCATGCTGGGCGCCAGGATCGAGGGCATCGGCACCTCGCGCCTGACGGTGCATGGCGTCGAGCAGCTGGGCGGCGGTGAATTCCATTTCGAGGAAGACTTCCACGAGATCACCACCTTCCTGGCGCTGGGTGCCATCACGGGTGGCGATGTACAGGTGCGCAACCGCACGCCCGACAACTTCCCGCTGATCGACCGCACCTTTGCCAAGTTTGGCGTGCAGATCGAGCACAAGGACGGCTGGTCACGCGCCATCCGCAAGGGCCCGCTCAAGGTCGAGACGCCGTTTACCCGCAATGTGCTGACCAAGGTCGAGGCGGCGCCCTGGCCTTATTTCCCGGTGGATCTGCTGCCGATCTTCATCGCGCTGGGCGTGCGCGCCGAGGGCAATGCGATGTTCTGGAACAAGGTCTATGACGGCGCGCTGGGCTGGACGGGCGAGCTGTCCAAGTTTGGCGCCCATGTGTTCTCGTCCGATCCGCACCGCATCGTCACCCTCGGCGGCAACCCGCTGAGCCCTGCGGTGGTGGAGAGCCCCTACATCATCCGCGTGGCCATTGCGTTGTTCATGGTGGCTGCCAGCATCGAGGGCCGCTCCGAGATCCGCAATGCCGCGCCCATCAAGCGCGCCCACCCCCGCTTTGTGGAGAACCTGCAGAGCCTGGGCGCCAAGGTGGAGTGGGCGGGAGAGAACTAAGCCTTCTGCTACGCATTAAAAAAAGAGCGCTTGCCGTCTATGCGGCAAGCGCTCTTTGCATGGCGGGTGGCTGCTGCGCTCAGGCGACGGCCTGGCCTGCAGGTTTGGGCGCTGCTGCCTGCGGCGGTGCAGAGGGCTTGGCCGTCAGCGCGCTGCCCATTGCTGCCACCATGATCAGGCCGATGGCCGACCACTGGGTGGCGGTCAGCAGCTCGCCCAGCACCAGCATGCCGGCAATCGCTGCAATGGCTGGCTCGGTGGCGAGCATCGTGGAGAAGGCGCCCGAGCTGAGGCGTTTGAGCGCGAACATCTCCAAGGTATAGGGGATGGCGCTGGAGACAGCGGCCACTGCCAGCCCATAGAGCAGGATGGAGGGCTGCAGCAGCTTGGCGCCCGCCTCGGCAATGCCAAAGGGCACCACCACGATGGCGGCGGTCAGCAGCGCCAGCGACACCACCATGCCGCCATGCATATGGCCGGCGCGTTTGCCCAGCACGATGTAGCCGGCCCAGCAGGCGGAGGCCATGACCGCATAGCACAGGCCCACCGGGTCGAGCGCGGCGGTCTGCACGCCAAACATCGGCAGCACCAGCAGCAAAAACAAGCCCAGCGCCGCCAGCCCCAGCCAGACCAGGTCCAGCACGCGGCGCGAGGTCCAGACCGCCACCGACAACGGGCCGACAAACTCGATGGCCACCGTCACGCCAAAAGGCAGGCGCTTGATGGCCATGTAGAACAGCAGGTTCATGAGCCCCAGCACCACGCCAAAGATGGCAATCTGCCCCAGGTTGGCCTTGGTGGGTCCAAAGCGCCAGGGGCGCCAGATGAGCAACAGCAGCAACGCGGAAAAGCCCACGCGCAAGGCGGTAGTGCCCTGGGCGCCGACGACCGGGAACAGGTGTTTGGCAAAGCTGGTGCCCAGGCACAGCGCACTGACCGAGCCCAATACCGCCAACGAGGGCAGCAGGCGCTGCCAGAGAGAATCTTGCATGGCCGAGATAATATTGCAGCTGAGCGAAGTAAATTGCTCGAAAATTCGGTGCCAAATGCAAGTTTCGCTCTTGTGGTGCGCTTCTCCTCCAGGCCCTTGCGATGAATGTTGAACTCGATGCCTTCGACCTGGCCATTCTGGCCATCCTGCAGCGCGACAACCTGCGGCCCCAGCGTGAGGTGGCCGAGCTGGTGAACCTGTCGCCGGCGGCTGTGCAGCGCCGCATTCGCCGCCTGCAGGACAGCGGGGTCATCGCCACCAACACGGCGCAGCTCAGTCCGGAGGCCGTGGGCCGGCCGCTGACCATCTTTATCGAGGTGCAGCTGGTCAATGAGCTCGATGCGTTGACCCAGGGCTTTCGCGCCCGCGTGGCGGCCGAGCCTGCTGTGCAGCAGTGCTACATGGTCACCGGGCAGACCGATTACCTGTTGGTGGTGACGGCCCGCGACATGCAGGAGTACCAGGCCATCACCCAGCGGCTGTTCGGTGGCGACCAGAATATCCAGCGCTTCAACACCTCGATTGCGCTGGCCACCCTCAAACGCAGCCTGCATTTGCCGCTGCCTGCGCGCTGAATCGGCTGTTTTGGGCAAGCAGGGTGGGGCGCAGCGACGCGAAGAGGGTCCTTAATGCGCCACCGCCTGCACCGGCAGGAACTGCAGCAGGCTGCCGCCGGCCAGCCCCTGCACATAGCCAATCACCGCGCGCCGGTATTTCTCGGAGACGACATCGGCCATCAGGTCATTGCGGGCAATCATCTTGCCAAACTCGCGCTCGAAGCTCAGGTTGCGTTCGTTGGCATTGAGCTCGTTGCTCAGCAGCATCGCCTGGCCATTGCCCAGCTTGCGGTGGGTGAGCATCCAGTTGGCAATCTCCAGATTGCGCGAGGCGTTGTACACCGCCTGGGCATCGAGCCCATGGATCAGATAGAAGGTGGTGCGGCCGCCATAGGCGGTGATCAGCATGTCGGCCGTGGCCCAGGTGAAGGCGGCGACCCGGTCGCCCGCGAATTCGGGTGCCAGCGCCATGCTCATGCCGGCAATGTCGCGTTGATCCAACAAATCCGGCCAGGGTTGCTGGTTTTCTATCGCTTCGCGCACGGCCTTCATCGCTGCTTCACGGTTGTCGAAACCGCCCTTGCGCCACTCCTGAGGATTGCGGCGGTAGAGCTTGTCCATCAGCACATACAGGCTTTGCAGGTTGGCGCGCATGCTCAACGTGGCCATGCGGTTCACATCGGACTGGCCCCATTCCTGGGCCTGCATGTCGCGTTCGGGGACTTTGCCACGGGTGGCGGGGGTGCTGGTGCAGCCCCCTTGCAGCAATAGCGCAGCCAGGCAGGCGGACATTCCAACAGATCGGGCGTAGCGATAGGGCATATCTAATCGTCAAGGTCTGCTATCGTTTTGATTATGGCAAGCGCGGTGGCGGCTGGATTGCGGGAAGACCAGCAGATTGCATCAGAATGTGGGAAAATGACAGTCGTTTTAGATTTCATCCACTGGTAAGAGCGAGAAAGGCAACATCGGTTATGACACCGCGAACTACAACCACTTGGGGTTTGACTGGCCAATAAGGCCGGTGGTTCGCGCCTGTACGACGATTTCGTCTCCTCACACCAAAGCGCGGACAAGCTCCGCGCTTTTTGCTTTTCTGGGCGGCGCGGCTCTGTACAGCACGATTATTTAGGATTTCTCATGGTTCAAATTACGCTTCCCGATGGCTCCAAGCGCGACTATCCGGGCCCCGTGTCGGTGGCCGATGTCGCTGCATCGATTGGCGCCGGCCTGGCCAAGGCTGCGCTGGCTGGCAAGGTGGGTCTGGGCGACAACGCCAAGGTGGTGGACACCAGCTTTGTCATCGACCGCGACATGCCGCTGTCCATCGTGACGGCCAAGGACGCGGATGGTCTGGAAGTGATCCGCCACTCCACCGCCCACTTGCTGGCCTACGCCGTCAAGGAGCTGTTCCCGGAAGCCCAGGTCACCATCGGCCCGGTGATCGACAATGGCTTCTACTACGACTTCGCCTATAAGCGCCCCTTCACGCCCGAAGACCTGGTGGCGATCGAAAAGCGCATGGCCGAGCTGGCCAACAAGGACGAGCCCGTGGTGCGCCGCGTGCTGCCGCGCGACGAAGCCGTGGCCTACTTCAAGGGCCTGGGTGAGAACTACAAGGCCGAGATCATCGCCTCCATTCCCAGCAATGAAGATGTGAGCCTGTACCGCGAAGGCGCGTTTGAAGACCTGTGCCGTGGCCCCCACGTGCCCAGCACCGGCAAGCTCAAGCACTTCAAGCTGATGAAGGTGGCAGGCGCCTACTGGCGTGGCGACCACAACAACGAGATGCTGCAACGCATCTACGGCACGGCCTGGGCCAGCAAGGACGATCTGCAGCAGTACCTGACGATGCTGGAAGAGGCCGAAAAGCGCGACCACCGCAAGCTGGGCCGCGAGCTCGACCTGTTCCACATCGACGAGCATTCGCCCGGCACCGTGTTCTGGCACCCCAAGGGCTGGTCGATCTGGCAAGAGGTCGAGCAGTACATGCGCAAGGTCTACCGCGACAACGGCTACCAGGAGGTGAAGGGCCCGCAGATTCTGGACAAGACCTTGTGGGAGAAGACCGGCCACTGGGACAAGTACCGCGAGAACATGTTCACGACCGAGTCGGAAAAGCGCGAATACGCGCTCAAGCCGATGAACTGCCCCGGCCACATCCTCATCTACAAGCAAGGCATCAAGAGCTACCGCGATCTGCCGCTGCGCTTTGGTGAGTTTGGCGCCTGCCACCGCAACGAGCCCACCGGCTCGTTGCACGGCATCATGCGCGTGCGTGCCTTTACGCAGGATGACGGCCACATCTTCTGCCTGCCCGAGCAGATCCAGGCCGAAGTGACCGCGTTCACGGCGCTGCTGCAAAAGGTCTATGCGGACTTTGGCTTTACCAACATCCTTTACCGCCTGTCGACGCGCCCTGAAAAGCGCATCGGCACCGACGAGAGCTGGGATGCGGCCGAAGCGGCACTGGCCGAAGGCCTGCGCGCCTCGGGTTGCGAGTTCGAATACCTGCCGGGCGAGGGCGCGTTCTACGGCCCCAAGATCGAGTACACCTTGAAGGACGCACTGGGCCGTGAATGGCAGTGCGGCACCATCCAGGTCGACCCGAACCTGCCCGAGCGTCTCGATGCCGAGTTCGTCGGCGAAGACGGCGAGCGCCACCGCCCCATCATGCTGCACCGTGCGATCGTGGGCTCGCTCGAGCGCTTCATCGGCATCCTGATCGAGCAGCACGCCGGCGCGCTGCCCGCCTGGCTGGCGCCCACGCAAGTAGCGGTGCTCAACATCACCGACGCGCAGGGCGCCTACGTGCAGGAAGTGGCCGACAAACTGCGTAAGGCCTTGCCGTTCCAAGGGCTGCGTGTGGTTACCGATCTGCGCAATGAGAAGATTACGTATAAAATACGGGAGCATTCGTTGCAAAAGCTGCCCTATATTCTTGTCGCCGGCGACAAGGAAAAGGCAGCCGGAGCCGTAGCAGTGCGCGCCCGGGGCGGTAAAGACCTCGGTGTGATGTCCGTAGATGCATTCGTAGAACTGATTGCCCAGGACATCGCCGCTAAAGCGTAACAAGCCTACCCAGGCACTGAAAGGCTTTGGACAGCGTGGACTGCGTTAATAGCAGCTACGCTGTCGTAGCTTTTAAATTTTTAGGGTGAAAGCCATAGCTACTGAATTCCGTGATCGCCGCCACCGCGAAGAGCGCAAACACCGTCTGAACCGTGAGATTCAGGCACCTGAAGTGCGTCTGTCCGGTCCTGATAATGAACCCCTGGGCATCGTGCCGCTGATGGAAGCGCTGCGCATGGCCGGAGAGTTGGATGTTGACCTGGTCGAGATCGTCGCCACGGCCACGCCTCCAGTGTGCCGCCTGATGGACTACGGCAAGTTCAAGTATCTGGAGCAGAAGAAGGCGGCCGAGGCCAAGGCCAAGCAAACCGTCATCGAAATCAAGGAAATCAAGTTCCGTCCCGGTACTGATGATGGCGACTACAACGTCAAGATGCGCAATATCCGCCGCTTCCTGGCTGAAGGCGACAAGGTCAAGGTGACCCTGCGCTTCCGTGGTCGTGAAATCACCCACCAGAACCTGGGCATGGACCTGCTCAACCGCATCCGCGACGAGCTGGCCGACCTGATCCAGGTCGAGCAGTTCCCCAAGCTGGAAGGCCGCCAGATGATCATGATGATCGCCCCGGCGCGCAAGAAGCCCGGTGGCGCTGCCGCTGGCAAGCCGGTGGAGGGAAATTCCTCCCCAGTAGCCACAGCTTAAAGAAGCGGTTAGAATACCGGATTACCGACAAGCGGCTTAGGCCGCTTTCGGTTTTTAGCAGAGCAGCGGCGGCACTTGCCGGAGTCCGGGGTCTTGACCCTGGTGCCTCGGAGGGGTGCAGTCAACACTCTGCGCATTGATAGAGTAGATGTAATCTAGGTCTGTCACAGAAGTGGCTCGGGGCCAAAACAAGTTCCGTCATGGCGATGGAACGCCTCACGAGCACAAACATAAGGAGCATTCACATGCCCAAAATGAAGACCAAAAGCAGCGCGAAGAAGCGTTTTCGCGTTCGTCCAGGTGGCACCGTCAAGCGCGGTCAAGCCTTCAAGCGTCACATCTTGACCAAGAAGACCACCAAGAACAAGCGCCATCTGCGTGGTGCAACCGCTGTGCATGAGACCAACATGGGTCACATGGCACAAATGTTGCCCGGCATGGGCCTGTAATTCACTGACGAACTAGGAGAAAACACATGCCTCGCGTCAAACGTGGTGTAACGGCACGCGCCCGTCACAAAAAAGTTCTGGCCCTTGCTAAGGGTTTCCGCGGTCGCCGTGGTAACGTTTTCCGCGTTGCCAAGCAAGCGGTAATGAAGGCGGGCCAGTACGCCTACCGTGACCGTCGTACCAAGAAGCGCGTGTTCCGCCAACTGTGGATCGCCCGTATCAATGCCGCTTCCCGTGAACTGGGCCTGACCTACAGCCAGTTCGCCAACGGCCTGAAGAAGGCTGCCATTGAAATCGACCGCAAGATGCTGGCCGATATCGCCGTGCACGACAAGGCTGCTTTTGCAGCTATCGTCGACCAAGTCAAGGCCAAGCTGGCTGCCTAAGGTCACGATCGGTAGTTACTGTTGATTTGGTAGCTGCTGGTGCACACACAGCAAGGGCTAGGGCTTGAAAAGGCGCTAGCCCTTGTTTTTTTATCGCCAGGCTGTTTTTTGCGGCCCGGCACCAAAGTCGATAAGAGTCGATATGAACGAGTTGGATTCTCTGGTCGAAAGCGCGCAACAGTTGTTTGCGCAGGCCCATACCCCCGCTGATCTGGAAAACGCCAAGGCGCAGTTTCTGGGCAAGTCGGGCAAGATGACCGAGCTCATGAAGGGCATGGCACAGCTTTCCGTCGAAGAGAAAAAATCGCGCGGCGCCGCCATCAACGTGGCCAAGCAGGCGATTGAGGCGGCCTTGACGGCGCGCCGCAAGGCGCTGGCCGATGCCGAGCTGCAAGCCCACCTCAAGGCCGAAGTGCTGGATGTAACCCTGCCCGGCCGCCGCCGTGGCAGCGGTGGTCTGCACCCGGTGTCCATCACGATGGAGCGCATCGAAGGCATCTTCGGCTCCATGGGCTTCGATGTGGCCGAAGGCCCCGAGATCGAATCCGACTGGTTCAACTTCACCGCGCTCAACACGCCGGAAGACCATCCCGCGCGCTCCATGCACGACACCTTCTATGTGGAAGGCGGCACGCAGCACGCGCCCAATCTGCTGCGCACGCACACCAGCCCGATGCAGGTGCGCCATGCCGTGCAGCACGTCAAGCGCTACCGCAACCTGATCGACGCGGGCCAGACCATGCCCGAGATCCGCGTGATCGCCCCGGGGCGCACCTACCGCGTGGATTCGGACGCCACCCACTCGCCGATGTTCCACCAGTGCGAAGGCCTGTGGATTGGCGAGAACGTGAGCTTCAAGGACCTCAAGGTCGTGTTCACCGACTTCTGCAAGACCTTCTTCGAGCAGGATGACCTGGTGCTGCGCTTCCGCCCCAGCTTCTTCCCGTTCACCGAGCCCTCGGCCGAGATCGACATCCAGTTCCAGAGCGGGCCGCTGGCCGGCCGCTGGCTGGAAGTCTCGGGCGCTGGCCAGGTGCACCCCAACGTGGTGCGCAACATGGGCCTGGACCCCGAGAAATACATTGGCTTTGCCTTTGGCATGGGCCCTGACCGCCTGACCATGCTGCGTTATGGCGTCAATGACCTGCGCCTGTTCTTTGACGGCGACATCCGTTTCCTGTCGCAGTTCCAGTCATGAAAACGGAGCGGGCGGTGCTGCAGATGGGCGATGCCATCCCCAGCCCCCGGGCAGCAGGTGCTGCCACCCGCTCCCCATTGAAACGCAAGAACGCCCGGCCTGCCGATGCCCGACATGGCACTGCAGGCCTGAACGCCAAAGAGTCCGACTATGCAATTTCCTGAATCCTGGTTGCGCCAATACTGCAACCCGTCGCTGACCACCCAAGAGCTGGCCGATACCTTGACCATGGCGGGTCTCGAGGTCGAAGAGCTCGACCCCGTCGCGCCTCCGTTCACCGGCATCGTTGTCGGTGAGATCAAAGAAGCCGTGCAGCACCCCGATGCCGACCGCCTGCGCGTCTGCCAGGTCGATGTGGGTGGCCCTGAACTGCTGAACATCGTTTGCGGCGCGCCCAATGCGCGCGTCGGCATCCGCATCCCCTGCGCCACCGTGGGCGCCGAGCTGCCACCCGGCGCAGACGGCAAGCCTTTCAAGATCAAGATCGGCAAGCTGCGCGGCGTGCAAAGCTTTGGCATGCTGTGCTCGGCCAAGGAGCTGGGCATTGCCGATGACCACGGCGGTCTGCTGGAGCTGCCCGCCGATGCGCCGCTGGGCCAGAACGTGCGCGAGTACCTGAACCTCGACGACACCTTGTTCACGCTCAAGCTCACGCCCAATCTGGCGCACTGCCTGTCGGTCTACGGCGTGGCGCGCGAGCTGTCGGCACTGACCGGCACGCCGCTCCAGGCGCTGTCCTTCCCGGCCGCTGCGGTGGCTTCGCAAGACAAGCTGCCCGTCAAGATCGAGGCGACCGACCTGTGCGGCCGTTTCTCCGGCCGCATCGTGCGCAACGTCAACACCCAGGTCAAGACCCCGCAGTGGATGGTGGACCGCCTGGCCCGCTGCGGCCAGCGCGCTGTCAGCCCCCTGGTCGACATCTCCAACTACGTGATGTTCGAGCTGGGCCGTCCCAGCCACATCTTCGATCTGGACAAGATCAGCGGCGGCCTGAGCGTGCGCTGGGGCAAGCAGGGCGAAACGCTCAAGCTGCTCAACGGCAACACCATCACGATCGACGACTTCCTCAAGGTCGGCGTGATCGCAGACGCGCACGGCCTGGAGTCGCTGGCCGGCATCATGGGTGGCGACGCCACTGCCGTGTCCGATGACACCAGGAACATCTATATCGAAGCGGCCTTCTGGTTCCCCAAGGCGGTGGCCGGCCGCTCGCGCCACTTCAACTTCTCGACCGACGCGGGCCACCGCTTCGAGCGCGGTGTGGACCCCCAGTTCACCACCGAGCACATCGAGCGCATCACCCAGCTGGTGCTGGAGATCTGCGGCACGCCTGAGACGCAGGTGGCTGCCATGGACGACCAGCAGCCCAACATGCCTGCGCCCAAGATGGTGCAGCTGCGTGTGGCACGTGCGGCCAAGGTCATCGGCATGCCGGTGACCCAGCAGCAATGCCTGGATGCGCTCAACGGCCTGGGCCTGCCTGCCACCGTGGTGCAAGAAGGCGTGATCAGTGTGACCGCGCCCACCTTCCGCTTCGACATCAACCTGGAAGAAGACCTGGTTGAAGAAATCGCGCGGATGATTGGCTACGAAAACCTGCCCACCAGCAAGCCGCTGGCGCCGATCTCGCCCAAGCTGCGTGCCGAGAACTCCCGCAGCCCTTACGCCGTGCGCCATGTGCTGGCCGGCCTGGGCTACCAGGAGACCATCAACTTCAGCTTTGTCGAAGAAAAGTGGGAGCAGGAGCTGGCGGGCAACACCCAGGCCATCAAGCTGCTCAACCCCATCGCCAGCCACCTGAGCGTGATGCGCTCTTCGTTGCTGGGCTCGCTGCTGCAGGTGCTCAAGTTCAATGTGGACCGCAAGGCACAGCGCGTGCGCGTGTTCGAGCTGGGCCGCGTGTTCTTCAAGGACGACTCGGTCGCCGAGTCCGACACCACCGTCAAGGGCTTCCACCAGCCCATGCGCGTGGCCGGCCTGGCCTACGGCGCAGCCGACCAGCTGCAATGGGGCCGCGACGAGACCAAGGTCGATTTCTACGACGTCAAGGGCGATGTCGAGGCACTGCTCGCGCCGCTCAAGCCGGTGTTTGAAGCGGCCGAGCACCCCGCGCTGCACCCCGGCCGTTGCGCCCGCGTGCTGCTGGACGGCAAGGCCATCGGCTTTGTCGGCGAGCTGCACCCCCAGTGGCGCCAGCAATGGGATCTGGCCCAGGCGCCGGTGATGTTCGAGCTGGCACTCGATGCCGTCCTGGCGCGCCAGGTGCCGGTGTTCGCGCCAGTGGCCAAGCACCAGGTGGTCGAGCGCGACATCGCTGTCGTCGTCAAGGAAGCCGTTACCCACGCCCAGGTCATGCAGGCCATCACGGCTGCCAGCGCAGGTGCTATCCTGCGCAGTGCCGTGCTGTTCGACGTGTTCCGGCCCAAGAAGCTCAAGGCCGGTGAAGAGGCCGCCGCCGGCAGCCTGGCCCAGGACGAGAAGAGCCTGGCCGTGCGTCTGAGCCTGGGCCATGACGAGCGCGCGCTGGAAGACACCGAGATCGAAGCGGCCGTGCTGGCCGTGGTGGAACAACTCACACAAAGCCTGGGTGCGCGTCTGCGCTGATCCCACACGCGAGGATTGCTATATGGAATTCACCGTTGAGAGCCTGGAACAACCTGCGCTGACCAAGGCGCAGCTGGCCGACATGCTGTTTGACAACATCGGCCTGAACAAGCGCGAAGCCAAGGACATGGTCGATGCCTTTTTCGACCTGATCTCGGAGAGCTTGATCAAGGGCGAAGATGTGAAGCTGTCGAGCTTTGGCAACTTCCAGGTGCGCATGAAGAAGGCCCGCCCGGGCCGCAATCCGCGCACCGGAGAAGAGGTGCCGATCGAGGCGCGCCGCGTGGTGACCTTCCATGCCAGCGGCAAACTCAAGGATTCGGTGCAGGCCCCCGCCGACATGGGATGACGCAGGCCCTGTGAGCATGAGGCGCCAGTGCACCAGCACTGACGGTTCCGCCATTGCCCGCTTTCGCCTATATGCAACACGGCCGCTTTCGCGGCTGTTTACAATTTATCCATGGAAAAACAGCTGCCCCCCATCCCTGCCAAGCGCTACTTCACCATCGGTGAGGTATCGGTGCTATGCGACGTCAAGCCGCATGTGCTGCGCTACTGGGAGCAGGAGTTCACGCAGCTGCGCCCGGTCAAGCGCCGGGGCAACCGCCGCTATTACCAGCACCATGAGGTGCTGATGATCCGCCGCATCCGTGAGCTGCTCTATGAGCGCGGCTTCACGATCAGCGGCGCGCGCAACCAGCTCCAGTCGCTGCCGCGCGGCCAGGCCATGCTCGATGCGCTGGAAGACGACAGCATGTTCGCGCTGCAGGAAGAGGGTACCGATGCGCTGGCTGCCGGCATGCCCGAAAGCGCTGAACCGCTGAGCTGGCACCAGGCCGCGATCGAGTTGCAAGAAATTCGTCGCATTCTTTCCGGAGACCCGGAAAACTAGGTATATAATTCAAGTCTTCGGAATGTAGCGCAGCCTGGTAGCGCACTTGCATGGGGTGCAAGGGGTCGCGAGTTCGAATCCCGCCATTCCGACCAAAAAGACAAGGACTTAGCTCGAGAGAGCTAAGTCCTTTTTCTTTTGTCCAGACAGGCGCTGACGCCAATATCTGCTCCCATGTGCAGGCGCGGCGGTACTCCGGCGATATCATCGGTGCGCAAGCCACGCGAGGTTGTTGGCTCTTGAAGCCATGCAACGTCGGTCGCTGTGGCCCGCATCTTTTTGCTTTGCCTGATCTACCGTGCCCTCCACCCCCCTCCAAGGTTTCATCCTGACCCGCCATTGGCGGGACACGGCTGCGGGCACCGAGATTGAGTACTGGTTGGCGACCGATGGTGGTCCGCTGAAAGTGCTGCTGACCCGGCAGGCCTCAGTGGCGTTTGTCGAGGCGCGGCACCGGGTGGTGGTGCAGACGCAGTTGCTGGCGATGCCCGATACGGATCTGCGTGAGCTGGCCCTCAGGAGTTTTCAGCAGGAGCCGGTGCTGGGCGTCTATGCCAAGCACTACCGGCAGTTGGGCAAGCTCGCGCGAGGCTTGAAGCAGATAGGGGTATCGCTGCTGGAGGCCGATGTGCGCCCCCACGAACGCTATTTGATGGAGCGCTTCATCACTGCTGGCGTGCAGGTCGAAGGCGGGCTGTTGCAGGGCAGCACGGTGGTGGACTGCAAGCTGCTGCCCGCAGCGGCGTACCGGCCGGCGCTCAAGCTGGTGTCGCTCGATATTGAAACCAGCCAGCACCAGGACCTGTATTCGATTGCGCTCGATGGCGCAGGCCAGCGGGTGGTGTTCATGCTCGGCGATGCGCCGGCGCCCGGTGGGCAGGCTGGCCCCCCCGAACCCGCCCGCGATTTCGTGCTGATCTATTGCGCCAGCCGCAAGGCGATGATCGAGCAACTCAACGACTGGTTTGCGCGCCATGACCCGGATGTCATCGTCGGCTGGAATGTGGTCCAGTTCGACCTGCGGGTGCTGCAAAAGACCGCAGACGACTGCGCCACCCCGCTGCTGCTGGGGCGCGAGGGCCGGCCCATTGCCTGGCGGGCGCATCCGGGCAAGCAAGATTATTGGTTTGCGCCGATGCCGGGCCGCGCGGTCCTCGATGGCATCGAGGCCTTGCGGGCGGCGGTGTGGAGCTTTCCGTCATTCAGCCTGGAGAACGTGGCCCAGGCCTTGCTGGGCGAGGGCAAGGACATTGGCGACGAGTACGACAAGATGGCCGAGATCGAGCGCCGCTACCAAGAGGACAAGCCTGCGCTGGCGGTCTACAACATCCGCGATTGCGAGCTGGTGCTGCGCATTTTTGACAAGGCCCAACTGCTACAGTTTGCGATGGAGCGGGCGCATGCGACCGGCCTGCAGCTGGACCAGTTTGGCGGCTCGATAGCGGCATTCAGCCACCACTACCTGCCGCGCATGCACCGCCAAGGTTATGTGGCGCCCAATGTGGGCGATGTGCGCGGCAAGTCCTCGCCGGGCGGCTATGTGCTGGATTCGCGGCCGGGCTTTTATGACTCGGTGGTGGTGCTCGATTACAAAAGTCTCTACCCCTCGATCATCCGCACCTACCTGGTCGACCCGGTGGGCCTGGCCGAAGGCCTGCATGCCAGCGATACCGCTTCACTGATCCACGGGCCGATGGACACGCGCTTCTCGCGCGACAAGCACTGCCTGCCCGAGATCGTCACCACGCTCTGGCGCGCACGCGATGAGGCCAAGCGCAGCAGAAACGAGCCGCTGTCGCAGGCGCTCAAGCTGGTGATGAACTCCTTTGCCGGGGTGCTGGGTGCGACCGAATGCCGCTTCTTCAACCCGGCGCTGATCTCGTCGATCACCCTGCGCGGCCATGAGATGGTCAAGCGCACCAAGGCGCTGGTGCAGCAGCGTGGCTACGAGGTTATCTACGGCGATACGGATTCGATCTTCATCTGGCTGGGGCGCGCCCACAGCAACCAGGAGGCCCATGCGGTCGCCACATCGCTGGTCAGCGATATCAATGCCTGGTGGACGCAAGGCCTGCGCCAGGAACAGAACCTGGAGAGCTTTCTTGAGATCGAGTTCGACACGCACTACAAGAAGTTCTTCATGCCCACCATCCGGGGCTCGGACGTGGGCAGCAAAAAGCGCTATGCGGGCCTGAGTGTGGATGCCGATGGCAAGGAGGCCATGGTCTACCGGGGCCTGGAGATGGCGCGCAGCGACTGGACGCTGCTGGCGCGCCAGTTCCAGGAAGGGCTGCTCTCGCGCGTGTTCCAGGGGCTGCCGTACCGCGACTTTGTCATCGGCTATGCACAGGCCACCTTGGCGGGCCAGAAGGATGATTTGCTGGTCTACCGCAAGCGCCTGCGCCACCGGCTCGATGCCTATGTGGCCAACCTGCCGCCGCAGGTGCGCGCCGCCCGCATGGCCGATGACTACAACCGGCGCTTGGGCCGCCCGCTGCAATACCAAAGCGGTGGCTGGATCCGCTATGTGATGGGCAAAAGCGGGCCCGAGCCGTTGGAGGTGCGCCAGTCGCCGATCGACTACGAGCACTACCTGAGCAAGCAGCTGCAGCCGATTGCCGATTCGATCCTGCAGCCATTGGGGGAGGACTTCAGCAGCCTGACCTCGATGCAGCAGGAGCTGTTCTAGCGGCCTGCTGCAGCGGAGGTGGGGCAGGTGAGGACAGCACAGTGCGGGCCTGCGCTGCGCCTTCGCCGCGCCTAAGCGGCGCCGCCCTTGCCGCCCGCCTGGGCCTGGAACTGCGCATACAGTTCATCCACCATCTTGCGCAACGCGCGGCCGATGGCGGCGTACTCGTACTCGTTCAGGTTGGCGAGCGATGCCCGGCCCGATGGCCTGTCGGAGCCAAATCCCCGGCCTGGCAGCAGCACGATACCGGTTTCATCGGCAATGCGGAACAGCATGTCGCCGGTCGAGGACTGCTGCACTGCCCAGTCCGAAAACGCTTGGCCATAGAGCCTGCAGGTCACGCTCTGCAGGTCGATCAAGGTGTAGTAGTTGACGGAGTTGGGGTTGTGCAGCGGCGGCATGCCTAGCTCGCGGTACAGGGTGGCCTCGCGGCGGCGGATCAGCTGTTTGAGCGCCTGCTTGTAGGCGTCGGCTTCATCGATCAGCGCAAACAACGAGAACAGCACCATCTGCACCTGTTGCGGGGTCGACAGGCCGGCCGTATGGTTCAGCGCCACGACACGGCTGTCGGCCACCAGGCGGTCGATGAATTTGAGCGATCGCACATCGGGCAGCAGAGAGCGGTAGCGGTGGTCCAGCTCGAGCTTGGCGCTCTCGGGCAACTGGGCCAGCGCCTTGTCGAAGACGTTCTCCTTGTGCGCGGCAATCACGCCCAGGCGCCAGCCGGTGGCACCAAAGTACTTGGAGAAGGAGTAGACCAGCAAGGTGTTGTGCGGGCAGACCGAGAACAGCGACTGGAAGTCATCGGCAAAGGTGCCGTAGACATCGTCGGTCAGCACCATCAGATCGGGCCGGTGGTCGGCAATGATGGTCTTGATGCGCTCCAGGCTGCGCTGGTCCATCTTGACCGACGGCGGGTTGCTGGGGTTGACGCAGAAGAAGATCTTGACGGCCGGGTCGCGCAGCTTGTCCAGCTCCGCATCGGAGTACTGCCAGCCATTGTCCGGATCGGCATGGATGGGGACCTCCTCCAGCGCGTACTGGGCCAGCTCCGGGATCTCGATATACGGTGTGAACACCGGCATGCCGATGGCGACCTTGTCGCCGGCCTTGAGCAGGCCGCTGATGCGCAGGCTCTCGAAGATATAGGCCATCGCGGCGGTGCCACCCTCGACCGCAAACAAATCGACCGACTCCACCGGCACGGCGCCACCGGCCATCTCGCGCACGATGTACTGGCGCACGATCTTCTCGCTCACGGTCAGCATCCGTGGCGGCACCGGGTAGTTGCATCCCAGGATGCCGTCCACCATCTCATGCAGAAAGGCGGCCGGGTCCAGGCCGAGCTGGTCCCGCACATAGCTGAGCGACTTGGCCAGAAAGCGCACACCTTCCTGGTCGCGGTGTTCGGCGGTGTAGCGCTCGAAGCGGTTTTCGATGCCTTCGATATTGGCCAGGCCGCCGATGCCGGCCGTCATGTACGAGTACGACAGCTCGGACTCAGCCGCTGCAAACAGCCCCAGGCGGAAGAAGGCGCGCCGGGGCGTTGTCGCCAGAAAGTTCGGGTTGCCACGCCCGGCGTTGAGCATCAGCCGGTTGGCCTTGCCCGATGCCACCTTGATCAATTCATCCTTGAGCTCGAACGGGCTCAAATGGGCCAGACGCTGGTAGTCCTGAGACATGGTGCAACTCCTTGCAGTCGTTGAAAAACGGGATAAACGGGAAACGGGGGGCGGCTCGGTGCCGCCGGTGTGTCAATGGATCAGTGAGAGGGCGCAGCGCCGCTCAGGCAAAAGCGATCACCAGCGGGCCCAGCAGTGTCAGAAACACGTTGGCCAGCGCATAGGTGATCGCAAACGGCACCGTGGGGATGGCGTTGCCCGCCTTGTCCAGCACCTCGCCAAAGGCGGGGTTGGCACTGCGTGCGCCCGACAGGGCCCCGGCAAAGATGGCGACGTTCTCATAGCGCAGCACATACTTGCCAAACAGCATCGCAATCAGCAGCGGCACGATGGTCACCACCATGCCCATCAGGAACAGGCTCAGGCCTTGCTCCATCACCGTACTTACCGCCTGCTGGCCCGATTGCAGGCCCACCATGGCCACAAAGCCGGCCAGGCCCAGATCACGCAGCAGGGTAGAAGCGGCCGTGGGCATATTGCCCAAGGTGTGCTTGCGGCTGCGCCACCAGCCAAACAGCAGCCCCGCGAGCAGGGCGCCACCGCCGCTGCCCAGCGTGATCGGGATCGAGCCGATGCGCAGCACCAGCAGACCGATCAGCAACCCGACGGTGATGCCCAGACCGTGGAAGACAAAGTCCGTCTTGTCGCTGGGGATGAGGATGGGCCCCACCGACTGCGCGGCATTCTGCACATCCTGTGGCGTGCCAAACAAGGTCACCACATCGCCGGGCACGATCAGCGTGGCGGGGGTGATCGGCAACGGCGAGCCCGAGCGGGTCAGCGCTACCGCATAGACGCCGTGCTTGAACTCGGGCGTCAGGCTGTCGAGGATGTCCTTGACGCTGCGGTTGAGGTACTGGCTGTTGGTGATGGACACATCGCGGCGCACCATCACCACGTCCATGTCTTCGGCGCTTTGCAGCTCATCGCCGATGTTGGCACCCAGCGCCACCACCGCTGCGCGCCGGCCCACCAGCAGCACTATGTCGCCCGCTTCCAGCACCAGCTGGGGGTCCACCCCCACCAAGGCGTTCTTGCGGCGGATACGCTCGATGGTGACCGAGCCTTGCGGCGCGCTGGCTTCCAGCTCGGCCACGGTGCGGCCCGATTGCCGGACCTTGAAGATGCGGCCCACCAGATCGGGCGCCGCAGGCGATTCACCTGCGCCATAGACATGCACGCCCTTGAGCATTTCCTGCTCGGCCTGGATGGCGTCGTCATGGATCTTGCGGCCGGTCAGCCACTGCAGCACATTCACGCACAACAAGATGGCGCCGAACGAGCCAAAGATATAGGTCACTGCATAGCCGATGGCCACATTGGCCTGCATGCGCTGCACCTCATCGGCCGCCAGACCCAGCTTCTCGATGGCCGAGCCCGCCGTGCCGATGATGGCCGACTGCGTCATGCCGCCAGCGGCCAGCCCTGCGGCCAGGCCCTTGTCCAGGTGGAAGACCCGCGCCAGCACCACGACGGTGACCAGGCCCGAGATGGCGACCACCGCCGCCATCAGGATCTCCTTGATCGACTGCCGCCCCAGAGATCGGAAGAACTGGGGCCCGCTCTCGAAGCCCACCGCATAGATGAACAGCGCAAACAGCACCGCCTTGATGCCCGAATCGATCTGGACCCCCACCTGGCTGATCAGCACCGCTGCCAACAGCGACCCTGCCACACCCCCCAGCTGGAACGAGCCGAACCGCAGCTTGCCGATGCCGTAGCCTAGGGCGAGCGCTGCAAACAGCGCAATCTCCGGCGCCTGGTGCAAGATACCTCTGAGCCAATCCATACGAGCCTTTCAGGTCAAAAGAAGGCTGCCCTGCCGCCCCGAAGCCATCAAAGCGGTGTACAGCGTGTTAAGAATTGTTTGCATTGGGCGCCGACCACATTAACTGAGACGGAAAAAATCTGCATGTAGGACAGCACAGGCAAAATCTTTCAGCGGCCCGTTGTTGATACAGATCAAATAACGCCTTGCCATGGCCCAGACGCTAGGTCCGGTGCAGCCCCGGCCTGCCATGCACGAAGACGGAGGCTGGAACACGCAGTAAGCAGACACCTCGGTAGGCAACGCATGCCGGTACTGGCACGGCTTACCGGGGGGCGAGGAAATAGCGCGGTGCCGATGCATTCTTGCCACATCAATGGCGATGGTTATGCGTCGTTTGGATTGGCTTTAATGGCTTTTGGATAAATCGCCGGCGAGGAGAGCGCCATCGACGGCCGCGCGGCGCGGTGAGCCCCAGGCCGCGCGTTGGGGCCCCAGGTCTCCCCGCACTCCGGCTGCATCATGGCGCCAGCAGTTCCCGCCGTACAGCCCGGCGGGCATTGGCTTGGACGGGGGGCAACTGCGCCCTGTGCTGCGCCCGCTGTACCCGTTAAGCGGGCAAAGGCCTGCGCGGCCACGGCCGCGCAGGGATGCAGCGATCAGGCAGTGGCTGCCTGTTTGCCGGCACCCCGGTAGCGCTCCAGCCAATGCGCGTAGGGGGCCGGCAGTACCCAGTCAGGCCGCGCTGCCTTGAGTTGCTGGGCCAGCGTGTAGGGGTAGTGCGGGTTGGCCAGCATCGAGCGGCCCATCATCACCAGCGACATCTGGCCGTCGGCCACGACGCGCTCGGCCAGCTCGGCGTCGTCAATGCCCCAGCTCGATGCGACGGGCAGGCCGGCTTCGCGGCTGACGCGGGCGGCAATCGGGGCCAGGAAGGCGGGCTCGCCCCATGGGATCTGCACGCCGGGGATGACAAAGTTCACACTGACGTTGAGCAGGTCCAGTCCGCCTTCGCGCATGCGGCGCACCAGCTCGATCGATTCAGCCAGCGTCTCTTCATCGCGGCCATCGTATTCAATGACGCCAAAGCGGGCAGTCAGCGGCAGGTTCTCGGGCCACACTTCGCGTACGGCGGCCAGCGTTTCCAGCGCAAAGCGGGCGCGGTTGTCAAAGCTGCCGCCATAGGCATCCTTGCGCTGGTTGGAATGGGCCGAGAAAAAGCTCTGGGCCAGGTAGCCATGGGCAAAGTGCAGCTCCAGCCATTTGAAGCCGGCAGCCAGCGCGCGGCGCGCGGCGGCGACAAAGTCGGCCTTCACGCGTTCGATATCGGCCAGGGTCATCTCGCGGGGCACGCGGCCCAGATCACCACCAAAGGCGATGGCTGAGGGGGCAATGGTTTGCCAGGCGCGCGGGTCGCTCTCGGGGATATGGTCGTCGCCTTCCCAAGGGCTGTTGGCGCTGGCCTTGCGGCCGGCGTGCGCAATCTGGATGCCGGGCACAGCGCCTGCGGCCTCGATGCCGGCAGCAATGCGTTCCAGGCCGGGCACATGGGCGTCATCCCAAAGGCCCAGGCAGCCAGGGCTGATGCGGCCGTCGGCCGAGACGCCGGTGGCCTCGACAATCACCAGGCCCGCGCCGCCCCGGGCGATCGACGGGTAGTGCACCTGGTGCCATTCGTTGGTGAATCCATCGGTGGCGCTGTACTGGCACATCGGAGGCACGGCAATGCGGTTGCGCAGGGTGACGTCTTTGAGGGTGAAGGGGGTAAACAGGGCAGACATGGATATGCTGGATATACAAAAGAAAAGAGGGAATGGGTCGGCCGTGCAGCCTGCCGCGCCGCAGACTGTTTGGCATCTGCCAGGGCAGGCATTGGCTGCCCCGGGCAGGGCTCTGCGCAGGCCGTCCACCGCTCGCAATTGAGGCGCGCTGGCCATAAACCAAATGCTGGTTTTTTATGGCAGCCATCTGGCTGGCTGATATCAGCCCCCTTCCTGCGCTACCTCTGTGACCCCGCGTTTGCGGGGCTACTGCATCGCCGGCATCGATGCAAACAGCAACTCGCGCAGCCAGCGCTGTGCCGGGTCGTGGTGGCTGCGCTCATGCCAGACGGCCAACTGGCTGAACCCTGGCACCTCCACCGGCGGCTTGCAGACCGACAGCCCGTCCATGCCTGCCACCAGGCGGCTGGGCAGCACGGCCACCATGTCGCTGGAGCGCAGGATGTCGGGCAACACCACAAAGCATTTGAGCGACAGGCTCACCTCACGGCGCTGGCCCAGCTTCTCCAGCGCCTCATCCACCACGCCGTGGAAGCCGCCGCCCTCATACGACACCAGCGCATGGTCCAGCGCGCAGAACTGCTTGACGCTGAGCTTGCGGCCCGCAGCGGCGTGGCCCTCGCGCATCACGCAGACATAGTGCTCCTGGAACAGCTGGCGCGCATGCATGTCCTGCGGCGTGTTGTCGCCGGTCAAAAACGCCAGGTCGATATCGCCGCGCTCCAGCTGGCCCTGCACCAGGCGCGGCTCCAGCGGGATCAGTGATACGCGGATGCTCGGCGCCTGGCGCTTCAAGGCCGCCAAAAAGGGCACGGCAATGGCGCGCAGCGCATAGTCGGTCGCGGCAATGCGGAAGGTGAGCCGGGCGGTGCTGGGGTCAAACACCGGTGGCTGCAGCAGTGCATCGATCTCGCAGAGCATCTGCTTGATCGGCAAGGCCAGATCCAGCGCGCGCTGCGTGGGCACCATGCCGCGCTGGACGCGCGCAAACAAGGGGTCGGCAAAACTCTCGCGCAGGCGCTGGAGCATGCCGCTCATCGCCGGCTGGGTCAGCCCCAGCCTGCCGGCGGCACGGGTCACGCTGCGCTCATCGAGCAGTGCGTCCAGCGCCTTGAGCAGGTTGAGGTCCATGTTCTTGATATCTCGCATGCTTATCGAAATTTTTGAATAGCCAAATTTGGCTGATATTGTCATGGCCCCGCCATGCCAGTGGGGCGCCTATGGGTTTGCGGGGCCGGCAGGGGTTTTCATCGCCAGATGGCTGTTTTTTGCTGTGGCTATTGAGAATGATTCTCTTTACATGGCTTATGATCCAGCCCCATGCCACGAGCGGCTGGAAAGGGATGCTCTACCCGCCTGGCCTGCCGGGCAGCGGGGCGAGCCGGGAGTGTTCGGCAGCCGTTTGGCAACGACTTGGCCCTTTTTTGCATCTCGCGTGTCAAGTAAGAGAAGAAGCCATGGCGCTTCGCAGGCGCACCCAGCGCAGCGGTTCCGATTCCACCACCACGATGCCCTTATCCATGAACCCCGTTCCTCACGCTTCCAGCGCCCACCCGGGCCTGTCCGTCCTGAGCCGCTTGCTGGCCGCCGTTATTGGCGGCTATGCGTTGGCCAGTGCCTTGGCCGTCTTTTTGGCGGCGGTGCTGCCCGCTGCCCGCGCCGAGGCCGTGCTGGCCGGCATGCAGTGGAGCTTTGCGCTGCATGCGCTGGCGGCGGTGTGGGCGTTCTCGCCGGTCTCGCCGGGAAAGGTCTGGCTGGGGATTGCGCTGCCCAGCGCGCTGCTGGCAGCGGGTGCTTTGGTGTTGGGGCGCTGACATGGGCAAGACCGTGATCGACAAGCGGCCGGGCAGCGGCGCAGCGCACGGCGGGTTTCGCCAGGCGCAGGCCTGGCTGCATACCTGGTGCGGGCTGTGGTTCTCCTGGCTGTTGTATGCGGTGTTCCTGACCGGCACCCTGGCGGTGTTCCAGGAGGCCATTGGCCACTGGATGACGCCCGAGCACCATGCCGAAGAAGCGGCGCATGCGGCCGAGCAGGCCGCCACCGAGGCAGCAGGCCTGGCCTCCAGCCGGGGCCAGCGCCTGGCCTGGGGCGTGGCCTTTATGGAGAAGTACCACCAAGGCGCCGAGATGTGGGAGATCTGGCCGACGGACGCCAAGGGCGGCGGTGACCTGAAGGTCTACTGGTTTGACCAGAAGCGCCAATACGCCGATGCCGAGCTGGACACCCGCACCGGCGAGCCTTTGGACGAGGGCCACCATGGCGCGATGCGGGCGACGATGGGTGGCGAGCATTTTGTGCATTTCCACTACGAGCTGCATGCCGGCCAGGCGGGGCTATGGGTGGTCGGTGCTGCCGGCATGGCCATGCTGGTGGCGCTGATCAGCGGCGTGGTCACGCACAAGCGGATTGTTCAGGACTTCTTCACCTTCCGCGCCCGCAAGGGCCAGCGCAGCTGGCTGGATGCGCACAACGCCGTGGCGGTGTTGACCCTGCCATTCCAGCTGATGATTGCCTACACCGGCGTGGCGATATCGGCCCTGACCTTTATGCCCGCCGGCATCTGGAGCCAGTACGGCACGGCGCCCCATGACCGCCAGACTTTTGCGGCCGAGCTGGCTGAGCCGGGCAACCAGCGCGCTCGGGCGAGGCCATGGCTGTCCCCGATCTGGAGAGCTTTGCCGCACGCGGCCAGGCGCTGATCGGCCAGCCGGTGCGTGCGGTGGTGGTAGACCATCCCGGCGATGCGGCTGCGCGCGTGGGCATCTATGGCTGGAACAGCGATGCCGATGCGGACAAGCGCCTGAGCCCCAATACTGGCATGGCCATGTTCTCGGCCGCCAGCGGCGAGCTGCTGCAGCTGCGCATGCCGGGCGAGGCCGAAGGCGGTGGTGCATCGCTCGCCCAGTCGGTGATGGGCGGGCTGCACATGGTCAAGTTTGGCGGCTGGCCGATGAAGTGGCTCTACTTTGTCTGCGGGCTGGCGGGCACCGCGATGATGGCCACGGGCGCCATCCTGTTTGTCGTCAAGCGCCGCAGCAAGCACATGGGCGAGTTTGGCAGCGCCACGGCCGCCGTCTACCGCCTGATCGAGGGGCTGAATGTGGCGGCCATTGCCGGCCTGGCTGTGGCCTGCATTGGCTACCTCTGGGCCAACCGCCTGCTGTCGCTGGAGCTGCCGCAGCGCGCGCAGTGGGAGCTGGGCGTCTTCTTTGGGCTGTGGCTGGCCGCGCTGCTGCATGGCCTTGTGCGCGCCCCGGCCAAGGCCTGGCTGGAGCAGATGGCACTGCTGGCTGCGCTCTGCCTGCTGCTGCCGGTGCTGAATGCGTTGACCGTGGGTGACCACTGGCCCGCGCAGCTGCTGCGCGGCGACTGGGAAAGCGCCGGCGTGGAGCTGGGCGCCTGGGCCTTTGGCCTGGCCGCCGTCTGGGCCTGCCGTGTGCTGTGGCGCCGCCGCACGTTGGTGGCGGGCAAGGCGGCATCTTCTACCGCTAACCAGGTACAGGTGGGCGCATGAACAGTTGGCAAGCATCCGGGTATGCATTGGCACTGGCCTTTTCCGGCATGACGGCACTGGCCTTTGCGATGGACCGCCACCATGCGCAGTTGACGGGCGAACAAGAGATTGCGAGAGGGCGCAGCCGCTTGCTGCGCCTGCTGGGCAGCTTGCTGCTGGCAGCCGCCGTGCTGCCCAGTGTGGGCGGCTGGGGCGCCACCGTGGGGGTGGTGGCCTGGCTGGGTTGGATATCGGCCGGGGCGCTGGTCGCCGTGCTGTGGATTGCGGCTGCGCCGCGCTGGGCGGCGCGTGCAGCGGCTGCAGCGGCGCCGCTGGCCTTGTTGGGTGGGTGGTGGTGGGCCTGAGGGCCTGTTGAAGAACCGTGGAGGGGACGATGGTGGGGGAAGCAATGACGGGTGTGCACAAGCAGTGGCTGGGCGTGGCTGAGGGACATATCTCATGAAGGCCTCGCGTGTCGGAGTGACCGTGGTCGCCGTTGCGGCGGTAGTGGCAGCGGCGGTGCTGTGGTGGTCGGGCCGCCCGGCGATGGCCTACCAGAGCGAGCCGGTGGCGCGCCAGGATATCGAGGCCACGGTGACGGCGATTGGCACCTTGCAGCCGCGCAGCTATGTGGATGTGGGTGCCCAGGTCTCGGGCCAGATCCTGAAGCTGAAGGTGGCGCCCGGTGCCGAGGTGGCCAAGGGCGATCTGCTGGTGGAGATTGACCCCAGCGTGCAGCGTGCGACGGTGGATGCGGGCCGTGCCTCGTTGGCGGGGCTGCGTGCCCAGCTGGCCGAGCAGCAGGCCCAGCACCGGCTGGCGGGCCAGCAGCTGCAGCGCCAGCAGCAGCTGAGCGCGCACGAGGCCACGCGCGAGGAAGACCTGCAGACCGCCCAGGCCAACCTGGCGATGGCCGTGGCGCGCATGGACCACTTGAAGGCCCAGATCAGCCAGACCCAGGCATCGCTGAAGGCCGACGAGGCACGCCTGGGCTACACCCGCATCTATGCGCCCATGGCGGGCACCGTGGTGTCGGTCGACGCACGCGAGGGCCAGACCCTGAACGCGACCTACCAGACGCCCAATATCCTGCGCATTGCCGATCTGTCGGCGATGACGGTCTGGACCGAGGTGTCCGAGGCCGATGTGCGCCGTGTCAAGGAGGTCATGCCGGTCTACTTCACCACCTTGGGGGGCGCGGGCCAGACCAAGCCCCGGCGCTGGCAGGGCCAGGTGCGCCAGGTGCTGCCCGCGCCTGCCGCCAGCCAGGCCCAGCCGGCCGGCAATGCGCAGACGCCGGCACCCGCCACCAAGGCCGTGGCCTATACCGTGCTGTTTGACGTGGGCAATGACGACGCCGAGCTGATGCCGCAGATGACGGCGCAGGTCGTGTTTGTCAGCGCCCGTGCCAGCCAGGCGCTGGCGGTAGCGCTGACGGCGGTGGAAGAAGACAAGGCCCGCGACGGCGCCCATGTGGCGCGGGTGCTGGATGCCGACGGCCAACCCCAGACCCGCAGCGTGAAGCTGGGCATACGCAGCCGCCACCAGGTGGAGGTACTGGAAGGCCTGGCCGAAGGTGAGAAGGTCGTCATCGGCGAGACCGCGCTGCAGCGTGGCCCCAGGTGGCTGCAATGGTGAGCGGCCCGGTGGGCGCAAACCAGCCACTGATCGCACTGCGGGGCATTCGCAAACACTATGGCGATCCCGCCAGCGGCCAGCCGCTGGTGACGGTGCTGCATGGCATTGACCTGGATATTTACGCGGGCGAATTTGTGGCCGTCGTGGGCAGCTCGGGCTCGGGCAAGTCCACGTTGATGAACATCCTGGGCTGCCTGGACCGGCCCAGCGATGGCAGCTACCACTTCCAGGGCCAGGATGTGGCGCAGTTCGACTCGGACGCGCTGGCCTGGCTGCGGCGCGAGGCCTTTGGCTTTGTCTTCCAGGGCTACCACCTGATTGCCAGCGAAAGCGCCAGTGAGAACGTGGAGATGCCGGCCATCTACTCCGGCCTGCCGAAAGGCGAGCGGGTGCAGCGCGCGCAGTCTCTGCTGCAACGCCTGGGCCTGGGCGAGCGCCTGGGCAACCGGCCCAACCAGCTCTCGGGCGGCCAGCAGCAGCGCGTGTCGATTGCGCGTGCGCTGATGAATGGGGGCCACATCATCCTGGCCGACGAGCCTACCGGCGCACTCGATTCGCACAGCGGCGCCGAGGTGATGGCACTGCTGCGCGAGCTGGCCGCCGCTGGCCACACCATCATCCTGATCACCCACGACCGCGATGTGGCGGCGCAGGCGCAGAGGGTCATTGAAATCAGCGACGGCCGCATTGTGGGCGACAGTGCCAGCCAGCCCGAAGCGCCCGCCGCCGCAAGTGCAACTGCTAGTGCAAGCGCGAGCACAGGCGAGGGCAAGCGCATGCAGCTGGCGCCGGTGCCCCAGGGCGGCAGTGCGTCGGCCACGCCACTGTGGGCCGAGCTGCTGGAGGCCGCGCGCTCAGCCTGGCGGGGCATGCGCCTCAACCGGGTGCGCACCAGTCTCACTTTGCTGGGCATTGTGATCGGCGTGGTGTCGGTCATCGTGATGCTGGCCATTGGCGAAGGCGCGCGGCGCAAGGTGGTCGAGCAGATGGGCACCATGGGCACGGCGATTCTCTACATGGGCAGCAAGCCGCCGGCCACCGGCGGGCCCGCTGGCCAGATCACCGAAGAAGACCTGGATGCCTTGCGCGAGCTGCCTGAGATACGGCGCGTGATGCCGGTGATTGGCGACCCTGTCACCGTGCGCTATGGCAATGCCGACAAGCAGGTCTATGTGTTTGCCGCCAGCGAAGAGATGCCGCTGGTGCACCACTGGAAGCCCAGGCTGGGCCGCTACTACACGGACACCGAAGACCGCGATCTGGCGCCCCTGGTGGTGCTGGGCCACAAGGCGCACAAGCACTTCTTCCCCGACACGCCCAACCCGCTGGGGCGGCAGCTGATCATCGGCACCTCGGCCTTCGAGGTGATTGGCGTGATGAGCGAGCGCGGGGCGGATTCGGGCGCGCAGGACTATGACGACATGGTCTTCCTCCCCTACCAATCGGGCCGGGCACGCGTCTACCAGGCGCAGACCCAGCCGGACTATGTGGTGGTGGAGGCCATGTCCTCCGAGGTGGTCAACGAGGCTGAGGCGGCCATCCACCGCGTGCTGCTGGCCCGCCATGGCGGCCGCGAGGACTTTGGCATCGGCAATGCCGCCGCACGCATTCAGGCCGAGGCGGCCACGCGTCAGAGCATGGCGGTGATGCTGGGGCTGATTGCCGCGGTGTCGCTGGTGGTGGGCGGCATTGGCGTGATGAATGTGATGCTGATGACGGTGCGCGAGCGCACGCGGGAGATCGGCATCCGCATGGCAGTGGGTGCGCGGCAGAGCGACATCCTGCGCCAGTTCTTGACCGAGGCCAGCCTGGTGACCCTGTCCGGTGGCACCGTCGGTCTGGTGCTGGGCGCCTTGGTAGGTGCCGTGCTGGTGCTGGCGGGTGTGCCGGTGGTGTTTTCCATCCGGGCCATGGCCGGTGCCTTTGCCTGTGCAGTGGTCACCGGTCTGGTGTTTGGTTATATGCCGGCCAGGACGGCCGCGCGCCTGGACCCGGTACGGGCCCTGGCAGGAGAGTGAGTATGCAGATCTTCCCAATTGCCAGCGCGCTGGCAGCGGCCCTGGTGCTGGCCGGCTGTGTGTCGGCGTGGCCGCAGGTTCAGGGGGTACAGCAGGCGCAACTGCAGGCGCTGGATGTGCCGGCCCAATGGCAGCGCAGTGACGCTGCCCCAGGCGATGCCGTCAGCCAGGGCTGGTGGCGCAGCTTTGGCAGCGCGGAGCTGGATGCGCTGGTGGCCGATGCCCAGCAGCACAGCCTGGATGTGGCCGCCGCCATGGCCAGGGTGCAGCAGGCACAGGCCAGCGCCCGCTATGCCGGGGCCGAGCTGTTGCCATCCGTCAATGCCACCGCCCAGGCCGGGCACCAAGGGCGGCTGGGCGGCCATGCCGAAACGACGGGCCGCAACCTGTCGGTGGGCCTGGCCGCCAGCTATGAGCTGGACCTCTGGGGCCGTCTGCAGTCGCAGCGCGATGCAGCAGGCGCTGCGCTGCGCGCCAGCAGTTTTGACCATGACACGGTGCGTCTGTCGGTCACCGCCGCAGTCGCAGACGCCTGGCTGCTGAACGTGGGCCTGCGTGAGCGCGGTGACATTGCCCAGCGCAATCTGCAAACCGCCGAGCGCCTGCTGGCGCTGGTCGAGTCCAAGGCCCGTTTGGGCGCGGCCACACCGCTGGAGCTGGCGCAACAACGCGGCCTGGTGGCGGCGCAGCGCCGCGCGCTGGCTGCGCTCGACCAGCAGCAGGCCGATGCCCAGCGCAGCCTGGCCTTGCTGCTGGGCCAGGCGCAAGGCCCTGCCGTCCGCCAAAGCAGTGTGCTAGCCTTGCAGGTGCCCCGCATCGACCAGGGCGAGCCGATCGCGCTGGTCACCCGCAGGCCCGACATTGCCCGCGCCGAGGCCCGCTTGCAGGCCGCCGATGCGGATCTGGAAGCCGCACGCGCCGCGATGCTGCCCCGCCTGACCTTGAGCGCTGAGCTGGGCGCACAAGGCCGGCAACTGCACCGTGTGCTGGACAACCCGCTGTACTCGCTGGCCGCTGGCCTGGCTGCGCCCATCTTTGATGCCGGCCGCCTGGCCGCCAACCGTGATTTGGTGATGGCCCAGCGCGAGGAGCTGCTGCTGGCCTACCGCCAGAGCATTGTCCAGGCCTTCAGCGATGTGCAGACCGCGTTGAACGCCGTTGCCGGTGTGCAGCAGCAGGCGCTGGCGCAAGAGGAGGAACTGCGCCAGGCCCGCAAGGCGCTGGCGCTGGCCGAGGCCCGTTACCGCGCCGGCGCCGAGACGCAGCTGGTGCTGCTCGACACGCAGCGCTCGCTGTACCAGGCGCAGGACTTGGCGGTGCAGCTGCACCAGGAGCGCCTGCGCGCCAGCGTGGCCTTGTACAAGGCGCTGGGCGGCGGCTGGGGGCAGGTGCAGGGCGAGCCCACCAGGGGCTAGCGCTTTAACGCTTCTGGTTGGCCAAGGTGTTAGGCAGCGCCGTGCTGGCACGATGGCGTGTGTGGACTTTGCCGTTGGCCGCAGGCTCGGCCCGCTGATACATGGCTTGCATGCTAGAGGTTTAGCGGCTTCTGTTCGAGCCCTTTAGAGCGCATGTAGTCATAAGTGGGACTCATGAATGGCAGCGAAAGGGCCTTTGGTAGTTTCGAGATGACGATTTAGGGCCGCAATCGGCCGCTACGTAGTGGAGGAATCTAAACCGATGACGAAAACTTTCATTGGCGAGCCTAATGGTGAAATACAAGGCTCAGCGCTAAATGGGCCGCAAACAGGCGTCCCTGTCTGTCCTTCCACTCAGCTGAGAAGATATCACCAGTAGTACTCTCGAACCGAGTCCAGATATGCAAGAAGAATTGGCGTTCATTCCTGATCAGAGAGATGGGTTAGGCAAGGATTCATCACCCAAAGCTTGTTGCCAAGGCCAACGAGTTCTTTGAGAGCCAAGTCGGGCCGGCGGCAGGGCTATCTCCTCTGAACAGCGATATTTCTAACACCTCAATGGTGTCCCAAAGATGGGGCGATTCAACGTCTATATGACAGCGTGTGGGATGGCCGAAACCATCTGAGCAGCGGGATTCATTCCAATGATCTTGGTCACCATCAACCGATTGAAAATGTCGACGATAAGCGATGTGTGCAAGGCTTTCAGGACTGCACTTCCGGTGGAAAAGGTCAGGTTCCTGAATGGGTCTAATATCTGAAGATTATCTGAGCGTCACAAGGGGCTCTAGGATTCGTCGATTCGGCTTGGATCAGGCGAATCTGGTGATCTGCTCTGGCCTTGGTTGCTTCACACAGAGGCCGACATTCAAGTGGTTATCCCAGATGCACAAGCTTTCCTATTTTGTCGCCAACAGTTGGGCTCCGTTCTCGCATAGACGGGTGTATACAGTTTTATCAGTGGATTCCACAGCGCGTTTGATAGCAGGCGTACCTGCTGGCGATGCCTTGCCATTTACGGCGCTCGTTGCCAGTCTCGCGCCGCCTTATCTTCTGCTTTTTGTTCTTCACACGTCGCGAGGGGAAGGGGCGGAAGGTCGCTACCAAAGTCCAGCACTTTCACTAGAAGAACTTCAAGCTTTCATCGGCAGATTCTGCTCGTTTCTAGGCGGTGATGCGAGGTTTGATATTTGGGCCTATTCCGTGGAAGAAAGGGCGACTATTGTCTGGGACCGCCACGATCAAATCTTTGCTTACGGTCCGATCGGCCGGTACCAAGAAAGGCTCAATGCACTCGGTTTCGAGGTGGGTGATCCGAGCATTCCGGTTCCACACCAGCACCACTACAGGGAAGAGTTTGACGTAGATGCCAAGGCACTTCTCGTCAGCCTGCCTTGGATGTATTCGGTGTTGAGACCTGAAGATGAGCAATGAATTGCAAACTGTCTGCGCGTTGGCGAACGGCGTTCTGCAGCTCTGCATGGAAAGAAGCGGGCGGAGACAGTCGCAGGTCGGCAGGCCAAGGTCACCCATGCAGTGGGCTCCATAGCAGCTGATCAGTCCTAGTTCATGCAAAAGGCCCGCCGATACCCTCAGCGAGCCTCGAGATGACCACCTCCATCGCTGCCCATCAGACGGCAAAAAACTCCGCCATCTCCTCCAGCAACTGTGCAGGCTGCTCCTCGGCAATGTAGTGGCCGCAGCCGAGCGCCTTGCCGCTGACCTCGGTGGCGGCCTCGCGCCACAGGTCCAGCACCGGGAAGCAGCGCCCCACGGCGCCTTCGGCGCCCCAGAGCACGCGCAGTGGGGCCAGCACCTTGTGCCCCTTCTGCCTATCAGCCCGGTCGTGCTCCAGGTCAATGCCTGCGGATGCGCGGTAGTCTTCGCAGATGGATGTGGCGGTCCCCGGGATGGCAATGCAGCGCAGGTACTCTTGCAGTGCCTCCGGCGCGAAGGCGGCCAGGCCCGCATGGCGGCGTCCCATCACATCGCGGATGTAGGCGGCGGGGTCGGCGTCGATCAGCCGCTCCGGCAGCGGTGCGGGCTGGATGAGGAAGAACCAGTGCCAGTAGGCTTTAGCAAAGGCTTCCGTGGTCTGCTCGTACATGGCCAAGGTTGGTGCGATATCGAGCAGCATCGCACGCTGTACCCGGCCCGGGTGGTCCAGCAGCAGGCGGTGGGCCACACGGGCGCCCCGGTCATGCGCGGCGAGGCGGAACTGCTGGTGGCCCAGGCTGGTCATCAGATCGGCCATGTCCTGGGCCATCGTGCGCTTGCTGTAGGCGGCATGGTGCGGGCTGGCCCCGGGGCGGGCCGAGTCGCCATAGCCGCGCAGGTCGGCGCAGACGACGGTGAACGTTTCGGCCAGCGCCGGCGCCACGCGGTGCCACATCACTTGGCTCTGCGGGTGGCCGTGCAGCAGCAACAGCGCGGGGCCGCTGCCCCCAACGCGGCAACGAATCACGGTGCCATTGACGGCTACATCGCGGGTGTCAAAACGCTCGAACATCAGGCTTTTCCTCCAAAGCTGGCCGGTTGCTGGGCGCGTGGCGTCGCACCCAATTGTTGGCGGGTGCGCAGGGCCACGTCTTTGAGCCAAGGATAGGCTGCCCAGTGGCGCTGCGCAAAATGCCTGATCTCAGCCTGGTACATCAGCGACATGCCGATCAGGTCTGTGCGTTCCAGTTGCATGCGGTGGTGGCGTTCCGACAGGCTGAAGGCGGCATCCACACTCTGGCTCTTGACCCGGAGGGTCTGCAGATCGATATGGACATGCGAGGTCTCCAGGCTGCCGGCATCGGCCATCAGCATGGCGATGTCCGTCTCGGGGAGCATGACCAGCAGCAACTGGTTGTTCATCGCATTGGAGAAGAAGATTTCTCCGAAGCTGGGTGCGATGATGGCCTGGATACCGTATTGCTGCAGCCCCCATACCGCGTGTTCGCGGCTGGAGCCGCAGCCAAAGTTGGCACCTGCCACCAGGATTTCCACATCGGCCCGCTCGGGCTGGTTCAGCACAAAGCCGGGGCGCTGGCGGCCTGCGGCGTCAAAGCGCAGGTCATACAGCAGGCCCTTGTCCAGCCCGGCCTTGTCGATGCCGTGCAGAAACTGCTTGGGCATGATTTGGTCGGTGTCCAGGTTCTCGATCGCCAGAGGGGCCATCTTGCCGCTCAGGATGTGTTGCTCACGCATGCAGGGTCTCCAGACGCCGAACGTCGGTAATGGTGCCGGTGATGGCGGCGGCAGCCGCCATGGCCGGGCTCATCAGGTGGGTGATGGCGCCGCGTCCCTGGCGCCCCTCGAAATTGCGGTTGGTGGTGGAGGCGCAGCGCACACCGTCTGCCAGAATGTCGCCGTTCATCGCCAGGCACATGGAGCAGCCCGGTTCGCGCCATTCAAAGCCGGCATCCAGCAGCAGGCGGGCGATGCCTTCTGCTTCCGCCTGTTGCTTGACCGCGCCGGAGCCCGGGACCACCATCGCACGGACCCCCTGGGCCACCTGGCGCCCGCGCACCACCTCGGCCACGGCCCGCAGATCTTCCATGCGGGCGTTGGTGCAGGAGCCGATGAAGACATGCTGGATGGCGATGCCTTCGAGCGGCATACCTGCTGCGAGCCCGGTGTAGCGCAGTGCCTGCTCGGTACTGCGGCGCAGGGGCCCAGGGGCCTGCATCGCCGGGTCAGGAACCGCGCCACCAACGGGCGCGACCTGGTCCGGGCTGGTGCCCCAGGTCACATGCGGGGGCACGTCGCTGGCATCAAAACGGTGCTCCACATCAAACACCGCGCCTGCATCGCTGCGCAGGCTGGCCCAGTGCTGCAGGGCGGCCTGCTGTACGGCGCCACTCAGGTCTGCGGAGCGCGCAAGCACATAGTCTGCGGCCTCCTGGTCGGGCGCGATCAAGGCGCCACGGGCGCCTGCCTCGACGGCCATATTGCACACGGTAAAGCGCGCTTCGATCGACATGGCATCGAATGCGGTGCCGCAGAACTCGATGACATGGCCTCGCGCACCCTGGGCGCCGATATGGCCGATGACCATGAGGATCAGGTCCTTGGCGGTGGTGCCCAGCGGCAGCACGCCATCGACCTGGATGCGCATGTCCTTGGCGAGCCGGTACACCAAGGTTTGCGTGGCCAGTACGTGCTCGACCTCCGACGTGCCGATGCCAAAGCCCAGCGCGCCCAATGCCCCGTAGGTCGTCGTGTGCGAATCGCCGCAAATGACCACCATGCCGGGCCGGACCATGCCGTGCTCAGGCGCCACCACGTGCTCGATGCCTTGCAGCGCATCCTGGGTGCCGAACAGGGGAATGCCATGCTGCTCGCAGTTCTTGCGCAGGTTGCTGGCCTGGAGCGCGGGCGCAGCATCGCGGATGACGCGGATGACGCCCGGGTCGGTCGGAATCACGTGGCTGACCACGGCCATGTTCTGGCCGGGCATCAGCACCTGGCGCCCTTGCTCGTCCAGGCCGGCAAAGGCCTGGGGGCTGGTGTACTCGTTCATCAAGTGCAGATCGCAGAACAGCAGGACGTTCTGCGCATCGAGCTGGGCGACGGTATGGGCGTCGACCAGCTTGCGGTAAAGGGTGCGGTGCATGTGGGGAGCTCTGTGTACTGATGGCTCCGAGTCTCACAGCTGAGGCGAAAATATACAATGCGCGCCAGAGCACGACTTTCGGTCGCTGGAGTTACGAATGGATGGATTTTCCGACATCGCCTTTTTTGCGCTGCTCAGCAAAGAGGGCAGCATGCGCAGCGCGGCCCAGCAGCTCGGTGTCACCGGCCCGGCCGTCAGCAAGCGCCTGGCGGCGCTCGAAGCGCGATTGGGTGCCCGGCTGATGCAAAGAACCACCCGCCGCATGGGCTTGACGCCTGAGGGCGAGCGCTACCTGGTCGAGGGTGCGCGTCTGCTCTCCGAGCTGGGTTCGCTGGAGCGTGCCATTGGCGGGGCGGCCGCCGTGCCGCAGGGCCTGTTGCGGGTCAATGCCACCTTCGGCTTTGGGCGCCGGCATATTGCGCCAGCGCTGGGAACGTTTGCACGCCGCTATCCAGAGGTGGAGGTACAGCTGCAGCTGAGCGACCGGCCTGCCGATCTCGCTCAGGACCGTTTCGATGTGGTCATTCGGATGGGCGATATGCCCGATTCGCGCTGGACGGCCCGGGTGCTGGCACGCAACCGCCGTGTGCTTTGTGCCTCGCCAGGCTATCTGCAAGACAGGGGCGCGCCATCGTCACCGCAAGCGCTGACGCGCCATGCCTGCCTCTTTATCCGCGAGGGCGACGAGGCGTTTGGCACCTGGCATCTGCGCAACGGGACACAGACAGAAACGGTGAAGGTGAGGGGGCCGCTGAGCGCCAACGATGGCGAGTCGGCCACCGCCTGGGCGTTGGCGGGGCACGGCATCCTGATGCGCTCGGAGTGGGAGGTCGGCCCACTGCTGCGCGCGGGTCAACTGCTGCCGGTGCTGCCGGATTGGCGGCTGCCGCCCGCCGATATCTATCTGCAGTTCCACGGCGGAGCCCATCTGCCCGCCAAGACCAAGGCGCTGGTGGACCACCTGGTTGAGGTGTTCGCGCCGCAGCGCCCGCCGGGGAGGGCGGATGCCAACTGGTGATGGGTGATGGAAGGCGGGCCGTGGCCCTGCGGGGAGCTTGCAAGAGATGGAGCAAGCGCTGCGAGTGCCACAGCCCTGAGCAACACTACTGCTCCAGCACCCGGAAGGTCAGCGTGTAGTTGTAGCCATAGGTCGGCGCGGCAGCGCCTTCGGGGGCTGGGGCGCGGTGGCGTACCAGCGCCATGTAGATGCCCGGTTTGCTTGGGGTCCAGCTGATGTCGCCCTGCGCATCGGTGCTGAGCTCATCCACGCTGTTCTGGCCTTGCAGGTCCATCGGCGATCGGTAGATGCTGACCTTGTGGTCTGCCAGCGGCTTGCCGTCAAAGTGCACTGCAAAGTTGAATCTCTCTGCGGCGAACACATCGCTGGGGTGCGTGCTGGGCACGATCTCCAGCCCCTTGCCGTAGGGCTTGGTGGGGGTGGGCGCACCGGCGGTGACATAGGCCTCGGAGACCGACAGTGACTGGTAGTGCAGCTTCATCACGCCACCCTCGGGCATGGCGGCCTGGGGGTCGCGCACGACGGTGGTTTTGCCGTTCACTTCCCAACTGCGGAAGATGGCGCCCAGACGCGGGCCAGTGGAGAGGCGGTAGGTACCTTTCTCGTCAGGCAGTTTTTGCTCCGCCACCGTGCGGGTCTTGAACTGGTGCACATCTCCAAAGGGCAGCGTGGTGCCCGAGGGCGTGGTGACGCTGAACGGCGTGTCGCCAAATTGGACCTCGGACAGGAACAGTTTTTCTGCAAAGCCCGCATCCACACTGATGGTGGATTTGGGCTGCACATCGAACACGCTGGGCAGCAGAAAGGGCATGTGGGCCTGGGCGGCGCTCAGGCTGAACGTCGCCGCAAGCGCAGCAAACAGATGGCGCGCTTGCATGGTTTACTGCCCTGCCATGTCGGCTGCGTTGACCACACCGTCGCCGTTGCGGTCGGCGTTCTTGAAGGTCTTGTTGGCAATGTCGATTTCTTCTTCGAGGCTCAGCTTGCCATCCTTGTTGGTATCGAGGATGTGGAAACGCACATGGGCCTGCTTGATGCTGCCTTCGTACTGCTGGTCGGGCTTCTTGCCTGCAGCAGCATATTGGGCCTTGAGGCGGCCTTCAAACTCGGCCACGTATTCGTCCTCGCTCAGCCAGCCATCGTTGTTGGTGTCGGCGGCGACGAAGCGCTGCTTGCGCAGGGTGTCGTATTCCTCACGGGTGACGACGCCGTCACGGTTGGCGTCATAGCTGCCGATGAAGGCATTGTGGCCGTGGCCGCCCACGGGGGCGACTGGGCCCTGGGCTGCGGTCTTGGCAGCAGCGGCGGGGGCTGCGGTCTTGCTGTCGTTGCTGGCGCAGGCCGTCAGCAGCGCGGCGGCTGCGAGTGCGGCCATGGTGGCGGAAAAGCGGTTCATGCCGGGGTCCTTTCTTGGTGGGAGATGAGCTTAGAAATTGACGTTCAACGAGACGGCGTAGGTGCGGCCCGGGTTGGTCAGCAGCTGGATGTCGCGCTGGTCCTTGGCGACGGAGGGCTGCAGGCTGCGGCTGCTGGCGTAATCCCAGTAGCGCTTGTCCGTCAGGTTGTAGATGCCGACGTTGAGGCGGGCGTTCTTGTTGATCTGCCAGTAGCCCGACAGGTCGAACAGCGCATAGCCGGGCACGCGGAACTGCTCGATGCTGGAGTCGGCAAGGTTGCTGCCGGCATTGGTGTAGCTGTCGCGGTTGGTGGCCTGGGCCTGCTTGCCGGCCACAAAGGTGCCGGTCATGTTCACGCCCCAGGCGCGCATGGGCGCGTCATAGCCCACGCCGATGATGGCCTTGCGCGGCTGGATGGTATCCAGCGGCACGTCCTTGTCACCGGCATAGTAGGACTTGGAGGTGCCATGGGCCAGGCCCAGCGCCCAGGTCGAGTACAGGCCCTTGACGGCGGGTGCCCACTGGCCGTGGTCCAGGCGGGCGCTCATTTCCAGACCATAGATCGTGGCCTCGTCGCGGTTCTCGGCCTGGTAGATGGTGCCGATGTGCGCCGGCACATTGCTGAACTTGTCCGGTGCGCTGGCGCGGGTGTAGCGGGTGTAGCCGATGAAATCCTTGTAGCGCGTGTAGAAGGTCGATGCATTGAACAGCACGCCGTCCGCCGGTGAGCCCTTGACGCCGATCTCAAAGGCGTTGCTGGTCTCTTGCTTGAGGTTGCTGTTGCCGATCAGTGCGTACTGGGCAGAGCCGGCATAGTTCTGGTCCATGTTCCAGGAGCCAAACACCTCGCCAGCGGTCGGTGCACGGCCACTGCGCTTGTACTGGCCGTAGGCGATGAATTGGGGCGTCAGCGCATAGGTCAGGCCCAGGCTCGGGCTCCAGATGGTGCTGCTGAGGTTGCTGTACAGCTTGGAGGCGGCCTCTTCGGTCAGCGCACCTTCGGCAAAATCGCCCAGATGCTTGGGCTCCACCTGGACCCGGTCCACGCGCAGCGCTGGAATCACGCCCAGGCGTTTGCCGCCGACGTCAAAACCGATGTCATCCTGGATGAAGGCACCCAGGCGCGTGGTGTCGGTGTCGGGCTGTGGCTTCATGTAGCCCGGCACGTTCCAGGGGCGCTCCTGGCTCTGCGCCTGCGCGTTGAAGCCGAAGCTGATGCGATGGCGGCCGATGTGCTTGTCGCCGGTCGTCGACAGGCCCCAGGCCTTGGTCTTGTTTTGCGACAGGTTGCGCGTGGTGGCGCCGCCCGCCAACGTCGTGGTGTCGGTCACGTCTTCGGTATCGGTGTTCTGGAAGAACAGGCGCGTGTCCAACTGGTCCAGCACGGCGTTGGTGGGCGTCCACAGGTGCGACAGCTGCAGCGTGTTGCGGCTGGTGTCGCTGTCCTGCCTATTGTTTTGCGTGATGGTGCTGTTGTCGCTGCTCCAGCCATAGAACTGGTTCTGGTTGCTGCGCCGGTACAGGTCGGCGGACAGCTCCAGGCGGTTCTCGGCATCGATCTGCAGGCCGCCCTTCATCAGCAGCGCGTTGGAATGCCAGTCTTCCGGCGATGCCTTGATGCCCAGCGCGCTGTTGTTCTGCGTCTCCTTGCCATCGCGGCGCGAGAAGGCGATCAGGCCATCGAGGCTGCCCGATTTGCCGGCTGCGGTGATGCTTTCGTTCCAGGAATGGTCGGCGGAATCAAAGCCGAGCTTGCCACCGAAGTAGCTGGTGTTGCCATTGCGCAGAAAGTCGCTGGCCGACTTGGTCTTGAAGCTGACGGCACCGCCAATGCCGCCAGCGGCGCGCCGGGCCGTGGTGGTGCCCGACTGGATACCGACCGAGGAGAACATCTCCGGGTCGATAAAGTCGCGGCCAATGCCAAAGGTGTTGTTGCCGGCGCGGCTGACATAGGGGCGGGTGCTCGCATCGGGCATTTCAATGCCGTCCACATCCATGCCGATGCGGTTGCCTTCGATACCGCGAATGTTGTAGCCGGTGGTGCCCGAGCGGTCAAAGCTGCTGCGGTTGCGGCTGGTGCCCGATGCCGTGCCGGGGGCCGACACCAGGGGCTGGTAGCGCGAGATGTCCGCCATGCTGTTGGCTTTTTCCAGCTCCTCGCCGGAGATCACGGTGATCGTGCCGGGGGCCTTTTCTGCCTTGGCCTGCACCGTGACTTGCGGCATCGTCGATTCCGTCTGTGCCAGTGGCACAGCCGGCTCCGGCGCGGCCTGCTGCGCCCAGGCACCGCTGGATACCAGCGCGGCCACGGCAGCGGCCAGGCAACAGGGTTGGAAAGTGGAAGTGGCGCGCGCAGCCATGCGCTGCGCCTTGTCAGAGGTGCGAGAAGCCATAGGGTCCAGCCAGTGAATGCAAAAGGGGAAGGAAAGACTGCTGGCTACTGACCCGTGCTGCATGCGGAGGATGCAGGCTCAAGGCAAGGTGTTGTTATTGCTGGCGCCTGAAAAATGCCATTTTATATGAAAATGATTATCATTTGCGTTGTTTCTTGGCATCGCCTTGTTGGCAAGCCTCGTGCTGCGGTGGCATGGACGGGGTCAGCGCTGCTGCTAAGGCCCTACATCCCGCCCAAGCGCGTCGCAGTCCTCAAGCGGTGCAGGTGCGGGTAGTGGAACCCGCTGAAGTGGTCGCTGCAGAGGGGAGCTGCAGTGGCCCGGCACCTGCCCCGGTTGGCCTGACCACCCCGCAGCCGCTGGACACCGGCAGCGGCACTTGCGATGCCCGGCCACCCTGGTGAAGCTGCCTTGCCGCGCTACCGCCCAGGCCCGCGAGTCATTGATGTGTTCGCAGCGCAGGGCGGGATCCTGCGGAGGATCTGGCAGCGCTGCTGAACGCCCTCATCGCCTTCATTGGGTGGGTGGATCAGGCTATATGGAATATGATCATCTCGCTGATAACGCGGTCCCGAGGACGCTCGCTGTGCAGGCCTGCCCAGCCGCGCAGGACCGCACCGAGAAATTCAATGAGAGGATATGCCACCATGAAAAAGCCCGCTGCTCGTCCCCTGTCCGCCCTGGTGCTGGCCACCGTTCTGGGGGGGCTGGCCTGTGCCGCTTCTGCCGCGCCGCTGACGTTTCTGAACCAGACCATCACCGCCAGCGTTCCCGCCAAGGATGTGCCCGCGCTGCGCAAGGCGGTGGGCGATGTGCTGAACCATGCCGCTGACAAAAGCACCACACAATGGACCAGCAGCCACGGCCCGCGCTCGCGCCAGGTGCAGATGGCACTGACCCCGCTGCAAACCAGCCAGACCCAGAAGGCCGATACCTGCCGCCTGCTGAATGTGGAAGCCAGCCGGCCCACCGGCAAGCGCAAGGAGGAGTGGCAGTTCTGGTTCTGCAAACAGGCCGACGGCACCTGGAAGGCCAGCGCCCAGTAAACACGCAGCCGGGTCGCCCCTGCCCGGTGCGGCAGGCGCGGCCCGCTGGCTTGTCTGACAGAGCCCATCTGGCGATGGGAGGGAGAGACCAATGACGAACAAGATGAATCGGCCGACTGCGCGCAAGCTGGCTGCGGCCATGTTGGCGGGCGTGCTGGGCATCAGCAGCATCAGCAGCGCCATCGCCTGCACGCGGGTGGTCTACCTGGGTGCGAACGACCAGGTCATCACAGCGCGCTCGATGGACTGGAAAAACGACATCACCAGCAACCTCTGGGTCTTGCCGCGTGGCATGGAGCGCACGGGCCAGGCGGGGCCCAACTCGCTGCGCTGGACCTCGCGTTACGGCAGCCTGGTGACCTCGGGCTATGACGTCTCGACCACCGATGGCGTCAACGAAGCAGGGCTGAGCGCCAACCTGCTGTGGCTGGCCGAGTCGCAGTACCCCGCATTTGATGACAAGAGCAAGCCCGGCCTGACGATTGCCGCCTGGGCGCAGTATGTGCTCGACAACTTTGCGACCGTGGCCGAGGCCGTCAAGGCGCTGGAGCAGCAGCCCTTCACCATCGTCTCGGACAACGTGCCCGGCGAAGACCGGCTCACCACCTTGCACCTGTCGATGTCGGACGCCAGTGGCGACAGCGCCATCGTCGAGTACATCGGCGGCCGCCAGGTCATCCACCACAGCCGCAGCTACCAGGTGATGACCAACTCGCCCACCTTTGACGAGCAGCTGGCGCTGAACAGCTACTGGAAACAGATTGGCGGCACCGTCATGCTGCCCGGCACCAACCGCGCTGCCGACCGTTTTGCGCGCGCCTCCTTCTACGTCAATGCCGTGCCGCAGGACCAGGAGCCCAACAAGGCGCTGGCCAGCGTGTTCAGCGTGATCCGCAATGTCTCCGTGCCCTATGGCATCACGACCCCGGACCAGCCCAATATCTCCTCGACGCGCTGGCGCACCGTGTTCGACCACAAGCGCAAGCTCTATTTCTTTGAATCGGCGCTGACGCCCAATACCTTCTGGGTGGACCTGAAGGCGCTGAACTTCAGCCGCGACACCGGCAAGGTGCTGAAGCTGGATCTGGGCCCCAACCAGAACCATGCGTTTGCCGGCGATGCGACAGGGGCTTTCCAGCCTTCGGCGCCGTTCAAGTTCCTGGGGTTGCAGTAAGGCGGTGCGCGGCGGCGTCCGCGCTTGCCAGTGCCGCGCTTGGTCAGTGCTGTGGCGGTGCCGCGATGGTCTGGGGCAGCTGTGCGGCCTCTGAAGGCTTGCGGATCTCCAGCCATTGCAGATGCGCAAATTGCGCATCATTGCGCAGAGCGCAAACTTGCGCTGGTTGTTGGCATAGGTGGTCCAGGCCCACAGCAGGATCGAATCCATGGAGAACAAGGCCATCGCCAGCGACTCCCGGTTGCCGTGCGACAGGCGCTGGCGCGTGATGCTGTGCCGGAGCGTGCGCCAGAGCAGGCGCGAGAAAACCGTGAAGCGGCTGTAGTTGAGCCACACGACATGGGTGGCTTGCGGCCAGAGGATATCGCGCACATCGCTGTAGTTGCCATCGGCCACCCAGCGCTCGCCTTGCGTGGCCTGCGCCACCCCCTGCCGGAATTGCTCCGTCGGCACGGCCTGCCAGTCTGGTCCCCAGTACAGCGCGTCCAGCTCGATATAGCGGGACGCCGTCAGGTCTGCCAGCGCTCGGGCGAGGGTTGATTTGCCTGCACCACTTGTGCCTACCACCAGATAGCGCATCTCCATCCTTTGCCCGGTTGTGGCCCGCAGTTGTGCTTGCGGGCAAAGGGGCAGATTCTAGCCAAACCCCTCGCATGCGTTCAAACCACGCCAGGGCCCTTTGGGTCGTCCGGTACACGCGCGGATCGAGACGCCGATCGCCACGGCCGTTACGGCTTCACCCACTGCTGTTTGCCCGCCATCCACCACCGGTCGTCAAAGGCCGGTGCTGCTTTTTCTGAGGGGACCTGTTGCAGACTGAGATCCGGTTATGTTGGAAACAAATAAATACATTTACACTATGTCACATGCTCTCTTCGCGCGACAAGCGACGGCTAACTGCTGTTGATTCACTTTCTTTGACCTTCGTCTTGCATTTCGTCGCCCTTTGCTAAATAGACTTCATCTTTTGCTTTATTGGCTCGATCGAATGTATTGATCGTGCGTAACATCATTGCCAAGGACGTTATATGACTCGTCAGCGGAGTGCCCGGAACATCGTTGTTTCCTCGGCCATGTTGCTTGCCACTTCCAGCCTGTTTGCCCAGGGGCTGATTACGGTGTATCAGAACGATTTTGAAACGCCCAATCCCACCCAACTGGCCGCAGAAATCTGCCAGGATGGCGGCGGCACCCCGTTGAGCGGCAGCTACGGCACCTTCTCCCAGAACTATGACGATGTGGCCAATGGCTTCATTTACAGCCAGATCAATACCGCTGACCGCCTGTGCACCCAGTCCATCAACAACCCGACGGACAACGCAACGCATTCACCTGCTTGGCAGGGCAGGGGTTATGCGGATGCTCTGCGGCCTGCCAACCAGTTCACCGGCGGCATGGTTCGCCAATCGGGGGACTATAGCTACATCGAAACGATTGGTTTGGTCTTCCCGACGCAAGGTCAGCAGTTCATGGATCTGTCGATGGATTGGTCGGGGCTTGCCGTGCAATTGGCGGGTGCAGATCCGGCGAGCCCCACCGACTTCTACAACAAGCTGTGGGTCAATCGCCCCAACAAAGATTACAGCGTCAAGTTCCGCTTCTTCCGGCTCGAAGCCGGCGATACGCTGGGCTTGGTAAACAACGCGGCATCCGATGCCATCGTGAATATCAACGGGGCGCCCGCCGCTGCTGTGCGTACAGAAGTCTTTTCGTTTTCCAGCACCTCGGCCGATGGCCTGTCGTATGACTGGCATGCCATGCACTATGCGCTGGACATGGCCGCAATGGGCTTTACCAGCGCTACCCAGCGCCTGGGTGTGGTTTGGGCCTTGGAAACCGATAACTCTTATGCCGGGTTTGACAATATCCTGGTGACCGCCTCTCAGGTGCCCGCCACCGAGGTGGTCAAGGGCGTGGATGATGAGCACACGCTGCCCAACATCTCGGATGCCTTTGCGATTCCCGATGTCACCACCAACGACTATGTGGAAGGCGGCGGCACGACCATCAACAAGGCATCGGTCCAGCTCCTGAGCGCTCCGCAGTACGGAGCGCTGAGCATCCCCGATGCGGGCCACCCCGAGTTAATGGTCTACACCCCTGATGGGGTGTATTCCGGCGATGTGACTTTCCAGTACAGGGTCTGCGACACGTCGGCCCCTACGCCTGCCTGCACGGCCGACCCTGTCACCGTCACCTTGCACATTCCTGCCAAGGTCATCACACCACCCAACCCCAGCACACCCACCCCTGTGCCAGGCCTGGCCGGCTGGGGTACCGGCCTGCTGTCGATGCTGACCATGGGTGTGGCCGCGTTCTTCACCAGAAGGCGCAGCGCCGCCTGATTGCCCAGCCCTCTTCAGAGGGCTTTTTCCATGCCGATTAACGCATTGATCCCGATGACGGCCGCCCTGAGGAGCCAGGCTGGGTCTAGCCTGTGCGCCGCTGTTCTAGGCATTCTCTTCAAAACCCTCGCCAAGCGGGATGGACACGGATCGCGCTGGCCCCCGCTCAGACCCCCGCAGGGCGTGTTGCAGAGGGCCCCAGGTGCTTGCTGAGAAAGTCGATAAAGGCGCGGGTCTTGGGCGGCAGGTGGTTGCTGTTGGGGAAGACGACGCTGATCGACTGGCGGGGCAGGCTGTAGCCTGGCAGCAGCTGCTGCAATGCGCCGCTGTGCAGGTCCTGCTCAATCAACCAGGCCGGCAGCACCGCAACGCCCATCGACGACAGCGCCATCAGGCGGATGGCGGCGGAGGTGTTGGCCTGGTGGGCGGCGCTGCCTTTGACCTCGGAGGTCTTGTTCTGGGGGCCGCGCAGGGTCCAGTGCGTGGGGCTTTGGAGGTTGCTGTTGGCGATCCAGGGGCGTTGGGCCAGATCCGCGGGCTGCCGCACGGGATGTTTTTTGAGCAACGCGGGCGAGGCGACGAGCAGGATGTCGTAGTCGTCCAGTTTGCGGCTTTTGAAATCGGAATCGGCCAGGCTGCCCAGGCGCACCACCAGGTCGAGCTTTTCGGCAATCAGGTCGCTGAGCGAAGAGTTGGTGTCGTAGCGGATGGAGAGGGCCGGGTACTGCTGCGCAAACTTGGCCACCAGCGGCAGGATGAAGCGCTCGCCGTATTCGCCGGTGGTGCTCAGGCGCAGGGTGCCGGCGATCCGCTTGCGCCCCTGCATGGCCCTGTCAAACTTGTTTTCCAGCTGGCCGACCAGCTCCTTGAATGCATCGTAGAAGTCCTGGCCCGCTTCGGTCAGCGCAATGCTGCGCGTGCTGCGCAGCAGCAGCGTCACCGCCAGAACCTCTTCCAGCGCTTTGACATGCAGGCTGGCCATGGCCTTGCTGATGGACAGGTAATCAGCCGCCTTGGTGAATGAGCCCAGCTCGACAACGGCCAGAAAGGTCTGCACGCGGTGGAGCTGGGTGGAGAGGGCGATGCGGTTCATTGTTCAATCTGGCCAAACAAAGATTCAAGCATAGCGGTATCGACGGGCCGTGCAGCGCTGCCTACCATGCTGGGCCAAAGGGATCCAAGATGACGTACCGCTACCGCATTGCCTCCGTGTTCCTGCTGGGATTTTTCATTGACTGCATCAACATCTTCATGCCTGCCGTGGCCTTGCCGCGCATGGCCGCCGCGTTCGAGATCCGCAGCGCGGCCAGCGCCTGGGTGGCGAACGCCTACATTCTGGGGCTGACCCTGGTCATTCCGCTCAGCCCCTGGCTGGCCAGCCGCTGGGGTGCCCGGCGGTTGCTGGCCGCATCGATGCTGGTCTTTGCGGCGGCCGTGTGGGCCTGCGGCGAGGCCAGCAGTTTTGGCCAGATGGTGGGCTGGCGCTTTGTGCAAGGCATGGCGGGCGGCCTGCTGATCCCCGTGGGCCAGGCGATGACCTTCAACCGCTTCCAAGGCAGCGAGCGGGCCCGTATCTCTACTCTGGTCATGGCGGTGGCGCTGCTGGCGCCTGCACTGTCTCCCGGCCTGGGCGGCTGGATCGTGGACCAGGCGTCCTGGCGCTGGGTCTTTCACGCCAACATTCCGCTGGCGCTGGCTGCTGCTGCGTTGTCCTGGATGTGGCTGCGCGACGAGCCCTCGCCAGCGCAGAGCCGGCCGGATCTGCCTGGTCTGCTGCTGATCAGCGCTGCGCTGGCCAGTGCCCTGCTGGGCATGTCGCTCTATGGTGCGGGCCAAGCCGGTGGGGTGGCGCTGGCTTGTGTGGGGGCTGCGCTGGGGTTCGCCTACCTCTATGCCCGGCATTTCCGCCAGGTGGCCGATGCCATTGTGGATGTGCGTTTGCTCCAAAGCCCCCGTCTCGCGTTGTCGATCTGGGTGTACTACGCGATCCCCGGCGTTTTTACCGGGGTGAACCTGCTCAATATCTTTTATCTGCAAGACCTGCTCCATATGGGAGCCGCGCAAACGGGGCGCTTCATGGTGGTGTATGCCGCAGGGGCCCTGGCAACCATGCTGCTGTGCGGGCGCCTCTACAACCGGGTGGGGGCAGGGCGCTTGTTTCTGCTGGCGATGCTGCTACACAGCCTGGGCATTGCAGCGCTGGCGGCGGTCGATTCCAATCTGGATCTGCCGGTCCTCATCCTGGCCTATGCGCTGATGGGCATGGGTGGCGGGTTGGGCGCCAACACCGCGCAGACCACGGCGCTGATGGATTTTGACGGCGCCCAGACTCACAAGGCCAGCGTGCTGTGGAACATCAACCGCCAAATGGCCTTCAGCGTGGGGGCGGCGCTGCTGCTGATGCTTTTCAATGGGCTCGCCCAGCACTGGCCGGCGCCCCAGGCCTACCATCTCACATTTGCCATCGCTGCCTTGCTGGGCCTGTTTCCTCTTCTTCAACTGCGCAGCTTGCCTGCAGACCATAACCACCATGGATAAGACCTATACCCTGGCTGCCGAGCGCAGCGTCCACGCAGTGCACGAACTGATCCAAACCATTTTTGCCGGCGAGCCGGGCATGGCCCGGGCCGCCATGGGCCAGCTGATGCCCGTGTTTGCCGAAGGCTTCAGCATGGTGACCACCGCGGGTGCCGTGGTGCAGCTGCCGCAGGTGGCTGCGATGTTCCAGCAGGCCGCTGGCGGCCGGCCCGGGCTGCGCATTGAGATCAGCGAGGTGGCCACTGTGTGGCAAGCCGCCAGCAGCGTGGCGCTGCGCTACAAGGAGACCCACCATCTGAACGGCAGCGCCACGGCGCGCTGGGCGACGGCGATTGTGGACTGCGCCGATGGTGACGTACGCTGGCACTCCCTGCATGAAACGGCCTTGAGCCGTTGATGCCAGGCGCGCGGCATCGGCGTGCCGCGATGACGCGCGCCGGTGCTTACTTCATCCGCTGCAGCCGCATCGCCACCCGAGATCGCTCGGCATGGATGGACGTGGCGCCGCCGACCCGTGCATCGCGCAGGCGGCCATGGTGCACTAGGCGGTTGTCGCAATCAGCCGGTCCAGGGTCTCCTGGCTGGAGGCCTCCGGGCGGCGAATGGTGCGGCTGTGCTGCCCATCGATGGAGACCGCCGGGTCGCCATGGACGGTGACTCTGCGCACGATGCGGGGTTGGTCGCCGTAGTCGTTGATGGCGAAATGCTGGGTGGAGCGGTTGTCCCAGATGGCGACGTCGTCTTGCTGCCATGACCAGCGAACGGTGTTTTCCAGGCGCGTCACGCGGTTCTGCAACAGCTCGAAGATGCGGGCGGATTCGCTGCCGGTGACGCCCAGGATGCGGCGCACAAAATGGCCGAGCAGCAGGCCGCGTTCGCCCGATACCGGGTGCACGTGGACGATGGGGTGTTCGGTTTCATAGATGGCGGAGGTGAACACCTTGGTTTGGTGGTCGAGGCGGCTGCTGTCCACCTGTGTGCGTTCGGCGCCGTAGTCGTAGTCGTTGCTGTGCAGCGCCCAGAGGCTGTCGGCGAGGGCCTTGAGCTGGGGCGGCAGGTTGCGGTAGGCCGCCGTGGTGTCGGCCCACACCGTGTCGCCGCCGTAGGGCGGAATGACCACGCCGCGCAGCACGGAGTATTTGGGAAAGGCGTCAAGGAAAGTGACATCGGTGTGCCAGGAGTCCGCGCGGCCGCCACCCTTGGAGGCATCGAGTTCGAAGATCTTGGTGCCTGATGGCGCGGGCACGGTGGGGTGGGCGACGGTCTTGCCCAGCCGCGCGCCGAAAGCCTGGTGGGAAGCGTCATCGAGATGGCCCTGGCCACGGAAGAAGAGCACCTTGTATGTCACCAGCGCGCGGGTCAGGTCGGCAATGGTCTGCTCCGGCAGATCGGGTGAGAGCTGGATGTTCTGTACCTCGCCGCCGAGGGTGCCCGCGACACGTCGGATCTGCAGGTTGCCAATGCTGGTGTCCACCGCAGACGAGGCGGTAGGTGTGCGAGCGTTCATCTTGATTCTCTCTAGGTGGAAGTGGCCGGGATGAAGCCATTGCAATGACAACGCGTTCATCCTGAAACTACAAAGTGTCCTGTCTCTCCAGAAAATTGGTTGGAAGCATTTCAGATATGGAGATGCATATTTCGTCTATGCAGAACGGCAGCGCCCATCGCCCGGTGGCTATATTGTCGGTATGACTTTTCAAGCCGATCTCTCCAACCCCTTCCTGCGCCAGGCTGTTGAGCTGCGTGATCTCTTTGCGCGCGATGCGATAGAACGCGACAAGGCAGGCGGAAAGCCGCTGGAGCAGTATCAGCAGATCAAGGACAGTGGCTTGCTGCGGCTGGGCATTCCCGCGCAGCACGGCGGCGCTGGCCAGCCCTGGTCCACCGCGTTGCGTGTGGTGCGCGAGTTCGCCCAGGCTGACAGCTCGGTGGCGCATCTGTTTGGCTACCATGGATCGTCGTTGCACTCTGCGCATGTGCTCAGCAGTCCCCAGCAGGCGGCGCAGCTGTATGCGGCCTCGGCCGAGGGCAACTGGTTCTGGGCCAACAATTCCAATGCCGGAGCGCGCAGCCTGACGGGGCGCTGGCAGGGTGACCACTGGGTTCTGAATGGCAGCAAGCCTTACACTTCGGGCAGCCATGTGGCAGACCATCTGCATATCACCTGGGTGGACGAGGACAGCGGTGAGACCATCGATGCCGCCATCCCCGCAGGCCGCGCAGGATGGAAGGCGCTGGACGATTGGGATGCCTTTGGTCAGCGCCAGACAGGCAGCGGCACCTGCAGCTATGAGAACGTGCGTGTCGAAGCCGGTGAGGTCTACGAGCGCCGCAGCGCCACGCCGCGCGCTCCGTACCGCACGCTGATTCCGTTTGTGCAGCAAAGTGTGCTGCTCAATGTGTTTCTGGGCACCGCGCAGGGTGCGCTGCTGCGGGCGCGCGCCTACTCGCTCAACGACAGCCGCCCCTGGGTGCATTCAGGCGTGGAGCGGCATGTGGACGATCCCTGGGTCAAGCGCGTGTATGGCGATCTGTACACCCGCACGCTGGCCGCGACCGCGCTGGCCGACCAGGCACTCGGCGTGCTGGACCGGGTGTGGGCGCGTGGCGAGGCGTTGACGGCCGCCGAGCGCGGCGAGGCCGCGATTCCGCTGGCGGCGGCCAATGCCTTTGCCGGCAATACGGCGCTGGAGGTGACCAGCAAGATCTTCGAGGTGACGGGCACCCGGTCCACATCGAACGAGCTGGGCTTGGACCGCTTCTGGCGCAATGTGCGCACGCATACCTTGCACAACCCCGAAGAGTACAAGACCCGCAATGTGGGCTACTGGTTTCTGACGGGCGAGCCGCCCGTGCCCAGCGGCATCCAATGAGGGGATGCGCTGTGCCCGCGCGGCGATGGAAAGCCTTAGACTCGGAGTGATCACCCCTCCAGCCTTGCGCCATCCTCACTGACGTGACCCCGACCCCACCGCCCCCCGATGACGATCTCTGTCCGGCCTCCCCAGCCGAGCATCCGCTGCCAGAAGGCGGCGTGGTGCGGCTGACGTCCAAGGACATTGGCCGCCTGGTGGGCGTGTCCCAGGCCACCGTCTCCAATGCCATCAACCGCCCCTATTTGGTCGCGCCTGCCACGCTGGCGGCCATCGAGCGGGTGATGGCCGACCATGGTTACAGCGTGAACAGCTCGGCCCGGGCGCTGAAGTCCGGCATCGGCAAGGCACTGGGCGTGGTGGTGCTGGATGTGGCCAATCCGTTCTGGGGCGAGGTGGTCAAGGGCATCGAGACGGTGACGGCGCCCGGGCGCATTCCGCTCATCATCGGCAGCTCCAACGAGGATGCGGAGACCGAGAGCGCGATTTTTCAGTCGTTTGAATCACAGGGTGTGCGCGGCATTCTGGTGGCGCCCACGCCGTCCAATCTGCCGCTGCTGCGCCGTTTTCGGGCCAAGGGTATCCAGGTGGTGCTGCTCGACAGCGAAGACCCGCAGGGCGAGTTTCCCTCCATCAGTCTGGACCATGCCGCTGGGGCGGAGCTGGCAGCGGCCTATCTGCGTGATGGCGGCCACCGGGAGCTGGCATTGGTCAATGGCTCGCCCGATATATCGTGGTGTGCCAGCCGGTCGCGCGGCTTTCATGCGGGCTTCGCGGGTGTGGCCGATGCGCGTATCCATGAGATCAGCCGCACGGCGATGACGGTAGAAGAGGGCCGGCAAAGCGTGGATGTGCTGCTGGAGTTGCTGAAGCAGCACCCCCCGATCACCGCAGTTTTCTGCACCAATGACATGCTGGCCTTGGGCGTGCTCAAGGGATTGCACGAGCGCGGCATTGCCGTGCCCGGTGATCTGTCCGTCGTGGGCTACGACGATGCGGTGTTTGCCGAACTGCTCTCGCCCGGCCTCACCACGGTGCACCAGAATGCCACGGCCATCGGCCGTGCCGCAGCGCTGCTGATGACGCTGGATGCGGCCGTGCCGCAGGCGCCCGAGCCGCTGCAGCCCCCGCACCTGGTGGTGCGGGGCTCCGCTCGTTCATTGCGCTGATGCCGCGAGGGGCGCCATGCCCAGAGGCGGAACGGACGCAATGAGCTGGCGCGTGTAGTCGTCCCGGGGGCGCTCCAGCACCTGGCGCGCATCGCCGTACTCGCGCAGTTCGCCATGGCGCAGTACGGCCACATCGTGGCTCACCTGGCGGATAACGCCCAGATCGTGCGAGATGAAGAGCATGGCCACGCCGGTTTCACGCTGCAGTGCGGTGATCAGGTTGAGAATCTGCTTCTGCACCGACACATCGAGTGCGGAGACGGGCTCATCCAGCACCACGATCTGCGGCTCGGTCGCCAGCGCCCGGGCAATGGCCACGCGCTGGCGCTGCCCGCCCGACAGCGTCAGCGGCCTGCGCGCGGCCAGCGCGGGATCGAGCCCCACCTTGTGCAGCCACTGGGCTACGCGTTCGTCACTGCGCGCGGCGGGCTCGCGGCCAAAGCGCAGCCACTGCGCCTCTGCCAGCACGCGGCCCACGGTGTAGCGCGGGTCAAAGGCAGACAGCGGATCCTGGTGCACAAACTGAATGGGCCGTGCGCGGCTGCGCGGCGGTGGGGCACGCAGCGTATCCGCGTGGATTTGCCCTTCAGTCGCGCTTTGCAGGCCGGCCACGATGCGGGCCAGCGTGGTCTTGCCTGAGCCCGATTCCCCTACCAGCCCCAGCGTGCGGCCGTGGCGCAGTTCAATGTCCACACCGCGCAGGGCATCACGCCCGGCAAAGCGCTGGCGGATATGGACGGCGCGCAGCAGCACCGGCGCATGGCCCGTCGCAGTGGCGGGCGCCGGATCATCAAGCCGGGGGATGGCGGCCATCAGGCTTCGCGTGTAGGCGTGCCTCGGTTGGCTCAGCACCTGGTCCGCCGGGCCGCTCTCCACCACCTGTCCCTGGCGCAGCACCAGCACCTGGTCGGCCAGCTGCGACACCACGCCCAGATCATGGCTGATGAGGATGAGCGCAATGCCCTGGCGCTTGAGCTCGCCAAAGAGCGCGAGGATTTCCTTTTGCACTGACACATCGAGCGCCGTGGTGGGCTCGTCGGCAATCAGGATGGGCGGGTTGCCGGCAATGGCGGTGGCGATCAGTGCACGCTGGCGCAGCCCGCCCGAGAGCTGGCTGGGGTATTCGTGGATGCGTGTCGCCGGATCGGGCATGTGGGCCCGGGTGAGCAGTTCCAGGGCCCGCGCGTGCTCCTGCTCGCGTGTAGCGGATCCGGTCGCGCGGATGGCTTCCTGCAGTTCCTGCCCAATGGTGCGCAACGGGTCCAGCGAGACCAGCGCATCCTGCAGGATGTAGCCGACCTTGCGGCCGCGCAGGCTGCGCCACTGCCGCTCACCCAGGCGCAGCGCATTCTGGCCGTCGATCTCCAGCGCATCGGCGGTGATGCGGGCGTTCGGGCCATTGAGCCCCACCAGGCAGCGCGCGCTCACGCTTTTGCCGGAACCGGATTCCCCCACCAGCGCGACGCACTGGCCTGGCTGCAGCTCAAAGCTCAGGCCCGATACGGCCTGGCGCAAGCGGCCGCGCTCTTCAAACGCCACCGCCAGGTTGCGCACGCGCAGCAGCGGCGCTGACGGGGTGTTGGGCAGCGTAGTCACAGGCGGCCCTCCGAACGCTGTTGCAGCCAGCGGCCTAGCCAGGTGGTGCTCATCACGAACAAGGTGATGGCGAGCCCCGGGAACACTGCCGCCCACCAGCCCATGCTGAGAAAGTTGCGGGCATTCGTGAGCATGGCGCCCCATTCGGGCGATGGCGGCGGGTTGCCCAGCCCCAGGAAGCTCAGCGCAGCGCCCGCCAGCGTGGCGCTGCTCAGGCCGATGGTGGCCACCACGATCAGGGGCCGCAGTGCATTGGGCACGATATGGCGCAGCACGACCTCGGCACGGCTCAGGCCCAGTGCCTGTGCGGCCTCGATGTAGCTGGCCGAACGCACGCGCAAGGTCTCGGCGCGCACGATGCGGGTGTAGTAGGGGATGCCGGCGATGCCGATGGCAATGGCCGCGTTGAAGATGCCGCTGCCGAACAGCGAGACGATGAACACGGCGAGCAGCAACTCCGGAAACGCGGCCCCGATATCGGTGATCCGCATGACCACCGTGGGCACCACGCGCTGCGTGAGCCCGGCCAGCAGGCCAAGCACCGTGCCCACCGCGAGCGACAGCGTCACCGCGCTCAGGCCCAGCAGAATGGACGGCCGCGCGCCGTGCACCACGCGCGTGTAGACATCGCGGCCGATCTGGTCCGTTCCCATCGGGTGGTGCAGCGAGGGGGGCTGCAGCAGCTGGCTGCGGTCGGCTGCGAGGGGATCGCCCGGAGCCAGCAGGTTCGGAGCAATCACCGCACACAGCAGCAACAGAAGCACCGCCACCGCGAGTGCGGCGGCCACCGTGCCCGCACGCGGCAGGCGCCAGCGTGAGCGTGAAAACCGGGGCTCTGTACGTTCTGCGGCTGCCGCTGCAGGCGCGTGGGGGGTGCTTGGGATGCCCGGGGCGTTAGGACCGCGGTGGGCATCAAGGGGGATCGAAAGCGTCTGGTTCATGGCTGCGGCGGCTCTGTCTGCAGGCGGTGGTCGATAAGAAGGTAAGCGAAGTCGATCAGCAGGTTCATGACCACAAAGGCCAGGGTGGCGAGAGACACCAGGCCCAGCACCAGTGGCATGTCCTGGCGGGTGACGGCATTGACCAGCAGGCGGCCGAGGCCGGGGCGGCCAAACAGGGTTTCGGTGATGGCGGCGCCACCCAGCAGCGCGCCAAAGCTGTAGCCGGCCATAGTCAGGTAGGGAATCACCGCGTGGCGCAGGCCATGCCGCAGCTTGGTGGCCAGCACCGACAGCCCGCGTGCGCGGGCCGTGGTGATGAAGGGCTGCTCCAGCACATCGTCCATGGAGCGGCGCAGCACCTGTGCGAGCGGTGCAGCTGTGGGCAGGGCAATGGTCAGCGCAGGCAGGATGAGCGAGCGCAGACCCCCGGTATCCAGCAAGGGGAACAGCTGCCAGTGCACGGTGAACAGCAGCATCAGCAGAAAGCCGATCCAGAACACGGGCGTGGAGGCGAGCACCAGTTCCACGGCGCCGGCGATGGCACTGGTGCGGCGGCGCCCGGCGCTCAGAATGCCCACGGCCAGCGATAGCAGCACCGCCAGGCCGCAGGCCAGGCTGGCCAGTGCCAAGGTGGGACGGGCCTGCTCGGCAATCAAGGTGGCAACGGGCTGCTCCTGCACATAGGACATGCCCATGTCACCCTGCACCAGGCGCGACAGGTAGAACAGGTACTGCATCACCAGCGGCTCGTCCAGATGGTATTCCTTGCGGATGGCGGCCAGCACTTCGGCCGTGATGGCCACGGCGTCACCCCCTGCGCCTGCGATGACAAAGGCCGGATCCACCGGCACCAGTCTGAGCGCGAAAAACGCTGCGGTGATGGCCCCCAGCACGGTGAGCGCGCTCAGGCCCACACGGTGGAGGACCCGGCGGGAGAGAGGGCGCAGCGAGGCGGGCGTCACCGCTTACTTTCCGATCCAGGCATCGAACAGGTAGGGCTGCGGCCAGGCCTTGTCCCAGGCCACGCCATGCACGTTCTTCTGAATGGCGACGAGGCGGGCACGCGAGTACAGCGGCACCGAGGGCGCGTAGTTGGGCAGTATCTCCTGCGCTTGGGCGTAGTAGCGGGCGCGGTCGGGTGACTTGCCCGATGCCCGCGCCTTGGCCAGCAGGGCGTCAAGCTCGGGAATGCTCAGGAACGAGGCGTTGGAGCCCACGGTGCTGCCATCGCTGATGTTGTCGCTGCCGTAGAGGCGCCACAGCTGCATGCCGGTGGCTTCGGACTGGAACGTGCCCAGCAGGCCATAGTTGCCGTTGTAGAGGCGTTCGGGCAGATCGGTGACAGGCTGCAGCTTGATCTCGAAGCCGAGCTTGCGCGCATCGATCTGCACCTGCTCCAACGTGCGCTGTGCCAGCTGGTCGTTGTCCGCGTAGGGGATGGAGGCGCTCAGGCGCTGGCCCTCCTTGCTGCGGTAGCCTTGCGCATCGCGCGTGCTCCAGCCCGCTTCGTCCAGCAGGCGATTGGCCTTGTCCGCGTCGTAGCGGATCTTGTTCTTCAACTCCTTGTTGAAGTCGGGCGTTGTGCTGGCCAGGTATTCCTGCACCGGATAGGCGCCGAAGGTGGCGCTGGCAACGATTTCTTCGCGGTTCAGGCCATGCAGCAGGGCCTGGCGCACTTCGAGCTTGTCGAAAGGCGCGCGGCGGGTGTTGAAATGCAGGCTGTAGCCCACGCCGGGGAGCAGGAATTCCTCGTTTTGGTAATCCGCGCTTTGCTTCACGCTCTTGGCATATTCGGGGGCGATGTAGTCCACTACATGCGCTTCCTTGGTGGTCAGCGCGTTGTAGCGCGTCTGGTCTTCGGGCAGGAAGACGTACTTGACGCTGTCCAGGTAGGCAGCGCCAGCGTGGAACTGCGCGGGGGCCCATTGGTAGTCGTCGTTGCGCACATAGGTCAGGCTCTGGCCCTTGACCCAGCTGTCGAACTTGAAGGGGCCGGTGCCGATGAGCTTGGTGGCCAGCGACTTGGGGTCCTGTTCGATCTGCTGCTTCGAAAGAATACCGAAGTAGGGCGCGGCAATCAACGTGAGAAAGCTCGACTCGGGCGTGCCCAGCTTCACCGACACGGTGTATTCGTCGATGACCGTCGCCACCGGCTTGAGCTTGGCGGTGGAGCCGGTCGACTTGTTGGCCGGGTTGTTGACATAGTCAAAGTTGGCATTGACGGCCGCCGCGTTGAAGGGCGTGCCGTCGTGAAAATGCACATCCTTGCGCAGGTGGAAGACGTAGGTGGTGGCGTCGTCCGACACCTCCCAGCTCGATGCCAGCCACGGCGCGTGCGTGCCGTCGCCGTTGTCCCAGACCAGGGAATCCAGCGCCGGGCGCACCGAATGCGCGCCCGAGCCCTGGTCCACCAGCGGATTGAGCTGAGCGGGCTCGGCACGGATGGCGACCACGAGCTGGCCACCGCGCACCGGCTCGGCCTGTGCGGCCGGAGCAGCGGATGCGCCCGCTGCGGAAGCCGTGGAGGCGGGCGCCGGTTCCGTCTTGGAGCACGCAGCCAGAACCAGACCGACCAGGCCCCCGCCCAGCGTCAAAGCCAGTCTGCGCGACACCGGAGCCGTGAAGTGTTGAGGTGCTTTTTCGTAAGTCATTAGAAGAATTTATTCGTATCAATTTTGAAGTACTACTAGTATCATGTATAAAAATCTTTTTCGTTATTCGATTTATGCATATCAATCTTCGCTTTCTTGATGGAGAGTTCTCGTGACCTCGGCGCTTCAATCTTCTTTTCGCTTCGCCCCTTTGTTTACCGCGCAGGCATTGGGTCTGCCGCCTTCGCTGGCCCCCAGGGTCGATGCGGTGTTGGAGACTTTGGGGGACCGTGCGGCCGGGCGCGATCGGGATGGCGGCTCCCTGGCAAAAGAGCTGCGAGCGCTGGCCGAGCTCGGCGTGACTTCTGCACGTTTGGCTACGGCGCAGGGCGGGCTGGGATGGAGCTATGCGCAGAACGTGGACTTGCTGATCGCTCTGGCGCGCGCCGACTCGAGCGCTGCGCAGAGCCTGCGGTCTCATTTCCTCTACGTGGAGCATCTTGTGCGCCACCCCGAGCTGCCGGGCAATGCCTTTGGCGTTGCCGAGGTGGCGGGCGGCAAGCTCTTTGCGAGCGCGACCACCGAGATCGGCCCTGTCGCCGTGGGCGCTGTCGGCACCACGGTTGCGCCTGATGGTCAGGGCCGTCTGCGTCTGAACGGCTCGAAGTTCTACACCACGGGGGCGGGCTATGCCGACTGGGTCAACGTGTTCGCAGCCGACACCGAAGGCACACACATCCTTGCCACCGTGGCCCTTGAAGACCAGGGCGTGACCGTGGTGGATGACTGGGACGGTGTCGGTCAGCGCCTGACCATGAGCGGCACGATGCAGTTCGAGCAGGTGCTGGTCGATCCCGCCCGTGTGCGGCCGCGAGCGCGCTCGGAAGACACGCCTTCTGGCTTGCAGGACGCGATGGCCCAGCTCACGCACCTGGCTACGCTCACCGGCATTGCCATTCGCGCCTTTGAAGATGCTGCCGCGTGGCTGCATGGCCGCAAGCGCCACTTCAGCCATGCAGCCGCCTCGGTGCCTGCCGACGACCCCTTGGTGCAGGAGCAGGTCGGCCGCCTGGAGGCGGTGGCGGGCACCGCCTTGCTCGCAGTGCGCTCCGCTGCGCTGCAGCTGCAGACGCCCCGCGACAATGCGTTGGGCGATCCGTATGCGGATGGGCATCGCGCCGTCACGCAGCTGCAGGTGGTGTTGCCCGCATTGGTTCTCGACGCGACGCAGGCGCTGTTTGATATCGGCGGCGGCTCCATGGTGGTGGCCGCGCGTGGGCTGGATCGGCACTGGCGCAATGCACGCACACTGGCATCGCACAACCCGTCGCCGCAGAAGGCACGTGTGCTGGGCAATGAGGCGCTCAACGGCGTTCCGCTGCCGACCATCTGGTATGCCGGCACCGCAGCTGGAGCACCGGCCAATGCCGCAGCGCCAGCGCAAACGCAAACGCAAACGCTGGCAGTGGAGGCGCGGCCATGAGCAGCTTCATCCTCAATGCCAACATCTACGACTTCGGCACGGACGCGGGCGCCTGGCGTGCGCCGGGCACCGGCCCCCGTGACAACCTGAGCGAAGCGTTCTGGCGCACCGTGGCCCGCACCGCCGAAGACGGCGGGCTTGACGGCATCTTTCTGGCCGATGGGCCGGGGTTGTCGTCCAACCCGGCCATCCGCCCCAACCGCATGGTGGAGCCGCTGGCCACGCTGGCTGTGGTGCTCGCGGAGACCAGCCGGCTGGGCGTGATCGCCACGGTGTCCACAGGTTCGAACGATCCGGTGGAGCTTGCCAGCCGCCTGCTGGACTACAACCTGCTGTCGCAAGGCCGGTTTGGCTGGAATGTGGTGACGGGCTTGCCTGAGCTTTCCGCCCAGGACTTCAAGGTGCCCCAAACACCGGAGCGCGCCGACCGCTATGCCCGCGCCACCGAGTTTCTGCAGGTTTATGCCCACTACCTGGATGCCGTGCGCGAGGGCAAGGATTTCCACCACTCGGGCGAGCGCTTTCAGTATTCACTCAAGCGCGATGAATTGCCCACCCAGGGGGCAGCAGCGCGCTTCAGCACACAGGTGCGCCCGCTCATCGTGCAGGCCGGTGGATCGGAGCAGGGCCGGCGCCTTGCCGCGCAAAGCGCCGATGCCGTGTTCTCCGCCGAGACGGTGTTCGAGGTGGCACGCAAAAACCGGGTGGAGCTGCATGCGATGGCGCGCGAGTCCGGCCGCCGGCCGCCCGTGGTGCTGCCCGGCGTGCATCTGGTGATCGGCTCTACGCAAGCGGAGGCCGAGGCGCGCTTTCAGCGTGTGCACCAGCGTGGCCCCAAGGACTATGTGCTGCAGCGTTTCTCCAGCCTGCTCGACATTCCCGCTGACCGGCTCGATCCGCAGGCCCCGGCCTCGGCCCTGGAACAACTGGCCGGCTCCACGGAGCGTGGTTCTGCGGGTTTTCGCAAATCCATCACCGCCTATGGTGTGGCCAACGGCCTCAAGATCGGTCAGCTCATCCGGCATTTTTCCGGGTTTGGTCACCAGTTCTTTGTGGGCACGCCCGAGCAGTTTGCCGATGTGGCTGAGCGCTGGTGGCGCGGCGGTGCCGCCGATGGCTTCAACCTGCTGTTCGACGCCAACCCCATCGGGCTGCGCGAGTTCGTGGACCATGCCATGCCCGTGCTGCGCCAGCGCGGCATTGTGCCGCCCGAGCCAGTGGCCACCCCCCTTGCTTTCGCCCAACGCCTTCAGGAGCTTTCTGCATGACGGTACACACCGTGTTGGACCTTTCCGGCCAGGCGCTGGAAGACATTCTCATCACCCTCGCCGGCGGCGGCGCGCCTGCCACCGCACTGGGCAAGGCCTTGGATGCCCTGCCGGTTGCAGCCTACGCACTGGGCCTGGGCGCAGCGGCCGCCAGCGCGCGGGATACCTCGGTGGCGCTGTCCTTCCTGCTCGCCTTTACGCGCAGCAGCCGCTTCATTGCCAGTGCCCATCCCGCGCAGCAGCACCCCATCAATCTGGCACGCAACCTCTCGACGCTCAACGCACTGCATGGCCCGCGCATCGGCCTGGCCTTGCACGCAGATGCGCCCACCGCCGGCTGGTTTCGGCCCGAGGATGCGGCCTCTCCCGCCAGCGCTGCCGACTATTTGTGCCTGGTCTCCTCGCTCTGGGACAGCTGGCCCATGGACGCGCTGATTGGCGATACCGAAGGCGGCCGCTATGTGGATGCCGACCGCATCGTGCGCATAGAGGACCCCGTCTACACCCATATCGGCGGCCCGCTCACGCTGCCCACCGATATCCCCGGCAAGCCCCCGCTGCTGCTGCTCTCGCCCCACGGCGCGGAGGCTTGTACCGACCCTTCGGTGGACCTTCAGCTCAACGAGACCGCGCCGGGGTCAGGCCATTTCGTGAGCGGCCCCGTAAGCCTGCGCACCGGAGCGCCATCGCTGGACGCCGTCCTCGCCTGGCCCCTCGAAGCCCATGCGCGGGCGCAACGCGCATCGATACGCGAAGCCCTGCAGCTGCCCGCTGGACGTATGGCTGCTGTGGGGCAGACGCCGGTTTTCAAGGATGCTGCGGTGGCGGTGCGGGTGTGAGGAGTGGCAGGATGAGGTTTCCCGATGCGGCTTGGTTCTGATGGTCTGCACGGAGCACTCGGTCAAGGACAATCGGCGGCCAAGCCGATAGCATGGACGACCTGACTAACACCGCGCTTGCCACAGCATGCCCACGTTGGATGTGAGCGCGCTGCCAGGCTTTGAAGCAAGCACCTGTTACGGTGTCTACGCGCCCAAAGGCATGTCTTCAGAAGCGCTGAATAGGTTCCAGACGGCCTGCCTGAAAGTCATGGGCGACAAGGAATACACCGACAAGCTCATCAGCCAGGCCCTCCAGCTGCTTTCACCCGCGCAATACAGCGGCCGGGGCCGGGCCGGCATACCGAGGCGAGGGTGGCACACTGGAAGGATGTGGCGGCCAAGATGTGGAATGCGTTGAATGGAGTGGGAGCTGAGTCCTCGACATCTCTATCTTGCGCCATCAGTAGTTGGGTCTCGTCCCCTCAGTGTTTTGAAGTTCATTGTGGGCGCGCAGCTTACTGACTCTGACTCGGATGCGTGGAAAAAAGGCGAGGGCACTTTCGCAAGTCGAAGCGGAGGGACGTTAGTCAAGTCTTTTGACGGTTACTAGTTACCACTCAAGGCTTCAATATATGTTTGAGATGTTCGCACGTTTCCGATCTAGCTCAGCGAACTGTGTCAAACTTCTGAGGAGCCATATCACAGGTTGTTTTAACATGTCAGAACTAACATCTGAACAATTAGCCTTTCTGAAATCACAGGGTATATCTCTCTCTCTTGCGGTCGACGCAGGGCATCTTTCCAAAGCTGCTCGTGATGCATTCATGAACGAGAGTGGCCATAAGTTCTACTATGGAGGAGCTCCTTGTAGAGCTGCTGGTCATACCTTGCGTAGTAAGGCAGGGCATTGTATCCAATGTGATACCTCGAAAATTGCTTATCAACTACGTAGTTCTGCCGCTGGTTATGTATACCTTGCTCACTCTGAGCAAAATGGATTCGTCAAGGTAGGTTTTAGCGAGGTTGATCCTTACGGTCGACTCACTTGGCTACAAACCAGTTCCTACGGAGATGTAAACGACTGGGAGATAAAGCGGAGCATTAAAATTGAGAAGTGTGCAGGAAAATGTGAATTTGAGATTCATGCCGCCCTCGAAAAGTGGCGCAAGCCTATCGTATATCTGAAAAATGGCCAAGTTGTTGAATGTAGAGAAATATTTGCGTGTTCTCTGGCAGAGGCCGAAAAAAACTTTCTTACCATTATTCGTGGTTATTGATAATTGATCTGCGTCGCATAGCATGAGCTATATGCCTCTCATGAAATTTGCCACGCTTAACTACACTGAAAGCCTTGCCAGTACGCGCCGTTGGCTGTCTCCGTAATTTCGATCAATGCCTGCCCTGCACTGAGGATCACGATTGGATTTCACAGACTGCGATATCAATCTCACACATCTTTTGGACGATATGCGAGAAATTGGCAGAATTTGCCGCAGCGGAGCCAGAAGTATTGCTCAGCCAGCCACTGGGGATGAACCTCAGCAGCATGCCGCTTGCTCGCTTTTCCGCTCAAGTTGCCGTAGAAGCGGGCAAAGACCCAGCCTTCGTCGCCGACCCTTTGACATGCTCCACCAAGGCCCGCAGCTTGCGCGGCTGGTTTCTGCGGTTGGGGTAGTAGAGGTAAAAGCCAGGAAAGTAGGGCAGGTAGCGGTCCAGCACCGAGACCAGCTCGCCGCGTTCCAGGTAGGGTGCAAAGGTCTCTTCCATGCCGATGGTGATGCCGCCATTGGCCAGCGCGGTGCGCACCATCAGCAGCATGTCATTGGTGGTGACACGGGGGGCGACCGCGAGGCTGAAATCGCGGCCGTTTTCCTGGAATTCCCAGCGGTAGGGGGCGAGCTCCAGCTCGGCGCGCCAGCCGATGCAGCGGTGGCCCAGCAGGTCATGGGGGTGCTGGGGCGTTCCGTGTGCGGACAGGTAGGCAGGGGTGGCGACGACCACCTGGCGTTGCGGCCCCGTCAGCGGGATGGCGATCATGTCCTGCTCAATGACTTCACCGAGGCGCAGGCCGGCATCGAAGCCACCGGCGATGATGTCGGATTCGTCATCGGTGACGGTGACATCCAAGGTGATATGCGGGTGGGCGGCGGCAAAGGTGCTGATCAAGGGGCCGGACAGAAAGCGCTCGGCGATGGAGGTGACCGCCACGCGCAGCAGCCCGCGCGCCGGGCCTTCTTCAGATACTTCTTCAAGCGCCACCTGTACGGCGGCCAAGGGGCCGCTGATTTGCTGGTGCAGCGTCTGGCCAGCCTCGGTCAGGCGCACATGGCGGGTGGTGCGGTGGACCAGCGCAATGCCCAGTTGGTCTTCCAGCTTGCGCATGGCCTGGCTGACGGCAGAGCGCGTCACGCCGAGCTGGTCGGCCGCTGCACGGAAGTTTTGTGCGTTGGCCACCGCCAAAAAGCAGTGGAGCAAGTGAAGTTCGTCTTTCATTGGTTAGAAAGTCTAACCAAATTGTGCAGCATTGGTGCACTTCTCTGATCAAGACAAGCTGCCTACAGTTTGAACTTTCCAACGCCATTGCAGAAAGTTCTCCATGAAAAACTTGCTCGACAAAGTCATTTTGATCACCGGTGCCAGCAGCGGTATCGGTGAAGCCACCGCCAAGCTGCTGGCCGCGCACGGCGCCACCGTTGTGCTCGGCGCCCGCCGGGTCGACAAACTGGACCAGATCGTGGCCGATATTCAGAACGCAGGCGGTGTGGCCGAAGCGCTGGCGCTGGATGTCACCCAGCGTGCGCAGCTGCAGGCCTTTGCGGACCATGCGCTGAATCGCCATGGGCGCATCGACGCCATCATCAACAACGCCGGCGTGATGCCCTTGTCACCGCTTGTCGCATTGCGGGTGGACGAGTGGGACTGGATGATTGATGTGAACATTCGCGGTGTGCTGCACGGCATTGCGGCGGTGTTGCCCACCATGCGCCAGCAGGGCTTTGGGCATGTCGTGAACATTGCCTCCATCGGTGCGCATGCGGTGTCGCCCACTGCCGCCGTTTACTGCGCGACCAAGTACGCGGTATGGGCCATCTCGGAAGGGCTGCGGCAGGAAAGCAGCGACATCCGCGTGACCACGATCAGCCCCGGGGTGACGGAGTCGGAGTTGGCGGAAACCATCACGGATGCCGCTGGCCGCGAAGAGATGAAGGAGTTTCGCAAGGTGGCAATCAGCGCATCGGCGATCGCACGGGCCATCCATTTTGCGATCTCGCAGCCGGCGGATGTGGATACCAGCGAGATCATCATGCGGCCTACGGCGAGCCCGTATTGAAGCTGTTTGTTGCCTCCGGCCTGACAAGGCCAGCACAACAGCTCCCGTTTTTAAAAAAGGCCGTGCCCCGCCGGATAGTGGGCACGGCTTGGTTGGTTTCTGTAGCCCATGCGCGCTTTAGTGCCGGCTGTGGCCCTTTACCAGTACCCAAAAAACGTCTGGCCTTAGGCCGATGGATGCTTTCGATGTGATCGGCGTGCGCCAAACCAGCCCACGGCCGCCAATGCTGCACTCAGCAAAGCCACGAGCCATTGGTTGAGCACCGGGACCGCTTGGGGTGTGGGGGCTCGGGGCGTCACCTCAACGGCTGACGATGGGGGCGTGGTTTCGCCGTTGGAGAGGTGGGCCACGGCCTGGCAGGAGTAGCTGACGCCATTGGCCAGCCCATTCAATGCCACTGGTGGAGTTACCGCCTGTGCCTGTATGTTCCCCGCCGATGAGGTGCATTGCACGTCATAGTTCAACACGCTTACTCCCGCCATCAACGGGGCCGGCGGGTCGATGGCCAACGTGATGGTTTTGTCGCTGGCCGTTGCGCTGGTGATGGTCGGTGCCGTTGCTGCGGCAAGCTTCAAGACCACCTGTGCCTGTGTGCATGGCAATGCTCCGCCGGGCCCGGCGCAGACTTGGTATTCGAAGCCAGTACCTGAAAAGCCGGCGGCCGGAGTGAAGCTGAAGCTTCCGTCAGGGTTGAGGGAGACGTAGCCTTGCGATGGTGCCGGTGCAGACACAAGCGTGTATTCAGCATCGCTGAAGGCATGGAGGTCATTGAGGCGAACACTGTCGTTGATCACGCCATTCACCACGAACTCGTCGTCGGCGGCCGTTATCGGAGTGAGGCCCGTGATGACCATATCCCGGAACTGTTGATTCTGGCTGGCCCCCCCGGTTGATGCGCTCAGTCCCAGTTTGAAGCTTGCGGGGACGGCATTGATGCCATTAATGGGTGTTCCGCCAATGACAATATCTTTGCTCCAGATTTCGACGCCATCGATGGAAACCGTCAAGCGGATATCGGGTGCAGGCGTGATCGTCACACGAACATGCTTGGGCGCGGATCGGTTGGCAGATAGGTTTCCGCTGTAGGGCATCTCTCCCAGCCACGGGTTGCTGCTGCTGGAGCCACGCATACCCAGATGGTTTGACGATGTGCCGAAGCCGGAATTTCCCAAACCTCCACCATAGCGGTCAAATCCCAAACCGACATAGGCACCCAGCATGGTGTTGTAGCCCAGCTGTGAGCCGCCGAGTCCCAGATTGGCGGCTTGGCTTCCATCCATCAGGAACACCGTGAACCCATCTCCTTGACCAAATGCCGGTGTCAGAGAGCCGCCATTGTTGGTCGATAGGTACATGGCGTAATCAAATTCGACATCCAGGCCGGCAGCACTGCTAACGGGGGAGTTGAATACTGCGGCCCCGATTTGGCTCCCCGCATTTGGTGTTATTTCGAGCCAGCCGTTACCTGCACTGTCATTGTCTGCCCCTACTGCCGTAGACGGTGTTGGTGACGCTGTGAGCCTGGCTGAGCCCAACAAAGACCATGCGGCAGCCTGGTCACTTCTGAATGGCTCCGAGACAAACGTCTGTGCATTTGACGCTGTGCCGAAAACGAAGAGTGCTGATACAGCGATGGACTTTGAGATCGGTGTCATGACTTGGCCAGAATCCTTGATGGACTTTGTTTGGAAATGTAACTTTAAATTTTCTTTCCGCCCATTCCTGTTGTCAATCGCTTAAATCAGTGAAAGGGAATACCCTGGGTTATGTTGAAAAAGCACGCGGAGAATTTCTCAATACCGTTGTACGTCGTCAAGATGAAAATATGCGGTGGGATGCCGCATGCATTATTAAAAAATACTCACCGAAAATCCCGGCTCCGAATCCGCAGGCTGTCAAACCAATCCGACACATCCCGCAGCTGGTGCGCGATCAGGTTGCCGACCTCACCGCTGCGCTGCCAGCGGCCTTGCACGGCCAGGAACTGGGCGTGCAGCAGCGCGTCGCGCTGGGCGCTGCGCAGGTGGGGCCAGCAGATGACTTGCAGGTTGCCGGTTTCGTCTTCCAAGGTGATGAAGATGACGCCTTTGGCGGTGGGCGGCTGCTGGCGCAGGGTGACGATGCCGCAGGCGCGCACCCAGCTGCCGTCGCGAGCTTCGCGCAGCTCTGCCTGGGTTTGGAAGCGGTGGCGCTGCAGGCGCTCGCGCAGCAAGGCCATGGGGTGGCGGCGCAGGCTCAGGCCCAGTGCGGCATAGTCCCAGTGGATGTCTTCCTGCTCGCTGGCGGCGGGCAACTGTAGTTCGTCTTCGTCGATGGGGGCGGCGCGCAGCAGGCGGCTGTGGTGCAGCGGCGCAGAGGCCTGCCAGAGCTGGTTGCGGCGGTGGCCTTCGAGGCTGGCCAGTGCGTCGGCGGCGGCCAGGTACTTCATCGCCGGGGCATCAAGCTGGGCGCGGCGTGCCAGGTCCTGGGCGCTGACAAAGGGGGCGGCTTCGCGGGCCTGCAGCAGGCGCGCGGCCTGCGTCTGCTGCAGCTGTTTGACCAGGCGCAGACCCAGGCGCACGGCGGGATAGGGGCCGCTGGAAGGCTCGGTGCTGCAGTCCATGCCGCTGTGCATCACATCGACGGGCAGTACCTGCACGCCATGGCGCTTGGCATCCTGGATCAGCTGGCTGTTGCTGTAAAAGCCCAGCGGCTGGCTGTTGATCATGGCCACCAGAAACTCGGCCGGGTAGTGGCATTTGATCCAGGCGCTGAAGTACACCAGGATCGCAAAGCTGGCGGCATGGCTTTCAGGGAAACCGTATTCCGAAAAGCCCTGGATCTGCTGAAAGATCGACTCGGCAAAGGCCTGCGAGTAGCCGTTGCCGGTCATGCCGTTGATGATCTTGTCGTAGTACTTTTGCAGATTGCCGGTGCGGCGCCAGGCCGCCATCGAGCGGCGCAGCTGGTCGGCCTCGCCGGCGCTGAAGCCGGCCGCATCGATGGCGATCTGCATCACCTGCTCCTGGAAGATGGGCACGCCCAGGGTGCGCTCAAGCGCCGGGCGCAGCAGCTCGCTTTCGTACTGCACTTTCTCCAGCCCCTGGCGGCGGCGCAGATAGGGGTGGACCATGCCGCCCTGGATGGGGCCGGGCCGCACCAGCGCGACCTCGATCACCAGGTCGTAGAACTTTCGCGGCCGCAAGCGTGGCAGCATGCTCATCTGGGCGCGGCTCTCGATCTGGAAGACGCCGATCGTGTCGGCCGCGCAGATCATGTCGTAGGTGGGTTCGTCGCCGTGCGGGATATCGCCCAGCGCAAAGCTGCGGCCCTGGCGTGCGCCCACCAGGTGCAGCATTTTTTGCAGCGCGGTCAGCATGCCCAGCGCCAGCACATCGACCTTGAGCAGGCCGACGGCATCGAGGTCGTCCTTGTCCCACTGGATGACGGTGCGGTTCTCCATGCTGGCGCGCTCGATCGGCACGATGCGCGAGAGCGGGCCCCGGGTGAGCACAAAGCCGCCCACATGCTGGGACAGGTGGCGCGGAAAATCGCGCAGGGTTTCGACCAGCTCCTGCAGCTGGCGCACGGCCAGGTCGCCCGCCTGCAGGCCGCACTGGGCCAGCGCTTCGGTCCGCAGCAGCTCGTCGTCCCAGCGCGAATGGTCGCGTGCCAGCAGGTCAATGCTGGGCAGTGCAAAGCCCAGCGCCTTGGCCACATCGCGGATCGCGGATTTGCGCCGGTAGCGGATGACCACGGCGGTGAGGCCGGCGCGGTGCAGGCCGTATTTCTTGTACAGGTACTGGATGACCTCTTCGCGCCGGGCATGCTCGAAGTCCACATCGATATCGGGCGGCTCGTTGCGCTCCTTGCTGATGAAGCGCTCGAACAGCACCCGGGTCTTGTCTGGATCGACCTCGGTGATGTGCAGGCAATAGCAGACCGCCGAGTTGGCGGCCGAGCCCCGGCCCTGGCAGAGGATGTCCTTGCTGCGGGCAAAGCGCACGATGTCGTAGACGGTCAGAAAGTAGTGCTCGTACTGCAGCTCGGAGATGAGAGCCAGCTCTTTCTCCAGGGTGGCCTGCACTTTCGGCGGCGTGCCTTGCGGCCAGCGGCGGGCCGCCCCTTCGTAGCTGAGCTGGCGCAGGTAGGCCGCCGGTGTGAGCTGGGGTGGCACCACCTCGTCGGGGTACTGGTAGCGCAGCTCGGTCAGCGAGAACTGGCAGCGCGCTGCAATGCCCAAGCTGGCCTCCAGCAGATCGGGCGGGTACATCTGCGCCAGCCGCAGCCGGCTGCGCAGGTGCTGCTCGGCATTGGGCTGCAGCGCGTAGCCGCAGTCGGTCAGCGGTGTGCGCAGGCGGATGGCGGTCAGCACATCCTGCATGGGCTTGCGCGAGCGCACATGCATGTGCACATTGCCGGCGGCTACCAGCGGCGCGCCGCTGCTGCTGCCCGCTGCGCGCATCTGCGCCAGCCAGGCCTCGTCGCCCAGGCTGCGGTCCAGCTGCACGGCCAGCCAGCAGCGGCCGGCAAAGTGCTGCTGCAGCCAGGCGGCCTGGGCCTGGATTTGCGCTGGGCTGGCCTGGCGGCTGAGAGCCAGCAGCAGCAGGCAGTCTTGCAGCGCGCGCGGGTGGATGGCCGATTGCGCCAGCGCATAGCTGCCCTTGGGCGATTTGCGCCGCAGCTGGGTGATGAGGGCGCAGAGGTTGCCGTAGCCATGCAGGTTGCAGGCCAGTGCCACCAAGGTGAAAGCGGGTGCGGCCGTATCGCTGGGCTGCACCTCGAACTGCGCGCCGACGATCAGCGGCAGCCCGCAGTCACGCGCGGCGACATGGGCACGCACGATGCCGGCGAGCGAGCATTCATCGGTCAGGGCCAGCGCGCGGTAGCCCTGGGCGTGGGCGCGCTCGACCAGCTCATGCGGGTGGCTGGCGCCGCGCAGAAAGCTGAAATTGCTCAGGCACCACAGCTCGGCGTAGTGGGGGATGGTGAGGGTGGGACGCGTGGCCATGGCTCTAGACGGGTGCGGCGCTGCTCAGGCAAAGCGGCCATGCAAAAACCAGGCGCCACTGTTGGCGGACAAGCGGGTGTGGAAAATCCACAGCAAGCCGGCATGCGGGCTGTGGGCGACCCAGTAATCGCGCAGCGCGGTGTGGGCGGTTTGGGTGATGGGGGCGGGCTTGGGCGGGTCTTTGCTGTGATCGATATCGGGGGCAGCCTCGTCGGTGTGGGTGTCTCCATCCGCATCGCTCACCGGCAAAAAGCCGGGGCTGCGGTGCCACCAGCCGCCTTCAATGCGTTGCGGGCCGAGCAGCAATTGCAAGGGGCCGTGGTAGAGCGGCCGGCTCTGCTTGTCCTGCAGCAGTTGCAGCGGCGTGGGCAGCAAGAAGCTGGGTTGGGCAAGGGGCGGCACATGGAGTGGTACATGGGGCTGTGCAGCGGGTGGGGCGGCCTTGGCCTTGGTGGCGGGTTGCGCGGGCAGCCACTGCACCTGCCACTCGGGGCGGTGGTCGGGCCGCAGCAGCGGGCGCTGCACCTGGTCGGCACCCAGGCGGGCGGTGATGCGTTCCAGCACCTGCTCCAGGCTTTCGCCATCGGCGGTTTTGTCAGGCAGCAGGCTGGCGCTGCGCTCTTGCAGCGCTTCGGGCGTATCGGCATGCAGGCTCAACTCGCCCACCGGGGCTTGCAGTTCCACATGGGCCAGGTGCTCCTGCAGCAGGCGGCACAGGTGCTGCAGGTCGCGCGTGGTGCTGGCGGTGTGGATGGTCAGCTCGCCGCCATCGCCCACATGGCGGGAGCGCATCGCATCGTGGCACCAGCGCAGCCGGAAGCTGCGCACGCCTGCGCGCTGCGCCGCCAGCCAGCCGCACAGCTGCAGCAGCAGGTGGCGCGCACCCTGCATCAGCGCATCGGCCTGGTCGATGCGCATGGGCAGCTCCAGCCGGGCATCGAAACGGGCAGGCAGGCTGATCCAGGAGTAGCGGTCGGGCAGCAGGCCATGGGCCTGGTCGAGGGCGGTCAGGATGCCGGTATCCATGCGCCGGGCCAGCGCCCCCCGGGGCAGTGCATGGACGGCGCCCAGGCTCTGGCAGCCCAGCTGGCTCAGCAGCTCGGCATGCCGGGCCACCGCATCGATGGCATGCAGCGGCAAAGGGGCCAGCACCTGCGGCAGCGGCTGGCCCATGCCGTGGCGGATACCGCAGCGCGCCAGCGCAATCGCGGCCAGGCTGGTGGGGGCCCAACTGATGGCTTGCACGCCCAGCTCGCGGCTCTCGCGCAGCAAGCGCCGGGCCAGTGGCTGGCGGCCGCCAAACAGGCGCTCGCTGGCCGACAGCTCCAGCACCAGTGCATCGCCAAAAACCGTGTCCGATGGCACGCAGGCCAGGCGCGGCGTGAACTGCTGCGCCCACAGCGCCAGGCCTTGCATATCGGCCAAGGGCGTGGCGTGGGCAGCTTCAGTGGAGCAGGCTGGACTGGCGCGCGCGCTGGCTGCGGGACAGGGGAAGTGGGGCAGCAGGGCGGCCCAGATCGGTGTCATGGTATGGCAAGCTAAGGGCAGTGTTGGAGGATGAAACGGAAACGGCAGCGGTGGCCGGTTGGGGCAGCGGCACGGTGCCAGGCCACAGCCGGGCGGGCAGCACGGCTTGCAGGCTGGGTGGCACGGCAGGCAGCTCCAGCGTGCCCTGGTGCACGGGGCCCCGGCGTTTGAGCAGCTGCAGCTGCAGTGACCACGGCTGGCTGCTGCGCACCAGCAGCCGCAACGGGGCGGCGGAGGCCTGGTGCTGGCTGCTCTCGGGTCGAAAGACAAAGACGGGCCCTTCAAACTGCTGGGCACTGATTTGCAGGCGGCGTATCTGCTCGGGCTGCACCTGGGGCAGCCAGGCCAGCAAGGCCGCTGCGGCATTGGCTTTGAGCAGTTGCTCCAGCGCCCAGAGCTGGTCTTGCGGGCGGCTGCTGTGTATCCATACCAGCTGCCCGGGCGCCAGGCCGCTCTGGGCCAGCCCGCTGGCGTGGGGCGGCAGTGGCGGGCCCAGCGCGATGACGGGCTTGTGCGCTGGGCACTGCTGCAGGCCTCGGCCGGTCAGGCGCCACTCCAAGGTGCCGGCCTGGGGCTGCAGCACCTCGGTCAGGCACTGGCTGGGCCAGCCCTTGCCAGGCAGCTCGGCATCGAGTGCATCCCAGCCGGTGGGGATGCCCGCCATCGGCGCGCGCACCATGTGATCGCCCCGCCAGAGCTGGGCGTTCACCGCGGGCGGCAAGGACAGGGCATCGAGTTTGGGCATGGCAAATAACTGTATATATGTACAGTATAAGAGCTAGCGCAGCGGCAATGTGTAACAAACGCCGGGCAAGCCGTGGGCGACTGGGCTGGAAAGTGAGTGTCTGCCTTTCAAAACAACCCCCTGCAGCTTTCTTTTGAAGCTGACAGCCAGCCCGGGTAAGATCGCGGTACATGCAAATACCAGAACCCCACGACTCTGCCGACCGCCCTGCGCCGCCGTCTTCTGCCGCCTCTGCACGGCGTGCGGCGGTGGTCGATGGGGTGGCCGTCGATGGCCTGACGCCGGTGCCGCATCTGGAGCGCAAGGCCGGGGCATTGCTGCTGTTTACCCTGCTGCTGATCCTGGGCTCGGCCTTTTATCTGATGTATGCGCGCGGCGTCTTCGAGCCCAAGCAGTCGCTGATCCTGACGGCCGATGATTCCGAGGGTGTCTCCATCGGTCTGGACATGACTTTCTCCGGCTTTGCGATTGGCAAGGTCAGCAAGATCGAGCTGGCGCCCGATGGCACGGTGCGCATCCATGTGGATGTGCCCGAGAAAGATGCGCACTGGTTGCGCAGCAGCAGCGTGTTCACGCTGGTTAAGGGCCTGGTGGGGGGCACGACGATCAAGGCCTATTCGGGCATTCTGGACGACCCGCAGCTGGAGGATGGCGCGGTGCGCGCGGTGCTGTCGGGCGATGCGACGGCCGAGCTGCCGCAGCTGATGAGCAATGCACGCCAGCTGCTGGAGAACCTTAACATGATGACCTCGGCCGGCTCGGCCTTGGGTGGCACCCTGGAGCAGCTGCGTGACCTGAGCACCAAGCTCAACGGCCCCAGCGGCGCGCTGGGCGTGGTGATGGGTGGGGACGCCGAGGCGCGCAAGATATCGCAGACCCTGGACCGCACCAACCAGCTGCTGGCGCGCCTCGATGGCCTGGCCAAGAATGCCGACAAGCAGGTGTTTGGGGCCGATGGCGTGATGCCCGAAGTGCGCGCCACGGTGCAGCAACTCAATGCCGTGCTCGGCGATGTGCGCGGCAGCCTGAAGAAGGTGGATGCGGTGCTGGTGGAGGCCCAGGCCGTGGGCGCCAATGCCAAGGATGCCACCAGCCAGCTGGGCGATTTGCGTGCCGATGTGGAGGCCAATCTGCGCAAGGTCGAAGGCATGCTGACCGAGCTGAACCGCAAATGGCCGTTTGCCAAAAAGGATGCCGAGGTGCGACTGCCATGAGTGCCGCGATTGCCATCACCGCCCGCCTGGCCGCAGCCTTGCTGGCCGCCGCTGTGCTGGGCGGCTGCGCCAGCGGCAAAAAGGCGCCCGACTGGGCGGTCAACGAACAGGGTGCTGCCGAACGCGCGACCGATGCCTACCTGTCAGGCAACCAACGGGTGGCGGAGGCCGAATGGCGGCGTGCGCGTGACGAGGTGAGCCGCACGGCCCGGCCCGATCTGCTGGCCCGGCTGGAGCTGGCGCGCTGCGCTGCACAGGTAGCTGCCTTGGAGGCTGCCCCTTGCACGGGCTTTGAGGCCGTGGCCCAGGATGCTGCCGATGCCGAGCAGGCCTATGCCCGCTATCTGCAGGGCCAGTTGGCTGCTGGCGATGTGGCGCTGCTGCCCAAGGCCCAGCAGGCAGTGGCGCCGCTGGCGCCTGAGCAAGCAGCCGCTGCGCTGGCCGCTATGGAAGACCCGCTCTCGCGCCTGGTCGCGGCCGGCGTGCTGGCGGTGCGCGGACCGGTGCCGATGGCGGTCGTCACCCAGGCGGTCGATACCGCCTCTGCCCAGGGCTGGCGCCGTGCCGTGATGGCCTGGCTGATCAACCAGCAGCGCCTGGCGCGCGCGTTGGGCGATACGGCACTGGCCGACCAGGTGCAGCGCCGCCTGGACCTGCTGCAGGCCACGCAGAAGTAAGCCAGCAGCCGCTACAGCGCTGCATCCACTCACACTGACTGGCTCGTCGTCGTATCGGGCGCTGGCTCTGGCTGCGTGCCGGGGTAAGGGTGCTCGGGGTTGCCGGGGTAGGGGTGTGCCGGCTCGCTGGGATAGGGGTGCTGCGGGTTGCCCGGGTAGGGGTGCAAAGGGCTGGGCTCATACGTGCCCGGCTCACCAGGCGCCGGCTGCGGCTGGCCGGGAATGGGGGGCTGGGCAGGGGACGGACTGGGCTCGTAGGGTTGGGGCATGGTGGCTCTCCTGGTGCAGCTGGTGGAGCCGCTGGCGCACCGGCGCACACGGCTGGATTCAGCATGGGGCAAAAGCCCAGTGTTGCAAGCGCAGGGGCCAGGCCGTGTAGGTCTGCGTAGCGCGCGGGGGTACGCCCAGTGCCGTTACGCCATGTGTGAAGCGGAACAATGTATTGGGAAGCGTTTTTCCGACAGGCAGCGCTGTGCGCCAGGGCTACTCTGAAAGCCTGTTCAGCGATTGGAGGACGCCATGCGCCACCTGCACCCCATGTTTCTCGCCCTGGTAGGGGCCCAGGCCCAGAAGCCCGTTCCCACCACCCCCAAGAAGCCACGGCCAGGCGGCGGTGGCCCGCCCGCCGATGGTGATCCTTCCCAATGACGGAGCCCGGCAACGCGATGGGGCCATGACCACGGACCGCCCCATACCGCCTCCGCCCTCATCCCTGCCTGCACCCACCCAAGGAGTTTTGTGATGCCCCAAGGAGATAAATCCGCTTATACCGATAAGCAAAAACGCATGGCTCGCCATATCGAGAAAAGCTACGAGAAAAAAGGCGTCTCGGAAGACGAGGCTGCCTCACGCGCCTGGGCCACGGTGAACAAGGAAACCGGTGGCGGCAAGCGCTCCGGATCCGGCCGGGGCAAGGCGACAGGGCCGGGCTCGCAGCTCGCAGCCGCGCGCTCGGCAGCCGCCAAGAAAGCCGCCGCCAGCCGCAGCCCCGAGGCACGATCCGCATCGGCTAAAAAAGCAGCGGCCACCCGCAAGCGCAACGCCGCTGCCAAGAAGAACTAAGAACAGGCCAGCCACCGGGTGGTGTGCTGGCCTGTTGCGTTGCCGGTCTAGACCGGTTCCGGATCCTTCACCGGTGGCTCATGCCCGGGTTCCTCTATCGGCAAGGTGCTGTCGGGCGGATCGATGGGCTCGGGCTTGGGCAGATCCGGCGGTGGTGGCGCCACCGGCGGCTGAGGGGGCGTAGTGGGGGTTGGCATTGGCGGCCTCCTTTCTGCCTTCTTTGTACTGCGCGGTGCGGCGGCCGTATGTCGGACAAGCTTGTCAGCGGGTAAGTGCATGTAGGGCTGTCGAGGTTGATGTTGCAGTGGTCTGCCGCTGCGCGATGCCGTTTCATTTTTCCAAAGTTCAAGATCCAAGGAGTTTCAGCATGAGCCCATCCAACAGCAACAGCCCATCCAAAAAGAGCGTCAGCAAGAAGCCTTCGCCAGAAAAGCGCTCGGTCGAGGAAGTGGTGGCTGCGCAGCAGCGCATCCAGCAAGAGCAAGGCCAAAACGACGCGCGGGACAAGGCGGCCAAAGCGTCCAAAAAAGCCAAGAGCAGCAAGGACGATAAAACCAGCAAAAAGACCGCACCCGGCCCCGGCCATGAGGTGCCCACGCCACCGATGCCCGGCAAAAAGCTGGCCAAGCCCGGCCTTGAGAAAGCGCTGGATCTGCAGCCGCTCTATCTGGCAGAAAACTACCGGGGCAGCGGCAAGCTGGAGGGCAAGACGGCGGTCATCACCGGCGGAGACTCGGGCATTGGCCGGGCGGTGGCGGTGCTGTTTGCGCGCGAGGGCGCCAATGTGGCGATCCTCTACCTGAACGAGCACGACGATGCCAAGGAAACCTGCCGCCTGATCGAGGAGGAGGGCCAGCAGAGTCTGGCGATTTCCGGCAATGTGCAGGACCCGCAATTTTGCGAGCAGGCGGTCAAGCAGGTGCTGAAGAAATTTGGTGCGCTCAATGTGCTGGTCAACAACGCGGCATTCCAGCAGCATGCGGCCGACATTGAAGACCTGAACATCGAGCGGCTGGACGAGACCTTCCGCACCAATATCTTTGGCTACTTCCACATGGTCAAGGCGAGCATTCCTTATCTGCAGCGGGGCGATGCCATCGTGAACACCGGCTCGGTCACGGGCCTGAGCGGCAGCAAGGAGTTGCTGGACTACTCCGCAACCAAGGGTGCCATCCATGCGTTCACCAAGGCGCTGGCCCAGAACCTGATGGAGCGCGGCATCCGCGTGAATGCGGTGGCTCCTGGCCCCGTGTGGACGCCCTTGAACCCGGCCGACAAGGACGCGGAGGACCTGCGCGAGTTTGGTGCCGACACCCAGATGGGCCGCCCCGCGCAGCCCGAGGAGCTGGCACCCGCCTATGTGTTTCTCGCGTCGCAGGTGTGCTCCAGCTATATCTCCGGCATTGTGCTGCCGGTAACGGGCAGCGTGGGGGCATCCTGACCACGGGCGCAGGATCGCTGGCAACCTGTTGGCCTGCACCCGGCATGGTGTTGGCCCAGGTGTTGGCGCAGGCACCTGGTGGCGCTTGCTTGTTCCAAGCCACGGATGCTTGAATTGATAATGAGAATGCATTATCATTTAAGCATCTGTTGCCGTTTTGGAGAAGCACTGCATGCAAGTTCTGTCGTCCCTCAAGGAAGCCAAGAAGCGCCACCGTGATTGCCAGGTGGTCAAGCGGCGTGGCCGCATCTATGTCATTTGCAAGTCCAACCCCCGCTTCAAGGCGCGCCAGGGTGGGGCAAAGAACAAGCACAAGCGCTGAGACGCCCAGGCTTTGCATGGGCCGCGGCCCATGCGCGCAGCGGAAGCGCTGAATGCAGGCCGCTCACCGCCCTGCGTAGCGCAGGGCGGGGATATCAGCCAGCGCTGGGATGCTGCTGTGCATCCTGTTTCTGGCGCGCTTTTTCGGCCAGGATGTCGAACTCCTTGCGCAAGGCGTCCAGCTCCTCTTCGTCCAGCTCTTCGAGCGACAGCATGCAGTTGCGGGCCGGCTCGATGGCGCGGATCAGTTCATCCAGTTTGATCTGCATGGCCTCGGTGTCGCTGTTCTGGGTGGACTGGATCAGGAACACCATCAAGAAGGTGACGATGGTTGTGCCGGTGTTGATCACCAGCTGCCAGGTATCATTGAAGCCGAAAAACGGACCGCTGACCGCCCACAACACAATCACCAGGACAGCACCGACAAAGCACACCGGCCGGCCACTGAACTTGGCGACGGCGCGGGCAATTTTGTTGAAGGCGGAATGCTTGGTTTTCATGGGAGAACTCCTTCGATCGCAGATGGCGACCAGCATAGAACCAAGCGGCTGGGGCGAGGCTGCCTCCGCAGATCAAGTGGCTGTAGGAGGGCGGCGGCATTCCTGCTGCAGCCATTCGCCAAAGCGCTGGTAGCTCTCCATGTCGCTGCGCCAGGTGGGCGCGCAGAGGTAGTAGCCCAGCGGGCTTTCAAAGCGCTGGCCAAAGGGCTCGACCAGTTTGTGCGATGCCAGCGGCTCCTGCAGCAGGCAGCTGGGCACCAAAGCCACGCCCAGGCCGCCAATGGCCGCCTGGATGATGAGGGTAAAGAGGTTGAAGCCGGGGCCGATGCGTGCCCCTTCATAGGGGCCCGCGTAGGCGGTGAACCAGTCGTCCCAGGAAGTGGGCAGCTCGATGTGCTGCAGCAGGCTGCACTGCTTGAGGTCGCTGAAATGCACGATCGGGTGCTGCTGCAGGTAGCTGGGCGAGCAGACGATGCTGGTCTCGCGTCCGATCAGGTACTGGGCATCGGCAATCGGCCAGTCGCCGTAGCCGTACTGGATGGAGGCATCGAAGCCATCGCCGGTCTCGGCGCTGTCGGTGGTGCTGTAGCGCACAAAGTGGATGGCGATGTGCGGGTTGCTGGCGCGAAAGCTCTCCAGCCGGGGAAACAGCCAGTTGGCCGCAAAGGTAGGCGCGACAGACAGGCTGAGCAGATGGGCGTTCTGCGCGGTGGAGATGACCTGGGTGGTGGCGCGTTCGAGCGATTCCATCGCCGGGCGCACGAGCTTGAGGTAGTTCTCGCCGATATGGGTCAGCGCCAACCCATGGCTGCGGCGCATGAACAGCGGGTGGCCCAGGTAGGCCTCCAGGCCCGCAATGTGGCGGCTGATGGCGCTTTGCGTGACGAACAGCTCCTTGGCGGCCTTGGAAAACGACAGGTGCTGCGCCGACAGCAGGAAGGCGTTCAGCTCGGAGATCGTGGGGCAGCGACGGCGCATGGGGTATGAGCTCCACTCATGACGGTAGAAAAAATTGGCAGATGCATGACCTCATGTCATTGCCACATATTGTTGCAGCTTGGCTAGAGTTCGGGGCATTAGAGGCAACCATGGCGCTGTGAACGCCAAATCCGATTATGCAATCCACCCTGATCCGCAATGCCAAGATTCTCGACACCCGGCATCTCGTATTGACTTCTACTCATACCATTTGGGTGCGCAACGGTCTGATCGAAAAGATCAGTGCCGAAGACTTCGAGGTGGCCGATGCCACCGTCATCGATGCCAAGGGGATGACCCTGATGCCCGGCCTGATCGACTGCCACGTGCACGTGATGGCCTCGGGCTTCAACCTGGGTGCGGTTGCCAATCTGCCCAATGCGCTGGCGCTGCTGCGCGCGCTGCCCATCATGAAGGGCATGATCGACCGGGGCTTTACCTCGGTGCGCGATGCCGGTGGTGCCGACTGGGCGCTGGCCGAAGGCGTGCGTACCCGCCAGGTGGCCGGCCCGCGCTTGTTCTGCGCCGGCAAGGCGCTGTCGCAAACCGGCGGCCATGGCGATTTCCGGGCGCGCAATGACACGCTCGACCCCTGCTCCTGCGCCTACAAGATCGGCAATATCGGCAAGGTGGTTGATGGCGTTGACGCCTGCCGCCTGGCGGTGCGCGAAGAGATTCTGAAGGGTGCCACCCAGATCAAGGTAATGGCCTCGGGCGGTGTGGCGTCGCCCAACGATCCGATCAACAACCTGGGCTTTTCGGTGTCGGAGCTGACCGCCATCGTCGAAGAGGCCCACAATGCGAACACCTATGTGATGGCCCATGCCTATACGCCCCAGGCCATCACCCGTGCCATCGAGTGCGGCGTGCGCACCATCGAGCACGGCAACCTGGTCGATGCACCCACCGCTAAGCTGATGCAGGAAAAGGGTGCCTACATGGTGCCGACCCTGATCACCTACGAAGGCCTGGCCAACGACGGCGCCAAGTACGGTCTGCCCGACGAGTCGGTGCAAAAGATTGCCAAGGTGCGCACCAACGGCCTCAAGGCGCTGGAAGTGCTGGACGCCGCCGGCGTGAAGATGGGTTTTGGCAGCGATCTGCTGGGCGAGACGCACTACATGCAATCGGACGAACTGGTGCTGCGCGCTAAGGTGCTGGGCCATGCCAAGGTGGTGCAGCAGGCAACGCTCATCGGCGCCGAGATTCTGAACCACGAAGGCCTGCTGGGCGAAGTGGTGGAGAGCGCCTATGCCGATTTGCTGCTGGTCGATGGCAACCCGCTGGAGGATGTATCGGTGCTGACCCGGCATGACACGGCGATCAAGCTGATCATGCGCGACGGCTTCATCCACAAGAACGCCTGCTGATGGGCCTTTGAGCGAGCACCACTCTATGTATAACGCTTCCGAACGTCTGGAGCGGCTGCCTTTCAGCCGCTTCCATTTCACCTTGCTCATCATTGGCGGCCTGGGCCTGGCCTTCGAGGCGCTGGATGCGGGCATCATCGCCTTCATCCTGCCGTCGCTGCGCGAACAATGGGGGTTGACCGGCATCCAGGCAGGCTGGATTGCCAGCAGCACCTACGTGGGCTTTCTGGTGGGGGCGCTGCTGTCGGGCATGCTGGGCGACCGCTTTGGCCGCAAGGTCGTGATGATGTGGGCGCTGGTGCTGTTTTGCGTGGCCACCTTCATCAATGCCTTTGCCACCAATTTCCATGAGTTCTACATCCTGCGCATGATTGCCGGTGTGGGCATGGGCGCCGAGGGTGCCATCGTCGCCCCCTACCTGGCGGAGTTTGTCAGCAGCCGCTACCGGGGCCGCTTCACCGGCGCGCTGGCGGGCTTTTTCTCCTTTGGGTTTGTGATGTCGGCACTGCTGGGTTACTTCATCGTGCCGATGAGTGCCGATGGCTGGCGCTGGATCATGGTCATCGCCTCGGTGCCGGTGGTGTTTCTGCTGTGGATGCGCCGTGCGCTGTTCGAATCGCCCCGCTGGCTGGAAGAGATGGGCCGCCGTGAAGAGGCCAGCCGGATCTGTACTGCCATTGAAGCGCAGGTCCAACGCAGCAGCGGCAAGCCGCTGCCCGAACCGGTGAAGATGAGCCTGGCTGCAAAAGCAGCTGACTCCGCCGTGCAAGGCGCATGGGCCAAGCTGGCCACGTTGGTCAAGCCCCAGTACCTGCAAACCACCTTGGTGGTCTGGGTGTTCTGGATCACGGTGATGTTCTGCTACTACGCCTTCCTGGTCTGGATTCCGAGCCTGCTGGTGGCGCGTGGCTTTGCGGTGACCAAGAGCTTTTCCTTCACCATCCTGATCTACCTGGCGCAGATTCCAGGCTACTACTCGGCTGCCTACCTGAATGACAAGATCGGCCGCAAGTACACCATCCTGGCCTACATGCTCGTATCCTGCCTGGCAGCGCTGGGCCTGGCCTTTGCCGGTGCCGACCAGGAGATCATCCTGCTGAGCATGCTGCTGTCCTTTGGCATGAACGGCGTGATCGCCGGCCAGTACACCTACACCTCGGAGATCTACCCGACCTCGATCCGTGCCACCGGCATGGGAACGGCCTCGGCGCTGGCGCGGATTGGCTCGATTGCCTCGCCCACCATCGTGGGAGCCGCCTATCCGGTGCTGGGCTTTGGCGGCGTGTTTGCGCTGATGACCGGCGTGCTGTTTGTCGGCGGCATGGGCATCCTGCTGTTCGGCAAGAACACCCATGGCGTGTCACTGGAAGGAATTCAGCAATGAGCACCACCCATGTCCTGGGCCGCCTGGCCCATACCCTGGGCCAGAGCAGCGATGCCGGGCACCACTGGGCCGCGATTGCCGAGACCTGCCAGCAGCTGTTTGGCTACGGCCTGCTGACTGGCCTGGTTTATCTGCAGCAGGAAAAGCTGATGCGCCGCATCTATTCGTCCAACGAGGCCATCAGCCCGCTGGGCGGCTTCAAGGCCACCGGCAAGGGCCCCTGGTCGGACCGGGTGCTGGACCAGGGCCTGCCCTATATCGGGCGGGACGAGGCCGACATCCGCACCGTCTTCTCCGAAGCCGAGGACCTGGTCGCCCGGGGCCTGCATGCGGTGCTGAACATTCCCGTCTGGTATGGCGGTGAGGTGCTGGGCTCCATCAATATCCTGGGCCCGCGCGGCGCCTACAACGATGTGCCCGAGGCGCTGATCCACCTGGTGGCCGGTGTCTGCGTGCCGGCACTGGCCTCGGCCCGTGAAAGCGCCCGCGAGGCGGCGCATGGCATTGACAGCGCCAGCCTGCAAAGCGTCTGAGCGCCGTCTTGGCAGTACCGAAGCCCGCAAGGCCCCTGGCCCTGCGGGCTTTTATGCGCCTATGTGCCGCAAAGTACTGGCAGTGGCGCGCGCCAGACACAACACGCTCTAAAATCGCCGCCCATGGCTTCTAACAGTTCAGGGTTGTGGTCCTCGCCTGCCGTGCGCATGGGCGTGTCGATCAGCGTGGCAACCGGTTTATATGGCATCTCCTTTGGCGCGCTGGGGGTGGCGGCGGGCTTGTCGGTCTGGCAGACCTGCGCCTTGAGCCTGCTTATGTTTACCGGCGGCTCGCAGTTTGCGTTTGTCGGCGTGGTTGCAGGCGGCGGCGCCGGCGCTGCAGCCCTGGGCGCGGCCAGCCTGCTGGGGGTGCGCAATGCGGTCTACGGCATGCAGATGGCCGCCTTGCTGGGCCCACGCGGCCTGGCGCGCCTGCTGTCGGCGCAGCTGACGATTGATGAATCGGCCGCCACCGCACTGGGGCAGGCGGACAAGGAAGAGCAGAAGCGGGGCTTCTGGACCGCCGGCGTGGGCGTCTACCTGCTGTGGAACCTGTTCACCGCTGCGGGCGCCTTGCTGGGCAATGCCCTGGGCGACCCGGGGCGCTGGGGGCTGGACGGTGCAGCAGTGGCCGCCTTCATGGGCCTGCTGTGGCCGCGCCTGACGCACCGGGAGCCCATTGCGCTGGCAGTGGTGGCTGCCAGCATTGCGATGCTGGCGGTGCCCTGGGTGGCGCCGGGCGTGCCTATCTTGATTGCAGCGGTGGTGGGCGCCGTCTGGGGCTACCATTCGCGCAGCAGCGGCCCCGCCGGGCAGGGCGCCAGTACGCAGGAGGCCGCACGATGAACGTGATGGCAGACGTGGGCAATCACTGGTGGATCTGGGTGTTGCTGGCCAGCGCCGTGACCTATGGCACCAAGCTGCTGGGCTACAGTGTGCCGGCGCACTGGCTGCGCCACCCGCGCATGGCCCGGGTAGCCGGCGCGCTGACGATTGCGCTGCTGGCCGCCCTGACCGCCATGAACACCCTCGTCAGCGGCCAGCAACTGGTGCTGGATGCCCGCCTGGCTGCGCTGGCGGTGGCCATCATCGCGCTGGCGCTGCGCGCGCCGTTTTTGCTGGTGGTGGTGCTGGGCGCGGCGGCATCGGCCTTGGTGCGGTTTTGGGGCTGAAAACCTAAAAGAAGTTATTGGGTATAATTGCAGGGTTTTGCATGGTGCAAGACGCACGTCGCAAGCTTTTCCGGCTGCGGCGCAAGTAACCAGAATGCCAGCGCAAGCCGGTGTTCCTATGAAGGAAAACACATGATCGCCGCATCTATCAAGGCCGAAGTTGTAAAGGCCAACGCACGTTCCGCTACCGATACGGGCAGCCCAGAAGTCCAAGTGGCTCTGTTGACCGCCCGCATCAACGAACTGACCCCTCACTTCAAGACGCACGCCAAGGACCACCACGGTCGCCGCGGCCTGCTGCGCATGGTGAGCCGTCGTCGTAAGCTGTTGGACTACCTCAAGTCCAAGGACGCTGACCGTTACACTGCACTGATCGCTAAGCTGGGCCTGCGTAAGTAAGCCCAGGGTGAGATGGAGACGCCTGAGTTAGTCCGCTAGCTCAGGCGTTTTTTACTTCAACGCCGCGCAAACAGAGCGAAGCTGTGTCATTCCAAGGGGGCTGAACCCCGGGTTCCAGGCCTTCAACCTCCCTGGAATGGCATCGTGTTCTGCATGCCGGCTCCTGCTGAAAACCGACAGGTTTTTGGCTGTTTAACCAGGAGCAATCTATGTCCATATTCAACAAGGTCACCAAGACTTTCCAGTGGGGCCAGCACACGGTCACCATGGAAACCGGTGAAATCGCCCGCCAGGCTTCCGGCGCGGTGCTGGTCAACATCGACGACACCGTGGTGCTGGCTACCGTGGTGGGCTCCAAGATCGCCAAGGCCGGTCAGGACTTTTTCCCGCTGACCGTTGACTACATCGAGAAGACCTACGCTGCAGGCAAGATCCCTGGCAGCTTCTTCAAGCGCGAAGCCAAGCCCAGCGAACTCGAAACCCTGACCAGCCGTCTGATCGACCGCCCGATCCGTCCGCTGTTCCCCGAAGGTTTCTACAACGACGTGCATGTGGTCATCCACACCATCTCGCTGAACCCTGAAGTGGATGCCGACATCGCTGCGATGATCGCCGTGTCCGCTGCATTGTCCATCTCGGGCATTCCTTTCAACGGCCCTATCGGTGCTGCCCGCGTGGGTTACATCAACGGCGAATACGTGCTCAACCCTGGTCAGACCCAGCGCAAGGATTCGCTGATGGATCTGGTGGTGGCAGGCACCGAAGCTGCTGTGCTGATGGTCGAATCCGAAGCCCAGCAACTGCCTGAAGAAGTGATGCTCGGCGCCGTGGTCTATGGCCACGAGCAAGGCCAGATCGCGATCAACGCCATCCACGAACTGGTGCGCGAAGCCGGCAAGCCCGCATGGGACTGGGCTGCTCCTGCCAAGGACGAAGCACTGATCGCCAAGGTGGGCGAGCTGGGCGATGCCGCCCTGCGCGACGCTTACCAGCTGCGCAACAAGCAAGCTCGTACGCTGGCCTGCCGCCAGGCTTACGCCGCTGTGAAGGCTGGCCTGACCGAGCAAGGCGTGGCGTTTGACGGCGTCAAGGTCGACGGCATGCTGTTCGACATCGAAGCGCGCATCGTGCGCTCGCAGATTCTGGCGGGTGAGCCCCGTATCGACGGCCGCGATACCCGCACCGTGCGTCCTATCGAGATCCGCTCGTCGGTGCTGCCACGCACTCACGGCTCGGCCCTGTTCACCCGTGGTGAAACCCAGGCGCTGGTGATCTCCACCCTGGGCACCGAGCGCGATGCACAGCGTATCGACGCCCTGGCTGGCGAGTTTGAAGACCGCTTCCTGTTCCACTACAACATGCCTCCCTTTGCCACCGGCGAAGTGGGCCGCATGGGTTCGACCAAGCGCCGCGAAATCGGCCACGGCCGTCTGGCCAAGCGCGCTCTGGCCGCTTGCCTGCCGTCGAAGGAAGAGTTCCCCTACACCATCCGCGTGGTGTCGGAAATCACCGAATCGAACGGTTCCTCGTCGATGGCTTCGGTCTGCGGCGGCTGCCTGTCGATGATGGACGCCGGCGTGCCGATGAAGGCCCACGTGGCCGGTATCGCCATGGGTCTGATCAAGGAAGACAACAAGTTTGCCGTGCTGACCGACATCCTGGGTGACGAAGATCATCTGGGTGACATGGACTTCAAGGTGGCCGGCACGACCAACGGCATCACCGCGCTGCAGATGGACATCAAGATCCAGGGCATCACCAAGGAAATCATGCAAGTGGCACTGGCACAAGCCAAGGAAGCGCGCATGCACATCCTGGGCAAGATGCAAGAAGCGATGGGCGAAGCCAAGGCGGAAGTCTCGTCGTTTGCGCCCAAGCTGTACACGATGAAGATCAACCCCGAGAAGATCCGTGATGTGATCGGCAAGGGCGGCGCCACCATCCGTGCGCTGACCGAAGAGACCGGCACCCAGATCAACATCGAGGAAGATGGCACCATCACCATCGCCGCCACCGATGGCGCCAAGGCGGACGAAGCCAAGCGCCGCATCGAAGAGATCACCGCCGAAGTCGAAATCGGCAAGATCTACGAAGGCCCGATCGTCAAGATCCTGGAATTCGGTGCCCTGGTGAACCTGCTGCCCGGCAAGGATGGTCTGCTGCACATCAGCCAGATCGCCCATGAGCGCGTGGAGAAGGTGACCGACTACCTGAGCGAAGGCCAGGTCGTCAAGGTCAAGGTGCTGGAGACGGACGAAAAGGGCCGTGTCAAGCTGTCGATGAAGGCGCTGCTGGACCGTCCGGCCGGCATGCCCGAGCGTGAACCACGCGAGTTCCGTGAGCCACGCGGCGACCGGGGTGACCGCGGCGATCGCGCGCCTCGCCAGCACCGCGAACCACGCGAGCCCCGCGTGGACGGTGCTGCCGACCAGCAGCAACAACAACAGCAATAATCTGCTGTGTGACGCACCCATGCGCCTGGCGCTGGGTGCGTTTTTCTGCTGAAAAGCGTGTGCTGATTGTGATTGGCTGAGGAAACAAGCGTGGACAAGATGCGTGCAGTCGAGATCACCGCCTTTGGTGATCCGCAGGTATTGAAGCTGGGAGAGCGCGCTGTGCCGCAGGCGGGGCAGGGCGAGTTGTGCATTCGTGTGGTCGCCAGTGGCGTGAACCGCCCCGATGTGATCCAGCGCAAGGGCCATTACGCGCCGCCGCCGGGTGCTTCGGACCTGCCCGGTCTGGAAGTGGCTGGTGTGGTGGTGGCGGGGGACGCCGTGGCGATGGCCGGGCAGGGCCTGAAGCTGGGCGACCGCGTATGCGCGCTGGTCGCCGGTGGTGGCTATGCCGAGTACTGCGTGGCCCCGGTGGCCCAGTGCCTGCCGGTGCCCGAGGGCTTGTCGGATGTCGAGGCCGCTTGCCTGCCCGAGACCTTCTTTACCGTCTGGAGCAATGTGTTTGACCGGGGTGCGTTGCAAGCCGGTGAGACCTTGTTGATCCAGGGCGGCAGCAGCGGCATTGGTGTGACGGCGATCCAGCTGGCCAAGGCCTTTGGCGCCAAGGTCATCGTGACCGCAGGTTCGGATGAAAAGTGCAAGGCTTGCCTGGCCTTGGGTGCTGACGAGGCGATCAACTACCGCAGCCAGGATTTTGTCGCCGAAGTGGCGCGCATCACCGCTGGCAAGGGTGTGGATGTGATCCTGGACATGGTGGCGGGCGACTATGTGGCCCGCGAGGTCGAGGCGCTGGCCGAGGATGGCCGTCTGGTCATCATTGCCGTGCAAGGGGGTATCAAGGCCGAGTTCAATGCCGGTCTGGTGCTGCGCCGCCGTCTGCAGATCACGGGCTCGACCCTGCGTCCGCGTCCGGTGGCCTTCAAGGCAGCGATTGCCCAGGCTTTGCAGGCCAAGGTCTGGCCGCTGCTGGCAGCGGGCAAGGTGCGTCCCATCATCCACAGCCAGTTCACGGCTGCCCACGCCAGTCAGGCCCATGCACTGATGGAATCCAACCAACATATCGGCAAGATCGTGCTGACCTGGGATCAATTGTGAAAAAACTGATTGCTGGAAACTGGAAGATGAACGGCAGCCTGGCTGCCAATGAAGCCTTGCTGGGCGAGCTGCTGCAAGGCCTGGGTCAGCCGGGCTGCGATGTGGCCGTGGCGGTGCCTGCTGTCTATGTGGGTCAGGTGCAGGCATTGCTGCAGGGCTCGGCGATCGCGCTGGCTGCGCAGGATGTGTCGGCGCATGACGCCGGGGCCTACACCGGTGAGGTGTCGGCTGCGATGCTGCGCGACTTTGGGGTGCGCTACGCACTGGTCGGCCACTCCGAGCGCCGCCAGTACCATGGCGAAACCGACGCGCTGGTGGCTACGAAGGCGCAAAAGGCGCTGGCTGCCGGCATCACGCCGATTGTCTGTGTCGGCGAGACCTTGGCGGAGCGTGAAGCCGGCCAGACCGAAGCGGTGGTCAAGCGCCAGCTCGCTGCAGTGATCCATGCGGTCGGCGCCTGCGTGACGGAAATCGTCGTGGCCTATGAGCCTGTGTGGGCGATTGGTACGGGCAAGACGGCCAGCCCCGAGCAGGCGCAATCGGTACATGCTGTATTGCGCGCGCAACTGGCGGCAGCCAGTACGCAGGCGGCGAAGGTGCCGGTGCTGTATGGTGGCAGCATGAATGCGGGCAACGCCGAGCAGCTGCTGGCCCAGCCCGATATTGATGGTGGACTGATCGGTGGCGCTTCGTTGAAAGCCCAGGATTTTCTGAAAATTATTGCTGCAGCTGCTTGATAGACAAGCGGCTGCTGGCGACGACCAAGTTTGATAAAAGGGTAGATGATGGTAACGATTCTGTTGACGATTCAAATGCTGGCAGCACTGGTCATGATTGGCCTGGTGCTGGTGCAGCATGGCAAGGGTGCCGATGCGGGCGCTGCCTTTGGCAGCGGCAGCAGCGCTGGCAGCCTGTTCGGTGCTTCCGGTAGCGCCAACTTCCTCTCGCGCAGCACTGGCGTGCTGGCAGCGGTGTTCTTTGTCACGACCCTGGGTCTGGCCTATCTGGGCAATGCCCGCCCGACTTCGGCCGGTAGCGTGCTCGAAGGCCCTGCTGCGGCGATCCCGCAGTCGAGTGCCCCCGTGGACGCGACCATTCCTCCTGCTTCGACGCCTGCACCGGCTGCTGCTCCTGCTGCTCCTGCTGCTCCCGCCGCTGGCGCTGATGCTTCGGTGCCTGCCGCAGGTGCTGCTGCGCCTGCTGCCGCTCCCGCTGCCGATGCGTCCGTACCTGCAGCGGCTCCCGCCGCCCCTGCTGAGCCAGCGCAGCCTGCTGGCAAATAACTCAACTATTTGAAAGGAATCCCTGGAGGCAGGGTTTTTCCAGAGTAGAATCTGAGTCTGTCTGGTGAGCAGATTGCAAGTAAAAGCAATCGGTGCTTGCCAGATAAGTCAAATCAGCCGTCGTGGTGAAATTGGTAGACACGCTATCTTGAGGGGGTAGTGGCGAAAGCTGTGCGAGTTCGAGTCTCGCCGACGGCACCAACACAATAAAAGGCCTGCCTGGGTCGCGTCTTGTGCTTACCTGGGTTGGCTCCTGCGGTGAGTAGACATCAAGATGAGCCTCGAACAATACCTCCCGGTCCTTTTGTTTATCCTGGTGGGGGCAGGCGTTGGCCTTGGCCCACTGGTCATAGGCTACATCCTCGGACCCAATCGCCCGAACGCGGCGAAAAACTCCCCTTACGAATGCGGCTTTGAGGCCTTTGAAGACGCGCGCATGAAGTTCGACGTGCGCTACTACCTCGTCGCCATTCTTTTCATTCTCTTCGACTTGGAAATTGCGTTCCTCTTCCCATGGGCGGTTTCGCTGCATGAAGTGGGAATGCCTGGTTTTATCGCGGTTCTCGTGTTCTTGGCCATTCTGGTGGTGGGTTTCGCCTATGAATGGAAAAAGGGCGCGCTGACCTGGGAATAACCGGAAATCAAAAAGGTACACGATGATTGAAGGTGTGTTGGAGAAAGGCTTTGTCACCACGAGCTACGACTCGGTGGTGAACTGGGCCAAGACCGGGTCGATCTGGCCCATGACTTTTGGTTTGGCATGCTGCGCCGTCGAGATGATGCACGCAGCCGCTGCGCGTTATGACATCGGCCGTTTCGGCGCCGAAGTCTTTCGTGCCAGCCCGCGCCAGGCTGACTTGATGATTGTGGCCGGTACCCTGTGCAACAAAATGGCCCCGGCCATGCGCAAGGTGTATGACCAGATGGCTGAGCCGCGTTGGGTGATCTCGATGGGATCCTGCGCCAACGGTGGTGGTTACTACCACTACAGCTATTCGGTGGTGCGCGGCTGCGACCGCATCGTGCCGGTGGACGTGTATGTGCCAGGCTGCCCGCCCACGGCAGAAGCACTGATCTACGGCATCATCCAGCTGCAGCAGAAAATCCGCCGCACCCACACGATCGCGCGCGCCTAGGAGTTGGAATGAGTGTAGAACTGATACAGCCTAGCGTGCTGCAAGAGACGATCGCCCGCGTGCTGGGCGACAAGGCGCGCTCGGTAACCCTGGCGCTGGGTGAAGTGACCGTTGAAGTCTCGGCCTCGAACTACCTGCAGGCCATGCAGCTGCTGCGCGATGCGCCCGAATGCAAGTTCGAGATGCTGATGGACCTGTGCGGCGTGGATTACTCCGCATACAAGGACGTGGGCACCGATGGCCCACGTTTTGCCGTGGTCTCCCACCTATTGTCGATCAGCCTGAACCAGCGCGTGCGTGTGCGCGTGTTCTGCCAGGACGATGATTTCCCGGTGCTCGACACCCTCAGCCAGCTGTGGGCCTCGGCCAACTGGCTGGAACGTGAAGCATTTGACCTGTTCGGCATCGTCTTTGAAGGCCATGTCGACCTGCGCCGCATTCTGACCGACTATGGCTTTATCGGTCACCCCTTCCGCAAGGATTTCCCGCTGACGGGCCATGTGGAAATGCGCTACGACGCCGAGCAGGCACGCGTGATCTATGAGCCCGTGACGATCGAGCCGCGCGAGATCACGCCCCGCATTATTCGTGAAGACCATTACGGAGGCCTGCACTGAGGCGCTCTGACCTCACGATGAAGAACCATGGCTGAAATCAAAAACTACACACTCAACTTCGGTCCCCAGCATCCTGCAGCACACGGCGTGCTGCGTTTGGTGCTGGAGCTCGATGGCGAAGTGGTGCAACGTGCAGACCCGCATATCGGCCTGCTGCACCGCGCCACCGAGAAGCTGGCGGAGAGCAAGACCTTCATCCAGTCGCTGCCCTATATGGATCGGCTGGACTATTGCTCGATGATGAGCAACGAGCACGCCTACTGCCTGGCTATCGAAAAGCTGCTGGGCCTGGAAGTGCCGATCCGCGCGCAATACATCCGCGTGATGTATTCCGAGATCACCCGCATCATGAACCACCTGATGTGGCTGGGCTCGTCGGGCAATGACGGCGGCAGCTCGACCATTCTGATCTACAGCTTCCGCGAGCGTGAAGACCTGATGGACATGTACGAAGCCGTCTCCGGCGCGCGCATGCACGCGGCGTACTTCCGTCCTGGCGGCGTGTACCGCGACCTGCCCGAAACCATGCCGCAGTACAAGGCCAGCAAGGTGCGCAATGCCAAGGCCATCGAGCAGATGAACCGCAACCGCCAAGGTTCGCTCATCGACTTCATCGATGACTTCACCGCGCGCTTCCCCAAGTGCGTGGACGAATACGAAACCCTGCTGACGGACAACCGCATCTGGAAACAGCGCAACGTGGGTATCGGCGTGGTCGATATCGACCGTGCGATGAACCTGGGCCTGACGGGCCCGATGCTGCGCGGCTCCGGTCTGGCCTGGGACATGCGCAAGTCGCAGCCCTACGAAGTCTATGACCGCATGGATTTCGACATTCCCGTGGGCAAGACCGGCGATTGCTATGACCGCTACCTGGTGCGCATTGCCGAGATGCGCCAGTCCAACCGCATCATCAAGCAATGCGTGGACTGGCTGCGTGCCAACCCCGGTCCTGTCATCACCGACAACCACAAGGTGGCGCCTCCCGATCGCGAAGCCATGAAGTCCAACATGGAAGAGCTGATCCACCACTTCAAGCTGTTCACCGAAGGCTTCAAAGTGCCCGAGGGCGAGGCTTACGCATCGGTGGAGCACCCCAAGGGCGAGTTCGGCATCTACCTGATCAGCGATGGTGCCAACAAGCCGTACCGCCTGAAGATTCGTCCACCAGGTTTTGTGCATCTCTCGGCGCTCGATGAAATGAGCCGTGGCCACATGCTGGCCGATGCCGTGATGGTGCTGAGCACCTTGGACATCGTGTTTGGAGACGTTGACCGATGATTACCGAAGCAACAAAAGCACGCTTTGCCCGCGAAGTTGCCAAGTATCCGGCAGAGCAGAAGCAGTCGGCCGTGATGGCTTGCCTGTCTATCGTGCAGCAGGAGCAGGGCTGGGTGAGCCAGGAGAGCGAGGCGGTGATCGCCGAGTACCTGGAGATGCCCGAGATCGCCGTGCATGAAGTGACCACCTTCTACAACATGTACAACCAGCATCCGGTGGGCAAGTACAAGTTGAGCGTGTGCACCAACCTGCCTTGCCAGCTGCGCCGTGGCCGCGAGGCGCTCAAGCACCTGGAAGACAAGCTGGGCATCAAGATGGGTGATACCACCGCCGATGGCGTGTTCACCATCGAGCAATCGGAATGCCTGGGTGCCTGCGCCGATGCACCTGTGCTGCTGGTCAATGACCGCCACATGTGCAGCTTCATGGACAACGAAAAGCTGGACCAGCTGGTGACCGGCTTGCGCGCAGCGGAGGACACCAAGTGACTACAGCCGCTCAAATTCTGTCGCAGTTCCAGGCCACCGGCGTGGAAACCTGCTTCCACGACCGCCACATCGAGCCCCAGATCTATGCAGGTCTGGACGGCACGAACTGGTCGATCAAGGACTACGAGGCTCGCGGTGGCTACCAGGCCCTGCGCAAGCTGTTGGGCAAGGACGGTGGCGAGGGTCTGACCCAGGACCAGGTCATTGCCACGATGAAGGAATCGGGCCTGCGCGGCCGTGGCGGCGCCGGCTTCCCCACCGGTCTGAAGTGGAGCTTCATGCCCCGCAACTTCCCCGGCCAAAAGCACCTGGTGTGCAATTCGGACGAGGGCGAGCCTGGCACCTGCAAGGACCGCGACATCCTGATGTTCAACCCGCACATCGTGATCGAAGGCATGGCCATCGCCGCGTATGCGATGGGCATCTCGCTGGGTTACAACTACATCCACGGCGAAATCTTCCAGGTCTACGAACGCTTCGAGGCAGCGCTGGAAGAGGCGCGTGCTGCGGGCTATCTGGGTGACAACATCATGGGCAGCAACTTCAGCTTCCAGCTGCATGCCCACCATGGTTTTGGCGCCTACATCTGCGGCGAGGAAACCGCCTTGCTCGAATCGCTCGAAGGCAAGAAGGGCCAGCCCCGCTTCAAGCCGCCATTCCCGGCCAGCTTTGGTCTGTATGGCAAGCCCACGACGATCAACAACACCGAAACCTTTGCGGCCGTTCCCTGGATCATCCGCAACGGTGGCCAGGCATATCTGGAATGCGGCAAGCCCAACAACGGCGGCACCAAGATCTTCTCGGTCAGCGGTGATGTGAACAAGCCCGGCAACTACGAAGTGCCGATGGGTACGCCGTTCTCCACGTTGCTGGAGCTGGCGGGCGGTGTGCGCACCGGCCGCAAGCTCAAGGCCGTGATCCCTGGCGGATCGTCGGCCCCCGTGCTGCCTGCTGACATCATGATGGCCTGCACGATGGACTATGACTCCATATCCAAGGCCGGCTCGATGCTGGGCTCGGGTGCCGTCATCGTTATGGACGACTCGCGCGACATGGTCGAGAGCCTGCTGCGCCTGTCCTACTTCTATCAGCACGAGTCCTGCGGACAGTGCACCCCTTGCCGCGAAGGCACGGGCTGGCTGTGGCGCATGGTTGACCGCATCCAGCACGGCCATGGCCGCGCCGAGGATCTGGACAAGCTGGACTCGGTAGCCGGCAACATCATGGGGCGCACGATTTGCGCATTGGGCGATGCGGCAGCGATGCCGGTGCGCGCAATGATCAAGCATTTCCGCCATGAATTCGAAGCAAAGATCAACGCTGCTGAAAAGCAGACCGCTGCTTCTTCCTGATCGCGAGTGAGCATATGGTTGAAATTGAAATAGACGGTCAGAAGGTCGAGGTCGCGGAAGGCAGCATGGTCATGCACGCGGCCGATGCGGCGGGCAAGTACATCCCTCACTTCTGCTACCACAAGAAACTGTCGATCGCGGCGAACTGCCGTATGTGCCTGGTGGATGTCGAGAAGGCGCCCAAGGCGATGCCCGCCTGCGCCACGCCGGTGACCCAAGGCATGATTGTGCGCACCACCTCGGACAAGGCGGTCAAGGCCCAGCAATCGGTGATGGAGTTCCTGCTCATCAACCACCCGCTGGATTGCCCGATCTGCGACCAGGGCGGTGAATGCCAGTTGCAGGACCTGGCTGTGGGCTACGGTGCCAGCAGCTCGCGCTACGAAGAAGAAAAGCGCGTGGTCTTCCACAAGAACGTGGGCCCGCTGATCTCGATGGAAGAGATGAGCCGTTGCATCCACTGTACCCGTTGCGTGCGCTTCGGACAGGAAGTCTCGGGCATCATGGAGCTGGGCATGGTCAACCGCGGCGAGCACGCCGAAATCACCACGGTCGTGGGCGATACGGTGGACTCGGAACTGTCGGGCAACATGATCGACATCTGCCCCGTGGGCGCATTGACAAGCAAGCCTTTCCGCTACAGCGCCCGCACCTGGGAGCTGTCGCGCCGCAAGTCGGTCTCGCCGCATGACTCCACCGGTGCCAACTTGATCGTTCAGGTCAAGAACAACAAGGTGATGCGCGTTGTGCCTTTCGAGAACGAGGCTGTCAACGAATGCTGGATTGCCGACCGCGACCGCTTCTCCTACGAAGCGCTCAACGGCGAAGAGCGCCTGACCGCGCCGATGATCAAGCAAGGCGGCCAGTGGCTCGAAGTGAGCTGGCAAGCTGCGCTGGAATACGTGGCCAATGGCATCAAGAGCGTGCAACGCGACCACGGCGCCAGCGCCGTCGGTGCGCTGGTCAGCCCGCACAGCACCCTTGAGGAACTGTTCCTGGCTGGCGAACTGGTGCGCTCGCTGGGCAGCCAGAACGTGGACTACCGTCTGCGCAATGCCGATTTTGCCAAGGCAGAAGGCGTGCGCTGGCTGGGCCGCTCGATCGCCTCGCTGTCGGACCTGAACACCGCGTTGATCGTCGGCTCGAACGTGCGCAAGGAGCATCCGCTGTTTGCCCAGCGTATCCGCCAGGCCGCCCGCAAGGGCGCGGTGGTGACGGCCATCCAGTCCAAGGCTTTTGATCTGGCGATTCCGCTGGCCCACCAGCTGATCGCACCTGCTGCGCAGTGGGCCTATACGCTGTCCTCCGTGGCAGCGGCCATCGCCCAGTCCAAGGGTGTGGAAGCGCCCAACAATGCCGGTACGGTGACGCCTGAGTCCATCGAGATTGCCCGCGCGCTGCAAAACGGCGAGCAAAAGGCCATCCTGCTGGGTAATGCCGTGGCACACCATGCACAAGCGAGCACCTTGCTGTCGATCGCCAACTGGATTGGCGCGCAGACCGGTGCGACCGTGGGCTTCCTGACCGAAGCGGCCAACACCGTGGGCGCGCAATGGGTGGGCGCTGTGCCCCAGGCCCATGGCATGCACGCTGGTGAGATGCTCGCCGGTGGCGTCAAGGCTGCCATCTTGCTCAACTGCGAACCCGCATTCGACACGGCCGCTGGCAGCCAGGCGCTGCAAGGCTGCGAGATGGTGGTGAGCCTGAGCCCGTTCAAGGCCAACATGGACATCGCCGATGTGCTGCTGCCGATCGCGCCGTTCACCGAGACCTCGGGCTCGTTCGTGAATGCCGAAGGCCGTGTGCAGAGCTTCCACGCCGTGGTCAAGCCACTGGGCGATACCCGTCCGGGCTGGAAGGTGCTGCGCGTGCTGGGCAACCTGCTGGATGTGCCAGGCATGGCCTTTGACTCCTCGCAGGATGTGCTGGCCGTGGCCACGGGCTCGCAAGGCCAGGTGCCTGCCGAGCTGCTGTCCAACAGCACCAAGACGAACATGGCTGTGTCGGCGCCTGCAAGCCAGGAGCCGGTGGTGGCCAGCATCTACCAACTCGATGGCATCGTGCGTCGCGCGCCTTCGTTGCAAATGACGGCGGATGCCCGCCAATCCTCGGAGGTGGTTGCAGCATGATCGACGCAATCTACAACGGCGGTCTGACCCTGATCGCAGCCGACTGGTGGGCGACCCTGGTCTGGCCGGTGATCTGGAACCTGATCAAGATCCTGTGCATCGTTCTGCCTCTGATGGGCGCGGTGGCTTACCTGACCCTGTGGGAGCGCAAGCTCCTGGGCTTCATGCAGGTGCGTTACGGCCCCAACCGGGTCGGCCCCTTCGGTCTGCTCCAGCCTCTGGCCGACGGCCTCAAGCTGATGACCAAGGAAATCATCACGCCGACGGCGGCGAGCTCGGGCCTCTACCGCCTGGGCCCGATCATGGCCATCATGCCTGCGCTGGCAGCCTGGGTGGTCATCCCTTTCGGCCCCGATGTGGCGCTGGCCAATGTGAACGTCGGCCTGCTGCTGGTGATGGCCATCACGTCGATCGAAGTCTATGGTGTGATCATCGCCGGCTGGGCATCGAACTCCAAGTACGCCTTCCTGGGCGCGCTGCGCGCATCGGCCCAGATGGTGAGCTATGAAATCGCGATGGGCTTCTGCTTCCTGGTGGTGATCATGGTCACCGGCAGCATGAACCTGACCGAGATCGTGCTGGCCCAGGGCAAGGGCATGATGGCATCGTCGGGTGCCAGCATCCTGTCGTGGAACTGGCTGCCACTGCTGCCGATGTTCATCGTCTACCTGATCTCTGCCGTGGCCGAGACCAACCGCCACCCCTTCGACGTCGTCGAAGGCGAAGCGGAAATCGTGGCCGGTCACATGGTGGAATATTCGGGCATGGGCTTTGCCGTGTTCTTCCTGGCGGAGTACGCGAGCATGTGGCTGGTGTCCATCCTGGCCGTGATCATGTTCATGGGCGGCTGGTTGCCACCATTCGATTTCCTGTCCTTCATCCCGGGCTGGATCTGGCTGGCAGCCAAGACCTTCCTGGTGGTGTCGATGTTCATCTGGATTCGCGCTACTTTCCCACGTTTCCGCTATGACCAGATCATGCGTCTGGGCTGGAAGATCTTCATCCCCGTGACTCTGGTGTACCTGGTCTTTGTCGGCGGCTGGTTGCTGTCGCCATGGAACATCTGGAAATAAGCGGAGGAATACAACATGACTACTGCAGTTTCTCCCCGCTCTTTCTCGGTGAAGGATTTCTTCAAGAGCTTCATGCTCTGGGAATTGATGAAGGGCATGGCCCTGACCGGCCGCTACACGTTTGCGCGCAAGATCACGGTCCAGTTCCCCGAAGAGAAGACGCCGCTGTCGCCGCGTTTCCGTGGCCTGCACGCGCTGCGCCGTTACGAAAACGGTGAAGAGCGTTGCATTGCCTGCAAGCTGTGCGAAGCCGTCTGCCCTGCCATGGCGATCACGATCGAGTCGGATGTGCGTGATGACGGCTCGCGCCGCACCACCCGTTACGACATCGATCTGACCAAGTGCATTTTCTGTGGCTTCTGTGAAGAAAGCTGCCCCGTGGACTCCATCGTGGAAACCCAGATTCTGGAATACCACGGAGAAAAGCGCGGCGACCTGTACTTCACCAAGGAAATGCTGCTGGCCGTGGGTGACCGTTACGAACCTGAAATTGCTGCAGCCAAGGCTGCGGACGCAAAGTACCGCTAACGCGGCACTTGGAGACTGATCGAAAAGAGCCCCACATGGATGTCACAACTGGTTTTTTCTATCTGTTCTCGGTAGTGCTGCTGTATGCGGCATTCCGAGTGGTTACTGCTCCAAATCCGGTGCACGCAGTGCTGCACCTGATGTTGGCGTTCTCTCAGGCAGCCGGTATCTGGTTGCTGCTCAAGGCTGAGTTCCTGGCCATCGTGCTGGTGATGGTCTACCTGGGCGCCGTGATGGTGCTGTTCCTCTTCGTGGTGATGATGCTGGATATCCGCATCGACCAGCTGCGCAAGAGCTTCTGGAAGAACTTCCCGCTCGCTGCGGTGATTTTTGCCATCGTTGCATTCGAGATGGGTGTCGTTCTGATCGGCGGCTTCAGCGCCATCGATGCGCCCAAGGCCATCCCGGCGGTGGTGGATGCGGCCGGTAAGGTAGTGCCCTACAGCAACGTCAAGGCGCTGGGCACCATGCTCTACACCGAGTATCTGTTCCCTGTGCAAGTGGCTGCGGTCATCTTGCTGGTGGCGATGATTGCCGCGATTGCCCTGACCCTGCGCCAGCGCAAGGATTCCAAGGCCATCGATGCATCCCTGCAAGTGCGCGTGCGTGCTTCGGATCGCCTGCAATTGGTCAAAGTCGAGGCCAGCAAGCCCCCCGCACCTGTGGTGCCACCGGCTGCTGCTGAGGAGAAGAAGGTATGACGCTCACTCTGGGTCATTTTCTGACGTTGGGCGCGATGCTGTTCGCCCTGTCCGTGGTCGGGATCTTCTTGAACCGCCGCAATCTGATTGTGCTGCTGATGGCCATCGAGTTGATGCTGCTGGCAGTGAACACGAACTTTGTCGCGTTCTCCCATTACCTGGGAGACATGCACGGCCAGATTTTCGTGTTCTTCATCCTGACCGTCGCTGCGGCAGAGTCGGCCATTGGTCTGGCAATCCTGGTGTTGCTGTTCCGTAACAAGTCCACCATCGATGCGGAAGATCTCAACTCCCTGAAGGGTTGAGGGACCAATACTTGCAAGGTTAAGAAGAATGAGTCAAACCCTTTCTGCTTCAACACTGTTGGCGGTGCCTCTGGCGCCCCTGGCAGGATCTTTGCTGGCAGGCATTTTCGGTACCGCCCTGGGCGGCAACCGCATCGGCCGCGTTGGCAGCCGCACGCTCACCATCCTGGGTGTGTTCATTGCCTTCGTCATCTCTGCGATGACGTTCCAGAGCGTGGTGTTTGAAGGCGCGACCTTCAACCAGACGCTCTACACCTGGATGACCGTCGGGTCGCTGAAGATGGAGATCGGTTTCATGATCGATTCCATCACCGCGATGATGATGTGCGTGGTGACCTTCGTGTCGCTGATGGTGCACATCTACACCATCGGCTACATGGCGGAAGACGACGGCTATGACCGTTTCTTCTCGTACATCTCGCTGTTCACCTTCTCGATGCTGATGCTGGTGATGAGCAACAACCTGCTGCAGCTGTTCTTCGGCTGGGAAGCGGTGGGCCTGGTGTCGTACCTGCTGATCGGTTTCTACTTCAAGAAGGAAACCGCGATCTTCGCCAACATGAAGGCCTTCGTGGTCAACCGTGTCGGTGACTTCGGCTTCATCCTGGGTATCGGCCTGATCGCCGCCTACACCGGCACCTTGAACTACACCGAAATCTTCGCCAAGACCCAGGAGCTGAGCGGCATGACCCTGCCAGGCTCGACCTGGTCGCTGATGACGGTGATCTGCATCTGCCTGTTCATCGGTGCGATGGGCAAGTCGGCCCAGTTCCCGCTGCACGCTTGGCTGCCCGATTCGATGGAAGGTCCTACCCCCATCTCGGCACTGATCCACGCGGCTACCATGGTGACCGCCGGTATCTTCATGGTTTCACGCATGTCGCCGCTCTATGAGCTGTCCGACGCAGCGCTGAACTTCATCCTCGTGATTGGCTCGATCACCGCGCTGTTCATGGGTATCCTGGGCATCATCCAGAACGACATCAAGCGCGTGATCGCGTACTCCACGTTGTCGCAGCTCGGTTACATGACCATCGCGCTGGGCGTGTCGGCCTACTCGGTGTCGGTGTTCCACCTGATGACCCACGCGTTCTTCAAGGCGCTGCTGTTCCTCGGCGCGGGCTCGGTCATCATGGGCATGCACCACAACCAGGACATCCGCTGGATGGGTGGCGTGCGCAAGTACATGCCCATCACCTGGATCACCTTCCTGCTGGGCAATCTGGCGCTGATTGGTACGCCGTTCTTCTCGGGCTTCTACTCGAAGGATGCGATCATCGAAGCGGTGCACGCCTCGAACCTGCCGGCCGCCGGCTTTGCCAACTTTGCCGTGCTGGCGGGTGTGTTCATCACCGCGTTCTACTCGTTCCGTCTGTACTTCATCGTGTTCCACGGTAAAGAGCGCTACGACCAGAACCCCGATGCCCACCACGACGACCACCATGCTCACGACGACCACCACGGCCATGGCCACGATGCCAAGCCGCATGAGTCGCCATGGGTGGTGACCCTGCCGCTGGTGCTGCTGGCCATTCCTTCGGTGGTGATCGGTGCGATCGCGCTGATGCCGATGCTGTTCGGTGACTTCTTCAAGGGCGTCATCTATGTCGATGGCAGCAAGCACGGCGCGATGGCCGAGCTGGCCGAGAAGATCCACGGCTGGATTCCGATGGCACTGCACGGCTTCACCGCTGCGCCGTTCTGGCTGGCCCTGGCCGGTGTGGTGACCTCCTACGTGTTCTACATGCTTAAGCCCGAAATTCCTGCTGCGATCAAGCGCGTCAGCGAAAAGGTCGGCCTGTACCAGGTGCTGGAGGGCAAGTACGGTGTGGACTGGGTCTATGAAAACATCTTCGCCCGCGGCTCGCGCGTGCTGGGCAGCCTGTTCTGGAAGGTGGGCGACCAAGGCCTGATCGACGGTCTGATCGTCAATGGTTCCTGGAAGGTGGTTGGCCGCATCTCCGCGCTGGTGCGCTGGCTGCAGACGGGTTATGTGTACCACTACGCATTGGTCATGATTCTGGGTATCTTCCTGGCCATGACGTACTTCGTGCTGCTCAACAAGTAAGGAAGAAGAAAAATGGGATTGTTGAGTCTTGCAATTTGGACGCCCATCGTCTTTGGTACGGTCCTGCTGGCCTTTGGCAAGCAGGAGCAAGCCAAGATGGTGCGCTGGATCGCACTGGTCGGTGCCCTGATAGGCCTTCTGGTCACCTTGCCGCTGTACACCGGCTTTCAGCTGGGTACGTCGGCGATGCAGTTCGTCGAGAAGGCGTCCTGGATTCCACGCTTCGGTATCAACTACTACCTGGGTGTCGATGGCATCTCCTTCTGGTTCGTGCCGCTGACCGCCTTCATCACGGTGATCGTGGTGCTGGCTTCCTGGGAGTCGATCACCGAGCGCGTGAACCAGTACATGGGCGCGTTCCTGATCCTGTCGGGTCTGATGATCGGCGTGTTCTCCGCACTGGACGGTCTGCTGTTCTACGTGTTCTTTGAAGCAACCCTGATTCCGATGTACCTGATCATCGGTATCTGGGGTGGCCCGAACCGCATCTACGCAGCGTTCAAGTTCTTCCTGTACACGCTGATGGGTTCGCTGCTGACCTTGATCGCGCTGCTGTACCTGTACAGCAAGTCGGGCAGCTTCGAGATTCTGGCCTGGCACCAGCTGCCGCTGACGATGACCGAGCAGACCTTGATCTTCTTTGCCTTCTTCGCTGCGTTTGCCGTGAAGGTGCCGATGTTCCCGGTCCACACCTGGCTGCCCGACGTGCACGTCGAAGCGCCTACCGGTGGCTCTGCGGTGCTGGCCGCGATCATGCTGAAGCTGGGTGCCTATGGTTTCCTGCGATTCTCGATGCCGATCGCTCCCGATGCGTCGCATGAATGGGCCTGGCTCATCATCGCGCTGTCGCTGATCGCCGTGATCTATGTGGGTCTGGTGGCGATTGTGCAGAAGGACATGAAGAAGCTGGTGGCTTACTCGTCCGTCGCACACATGGGCTTTGTGACCCTGGGTTTCTTCATCTTCAATGACATCGGTGTCATGGGTGGCCTGGTACAGATGATTGCCCACGGCTTCGTCTCGGGCGCGATGTTCCTGTGCATCGGCGTGCTGTATGACCGCGTGCATTCGCGTGACATCGCTGCCTACGGCGGTGTGGTCAACACCATGCCCAAGTTTGCTGCCTTTGCACTGCTGTTTGCGATGGCCAACTGCGGCCTGCCAGGCACCGCCGGTTTCATCGGCGAGTGGATGGTGATCCTGGGCGCCACGAAGTTCAACTTCTGGATTGGTGTGCTGTCGGCCACCGCGCTGATTCTGGGTGCGGCCTACACGCTGTGGATGTACAAGCGCGTGTACTTCGGCCCCGTGACCAATGACCATGTGCGTGAGCTCAAGGACATCGGTTGCCGCGAATTCCTAATCCTGGGCATCTTGGCTGCTGCCGTGCTGATCATGGGTGTCTACCCCGCACCGTTCACCGATGTGATGGGTGCCTCGGTGGCCGACCTGCTCAAGCATGTCGCTGCGTCCAAGCTGTGATGGTCGGACAGAATTGAGAGACTTGAGATGATTGATAACATCAGCTGGCTGGCTATCTATCCTGAAATCGTGCTGTTGGTGATGGCTTGCGTCATCACCCTCGTGGACCTGGGCGTCAAGAGCGCAGGGCGCACGCTCACCTACATTCTGTCGCTGCTGACCCTGGTGGTCGTGGCGGTGATCACCGGTATCTACGCCAGCAATGGCAATACCTTCTACGCCTTCGGCAACATGGTCGTCTCCGACGCCATGGGCAACTGGCTCAAGTGCGCGGCGGCCATCGCCATGGCCGTCACCCTGGTGTATGGCCGTGGCTACTCGCGTGACCGTGGCATGCTCAAGGGCGGCGAGTACTTCATCCTGTCGCTGCTGGCACTGCTGGGCATGAACGTGATGATCGCGGGCAACAACTTCCTGATCATCTACCTGGGCCTGGAGCTGCTGACCCTGTCGAGCTACGCGCTGGTCTGCCTGCGCCGTGACAACACTGCTGCGGTGGAAGCGGGCATGAAGTACTTCGTGCTGGGCGCGATGGCGTCGGGTTTCCTGCTGTACGGCCTGTCGATGATCTACGGTGCCACTGGCTCGCTGGACATCGGTGAAGTGTTCAAGGCGGTCAACTCCGGCCTGATCCGCCATCAGGTGCTGGTGTTCGGTCTGGTGTTTGTGGTGGCGGGCCTCGCGTTCAAGCTGGGTGTGGTGCCTTTCCACATGTGGGTGCCTGACGTCTACCAGGGCGCACCAACCGCCATCACGATGATCGTCGGCGGCGCGCCCAAGCTGGCAGCTTTCGCAATCGTGATCCGCCTGCTGGTCGACGGCCTGCTGCCGCTGGCCATCGACTGGCAACAGATGCTGGCCGTGCTGGCCATCCTGTCGCTGCTCATTGGTAACCTGGCCGCTATTGCACAGACCAATATCAAGCGCATGCTGGCCTACTCGACCATCTCGCAAATGGGCTTTGTGCTGCTGGGTCTGATGTCTGGCGTGGTCAATGGCAATGTGGAAGCCGCAACGGCTGGCAACGCTTACAGCGCATCGATGTTCTACGTGGTGAGCTATGTGCTGACCACGTTGGCCACCTTCGGTGTGGTGCTGCTGCTGGCCCGCGAAGGCTTCGAGAGCGAGGAGATCGCTGACTTCGCCGGTCTGAACCAGCGCAGCCCGCTGTACGCCGGCGTGATGGCGATCTGCCTGTTCTCGATGGCTGGTATTCCTCCGCTGGTGGGCTTCTACTCGAAGCTGGCCGTGCTGCAAGCGCTGGTGGCATCGGGCAGCGGCCTGTACATTGCGCTGGCCGTGTTCGCAGTGGTCATGTCGCTGATCGGCGCCTTCTACTACCTGCGCGTGGTCAAGGTCATGTACTTCGACAAGCCCATCACTGCCGCCAAGGTGCATGCACCGCTGGACGTGCGTGCCGTGCTGGTCGTCAATGGCGCGCTGGTGCTGATCCTGGGTATCATGCCCGGCGGTCTGATGAAGCTGTGCTCTGACGCCGTGCTGCGCGCGCTCGCCAGCTAAACCATCTGCCCTCCAACTCTGCAAAGCCCGCATGTCTATCACCGCATCCATCTGGCTGGTGATCGTGGCGGGCTTTGTTGCGGCCAATCTGCCGTTTCTGAACCAACGCATTCTGGCCGCTGGGCCGGTCTGCCAGGACGGCGGCAGCGTTGGCAAGGCGCTGTGGATACGTCTGGTCGAGTTGGTGGTGCTGTATTTCCTGGTCGGCGCTTTTGCCATGCTGCTCGAAGGCCGTGCCGGCCAGCGCAGCAGCCAGGGTTGGGAGTTCTATGCCGTTACCGGCACCTTGTTCCTGACCTTTGCCTTCCCCGGCTTTGCCTACCAGTACCTGCTGCGCAAGGTGAGCCGAGCGGGGTGAGTCTGTGAAGGTTTTCAACCTGCGCTGCCCGTTGGGCCATGTCTTTGAAGGCTGGTTTGCCTCCGATGCCGCATTGGAGCAGCAGCAGAGCCAGGGCTGGCTCAGTTGCCCGATGTGCAATTCGCGCGAGATCGTCAAAGGCCTGAGCGCCCCGCATCTGGCGCGCAAATCCAATTCCATCCCCGCAGCGGCGCCCGCCACGCCGGCCTCATCGGCCGCAGCCGCCGCACATCCCGGCAGCACGCCGGCCGCGTCCTCGCCATCGCAGCCTTCTCATAACCCGCTCAGCGATGCCCAGCGCCTGCAACAGGCCTGGCTGGAACTGTCGCGCCAGGTCATTGCCAACACCGACGATGTAGGCAGTGACTTTGCCGACCTGGCCCGGCAGATGCACGAGGGTGAAGTCGATGTCCGGCCCATCCGGGGCACCGCCACCCCGCAAGAGCAGCGCGCGCTGGCCGATGACGGCATCGATGTACTGCCACTGCTGCTGCCCGAAGCCAGCAAGCACCGCCTGCAATAGGGCGCTTCTGTCGCCTTGGCAGCAGCCCGGGTGGGCTTGCATGCTGCCGCACTGAGGATGCACAGTCCCTATCGATGGCTGAGGGCAGGGCGTCTGCATTGTCGTCCGTCTTTGATTCTGATGACAAAAAGACGGCCGCTTGTCCCTCAGGCGACTATCAAAAAGTGAGCGCATAAAGCCCACGGGTTAACGCGTACGCAGCCTCACCTACAGGCTTTCCCCAGTGTTGCATCGCAGTATTCTTTCCTAGTATTGGCAGCATCGAAGCGGCGTGCATTTCCAACCCGGAATAGGCGCCGCGCTTTTTTCCAGCGAAGCGGTGCGGTGCCCATGAGTGATGTCATTCTTCAAACCCGAGATCTCACCAAGGAGTTTCGGGGATTCACAGCAGTCAGCAATGTCAATCTGTCGGTGCAGCGGGGCTCGATCCATGCGCTGATCGGCCCCAATGGTGCCGGCAAGACGACATGCTTCAACCTGCTGACCAAGTTCCTGACGCCCACCAAGGGCATCATCCATTTCAACGGCACCGACATCACCAGCGAGGAGCCGGCGCAGATTGCCCGCCGTGGGGTGATCCGTTCGTTCCAGATCTCGGCAGTGTTCCCGCACCTGAGCCTGATGGAGAACGTGCGCATCGCCTTGCAGCGCAAGCTGGGCACGTCCTTCCACTTCTGGAGCAGCGAGCGCACGCTGGACAAGCTCAACGGCCGCGCGGTGGCCTTGCTCGAAGAAGTGGGCCTGGCCCACCTGGCCGACGAGATCACCCTGAACCTGCCCTACGGCCAAAAGCGTGCGCTGGAGATCGCGACCACGTTGGCGATGGAGCCCGAGCTGATGCTGCTTGACGAGCCCACCCAGGGCATGGGCCATGAGGACGTCGAGCGCGTCACCCAGCTGATCAAGAAGGTGTCGGCCGGCCGCACCATCTTGATGGTCGAACACAACATGAAGGTCATCTCGACGATTGCGGACCGCATCACGGTGCTGCAGCGCGGAGCCATCCTGGCCGAGGGCGACTACCAGACGGTGTCGCAGAACCCCCAAGTGATGGAAGCGTATATGGGAACCACCGACGGCCAGCTGCAGGGAGCGCACTGACATGAACGAGAACAATGGAGTGCCAGCCCTGGAGATCAGCGATCTGCACGCCTGGTATGGCGAATCGCATGTGCTGCATGGCGTGAACATGCGCGTGATGCCGGGCGAGGTGGTGACCCTGCTGGGCCGCAATGGCGCAGGCCGCACCTCGACGATGCGTGCCGTCATGGGCCTGACGGGGTCGCGCAAGGGCTCGATCAAGATCCATGGCGTCGAGACCATCCAGATGCCTACGCACAAGATTGCGCATCTGGGCCTGGGTTACTGCCCGGAAGAGCGCGGCATCTTTGCCAGCCTCTCCTGCGAAGAAAACCTGATGCTGCCGCCGGACCTGAAAACCGGCTCGGCCGGCATGTCGGTCGAAGAGATCTACGAGATGTTCCCCAACCTGGCCGAGCGCCGCCACAGCCAGGGCACGCGCCTGTCGGGCGGCGAGCAGCAGATGCTGGCGGTGGCCCGCATCCTGCGCACCGGCGCCAAGCTGCTGCTGCTCGATGAAATCTCCGAGGGCCTGGCACCGGTCATCGTGCAGGCGCTGGCCCGCATGATCGTGAGCCTGCGTACCAAGGGCTACACCGTGGTGATGGTCGAACAGAACTTCCGCTTTGCTGCGCCGCTGGCCGATCGCCTCTATGTGATGGAACACGGCCAGATCGTCGAGCAGTTCAGTGCCGACGAGCTCGAAGGCAAGATGCCTTTGCTCAACACCTTGCTGGGGGTCTAGCCTCCCACTTTTTGCAACGCTGGCACAGCGCAGACTGCCGCCATGAATTGAGAACAGATATTTTTTAGGAGACAAGATGAAAGCAAAGCTCAAAGCCATTGCCCAAGTGGCATGTTTGGTCGCCCTGTCCGCAGGCGCTGCCCAGGCACAGGAAAAGGTGAAGATCGGCTTCATCACGGACATGTCCAGCCTCTACGCCGACGTGGAAGGCAAGAACGGCGCTGTCGCCATCCAGATGGCCATCGACGACTTCGGTGGCAAGGTGCTGGGTCAGCCTATCGAGATGGTCTCGGCCGACCACCAGAACAAGGCCGACATTGCCGCCTCCAAGGCGCGCGAGTGGATCGACACCGCCGGCGTGACGATGCTGTTTGGCGGCACCAACTCCGGCACGGCGCTGGCCGCTGCGAAGGTGGCCCAGGAGAAAAAGCGCGTCTACTTCAACAGCGGCGCGGGCTCGTCGGCGCTGACCAATGAGCAATGCAGCCCCTACACCGTGCACTACGCCTATGACACCGTGGCCCTGGCCAAGGGCACCGGCGGCGCCGTGGTGGACCGTGGTGGCAAGTCCTGGTTCTTCCTGACGGCAGACTACGCATTCGGCCACTCGCTGGAGGCAGATACCTCGGCCGTCATCAAGGCCAAGGGCGGACAGGTCGTCGGCTCGGTGCGCCATCCGCTCAACGCTTCCGATTTCTCGTCCTTCCTGCTGCAGGCGCAAAGCTCCAAGGCCCAGATCCTGGGTCTGGCCAATGCCGGCGGCGACACCATCAATGCCATCAAGGCTGCACGTGAATTCGGCATCAACAAGAGCATGAAGACCGCTGGCTTGCTGGTCTTCCTGTCCGACATCCACAGCATGGGCCTGAAGAACACCGAAGGCCTGCTGCACACCACCAGCTGGTACTGGGACCTGAACGACGAGACACGCAAGTTCGCCGACAAGTTCTTTGCCAAGACCAAGCGCATGCCGACCGATCTGCATGCGGCGGACTACTCGGCCACGATGAACTACCTGAAGGCCGTGGAAGCCGTCAAGACCACCGATGCCGACAAGGTCATGGCGTACCTCAAGAGCACGCCACTGAACGATTTCTACGGCAAGGGTGTCATCCGTCCCGATGGCCGCTACGCGCACGACATGTACCTGGTCGAAGCCAAGTCGCCCGCCGAATCCAAGAAGCCCTGGGATTACCTGAAGGTCCTGTCCACCTTGCCTGCAGACCAGGTCTGGACGACCAAGGCCGAATCCAAGTGCGCGCTCTGGAAGTAAGCACCGCTCACACGTAACCTGCGTCCTTGCCGCCTGCTGCGGCACCCGTCCATCGCTGATGGGCCGGGTGCCAAAAGCAGCATTGGCACGGCGCCAGGCGTGTTGTGTTCATTCACCGACTCGTGAGCCTTTCATGGAAATCTTTGGTATCTCATTACCGGCCTTGATGAGCCAGCTGCTGCTGGGTCTGGTCAATGGCTCGTTCTATGCCATTCTCAGTCTGGGATTGGCCGTGATCTTCGGCCTGCTCAACGTGATCAATTTCGCCCACGGCGCTTTGTTCATGCTGGGGGCCATGTTCACCTGGATGGCGGCCTCCTACTTCCAGATCAACTACTGGGTGATGCTGCTGCTGTCACCGATTCTGGTGGGCATCATCGGGGTGCTGATAGAGCGCTTCCTGCTGCGCCATATCTACAAGCTCGACCACCTCTACGGCCTGCTGCTGACCCTGGGCCTGTCGTTGCTGATCGAAGGTGTGTTCCGCTCGATCTATGGCGTCTCCGGCCTGGGTTACGACACGCCAGAGCTGCTCGAAGGCGCCACCAACGTCGGCGTGATGCTGCTGCCCAACTACCGCATGTGGGTCGTCGCGGCCTCGCTGGTCGTCTGCTTTGCCACCTGGTTCGTGATCGAGAAAACCCGCCTGGGTGCCTACCTGCGCGCCGGCACCGAGAACCCCCGTCTGGTCGAGGCCTTCGGTGTCAACGTGCCGCTGATGATCATGCTGACCTATGCCTTTGGCGTGGGCCTGGCCGCCTTTGCCGGCGTGCTGGCCGCTCCGGTCTACCAGGTCACGCCGCTGATGGGACAGAACCTGATCATCACTGTGTTCGCGGTGGTCGTGATCGGTGGCATGGGCTCCATCATGGGCGCCATCATCACCGGTCTGGCACTGGGCGTGATCGAAGGGCTGACCAAGGTCTTCTACCCGGAGGCCTCGGCCACCGTCGTGTTTGTGATCATGGTCATCGTGCTGCTGGTACGCCCGGCTGGCCTGTTTGGCAAAGCGAAGTGAGGTGAGGGGATGAATTCCAAGAAGTTTGCCAAACTGGGATACGGCTTGCTGCTGCTCGGCCTGATTGCGGCGCCGTTCATGGGGGCCTACCCGGTGTTCGTGATGAAGCTGATGTGCTTTGCACTGTTTGCCTGCGCCTTCAATCTGCTGCTGGGCTACACCGGTCTGCTGTCCTTTGGCCATGCCGCCTTCTTTGGTGGCGCGGCCTATGTCACCGGCCATGCGATCAAGGTCTGGCACCTGACGCCGGAGCTGGGCATTTTGTTCGGTGTGGTGTTCGGCGCATTGCTGGGCGTGGTGTTCGGCTGGCTGGCCATTCGCCGCCAGGGGATTTATTTCTCGATGATCACGTTGGCGCTCGCACAGATGCTGTTCTTCGCCTGCCTGCAAATGCCCTTTACCGGGGGTGAGGACGGCCTGCAGGCGGTACCGCGCGGCAAGCTGTTTGGCCTGCTGAGCCTGGAGAGCGACTGGACGATGTACTACGTGGCGCTGGTCATCGTGGTGCTGGCCTTCCTGCTGATCATGCGCACGGTGCATTCGCCTTTCGGCCAGGTGCTCAAGGCCCTGAAAGAGAACGAGCCACGTGCCATCTCGCTGGGCTACGACGTCAACCGCTTCAAGCTGCTGGCCTTTGTCATCTCGGCCGCGCTGGCTGGCCTGGCGGGCTCGCTCAAGACGGTGGTGCTGGGCTTCGCCACGTTGACGGACGTGCACTGGACGGCATCCGGCCAGGTCATCCTGATGACCTTGGTGGGCGGCCTGGGCCTGCTGTCCGGCCCGATCGTCGGCTCGGCGGTGATCGTCGCGCTGGAGAACAAAATCGGCGATATCGGCACCTGGCTGTCGCGCTTGACGGGCGTCGAATGGTTCAACACCTTGGGTGAGTCGGTGACGATCGTGACCGGCCTGATTTTTGTGATCTGTGTGCTGGCATTCCGCCGCGGCATCATGGGCGAGTTGATCGCCTTCATGGACCGCAAGAAGAAATAGCGGAGGGTCGCAGACCCGCCCAAGTCAAAGGCCTGCATTGCGCAGGCCTTTGTTTTTGGGCAGGGGCGGGAAGATTTACTTCCAGAGCTTGCAGGTGCTTTCGGCCTTGGTGGTCCAGACCTCATCGGGGCTGAGCGTCTTGAGCACCTTAAAATAATCCCAGGCGCCTTTGGATTCGGCCGGGGTCTTCACCTGCATCAGGTACATCTCATGCGCATAGCGGCCATCGGGGCGGACAACGCCCTTGGCGTAGAAGTCAGACAGGGGCTCGGCCTTCAGCGCAGCCACCACCTTGTCCGAATCGGTCGACTTGATGCGGTCCGCTGTCTTCAGGTAAGTCATCATCGCCGAGTAATCGGCCGCCTGCAGCGAGGTCGGCATCTTCTTGAATTTCTCGAAGAAGCGGTCCGAGAACTTGCGGCTCTCGGGATTCAAATCCCAATGCCAGCTGTCGGTGAACATCAGGCCTTCAGTCTGCTTGAGCCCCAGGCTGTGGATGTCCGAGCTGAACAGCAGCAGGCCAGCCAGCTTCATGGTCTTGGTGACACCAAACTCGCGCGCAGCCTTGATGGTGTTGATGGTGTCGCCGCCAGCGTTGGCCATGGCCAGAATCTGCGCCTTGGAGTTCTGCGCCTGCAGCAGGAAGGATGAGAAATCCGAGGCATTGATCGGGTGGCGCACGGCGCCCACCACGCGGCCGCCGGCGGCCTTGATGACCTTGGTGGTATCGGCCTCCAGCGCATGGCCAAAGGCGTAGTCGGCCGTCAGGAAGAACCAGTCCTTGTCGCCCAGGCCCACAATCGCGCCGCCCGTGCCCTTGGCCAGTGCCACGGTGTCGTAGGCGTAGTGCACGGTGTAGGGGCTGCACTGGTCGTTGGTCAGCGCCGAGGTGCCCGAGCCGTTCACGATGATGAGGCGCTTTTTCTCCTCGGCCACCTTGGCCATCGCCAGGCCGGTGATGGAGGTGGTTCCGCCCACCAGCATCTGCATATCGCGCTGGTCGAACCATTCGCGGGCCTTCGATGCGGCCAGGTCGGCCTTGTTCTGGTGGTCGGCCACCATCAGCTCCACCGGCTTGCCCAGCAGCTTGCCGCCAAAGTCGTCAATCGCCATCTGCAAGGCCAGGGCCCCGCCCTTGCCATCGACATCGGCGTAGACGCTGGACATGTCGGTGATGAAGCCGATCCGCACCTTGTCTTGCGCCAGCGCGCCTTGGCTAAGCAGGGCCAGCACGCAGCCAGCGGCAGCGGCCGCAATCGCTCGTCGCCGGTGCGGCCGGGCAGAACGCAAAGAGGGCATTGCAGGAACTTGCATCGGGAGGTCTCCTTGTTCAAATGGACATGCGTACAGCGTGACGGCCAGGTGCGGCGCACCGGTGGGCGGCTGCGCCCCGATGGTTGCAGGCTGCTTCGCGCGCGCCTACTGGGGTAAGCACCAGAGCGCGGCAAAAACGCCTCTGCAGGCGCGGCACGAACCGGCTATACTGCTCGCAGCTCCGGGGTGTGCGAAAGCGCTGAGATGCGAAAGGCAGTTGCAAGACTGCTGATTAGCGAACCCGACGAACTTGATCCGGTTCATGCCGGCGGAAGAAGAGCGGGACCCTGAAAGCACAGCGGTGGAAGGCAGGCAGCGTTGCATGGCACGCGCTTGCAGCCCTCCGCCACGCACACCCCAGGCGCCTCGCGCACTGGGGTTTTGTCTTTTTTGGGGACGGCACCTGTCAGCGCGCAACAGGTGCCGCCATGGCCACCCCACAGCGGCCCTGGCGCAACGCACAGTACGGCCGGGCCGGGGTGCAGTCGATGGGCGTGTTGCGGCCAGGCAGCCATGCCTGGCGTGTTGCAACAGAGCAGGGCCGGCACGTCCCGGAGCGTTCGATGAAATCAACCGCTTTGAGGAGACTGCCATGAACGCCCCTGAGTCCCTGTTCATCCCCGCCACCGGTGATGCCCCCGATGCCGCCCGCTTTAGCGAACTGCTGGCCCGATCGCGCCAGCCTTTTCCTGCGTCGACCAAATCCTACCTGCCCGGTGCCATCCACCCGCAGCTGCAGGTGCCGGTGCGCGATATTGCACTGACCAACGGCGAGCAGGTCAGCGTCTACGACACCTCCGGCCCCTATACCGACCCGGCCGTGGCCATCGATGTGCGCCAGGGCCTGCCCGCGCTGCGCGCCGAATGGATTGCCGCGCGCGCTGACAGCGAATACTACGTGGGGCGCCCGCGTGTGGCCCTCGACGATGGCGGCAAGCGCGGCGAAGAAGACCTGCGCGTGGCCCAACTGCGTGCCGAGGCCGCCGCACTGCAGCGCCAGCCGCGCCGCGCCAAGAGCGGCGCCAACGTGACCCAGATGCACTATGCACGCAAGGGCATCATCACCCCCGAGATGGAATACGTCGCGCTGCGCGAGAACGGCCGCCGCGAATGGATGGCCGAGTACCAGCGCGATGCCGCGCGCGAAGCCCGCCTGGCGGGCAACAGCCTGGGCGCGGCGATCCCCAAGATCATCACGCCGGAGTTTGTGCGCGACGAGGTGGCGCGGGGCCGGGCCATCATCCCGGCCAACATCAACCACCCCGAGATCGAGCCGATGGCCATTGGCCGCAACTTCAAGGTCAAGATCAATGCCAACATCGGCAACTCGGCGGTGACCTCCAGCATCGAGGAAGAGGTCGAGAAACTGGTCTGGGCCATCCGCTGGGGGGCCGACAATGTGATGGACCTGTCTACCGGCAAGAACATCCACACCACGCGCGACTGGATCGTGCGCAATTCGCCAGTGCCGATTGGCACCGTGCCGATCTACCAGGCGCTGGAGAAGGTGGGCGGCATTGCCGAGGACCTGACCTGGGAGATCTTCCGCGACACGCTGGTGGAGCAGGCCGAGCAGGGCGTGGACTATTTCACGATCCATGCCGGCGTGCGCCTGGCCTATATCCACCTGACGGCCCAGCGCCGCACCGGCATTGTCTCGCGCGGCGGCTCCATCATGGCCAAGTGGTGCATGGCCCACCACCGCGAGAGCTTTCTCTACGAGCATTTCGAAGACATCTGCGACATCATGAAGCAGTACGACGTGAGCTTTTCGCTGGGCGATGGCCTGCGCCCGGGCTGCGCCTCGGACGCCAATGACGAAGCGCAGTTTGCCGAGCTGGCGACGCTGGGCGAGCTGACCCAGCTGGCCTGGAAGCACGATGTGCAGACCATGATCGAAGGCCCGGGCCATGTGCCGATGCACATGATCCAGGCGAACATGACCGAGCAGCTCAAGCACTGCCACGAGGCGCCGTTCTACACCCTGGGCCCGCTGACCATCGACATCGCGCCGGGCTACGACCATATCGCCAGTGCCATTGGTGCGGCCATGATCGGCTGGTTTGGCACCGCCATGCTCTGCTATGTGACGCCGAAGGAGCATCTGGGCCTGCCCGACCGCGATGACGTCAAGCAAGGCATCATTGCCTACAAGATTGCCGCGCATGCGGCCGATGTGGCCAAGGGCCACCCCGGAGCGCGCGCGCGTGACGATGCATTGAGCCAGGCGCGTTTCGATTTCCGCTGGGAGGACCAGTTCAACCTGGGGCTGGACCCGGACACGGCCCGCGCCTTCCATGACGAAACCCTGCCCAAGGACAGTGCCAAGGTGGCGCATTTCTGCTCCATGTGCGGTCCCAAGTTCTGCTCGATGAAGATCACGCAGGAGGTGCGCGAGTTCGCCAAGCACCAGGGCGTGGCCGAGGAGCAGGGCATTGCGTTGGGCATGCAGGCGAAGGCCGAGGAGTTCAACCGGGCAGGGGGTGATTTCTACATCCCGATCGCCAGCGACACCACGGCCAGGTAAGGGCAGGCAGCGCTTGACGCACAATGCGGCCGCCACCCGGCGGCCGCATTGGCGCGTCGGTGTCAGCGATGTTTGCTGCGCTGCACTAAACTTCGGGCTGCAATGTGTCAGCCCCGTTCCACGCCAGAAAGCCCTTTGCCATGAACGTTACGCAAGCCATGAAAGAGCGCCGCTCCGTGCGCGCCTTTTTGCCCAAAGCACCGTCTGCCCAGGCAGTCCACAGCCTGATTGCCGACGCGGCGCAGGCGGCATCGGGCGGTAATCTGCAGCCCTGGCGGGTGGTGGCGCTGGCGGGCCATGCCTTGCAGGAGCTGACCGATGCGATCGCGGATGCGCAGCCGCTGCCCGAGGGCGGCAACAACTACACCTACCCGCCCAATCTCTGGGAGCCGTACCGCACGCGCCGCTTCAAGAATGGCGAGGACCTGTACAAGACCATCGACATTCCGCGCGAGGACAAGGCCGCGCGCCTGGAGCAGCTGGCCAAGAATGGCCGTTTCTTTGGTGCGCCGGTGGGTCTGCTGGTGTTTGCCGACGAGCGCATGGGCTATGCGCAGTGGGTGGACCTGGGCATTTACCTGCAGTCCCTGATGCTGCTGGCCACCGAGCGCGGCCTGGCCACCTGTGCCCAGGGCTACTGGCGCCGCTATGGTGACACCGTGGAGCGGGTGCTCAAGGCCCCTGAGCCTTACAAGGTGGCCTATGGTATTGCGCTGGGGTACGAAGACCCGTTTGCGCCGATCAACAGCCTGCGTGCCGACCGCGCGCCCTTTGGCGACTGGGCGCAGATGCGCGGGTTTGACTAAGGCTTTTCGACCACGGGGTCAGACCGCGATATAGCGGTCCTTGCGGTGGTTCATCGCCACGATCAGGTTCAGGATCACCGCCCCGGCTATCGACCAGGCGACCGACACGGCCGGCACCAGCCACAGCGCAAAGGCCACAATGGTGCAGTCCAGCCCCATCTGCACCTTGCCAGCCGACCAGCCTCGGCGCTCCTGCAGGTAGAGTGCCAGAATGCCGAAGCCGCCCAGGCTGACGCGGTGGCGGAAAAGAATCAAAAAGCCCGTGCCGAGCAGCACACCGCCGAGAATGGCCGCCAGTGGCTGGGACACATAAGCGATGGACAGCAGCGCCGGCAGCAGCCCGGTGAGCCAGGACGTGGCCACCACCGCGATAAAGGTCTTGACTACGAAAGCGGTGCCCATGCGCTTGGCCGCCAGCCAGTAGAAGGGCAGGTTCAGGCAGAAGAACAGCAGGCCCAGATCCGTGCCGGTGGCGTAGTGCCCCAGCAGCGCAATACCGGCAATGCCGCCCGTCAGCAGCCCCGCGCTTTTGTACAGCACCAAGGCGGTGGAGATTAGCAAGATGCCGACCGCCATCGCGATGCCATCCTCCAGCCAGGAATGGCCGGAGGAGCCGGTCTTGAGTGCCCAGCGGAATTTGCCGGAGGTCAGTTGGGTCACGCGCGCAAAGCCTGCGCTGGCGGAGAGGCGGTATCGGGTCATGGGGAAAGGGCAAGCAAGAGTCCTGCCAGCTTGGGCGCCGTGCATGCGCCCCAGGCCCTGGCAAAGGCGGGATAGCCCTGCAATATAGGGCTAACCCTTATCCCTCAGACCTTGCCAAGGATTGGCGCAGCCCGGCTGCGGGCTGCCTCCTCGGTTCAGAGGCTCACTTCCAGATTGGGCACTGGGCCTCTTGCTTGCTGGCAAACAGCGTATCGCCCGGCAAGGCCTTGATCAGCTTGAACGCGTCATGCTTGCCCTTGGACTCTTCGGGCGTCTTGACCTGCAGCAGGTACATGTCGTGCACATAGCGGCCGTTGGGCTCGATCTTGCCCTTGCCGAACATGTCGTTCAGCGGCATCGATTTGAGGGTCTGCATCACCTTGTCGGCATCCAGGCTCTGCGCCTTTTCCACGGCCTTGAAGTAGCTCATCGCCGAGGAGTAGTCGGAGGCCTGCAGCGAGGTGGGCATCTTCTTGGTGCGGGCGTAGTAGCGGTCGGTCCAGGCACGGGCTTCGGGCGAGCGGTCCCAGTACCAGCTGTCGGTGAACATCAGGCCACCGGCGAGCTTGAGGCCCAGGCTCTCGACCTCGTTGGCGAACACCATCAGCGCCACCGGCTTCATCTTGGGCGTGACGCCAAACTCCCGCGCGGCCTTGAGCGAGTTCATGAAGTCGCCACCCGCATTGGCCAGGCCCAGGATCTCGGCCTTGCTGGCCTGCACCTGCACGAGGTAGGACGAAAAATCATTCGCATGGAAAGGCGCACGCACCGATTTGACGATCTGGCCGCCCTGGGCCTGCACCACCTGGGTCACATCGGCCTCCAAGGTGTGGCCAAAGGTGTAATCGGCCACCAGCAGCGCCCAGGTCTTGGCGCCTTGCTCGGACACCGCCCGGCCCGTGCCGCGCGCAATCGCCGTGGTGTCGCTGTTGTAGTGCACCCAGTACGGCGAGCACTGGCTGCCCGTCAGGTTCGAGGAGTAGGCGCCGTTGATCAGCAGCACGCGTTTTTTCTCATTGGCCACCTGGCCCATGGCCAGCGCTGTCGCGGTGTTGGTGCCGGCAATCAGCAGCTGCACATCCTGGGTGTCGACCCATTCGCGCGACTTGGTCGAGGCGATATCGGCCTTGTTCTGGTGGTCGGCTGACAGCAGCTCGATCGGCCGGCCCAGCAGCTTGCCGCCAAAGTCCTCGATGGCCATCTGGATGGCGGTCACGCCGCCCTTGCCATCGCCGTCCGAATACTGGCTGGACATATCGGTCAGAAAACCCAGGCGCACGGGGGCGGGTGCCTGTGCATGGGCAACGCCGGCAATGGCGCTGCAAGCCAGCGCGCAGGCGCTGAAAGCATGTACGCGGCGGTGCTGGGAAAAGGGCTGGGGCATGTTGACTCCTTTGTTATGTGGCTTGCCTGGGTTCAGCAAAGCCCATGCTAAGAGCAGATGCTGCCAGGCGACAGCGGGCAAACCGCCCAAGCACACGGCGTCTGTCACCCACGTTACCGAGCCCGTGGCGCCGAAGCGCATTTAATAAATAGATAAATAAAAACAAATTCCAAATAATAAACAGAGATTTCGGCCCAGGAGACACGCTCAGATGCAGAGGGGAAGTCACGTTTTTTCATCAGGCTGTCACCTGCAGTTGCAACACTTCCGCCTTTCTTTTGGGAACCCTATGCGACGCTTACCCCTTGTGGCCGCCATGGCCTCTTTGCTGATCCTCACGACACACACTACGCGAGCGGCCGACCAGGCCACCCATACCCCCGCACGGCAGGCGCTGGAAGCCAAGCTGGCTGCTGCCGATCCCCAGGGCCAGGTCTACGTCGAGCATGTCTTCAACGACACGGCTGCGACCACCCTGCCTGCGGGCTGGCGCACCGCTGCATGGAACAAGGGCACGGCCTCCATCGAGGCCAGCACCGGCAATCTGCTGATCAATGGCAAGGCGGACAGCACTGCGATGACTGCCGTGCTGCTGCCTGCGGAGTTCGAGAACCTCTCCAACTACCGTGTGGACATGGCGTTCAGCTTCGAGCAGCCGAACAACTCGGCCCGTTGGGGCAGCGTGATGTACCGCACGTCGCCGTCCAGCGCGACGCCGGCGCATGAGCCCTACTACCAGTTCGCGATCCGCCAGACCGCCACTGCCAACAACGGCACGGAGTTTGCGTACCGCAGTGGTGGTGGCTGGTCGGTGCAGGGCACCAAGCCCTATACCGAGGCCATCAGTGCCACCAAGACCTACGTCGCCAGCGTGGTGGTGCATGGCAAGCGCGTGCGCCAATACCTCGATGGCGTGCTGTTGCACGATGCCCTGCTGAGCGCAGACCTGGCCAAGGGCGGGATCGGCATGCAGACCGCAGGCCTGATCATGCGCGTCAAGAGCATCAAGGTGACCGAGCAGATCACGCCGCTGCCCGAGTTGGACATGCCCGTGGTGGTGCAGGACGCTGGCAGCCCTGCTGCAATGGCACCTACCCTCGTGCAGGCCGCAGAAGGCCTGCAATCGCTGGACGGCAGCGGCGCCAGCAATGCACTGTGGACGCTGGACAGCAGCCTGCATCTGCGCGATGCCAGCGGGGCCGACGTGGGCACGCTCGCCGCCTACTTTGCCCAGCCCAAGCGCAATACCATCCCGCTGCTGCGCATCCAGGACGAGGCCACCTTGAACGCGTTGGTGACCTTCTCCGACCAGGTGCACAATCTGGCCGACCTGACCTTGTTGTCCAGCGATGTGGCGCTGCTCAAGCAAGCCCGTGCCGCGTTGCCCAAGCTGCGCACTGCGGTGGATTTCAGCGAGCGCAATCTGACCACGTCCAAGGCCGATCTGCTGACCATTGTGGGCGATACCAACCGGGCAGGCGCCAAGATCGCCATCCTGCCCGAGCGCCTGACCGACCGCGCATTCGTAGCCCATCTGCAGCGCCTGCTGATCACGGTGTGGACCAATGCCGAGGCTGCAACGCCTGAGCAAGCGGCGAAGGTGCTGGTCAGCGGTGTCAATGGCGTCGTCTCTGCCAACAGCGCGGCCTATGCCGAGGTGCTGCGCAAGCTGCCTGCCAACACCTTGCTGCGCAAGCCGCTGGTGATCGGCCACCGAGGCATGCCCAGCCGCGAGGACGAGAACACGCTGGAGAGCGCCAAGGCGGCGGTGGCGGTGGGAGCCGATGCCGTGGAGAACGACATCTACATCACCACCGACGACCACCTGGTCATCATGCATGACGACACCGTGGACCGCACCACCAATGGCACGGGCACCATCGAGAGCATGACCCTGGCACAGGTCAAGGCCCTTGCCAGCAAGACCAAGGGCTACCAGGTGCCCACGATGCGTGAGTACTTCCAGGCGTTCAAGAACGATCCCATCACCCATGTGATCGAGCTCAAGAGCAGCAACCCGCGTATCATTGCCCAGCTCAAGAAGGAAATGGCCGAAGAGGGCGTGGCGGACCAGTCTGTGGCCATCTCCTTCATTGCCGACCAACTCAAGCGCAGCGGCGAGCAGATGCCCGAGCTGACGGGGGGCTTCCTCAACAGCATTGCCGACAGCGCCGATGTGCCCGCCAGCGTGCGCAATGTGCTGGAGGCCACACAGGCCAACTCCTCCACCTTCAATCCCAGCTACGGCGCCATTCGCCAAAGCACGATGGAAGCGGCCAAGCACCGTGGCGTGACCTTCTGGCCCTGGACGGTGAACGACCCGGCCACCTTCTACAAGTACTACAGCTGGGGAACCCATGGCATCACCACCAACGATGCCTACCTGGCCAGCAACTTCCCGGTCGAGATCGCAGCCAAGCCGCAAACTGCTGCGCTGGCTTTGAATGTGCCACTGAGCCTGGGTGTGACCCTGACCACCCAGCTGCGCGCACAGCGCGATGCCGTTGCCACGGAGCTGGTCTACCTGGGCGGCACTGCGACCGCGGTACCCGGTAGCAATGGGGCGCTCAGCTTCAGCAGTGCCGGCACCGCCATCGTCATGCCCGGCTACCGCCACCAGATGGATGCCACCTATAGCTACGTGATCATGGGCCAACCGGTGACCCTGGTGGTGGGCGACGGCAGCGACGGCGTGGTAGGCACCCCCAATGCACCGGCAGCCGGCCAGGTGAGCTGCAGCAGCGCGGTGCCCGGCCAGACCAGCACCTGCGCGGTCGTGCCCCAACCCGGCTACCAGCTGGTGGGCCTGGCTGCAGACAGCAGCTGCCCGGCAGGCCAATGGAATGCCGATCAAACGGCCTACACCACCGGCACGATCTCCGCGCAATGCCAGCTACGCTTTGACTTTGAAGCCAAGCCCGCCAGCGCATCCTTGGCGCCTGTCGGCAAGCAAGGCGAGATGCAAGCCACCGTGCGCGGCGGCGGCACCGGTCTCTGGGCCTTCGATGCCGGGCAAGCGGTGGCCGTGAGCCCTGCAGCAGCGGCGCCCAGCGGCGTGAGCTTTCCGTTTGGCGTCGTCAGCCTGCAGCTGACCGGCGGCCAGGCAGGGCAGAGCGCCACGGTGGAGATGACCTACCCGCAGGCCTTGCCCGCCAACGCCAAGTACTACAAGTACGGCAAGACCGCCGACAACAACCAGCCCCACTGGTATGTCTATCCGAATGCCAGCATCAGCGGCAACAAGGTGGTCCTGACCCTGACCGACGGCCAGACCGGCGATGACGATCTGCAGGCCAACGGCGTCATCCGCGATCCGGGCGGTGTGGCCGTGCTGGCGGAGGACCCCGGCACACCTGGCACCCCTGGCGCTACCGCCACCCCCGTGCCTACCTTGGGCCATGCAGCACTCGCGCTGCTGTCGGGCGGCCTGGGGCTGCTGGCCTGGCGCCGCAAGCGCGAGGGGCAGGTTTGATCTAGTGCTATGGTCTTGGATAGGTAGTTGACCGCCAGTGGTGCCTTGGGGTGCCCTGGCGGTTTTTGCAAGCGCAGGTATGGTGCAGTGCTTCAGCGCACTTCCGATGCATCGCAAATTCGGCTAGATTGCTTATTGATTTCGATGATTGGCATCCGATGCAACTTTATTCCTTCAGGCTGTATTTTCGAATTTGGCATCCAGGCATTGACCCGCAGATAGTCACCAAAACACTGGGGCTGGAGCCGATGCATTTCTGCATGGCGGGGCAACCCCGCAAAACGCCCAAGGGGCGTCTTCTTGGTGGCATTCATGCTGAAAGTTACTGGAGTGCGGACCCATTCAGCCGAGGCGAATATATGTCCTCCGACGATGCTGCTGAGGATGCACTTTCTGCAGTGCTTGAACTGCTGCGTCCGCACAAGAACTTTCTGCTTCTGTTGCAGGGTCAAGGTGGGCGCTTGGTGTTGCAGGTCAGTAGCTTCAGCGCGCGCAACTACGCCATCGTGTTGCCGCCCGATTTGCTTGTAGAGCTGGCCGAGCTGGGTATCAGCCTGGCCCATGACGTGTACCCCTATCCGCAGAGGTGATAGCGCAAGCTTTTGATCCCTGAGGACGGACTCAAGCCACCTGTCCCACCCCCCGTGCATCCGGCATGCGCGATGCCCAGGCGAACACCGCCATCCCCAGCAGCACCGTCACCGCCAGGCCCAGCGCCAGCAGCAGGCCACTGTGGAAGAGCTGCGGCGCCACGAGGCCGGAGATGATGGTGAAGACCATCATCTGGCTAAAGCCCTGCAAAGAAGAAGCCAGGCCGCGCATCTGGGGGAACTGGCCCATGGCTTCCAGCGTCAGGATGGGCATCAGCTGCGAGATGCCAAAGGTGTAGAGCGTGATCGGCAGGACGGCCCAGGGGACGGTGGGTTGCTGGGTCAGGCTGTTGTAGAGCAGGTTGCAGGCGCAGGCGACCAGCAGGCAGGCGTAGCCGATGCGCTTTTGCACGGCGGGCGGAATGCGGCGGGCAAACACGCTGGAGATGGCCGAGCCCAGCATGGTGCCGGCAATCAATGGGATGAACAGCCAGCCCAGCGCGGTTTCGTCCATGCCGAGGATGGTCATCACAAACTCGGCGGCTGAGCTGATGTAGATCGAGTTGGCACCGGCCATCAGCGCCAGGCCGATCAGCATGGTGCGGAACTTGCGGTTGCGCAGTGCCTGCAGGTAGTTGCCGGCAATGATGCGCAGCTTCAGCGGCGTGCGGCGCTCGGGCGGCAGGGTTTCGGGCAACTGGCGCCAGATCAGCAGCGCCAGCAAGACGCCAAAGCCCGACAGGAAATAGAAGCTGTAGCGCCAGCCGCCATGGCTTTGCAGCCAGCCGCCCAGCACGGGCGCCAGCGCAGGGGCCAGGCCAAACACCATCATCACCAGCGCCATCATGCGCTGCGCCTCGGCACCCTGGTGCTGGTCTTGCACCATCGCGCGCACGATGACCATGCCCGAGCCGGCGCACAGGCCCTGCACCAGGCGCATCAGCACCAGCGATTCAATCGAGCCGGCAAAGGCCGCTGCCAGCGAGGTGATGCCGTAGCCGATGGCCGAGACCATCAACACGCGGCGGCGGCCGAAGGTATCGCTGAGCGTGCCGTAGAACAGCATGGTGCTGGCCATCGCAAACACGTAGACGCTCAGGGTTTGCTGAACTGCAATGGGTGAGGCGCCAAACTCCTGCCCGATGGCATGGAAGGAAGGCAGGTAGGTATCGATGCCCAGCGGACCAATCATGGTGCACAGGGCAAACAGCAGGGTGAGCGTAACGGGTGACTTTTGCATGGGGCGCTGGGCGCGCTGCCCGGGCCGCGATCACCAAGCGCTGCTAGGCCCTGCGGGCCTATTGCTTGGATGGAGGAAGAAGCGGGTGGGGCGAGGGCGCCGAAATGAAGAACCACCGCCCTACAAAAATGGCAGAGGCAAGGCGGCAAGCAGGCATTTAACCAAAAATTGCCGCTGCCTGTGCCAACGGCCCGCGCCGCCAAAACGCGCTGGGACATTGGCTGCCCGCAATGCAAAGAGCGCGAAACTGTGTACACATTTCGCGCTCTGGGCGGTTATCAGCGGTGTGGAACGCCTAGCCCGCGCTGGGCCGCTCGGCGCCCTTGGGGCGAAATGCCTTGCAAACGGCTTCGTCGGTTTGCAGATAGGGGCCGCCAATCAGGTCCACACAGTACGGCACGGCGGCAAAGATGCCCGGCACCTGCTGCTGGCCTTCGGCGTCCTTCAGGCCTTCCAGGGTCTGGGCAATCGCCTTGGGCTGGCCGGGCAGGTTGATGACCAGGCTGCTGCCCCGGATGACGGCCACCTGGCGCGACAGAATCGCGGTCGGTACAAACTGCAGACTGATCTGGCGCATCTGTTCGCCAAAGCCGGGCATTACCTTATCTGCGATGGCCAGAGTTGCTTCGGGCGTCACATCGCGCGGTGCAGGGCCCGTGCCGCCGGTGGTCAGCACCAGCGCGCAGCCAAGGTCCACCAGCTCGATGAGGGTCTGGCTGATCAGTGCCTCGTCGTCGGCAATCAGCCGGGTCTCGTACTGCAGCGGGTTGCGCAGCGCGCGGCCCAGCCAGTCCTGCAAGGCAGGCAGGCCCTTGTCTTCATAGACGCCGGTGCTGGCGCGGTCGCTGATCGAAACGAGGCCTATCTTGACGGTGTCGTAGGTGCTGCTCATCGCTTGCCCTGTTGCGCTGCCATCAGGCCTGGTCATCGTCGTCTTCGCCGTCTGCAGCCGTATCGCTGCTGCTGCGGCTGGCGCTGTGGGCGGCCATCACATGGTCACGCACCAGCTGGAACAGCTCGCGGTAGGCACGGCCCTTGCGGGGCGCCTGGCCGGTGGATTCCTGCACATGGGCTTCGTGGGCGCCTGGCATGTCCTTGCGGGCCTGGCGCACCAGGGAGCGCAGTTGCTGGATGTCGGTATCGGGGGCTTCGTTGATCCACTGGGCCACCGCATCGTCGCTGACGATCATGCGGTCGCGCCACTGCTCGGCGGCATGCAGCAGGGCCTTTTCCAGGCTGGAGCCTTCCTTTTGCTCGGACAGGGCTGCCTTGATCGCGGCGATTTCGCTGTCTTCGAGCTTGCGCATCAGCTTGCCGATGTACTGCATCTGGCGGCGCTTGCCTTCGAAATTGGTGATGCGCTTGGCCTCGGCCAGCGCGTTGGCCAGGATTTCAGGCAATTCCAGGCGCTTGAAGAGGTCGCTGCGCAAGGTCAGCAGCTCTTTGCCCAGGTCTTGCAGGTCATCCATTTCCTTTTTCAGGTCGGACTTGCTCGACTCGGTGGTGCCTTTGAGCTCGGCCTTGAGTTCGATATCGAGCTCGCTGCCTTCGGCCACGAACTTGCCGCGAACGAAATAGCCTTTTTTGGGTTTGCGTGACATGGTTAAATGCTTTTGTTCAAAAGGCCATCGCCCGGCGCAGTGCCTGGGCGATGGCGGTTATCAGTATCATAGCGGGCAGTATGAATAAATCCGTATCCAGCTCCAACAGCCAAGGCGATGCCAAGGCCGAGTCCGGCTTCAGTTACAGCCGCGCATTTTTCAAAGATCTCGTCGAGCAGGCGCTCTCGCATGCCAAAAAACTCGGTGCGACCGATGCCGGGGCCGATGCCTCCGAAGGCTCCGGTCTGTCGGTGAGTGTGCGCAAAGGCGAGCTGGAGACGGTGGAGCGCAACCGGGACAAATCACTGGGAGTGACGGTGTATCTGGGCAAGCGCCGTGGCAATGCCAGCACGTCCGACTTCTCTGCCGAAGCAGTGCAGCGCACCGTGCAGGCGGCCTATGACATTGCACGCTTCACCGCCGAGGACCCTATCGCAGGTCTGCCCGACGCAGCCGATATTGTGCCAGCAGCCGAGCACCGCGAACTGGAGCTATTCCATCCTTGGGCCATTGACAGCGAAGCGGCGGCCCAATTGGCCCTGCAGTGCGAGGCGGCGGCCTTTGCCACCGACAAGCGCATCACCAACAGCGAAGGCGCCGGTGTGTCGGCCCAGCAAAGCCATTTCTACAGCGCCCACACCAACGGTTTTGCCGGCGGTTATGCCAGCTCGCGCCACAGCCTGTCGGTGGCACCGATTGCCGGCAAGGGCGCCGACATGCAGCGCGATGCCTGGTACAGCAGCATGCGCCGCGCCAGCGACCTGGCCGATCCTGCCGTGGTAGGCCGGTATGCTGCCGAGCGCGCACTCTCGCGCCTGGGCGCCCGCAAGATTGCCACGACCGAATGCCCGGTGCTGTTCGATGCCCCGCTTGCCGCCGGCCTGGTGGGCTCGCTGGTGCAGGCCATCAGCGGCGGCGCGCTCTACCGCCGCAGCTCCTTTTTGCTGCATTCGCTGGGCAAGAAGGTCTTCCCCAAGCACATCCAGCTGGTCGAAGACCCCTTCATCATCGGCGGCAAGGGCAGTGCGCCTTATGACGACGAAGGCGTGCGCGTGTCCAAGCGTTCGGTGATCGAGGACGGCAAGGTGGCCGGCTATTTCCTGTCCACCTATTCGGCCCGCAAGCTGAGCATGCGCACCACCGGCAATGCCGGCGGCGCCCACAACCTGCATTTCTACTCGACCAAGACCCGCCCTTCGGACGACCTCAACGCCATGCTGCAAAAGCTGGGCACGGGTCTGTTCGTCATCGAGCTGATGGGCCAGGGCGTGAACCCGGTCACCGGCGATTATTCGCGCGGCGCCAGTGGTTTCTGGGTGGAAAACGGCCAGATCGCCTTTCCGGTCGAAGAGATCACCATTGCCGGCAACCTCAAGGACATGTTCAAGGGCATCGAGGCCGTGGGCGCCGATGCCTACAACGCCGGCTCCAAGACCCTGGGCAGTATCCTGATCAACCGCATGAAGGTGGCAGGGTCCTGATCCCTCGCCGCTCAATAGCATCCAGCCCGCTCAGAGCCATCCAATCCAGGGGCGGCGGGCGGGTTTTATTTTTTGACTGGGCAGCTGGCCAAAGCGGGCCGGCGCTGTAAGGAGTGGGCTGTGTTTACCGGCATTATTCAGGCAGTGGCGCGCATCAGCGCGATTGACGACCAACCGGGGCTGCGGAGCTTTACCGTGGCCTTTCCCGATGGCTTTTGCGATGACCTGGCGATAGGGGCCAGTGTGTCGCACGACGGCGTATGCCTGACGGTGACCGAGCTGCTGGACCCCACGCACGCGCGCTTTGATGTGATGCAGCAGAGCCTGAACATCACCACCCTGGGCGGGCTGGAACTCGGCTCGCCAGTGAATGTGGAGCGCGCGGCCAAGGATGGCGCCGAGATTGGCGGCCACCCGCTGTCGGGCCATGTGGACTTTACCGGCACCTTGGTGCAGGTGCGCCAGTTCGACAACAACCATGTGATGCGGGTCGCAGTGCCCGAGGCCTTTCGCCGCTATGTATTCGCCAAGGGCTATATCGCCATCAATGGCGCCAGCCTGACCGTTGCCGAGGTCAACCGCCAGGAAGGCTGGTTCGAGGTCTGGCTCATCCCCGAGACGCTGCGCATGACCGTGTTTGGCGACAAGCGCGCCGGTGACCGCCTGAACATCGAGATCGAGCGCAGTACCCAGGTGGTGGTGGACACCGTGCGTGAGGCAGTGGACGAGAAGCTGGGCCAACTCAAGCCCCTGCTCGAAGCGCTGCTGCGCGAGAAAGGCCTGAGCCTGGAAGACCTGGTTACACCGCCGCAACTGCCCAAGGCTTGATGGCCAAGGCGTGGATAGGGGTCCTCTGCATGACCCTCGCCCAATCGGATGGACGCGGATCGGGAGGAGACGCAAGGCGTCTTTTGCAGTGAATAGCCGTAGCTATTGACAAGGAAGACAACGCAGCGGATCGCCCGAGACCGCGTTCAGACCACGGCAGGGAGTTGTGCAGAGGATCCCTAGCGGGTGGCGACGATAAAGATCCGGGGGAAGGGCAGCAGCACCGTGCCGCTGGGCAGCGCCGGGTAGGCCTGGCGGATGGCGGCCAGGTAGTCGGCCAGGTACTGCGTCTTCTCCTGTGCATCGAGCTGCGCCAAGAACGGCCGCAGCGCCGAGCCTTTGAACCATTCGACCACCGCCTCGTGGTTGGCCAGTGGGTGCATATAGGTGGTGCGCCAGGCATCGACCCGGCTGCACAGCGGCTGCAGCAGCGCGTAGTACCAGTCAAGGCTGTGCCGGTCCGGATGGCGCACCGCGCCGATGCGCGAAGCCCAGGGGCCTTGCGCGGCCACCTCCCGCGCCAACACATGGGCGGGCTCTTGCAGGTTGTCGGGTGTCTGCACCGCCAGGCTGCCGCCGGCGCGCAGTTGCTGCAGCAGCTGTGGGTAGAGGCGGGCATGGTCGGGCAGCCACTGCAGGCTGGCATTGGCCAGAATCACATCCACGGCCGGTGCGGCCTGCCAGTTACCAATATCGGCCAGCGCAAACGGCGTCTGCGGCAGGCGCTCGCGTGCAGCGCGCAGCATGTCTTCGTCATTGTCCAGCCCCGTCACTGCCGCATCGGGGTAGCGCGCTTGCAGCACTTCGGTGGAGTTGCCAGGGCCGCAGCCCAGGTCGATGGCAGTCTGCACCTCGGTGTTCGGAATGGCGGCTACCAGATCACGCACGGGGCGGGTGCGTTCGGCTTCAAACTGGCTGTACTGCTGGGCGGACCAGGTCATGGGGTTCTCCTTCTGTCTTGCCCGGCACTGTAGTGCGCTTTACCCATGCTGACAAATACGCTATAAAAACCACAACCATACTTTTGAGGTATTGCTTGATGGAGTTGAGACAGCTGCGGGCCCTGGTCTGCATTGCCGAGTGTGGCAACCTGACCCGCGCTGCCCAGCAACTGGGTATGCAGCAGCCACCGCTGACGCGCCTGTTGCAGCAACTGGAGGCCGAGATGGGCACGCCGTTGATGGAGCGGCTGCCCAGAGGCATGCGGCCCACCGCCGCCGGTCTGGCGCTGGTGCAGGAGGCGCGCATGGTGCTGGCCAGGGTGGAGGCCATGGCCGGCCTGGTGCAGGATGCCGCCCAGGGCGGGCGTGGCCATGTGGCCATTGGCTTTACCAGCTCGGCGGCGTTGCACCCCTTGGTGGCACAGGTGCTGCGGGCTTTCAGGGCGCAGTGGCCGCGCGTGAAGGTCACATTGGAAGAGGCGGGATCGGGCGAGCTGCTGGACGGCCTGCTGGCGCAACGCCTGCATGCGGCACTGGTGCGCTCGGCCTGGGAGGCGCAGCCCAGCCTCAGCAGCCGGCATCTGCTGAGCGAGCCGATGGTCGTGGCCGGGCCGCTGGGCCATGCACTGATGCAGTCGCGCCGCCCCTTGCCGCTGGCGCAGCTGCGGGGCCAACCGCTGGTGCTGTACCGGCGGCCAGCGGGCCCGGGCCTGCACGATGGCATCGTCGCTGCCTGCGTGGGCGCGGGCTTTCATCCGCAGGTGGTGCAAGAGGCCCCGCGCCTGACTGCCACGTTGAGCCTGGTAGCCGCCGGCCTGGGCCTGAGCATTGTGCCGGCCTCCCTGCAGCACCTGCGCAGCGATGGGCTGGCCTACCGGCGGCTGAGCGGTGCGCCCGGCCTGGTGGCGCCGCTGATCCTGGTCAGCCAGCGCCGTCCCGAGGCGCAGGCCCGCGTGCTGCTGCAGCACCTGGGCGGCATTCTGGACCAGCAGCTGACGCTGCAGCGGGCGCGCAAGGGGGGCGCCTGACATGCAAAAACGCATCATGCCGTCGATGATGGCGCTGCAGTGCTTTGAGGCCGTGGCGCGCCACATGAGCTTTACCCTGGCGGCCCAGGATTTGTTCTTGACCCAGAGCGCCATCAGCAAGCAGATTGCGCAGCTGGAAGCCACCGTCTGCCAGGCGCTGTTCCACCGCTCGGCGCGCGGGCTGTCGCTCACCCCGGCCGGGCGCATGTACCTGGGCGAGGTGCGCAGCATCCTGAACCAGGTCGATGCCTCGGCCCGCTATGTGATGGGCTATGGCGAGGCGGACGAAACGCTGACGATTGCCGTGCAGCCCACCTTTGGCATCACTTGGCTGGTGCCGCGCCTGCGGTTGTTTCTGCAGGCCTACCCGCACATCCAGGTCGTCACCAAGGGCGATGCCCGGCCTTTTGACCTGATGCAGTCGCGCATCGACATCTCGCTGTTCTATGGCGAAGGCAGCCTGCCGGGCGCTGACTGCCACCGCCTGTTCGAGGCCGATGTGGCGGTGGTTTGTGCGCCGGACATCTTGCCTGCCCAGGGCCTGGCCTCGCTCGCTGAGCTGGAACAGTTGCCCATGGTCCAGTGCTCGTTTCGGCCCGAGATCTGGCGCGACTGGTTTGCCTGCCAGGGCTTTGTGCCGGCCGATGCCTACCGGGGCCCGCGTTTTGACACCTTCTCGATGTGCCTGCAGGCCGCACAAGAGGGCATTGGCCTGGCCATCATGCCGCGCATGTTTGCCGAGCAGGCGCTGGCCCAGGGCCGCCTGGTGCAGCCCTGGCCCTTTGTGCAGCCCAGCGACGGCGCCTACTACGTGGCCCATGCCAGCCCCTGCGCGGCCTTGCCCAAGATCCGCCATTTTGTCGATTGGGTGCTGGCACAGGCGCATGCCAGCCCGCCATCCGCATGAAATTTTGGAATAGCCCGATCATTTAATTTCGTTTGCCCCGGGCCGGGCGGCTGTCAACAATGCGTGGTTGGAAAAACAATAACCACGGAGACCGCGCACATGGCCGCGCTGCACCACTACCTCTCGATTGCCGACCTGGAGCGCGCTGCCCGCAAACGCTTGCCCGCCTGTGTGCGCGGCTATGTCTGCGGCGGCACGGAAGACGGCGTCTCGCTGCAGCAAAGCCTGCAGGCCTTCTCGCGCCTGGGCTTTGTGCCGCGCGGCCTGCGCCATGTGGCCCAGCGCAGCACGGCCACCACCTTGTGGGGCCAGACCTATGCGATGCCGATGGGCTTTGCGCCCACCGGCTTTGCCGCCATCGTGATGAAGGACTGCGACGCGGCGCTGGCCAAGGTGGCGCAGGCGCAGTCGCTGCCCTTCATCATCAGCGGCGCATCGACCGTGCCCTTGGAACAGCTGCAAAGCGCGCATGGCCAGCGCTGCTGGTACCAGGCCTACCTGCCGGGCAATATGGCGCGCATCCTGCCGCTGCTGCAGCGCCTGGAACGTGCCCAGATCCCCGTGCTGGTGGTCACCATCGACACCTGCGTGGGCGCCAACCGCGAGAACCTGCAGCGCCTGCGCTTTACCGTGCCGTTTCGCCCCAGCTGGACCTTGTTGCTCGACGGCCTGCGCCACCCGCGCTGGAGCTGCGATGTGTTTTTGCGCACCGTGTTGAGCCAGGGCGTGCCCCGCTTTGCCAACCTGGCACATGAGGCAGGGCCGGCCATCACCGCCGACCCGCCCCATGGCTTTCGGGGCGAGCGTGATCAGCTCGACTGGGACTGCATAGACCAGATACGCGCGGCCTGGAAGGGCAAGCTGGTGCTCAAGGGCGTCATGCACCCGGAAGACGCCCGACTTGCCGTGGCCCATGGCGCCGATGCGGTCATCGTCTCCACCCATGGCGGGCGCCAGCTCGATGCCTGCATCTCGCCCCTGCAGGCGCTGCCCGAGATTCGGCAGGCCGTGCCTGCCGGCTATCCGGTGTTCATCGACGGCGGCTTTCGCCGGGGCAGCGATGTGCTCAAGGCGATGGCGCTGGGCGCCGACCTGGTCTTTACCGGCCGGCCGCAGCTGTTTGGCGCGGCGGTAGCGGGCGAGGCGGGCATTGCCCACGCCGTGCAGCTGTTCCGCCAGGAGCTGATGACCAACCTGGCGCTGCTGGGCATCAACCGCCCGCAGGAGCTGACGGCGGACTGCCTGCGCATCCAGGGCGATTTTTCGCTGCCCCCCAGTCAGCGCTAAAGCGCTGCACCTATTTGCAATCAAGGAGACAAAAAAATGATGACACTGAGCAAGGCCGCGCTGGCCGTGGCTTCCGCATGGGCGCTGCTGCCCGCCGCACAGGCCCAAGGCACGGGCTACCCCGGCAAGCCCGTGAAACTGGTCGTGGGCTATGCCCCCGGCGGCGCCACCGACATTGGCGCGCGGCTGATCGCCGATGCGCTGGGCAAGGACCTGGGCCAGTCCTTCATCGTCGAAAACCGCCCGGGCGCCAACAGCAATATCGGTGCCGAGTATGTGGTGCGCGCGCCCGCCGATGGCTACACGCTGTTTGTCGGATCCATCTCGACGGCGATCAACCAGGGCCTCTACACCAAGCTGGCCTTTGACGCCGGCAAGGACCTGGTGCCGGTCGCCCAGCTCAACGTGGTGCCCAATATCTTGGCTGTGAGCGCCAAGCTGCCGGTCAACTCGGTGGCCGAGTACATCGCCTATGGCAAGCAACATCCGGACAAGCTGACCTGCGCATCGCCGGGCAGTGGTTCTTCGGCCCATCTCGGCTGCGAGCTGTTCAAGCTCAAGACAGGCACCAGCATCCTGCATGTGCCTTACCGGGGCAGCGGCCCGGCGGTGTCGGATCTGCTGGGCGGGCAGGTGGACTCGATGATGGACAACCTGCCGCCGCTGCTGGCGCAGATCCGTGCCGGCAAGCTCAAGGGCCTGGCGGTGACGACCGCAGAACGCGTCGATTTTGCGTCGGACATTCCGACCGTCGCCGAGTCCGGGGTGCCCGGCTTTGAGGTCGCCGCCTGGTTTGGCGTGTTTGCGCCAGCCGGCACGCCTGCCCAGGTGGTGGAGACCGTCAACAAGGCCATCAACCGCGCGCTGAATGCCAACCCCGATGTGCGGGCCAAGTACCAGAGCAATGGCTTTATGCTGCCGCCAGCGCCCAATTCACCCGCCAGTTTTCAGCGCTTCTTCAACAGCGAGATCAAGCGCTGGGGCGAGGTGGCGCAGGCCACCCACCTGAAGATCGACTGAGGCCCAGGCTGCGTTGGAACAGGTTCTTAGCGCGCGCTGGATGCCAGACGCGCGGGCAGCAGCAGCGATACCCCGGCGGCCAGCACCAGCAGCGCTGCGGCGGCGCCAAAGGCGATCCAGTGGGTGCCGAACTGCTCGTAGGCCCAGCCGCCCAGCCAGCTGCTGATCATCGCGCCAATCTGGTGGCCCAGGTAGGCGCAGCCGTAGAGCATGCCAACGAGCTTGATGCCGTAGAGATCGCCCAGGATGGCCGACGATGCGGCGATCGAGCCGGCCCAGACAATGCCGCCCAGCGCGGCCACGGCATAGAGCTGCCAATGGTGGATGACGGCCACCAGCCCGACAAAGCCCAGGCCCCGCACCAGGTAGATGACGGCCAGGATGTAGCGGCGCGGCACCATGTCCGACAGCTTGCCCAGGCCCAAGGTGCTGAAGATGGCGACCAGGCCGATCAGGCCAATGCCGCCGGCGCTGCTGCCGGCATCAAAGCCATGGTCCATCAGCATGGGCACGCCATGGGTGCCCAGCAGGTTCATGCTGAAGCCGCAGGCAAACAGGCCCAGAAAGATCTGCCAGAAGGGCGCGGTGGCCACTGCCTGGGCAAAGCGCAGCGAGGGCGCAGCGGGCTGGCCCGCCATCGTCCGCAGGCGCTCCCGGCGGGCGGCTTGCTCGGCGGGCGTCAGGTCGGTGTGCTCGGGCGCGTCATCACGCACAATCCACAGCGCCATCGCGGTGACGATCAGCGCAAATACCAGTGCAAAACCCAGCAGCGTGTATTGCCAGCCCCAGCGCGCAATCGTGAAGGTGAAGACCGGCGTCATCACTGCAATGCCTGCCATGGAGCCGGTGGACAGAAAGAACAGCGCCATGCCGCGCTGGCGCGTGAACCAGCTGCTGATCATCGGCGTGACTGCCACCGGGCTTGTGAAGGCCAGGCCCAGCGACAGCGCCACGCCATAGGACCAGAAAAACAGCCATGGCGTGCGGGCGTTGACGGCCCAGATGCAGGACAGCACCACGATGACGGTGCCCAGCAGCAGCACCCGCCGCGTGCCCTGGCGCGCCACGAGCCAGCCGGCCAGTGGCATGCCCAGGCCGTAGCACAACATGCCAAACGCGACGATGGACGACAGCAGGCTGCGGCTGAAACCCAGGTCCTGCGACAGCGGCACGATGAAGGGACCGATCCCCATGCGCATGCCCACCGTCAGCAAGGTGAGGATGGTGGAAGCGGCGACGATCACCCAGCCGAAATACAGGCCGGACGGTGGGGTGGGGCCCGGAGGCAGAGAGGTGGGGAGCGCTGTCATGACGCGGTGGCCGCGAGGCGCTCGTCAAAAGGCCTGCGCAACATGGGGATGTAGTAGGGCCGATGATAGGCCGGGGCGCAGGAAGGGCAAGCGGGGCGCGCGGCTGGATGTCGCGCTGGCGGCAGGCGGGCCAGCGCGTGGGTCAGCGCTGCGCGGCGGTGGCGCTGGCGCTGGCGGTATCTGGCAGCAGCATCAGCAGTGTGCGGTTGTAGTCTTCCACCACCATCAGCTGGCCGGCATGGTTCAGTGCCAGGCCGGTGGGGCGGCCCAGGGGCCGGGTCTTGCCATCTGCCGTCCAGTTGCCCAGCCACTCGATCGGCTTACCGCCGGGTTTGCCATCCTTCTGGCGCGCAAAGCCCACCACGCGGTGGCCTTGCGGCCCATGCCAGGCGGCCAGCAACTGGCCTTGGAAGGGGCTGGCCTGTGGGGTGGCCAGCAGGTGCAGCGGCGCCGTGTGCGCGAGCCAGAGCATATGGGGCGGCTTGGTGGCGGCGCAGCGCGCGCGTTGCTCGTAGCCGCGCGCCGGGCGCTGTGCGCCCACGCAATAGGGCCAGCCGTAGTCGGCGCCTTCCAGCAGTTCGTTGAGTTCTTCGGGCGGCTCGTTCCTGTCGCGGTAGTCGATGTTGTTCTCGGCCTGCCAAAGGCTGCCTTTGGCGGGGCCGTCGGGCAGGGTGGCCAGGGCCACGGAGTTGCGCAGACCCAGCGCAAACGGCGCGAACTGCTGCACAGGCGCTTGTCCTTGCACCGCAGGGCTGCGCAGGACCGCACGCCATACCGCGCCCCGGAACTGCATCGCCCCGCGCTCGGGGCAGGGATAAGGCAGCGCGCCTTGCGCGTCCTGGCAACGGTCACTGGCCGAGCCGATGTTGACATAAAGGCTGCCATCGGGCCCAAAGCTGATTTCCTTGAGCGGGTGGGCGCCGTCATCAGGCAATTGGTCAAGCACTGTCTGGGCCTGGATAGGCTGGCCGGCGGCCGGCACCGGTGTGCGCCAGATACGGCCGGCCTCGCCAATGTAGATTTGCGCATCGGGCCCGTGCAGCAGTGCGAGCGGGCGGTCGAGTTTGTCGGCTAGCACCTGGACCTGGGGGCGCTGTGCGGGGTTGGAAGACGGCTGCGCCGGCAGGCTCAGCTCCAGCAGCCGGCCCTGGCGCGGCATCCAGCTGCCCATGTCGATGATCCACAGGCGTCCGGGGCTGATCTCCAGCACCCGGCGGGGCGCGCGCAGGCCTTCGCGCTCATCAGCCACCAGGGCTACGCAGGTGCCGGCCGGGCTGCCGATGCTGACTTTTTCATAGCCGCCGCAGCGGCCCTGGGGCGTATAGCCCCGGGCGTGCGCCAGCGGCGCCCAGGCCAGCAAGGCGCTGGCCAGCGCTGCAAGCGCTGCCTGAGGCGGCAGGCGTTCAGGCCAGCACTTGTGCAATTGCCTTGCCCACGTCCGGGGTCTTGGCCTGGCCGCCCAGGTCGGGCGTGCGCGGGCCGCTCAGAATGGTCTGGCTGATGGCATCGACGATGGCATCGTGGGCGCTGCGCCAGGCACCCTGGCCGTTGCCCAGGAAGTCCAGCATCAGCGCCACCGACCAGATCATCGCGATCGGGTTGGCAATGTTCTGGCCATAGATGTCGGGCGCCGAACCATGCACGGGCTCGAACAGCGAGGGAAAGTTGCGCTCGGGGTTCAGGTTGGCCGACGGTGCCAGGCCGATGGTGCCGGTGGTGGCCGGGCCCAGGTCGCTGAGGATGTCGCCAAACAGGTTGGTCGCCGCGACCACATCGAAGCGGCCGGGCTGCAGCACAAAGCTGGCAGTCAGGATGTCGATGTGCTGCTTGTCCAGCACCACGTCGGGGTAGTTCTGGGCCATGGCTTCGGCACATTTGTCCCACCAGGGCATGCTGATCGCAATGCCGTTGGACTTGGTGGCCAGGGTCACATGCTTCTTGCTGCGGCTCTGGGCCAAGTCGAACGCGAACTTGAGCAGGCGGTCGGCGCCCTTGCGGGTGAACACCGCCTCTTGCAGCACCATCTCGCGGTCCGTGCCTTCGAACATGATGCCGCCCAGCGCGGTGTATTCGCCCTCGGTGTTCTCACGCACCACGTAGTAGTCGATATCGCCCGGTTTGCGGCCCGCCAGCGGGCAGGGCACGCCGTCAAACAGGCGCACCGGGCGCAGGTTGATGTACTGGTCGAACTCGCGGCGGAACTTGAGCAGTGAGCCCCAGAGCGAGACATGGTCGGGCACGGTGGCCGGCCAGCCGACGGCGCCGAACAGGATGGCGTCAAAGCCTTGCAACTGAGCCTTCCAGTCGTCGGGCATCATCTGGCCGTGCGCGGCAAAGTAGTCGCAATGCGCCCAGTCAAAGTGCTGCATCTCCAGCGGCAGGTCAAAGCGCTTGGCAGCGGCCTCCAGCACGCGGATGCCTTCGGGCATCACTTCCTTGCCGATGCCGTCGCCGGCCAATACCGCGATACGTAGTTTCTTGCTCATGCTGGTCCTGAATGTCTGGTCAAAAGGGGAGGGTGGCCGCCCGGGTGACTGGCAGCGCTCGCAAAGGCCATCGCTGGGCTCTACAATCGCTCGTCCTCGCACCTGGTGCCGGGGCTGGGATGTCTGGATGGGCATCCTAGCGCTGTTGGGGCAGCTGCGCAGCATGGTGCGAGACAGCTTGCACCGCTGGCGCCTCATTTTGCCGCCTGCCGTGTCGCCTTTTCCTTTCCCCCCTGAATCCCTGGCCGTATTGGCCGCCGCCTGCTGGGCGCTGGCCGCGCTGTTTTCCGCCCCGGTGGCGCGCAAGATGGGCGCCTTTGCCTTTACCCGCTGGCGCATGGTGTTTGCCACCGTGATGCTGGGCGGCTGGGCCACCGTGGCGGGCACCTGGGGCAGCCTGAACCTGGCGCTGGTGAGCGTGCTGGTGTTGTCGGGCTTTATCGGCATCTTCATTGGCGACACGGTGCTGTTTGCCTGCATGAACCGGCTGGGTCCACGCCGATCGGGCATTTTGTTTGCTACGCATTCGATGATGTCGGCCGTGTTGGCGGCGCTCTTTTTGGGTGAGCGCATGGGCGCGGTGGCGATGCTGGGCTGTGCACTGGTGCTGAGCGGCGTGATGTGCGCCATTGCCTTTGGCAAGCGCGCTGGCAGCGAATCGAGCCTGGAGGCCACGCGCGGCCGGCTCGCAGTGGGTGTGAGCCTGGGACTGATAGCCGCCTTGGGCCAGGCATTGGGCACCTTGGTGGTCAAGCCGGTGATGGGCCCCGATGTGGACCCGGTGGCCGCATCGGCCGTGCGCATGGCGGCGGGCTTTGGCTTTCATGCGGTGCTGCTGCTGGTGGGCTGGAAGCCAGCACGCCTGACCGCCGTGATGGAGCCGCGCGACTGGCAGCTGTTGGCGGGCAGTGCCTTTTTGTCGATGGCCATGGGCATGACCCTGATCCTGGCCGCCCTCAAGTACGGCAGTGCCGGGCTGGTGGGCATGCTGTCCTCTGTCTCGCCCATTCTGCTGCTGCCGCTGCTGTGGTGGAAGACCAAGGTACCGCCCACCTTGGGCGCGATGGCCGGTGCCTTGCTCACGGTTGCCGGCGTGGTGCTGATTCTGGCGCGGCTGAGCTGAGCCGCGACAGCCCAGAGCATGGGCGTGAAAAAGCCAGAGGATGCAAGGCATTCCCTGGCTCTGGTGTGGCTCAGCGCTGATCCGCTGGGCCACTGCGTTTCAATAGGCGCGGCTTACTTGATCAAACGCACCGCGCCGGACATGCTGACCGACACCGTGGTGTAGCCCGGCTCCAAGCCCACGGGGGCGCTGCTGTCCTCCATCTTGCTCATCATGGCCACGCCGCGGTTCATGCGGGGCATCGGCTGGCTCGTGCCGCTCTGGTTCAGGTGGATGGTGTCGTACTCGTACTGTGCGTATCCCATTGCATTGGCGGTGACCTTGGCCTTGGCGTTGAAGTTCTTGACGGCTTCAGCGATCAGCTGATCCTGCGCCTTGTTGCGCGCCGCATCCGACAGGCGGAAGCCAGAACCGGTCAGCCGGGCCTTGTCCATCAGCGCAGCCATCGTCTGGCCGAGCGCGGCAGTGTCGGTCGACTCCAGCTGCACATTGAACTGGGTGCGCCAGCTGGTCACCTTGCCATCCTTGTTGTAGACGGGGCTGGTGAACAGGTTCTCGGTCGTGACCTGCAAGGTCGAGGACTTCTTGGCGGTGGCCAGCACATCGGCCAGCGCGGTCTTGCCCAGTTGCTGGGCCTGGGCCTGGTCCTTGGATTCCTTCTCGACGCTGAACTGGGCCCAGGCCGTGTCTTCCGGCACACGGGTGGTTGCTTCGGCATCCAGGTTCAGGCTGGGGCGCTTGTCGATGTTGGCAGCGGCGGGGGCGGGGTTCTGGGCCATGGCGGTGGAAGCTACAAAAGGGGTGGCGGCGATCAGGGCAGCGGTCGCCAGCATGCGCATTTTTTTCATCAAATTCTCCTTCTTCAAAACAGTCGCGGAGGGCTTGCCAATAAATGGCGGGAGCCCAGGTCACCGGGCTTGGAGTGCCACGCGGGCTGCAAGTTTCAGCAACGCCGGCAAGCCGCATCGGATGGCCAAGCTTATCCCCAACTGCTGCGACAAAGAGCCACAGCGTAGGTGGCGGAAGGGCATGGACTTGTAGGACAGGCTGCCGCATTCGCCCTGGTTCATCGATATTCACATTTGGCGCTGCATTTGCCCAGACTGCAATGGCCTGGCTCTCCCGCAGGGCGGCAATGCTGTCATCGCCATAACCCAGGCTGCGCAGCAGCTCCTGCGTGTGCTGTCCCGGTTGGGGCGGGTCCATGTGCACACCCAGGCGTTTGCCTGCCATGCGCCGCGGCAGCAAGTTGGTGGGCGCCGTTTGCCCTGCGCTCGCCATCGCTCAGATGCACGGGTGCGAGACCACCGCTGACCAGCAGGTATGGGTCCTCATCCAGCGCTCGTGGGCGGCGAGTGGCGGGGGGTGTTCGGTGCGGTGGAGGCGTCGGTGTGGTGCATGGCTCAGGAAGGCAGAGGGCATGGGGCCGGAAGTCCCATTGCAACGAGGGAGTCGGGGTCTTAGCGGAAGAGGGTGAGGCTACCCACCGTGCAGATCAGAGTATGTGTACGCACCACATAAGTCGGTGACGGGATGAGCATTGCCGTCCCATCAGTGCCAAAAACATAGAGCCATGCGTCGGACCAGCATGGCCGGTGTTGCGCAGGGCAGGGACGGAGCTACACGCCTGATAGAAACTATATACCGGTGCAGAGAAATGGATTTTATGAAATGTTATGATACAAATCTAACGCCTTGACATTTGTTGATGTGCGTCAAGATTTTTCCGCATCCCGGCTTCACTCTTTGTTAAACAACGTGAATACAGGGATTCGAATGCGTAATTTTGATAATTGATTAAGTTAATATATTTTTTGTCATTCAAACGATGGAACACACGCCCTGTGGCTGCGCAAGCAGGCAGGGCGTTGGCATGTGGGCCTGGGTGTTCCAACAACAACGGGAAAGGTGTGATGGGTTCAGTGAACAGATGGGCGTCCGCTGCTCGATGGGCGCGCGGCATGGTGGTTCTGGGTGGTCTGGCCGGGTGGGCATCGGCCCATGCCGCCGATGATGTGACCGCCGTTTGGGGCAGTTTCAACAACAACAGCTGGACGGCCAACACCGGCAATGCGGCCAGCGCGCCAGCGGCCAATGGGCACAACGACTTGCTGGCTTTTACGGCCAACGGTATTCGCTACTCGACAGGCGTCAACGATGCGGCGCTGGTCGGGGGTTTTCAGCCGGCGGTGTTCCAGGCCTTCACGCCCAACCCCAGCTCGCTGCCGGCCACTGGCGGGCTCAATGCGATTGCCCAAAGCGGCAGCTATGACATCTCCAAATCGCGTGCGTCCTATCTTTCGGATGGCGTGCGTGGTCTGGACCTGAGTACTGCGCTGTTCAATATCCCTGCGACGTCGCTGCGTTTCAGCGCCAGCGTGGGCAACCCCGAATCCACCACGGATGATGTGCCCGATGTGCTGGTGACCCAGGTGGGGCAGCCTTCAACCCGGACGGACCAGTTTTATTTCATCGACGACACCGGCGCGCTGGTGGGCAACTCCGTCACCATCGCGCTCAACAGTGTCTCGGTCGTCGCGCGGCAGAACTGGCAGTTCTGGAACCCCAACCACACCAAAGCCAGCGTGGCCGATGGTAGCCGCGATCTGCGCATACGTGCCTACCACTTCTCGGACTTTGGCATCACGCCCGAGAACATGGCGCGGGTGGCGGGTTTTGTGCAATCGCTCAGCGGCGACTCGGACATTGCCTTCGTGGCGTACAACCAGGAGGCCGTGAGTACCCCGGCAGCGTTGAGTGTGCAAAAGACCAATGCGCAGGCCACAGTGACTGCAGGCACACGCACGCTCTACACGGTGACGGTCAGCAACGCGGGCGGTACGCTGGCCAGCGATGTCTCCTGGCTGGACCGGCCACAAGGCCTGCGCGTGCTGGGTATTGCGGTGGCTGCAGTGACTGCTGGCAGCGATGCCGGCGTCTGCAGCAGCACGGGCTGCACAGGTCTGCGTCTGGCGCCAGGTGCGTCGATCAGCTACCAGGTTGAGGCGGAGGTCACCGGTGGCGTAGGCACCATGGCGTCGAACACTGCCGTGGTGGAAGGCGCCAACTGCAGCGGCGGCAGCCCCAGCAGTTGCACCAGCACCGATGCGGATCTGATCGTGGCCTCCGACTCGGTGAGCATTGTCAAGACCAATGGTGTGGATCGCCTGGCGGTGGCTGCAGAGACCACCTACAGCGTGACGCTGAGCAACAGCGCGGCCAGTGCATTCTCGGGTCTGCGCTGGACCGATACCCCCAGCGGTCTGAGCATCACTGGCATACGTGTCGGCAGTGTGGGTGCCAACAGTGTCGCGGGCACTTGCTCTACGTCGGGCTGTGTGGGCATCACGCTGGCTGCCGGTCAATCCATCGTCTACCTCGTCAGCGCAAAGGTCAACGCTGGCGTGACCGCGGGTGCATCGGTCAGCAACAAGGCTGTCGTGCAGGGCGGCACCTGCAGCAGCGAACTGGTGACCGGCTGTGCCAGCACTGACACCGACCTGGTGGTGACAGCGGCCAACCTGCACATCAGCAAAAGCAATGGGGTGGATGTGCTGGCGCAGGGTGCGAGCACGGTCTACCAGGTGGTGTTGCGCAATACCGGTGGCAGTGCGGCTGCAGGTCTGCGCTGGGCCGAGAGCCCGGTGGGCTTGCGGATTGACCGCATCAGCGCAACGGCAGTGGGGGCCAACAGCGAGGCGGGCCTGTGCACCGTCAGTGGTTGCTCGGACATCGCAGTCGCTGCTGGCGAATCCATTGTGTATGCGGTGCAGGCGACCGTCACGGGCGAGGTCGGCGCGGACAATGCGCGCAATACGGTGACTCTCACGGGTGCTGCCTGCAGCGGCGGCAACAGCTGCAGCGCCGAGGACCGTGATGCCATCGTGCTGCCCGCTGCTGTCAGCATCTCCAAGAGCAATGGCGTGGATGCGCTGAGCGAAGGCGCGCGCAGCACCTACACCGTCACCATCAGCAACAGCGGCGGCATGCCTGCCAACGGCCTGGCATGGCTCGACAGCCCCGAGGGGATGGAGATCGAGGCGATCACGCCGATGGCGGCTACCGCTCCCAGTGATACCGGCAACTGCAGCCTGCAAGCGCCCGTCGGCTGCAGCGGCATCACGGTTGCTGCCAATGCCCGCATCAGCTACCAGGTGCTGGCGCGTGTCATTGCGTTGGTAGAGGGGCGTGCCGATGCGGTGGTCCGCAATACGGCAACGGTGACGGGCGCGAACTGCAGCCCGGCAGCCCCTTGCACAGCCACCGATACCGACGCTCTGCGCACGCCCGTGCATCTGACCTTGAGCAAGACAGCTGACGCAACGGTGGAAGTGGGCCATGCGCTGGACTACCAGTTCCGCATTGCCAACAGTGGCCAGACGGCGGTTGCAGCCGGGCAAACGCTGACGGTGGCCGAGGCTCTGCCCGAGGGGATGCGCTTGACGGGTGCCACACCGGGTGCTGGCGTGGCTTCGGTGGTCTGCAATGGGGAGCCCTTGCTGTGCGAGGTGGTGCTCGATGCAGCGCTGGAGCAGGGTGCTGGCGCCGCCTTTACCCTGCATACGATGGCGCCAGCCGTGGCAGGTGCGATCACCAACCATGCGGCGATGGATCCGCAGGGCAGGCGCGAGCCGCCGGTGCCGGGTGCGGCCTGTCTGCCTACGGATGGTTGTGCCCAGGCGCGTACCGAGGTGCTGGCTCCCGCGCACATCACCGTGCTCAAAAGCAATGGCGTGGACCAGCTGCCTGAAGGCGGCACCACGCGCTATGTCGTGACGCTCAGCAACCAGGGCGGCATGCCGGTGCAGCTGCAGTGGGACGATGTGCCCAGCGGCGTGGAGGTGACGGACATCCGTGCAATCGACGTGGGAGCGGGCAGCGTGGCCGGCGTCTGCAGCGTTGCGGGCTGTACCGGGGTTACGCTGGCGGGCGGCGAGTCCATCCATTATGCGGTGTTGGCCCAAGTGACAGCCGTCGCGCCTGCACGCGTTCGCAACCTGGCCCGCGTGACCGGGGCGGCGCAGTGCAGCCGCGCGGCGCCTTGCAGCAGTGAGGATGAGGACCTGGTCTACCGCCATGGCATCGATGTGGATCCTCCGACGCCGGATCCAACGCCTGAGCCGACGCCCGATCCTGACCCCAGCCCGTTGCCTGCGCCGGTTGCGGTGCCCACGCTCACGATGGCGGGGCAGTGGCTGATGTCGCTGCTGCTGGGTGGCGCCGCGGTACTGGGACTGCGTAGAAGGCGCGAACGCAGCCGCCGCTGAGCGCTGCGCACCCACAAAAAAACCACTGCAGCGCGATGCCGCAGTGGTTTTTTATCGCGGACCCCCGCAGCGGGCGCCCGGAATGGGGACCCGTGCGATCGATCCGATCAGGGGGCCAAGGCGGCCTTCACGGCGGCAGACACCAGGCCCATGTCCGCCTTGCCTGCCAACTGGGTCTTGACCGCACCCATGACCTTGCCCATATCGCCGGGGCCCGAGGCGCCGAGTTCGGCCACGATGGCCTTGACGGCGGCCGTCACCTCTTCGGCGGACAGGCGCTCTGGCAGGTAGCCCTTGATGACCTCGATTTCCGACTTTTCCTTGTCGGCCAGGTCCTGGCGGCCTGCGCCTTCAAAGGCGGCGATGCTGTCCTTGCGCTGCTTGATCATCTTGTCGACGATGGCGATCACCATCGCGTCGTCGAGCTCGACGCGCTCATCGACTTCCTTCTGCTTCATCGCAGCTTGCAGCAAGCGGATGGTGCCCAGGCGTTCCGTGTCCTTGGCGCGCATCGCGTTCTTCATGTCTTCGGTGATTTGTGCTTTCAAGCTCATAACATGCTCCTGTTGGCAGGCCGTCCAAGCAAGCAGCGGTCTGCCTGAAAAAATCTGGCGATGGCCAGAAAACAAAAAACCCGCGCCTGGCGTCCCGAGCGCGGGTGGTGTCACAGCCTGGGCAATGTGCGTCAGGCCTGTGAGAGCTGCGATCAGTACAGCTTCTTGGGCAGTTGCATGCTGCGAACGCGCTTGTAGTGGCGCTTCACGGCAGCGGCCTTCTTGCGCTTACGCTCAGCGGTTGGCTTTTCGTAGAATTCGCGAGCGCGCAGGTCGGTCAGCAGGCCCAGCTTTTCGATGGTGCGCTTGAAGCGGCGCAGCGCAACGTCAAATGGTTCGTTTTCTTTTACACGGATAGTCGTCATTAGCTAATGTTTCCATTGGTGCCAACAGCGGGTTTTGGGGAAGATCGGGCCCCAAAGCCTTGAATGGCGGTTTTGCCCTGTCATATTGACTAGTATTGGCAGACAGGGCTTTGCCAGCAAAGAGGTGGGATTATAACCAGGTTTTTATCAAACGGCAATAGGGATGCCGGCCGGGAGCGGGGTGCCAGCGCCTGAACTGTTGTTTCAATGCGCCTTTGTGCGCGGTCCGTTACTGACCGTCTGCCATGCCCGCTGCGCAGGCCGCCGCACTGGCCCAGGCCCACTGAAAGTTGTAGCCACCCAGCCAGCCGGTGATGTCCACCACCTCGCCAATGCAGTAGAGACCCGGCACTTTCTTGGCTTCCATCGTCTGCTGAGACAGCTCCTTGGTGTCCACACCGCCGACGGTGACCTCGGCTTTTTTATAGCCTTCGGTGCCGGTGGGGGTCAGCTCCCAGCGCGTCAGGCGCTCGGCCAGGCGCAGCAAGGCCTTGTCGCTGGCCTCGGCAATCGGGCGCTGCCAATCGGCATCCTGCGCCACCCAGGCATCGGCCAGGCGAGAGGGCACGAGGCTGGCCAGCTCATTGGCGATCAGTTTGCGTGAGCGCTGCTTGGCCGCCAGCAGGTGCGCGGCCACATCCACCTCGGGCACCAAGTTGATGTCGATGGACGTGCCTGGTGTCCAGTAGCTGGAGATCTGCAGGATCGCCGGCCCGGACAGACCCCGGTGCGTGAACAGCAGGTCTTCGTTGAAAGTCATGCGGGTTTTCTTGCTGCCAGTGCCGATCACCACCGGCAAGGCCAGGCCCGCCAGCTGCGCATAGGGTGCCCAGGCGCTGCCATCAAAAGTCATCGGCACCAGGCCTGGCACACGCGGCACCAGCGCCAGCCCAAACTGCTGGGCCAGGCGGTAACCCAGGTCGGTGGCACCAATCTTGGGGATGGACAGGCCGCCGGTAGCAATCACCAGGTGGCGGCAGTGCACCGTGCCCTGGGCGGTGCTGACCTGGAAACGCTGGCCATGGGCATCGGTATCGAGCGCCGAGACAGCGCTGACGGCGCAGGGTTGCCAGTGGCTGACCTGGCCGGCGCGGCACTCGGCCATCAGCATCGCGATGATGTCTTCAGCAGAGTGGTCGGCAAACAGCTGGCCCTTGTGCTTTTCGTGGTAGGCGATGCCGTGCCTGTCGACCAGCGCCACAAAATCGGCCGGCCCAAAGCGCGACAGCGCCGAGCGGCAGAACTGCGGGTTCTGCCCGACAAAATGCTTGTGCGGCTGGCGCACATCGAGATCGCGGTTGGTGAAGTTGCTGCGCCCGCCGCCCGAGATGCGGATCTTTTCTGCCACCTTGGCTGCATGGTCGATCAGCAGCACCTTGAGCCCGCGCTGCCCGGCCTGCGCCGCGCAAAACAGGCCGGCTGCGCCTGCGCCAAGGATGACGGTATCAAACCGGTGGGTGGGAGCGGGAGAAGACATGCGGATCCGGGTGATGGGCGGGCAGCGCGTGGCGTGCCTGCGCCGGCAAAAGCAGCGATTATCGGTGATGCGGCTCGCCGACGCAGTGCCTGCCCAGGTGGGCGATGCAATGCCAGGCCTTTTTCAGCAGCGGTGCCGGGTAGCGGTGGCAGGCCTGGGCCTGGCCCAGATCGGCTGGCGTGAGCCCGCCGGGCGCCAGCTGCAGCATATGGGCCAGCACCTCGGCCACCTCGGCGCCCCGGTACTGGCTGGCCTGCGCCAACTGGTTCTCCTGCAAGCGGTAACCGGGGTGAAAGCGCAAGGGCCAACCGGAGTTCTGTGCGGTCTGCGCAAGCGGGGTATCGCGGTAGCAAGGGTCCAGCCAGAGGGCAGCCACGTCGCGCGCCAGCAGCAGGCCGCCATGCACTTGCGCTTCCACATAGTGGTCCAGCGGGTCGGCCAGTTGCAGGCATTGCAGCTGCTGCCAGTCCATTTGCTGCCACAGGCCCACATGGCGGGGCTGCCAGTAGCTGTCGGGGTCGCAAAAGCTGCTGCGTGCCGTGGCAGAGTTGTGCAACTGCAGATACGCCGATCCAAAGCGGGGTGCGGCGCCATAACCTTGGTGGCTCGGATACCCCAAAGGCTCCAGATCCACCGCGCCGTACACGGGCCGCTCAGCAGGGGCGGCCTGGTTGTAAGCGCCCGCAAACCACTGGTTCTCCCACTGCCAGCGTTCGCCCTGGGGCTGCGGGCTGTAGCTGCCATTGCTGCTGCCGCTTTCAAACTGCGACTGGTAGCGGCCCTGCTGGCACAGCAGCGCCAGCAGCGGCTGGCCTTGCGCTGTCCAGTCGGGATGAAAGTGCACATGGATCGATGCGGGTGCAGGCGCGAGCTCGCGCACCGGCCCGCCTCGGCTCTGTACGGCCTGCAGCGCTTGCTGCTGGGCGTTGGTCAACATGGGTGCGGGAGTTGGCATGGGCATGGCAGGTTCGCTAGGGATTGCGCAGAATGCAGTGGATGGATCGTAGCCGGTTCTGCGCTGCATGCCCTGGCTGCCATCGGGGCGGATGGCGCCGGGCCTTGTGTTGCTGGCCGACAATCAGTGCTTGTTCCCCACTCTTGAGGAGTTTGCATGTCGTTTTGCCAGGGCTTGTGGCAAGCCAACCAGGCGCTGTACCAGCGCACCTTGGACCATCCCTTCAACCGCGAACTGGCGGCTGGCAGTTTGTCGGTCGAGCGTTTTCGCCATTACATGATCCAGGACGCGCACTACCTGGTGGCCTATGGCCGTGCGCTGGCGGTGGCTGCAGCCAAGGCCGACCATGCCGATGGTGTGGTGCAGTTTGCCAATGCGGCGAACGAGGCCGTGGTCGAGGAACGCAAGCTGCACGATGGCTTCATGCGCGACTTTGGCATCAGCGCGCAGGACTTTGCCGCCACGCCACTGACGCCCGCTTGCCACCACTACACCAGCTTTCTGTTGGCCAACAGCTGGGCGGAAAGCTACCCGGTGGCGCTGGCTGGCCTGTTGCCCTGCTTTTGGATCTATGCCGAAGTGGGGCGCGATATCCATGCCCGCTCGCAGCCCGGCAATCCCTACCAGGCCTGGGTGGATACCTATGCCAGCGAGGAGTTTCATGCTGCGGTGCGCGCTGTCATTGCCACCATCGACCGGCTGGCCGAAGGCCCTGACACTGCTACCCGCACGCGGATGGCCGAGGCCTACCGCTACAGCGCCGAGTTGGAATGGATGTTTTGGGACAGTGCCTACCAACTGGGCAGCTGGCCGACGCGCTGAACTGCAACGCTTGTAAACACCGGGCATTGCGGTCGTAAAGTTATGCAATGTGCCTGTGCAGCGCGATAGGCTGGCGGTATTCGCCTACAGGCGCTTTCGAAAAACGGTCTTACGCTTCGTGGCATTCATTTACCAGATGCGCCAAGCGCAGACCCCGAGCAAGCCCGAGGCCTACACGCACGTATCGCAACCATGCAAGGAGTTGCCATGTTGTCTACCAATACCACCCACACCGCTTACCACGCTCCCGTGTTTGAACCTACGGTCGATGAGTTGGCTGTTCTGAAAAAGCTCGAACTGGGAGAAAGGATTTCGCTCGAGGATGCTGCCCATGCGCATGTCTCCAAGCGCCTGCTGGAGCGTGGCATGGTGGTGGAGCGCGACGGCTACATGACCATTACCGCGCAAGGCCTGCAGCAGATCAAGCGCGACGACGCCTGAAACCCGGCCCGCGTTTGACCACCGCACCCAGGCAGCCCCAGCAGGCTGCCTTTTTTTTCATCATGGATCACTTTGTGCCATGGTTTCAATAGCTTGGAGTGCTTATCTACAGCTGTGCACAGAACTTTCCACAAGATTGTGCCCATGGACTGGGGACAACCGTGCGAGGGGCTGAAAGAGGGCGCTTGTCTGTGCTTGCCCAGCAGCGCATCCGCTGCCGAGCAGGCCTGTAGCTGCCCAAATGCCCTGTCAGGACCCGCGATGCCTCAATTTTCAGCAAGTTCATAATTTTTCTTATAAATCAGTAATTTGAATTGCTTATCTACAAGATTCTTCACAGCTTTCCACAGTATTGTGCCCGTGCAATGGGGACAAGGCTCTTGGCGTGTTGGCGAGCGGAAGTCGCAGCCCGGCGGATGGAGGCAGCGGCCCAGCTACCTGTCCCGGTGCGGGTCCAGATGCAGGCGCTACCTCGCTGAAGAAAACAACGCAATATGCTGCGGCCGATGGTTTTCGACGCCAACAAAAGCTGGCGTCACAGCCTACGCGCTCAACTGCCCCGCAAACCCTCTGACGCAGCGGAATCTCAGTAGACTCTGGGGCAGGCGGCGGCCGCTTTTACTTATCTTCGCAGTCGGTACAGGCCTGGTGCAACATGGCTGCACTAGGATGCGGTCATTCTTTACAGGCCGGTGCCCGATGGTGATCGATCGCTGAAGCCCGCCGCTGTAACACACCTCAGACCGATTGCTGCCATGGACCATAACTCCAATAATTCAACCCGTCCCACCCCCCAGCCTGCCAGCGCACCGCTGCCTGATGCGCGTGCCGCGACAACGCCCAAACGGCGGAGCCGTTGGCTGGGTTCCACCATCGCGATTGCGTTGGTGGCGGCCCTGGCGGGCGGCGCCTGGTACCTGGTGCAAAGCAAGAAGACCCCCGCAGGCATGGCGGGCGGTGCGCCGGGCATGGGTGGTCCTCCCGGCATGGGTCCCGGGGCGATGCGCGCGATGGCCGTCACTGTCGGCAGTGCCGCTGCCAAGCGCCAGACCTTGCCGGTCACCTTGACGGCGATGGGCACCGTTGTGCCCACCACCACCGTGACCTTGACCACCCAGGTCTCAGGCATATTGCGCGATGTGCTGTTCACCGAGGGGCAGATGGTCAAGAAAGGCCAGAAGCTGGCCCAGATCGATCCGCGCCCGTTTGAGCAGGCGCTGCAACAGGCCAAGGGGCAGCTGGCGCGCGACCAGGCGCAGCTTGATGCAGCGCGCGTGACGCTCAAGCGCTACCAGACCTTGTGGGACCAGGATTCGATTGCGCGCCAGGACCTGGACACGCAGGCCGCCTTGGCCAAGCAGCTCGAAGGCACGGTGGTTGCCGACCAGGCCCAGGTGCAGACCGCGCAACTCAATCTGGGTTATGCCAGCATCACCTCGCCCATCGATGGCCGCATTGGCTTGCGCACGATGGACCCGGGCAACTACATCAGTGCGGGGGGCACTACCGGCATCGCCGTCATCACCAAGGTCGCACCGATCGATGTGAGCTTCACCGTGCCGCAGGACCACATCCCCTCGGTGCTGGGTGCGCAGAAGGCCGACCCCCGCCTGCCGGTCGCAGCGCTGGACCGCGCAGGCAGCAAGACACTGGCCCAAGGCGTGTTCCTGACCTTGGACAATCTGGTGGACACGGCCACCGGCACCGTCAAGGCCAAAGCGCGTTTCGAGAATACCGATGGCGCGCTCTTCCCCAACCAGTTTGTGAACACCCGCCTGACCTTGAAGGACGAAAGCGCGCTGGTGGTGCCCGTCACCGCCATCCGCACTGGCGGCAATGGCGACTTTGTCTATGTGATCAATGCAGACCGCACGGTGACCCAGCGCACCGTCATCCGGGGCATGAGCACGGTCGAATGGGTGGCCATCAATTCCGGCCTGAAAGAGGGCGAGCTGGTGGTGACCGAGGGTGCTGACCGCTTGAAGGACGGCGCCGTGGTGGCGCTGCAAGGCGATACCCCCACCCAGGCGCATGGCGCCAGCAGTGGCCGGCGCGGTGCGCGTGAGAGCGGCCCGCGTGAGGGCAGCCCGCGCGAGGGTGGTGGACGCCGTGGCAACGGCGAAGGCCGGGGGGCCAATGGTGCAACGGCACCCGGTGCGGCGGCACCCGGAACTGCGGCCGGCAATGGCGCGCCCGCCGGTGGCGGCGGCGGGGTAGCGGTCGAGCCCAATGCCGGCCAGCCCAGCGCCGCAGCCCCTGCGGTGAACCCGGAGCCGCCTGCCGCTGGCAACAGTGGTTCTGGCGGCTCGGGTGGCTCGAGCAGGTCCACCCCTTCCACCGGCTCAGGCCAGACCGCACCCGCCATTAAACCGGAGGAAGTACCCAAGGGCATGGCACCGGCGGCCACGACGGTGCAACCCGCCCAGCGCGCCAACCATTAAGGCGGGCTGAGCGATGAGTCCTTCCCGCCCCTTTATCCAGCGGCCGGTGGCGACGGCCTTGCTGATGCTGGCCATCGTGCTGACCGGTCTGGTGGGCTTTCGGCTGCTGCCGCTGTCGGCGCTGCCCGAGGTGGATTACCCGACGATCCAGGTGCAGACCCTCTACCCCGGTGCCAGCCCCGAGGTGATGAGCCGCACGGTGAGTGCACCGCTGGAGCGCCAGCTCGGCCAGATGTCCGGACTGGACCGCATGTCTTCGACCAGCGCTGCCGGTGTGTCCATCGTGACCCTGCAGTTCCAGCTGGGGCTGTCGCTGGATGTGGCCGAGCAGGAGGTGCAGGCCGCAATCAATGCCAGCAGTGCGCTGCTGCCAGCCGACCTGCCCGCCCCCCCGATCTATGCCAAGGTGAACCCGGCCGACACGCCGGTGATGAGCCTGGCCATCACCTCCAAAGAGCTGCCGCTCACCGAGGTGCAGAACATCGTCAACACCCGCCTGGCGCAGAAGATCAGCCAGGTTTCGGGCGTCGGTCTGGTCAGCCTGGAAGGCGGGCAAAAGCCTGCAATGCGCATCCAGGCCAACACCCAGGCGCTGGCGGCCAATGGCATTACCTTGAGCAGCCTGCGCACCGCCATCAGCAACGCCAATTCCAACAGCGCCAAGGGCAGTTTCGATGGACCCAAGCGCTCCTACTCGATCAACAGCAATGACCAGCTGCTGACCACCGATGACTACATGAACCTGGTCGTGGCCTGGAAGGGCAATGCCCCGGTGCTGATGAAGGACGTGGCACGCGTGGTGGCCAGCGCCGAGAACGACCGGCTCGCCGCCTGGGTCGATGAGACGCCCGCGATCATCCTGAATGTGCAGCGCCAGCCCGGTGCCAATGTGATTGCGACTGTCGATGCGATCAAGCAGCGCCTGCCTGAGCTGACTGCGTCCTTGCCTGCGTCGGTCGAGGTCAAGGTGCTGACCGACCGCACCACCGGCATCCGCGCCTCGGTCGAGCATGTGCAGATGGAGCTGGCGCTGGCTGTGGTGATGGTGGTGCTGGTGATCTTCTTCTTCCTGCACAGCCTGCGTGCCACGGTGATCGCCAGCCTGGCCGTACCCATCTCGCTGATCGGCAGCTGCGGGGCCATGTACCTGCTGGGCTACAGCCTCAACAACCTGAGCCTGATGGCGCTGACGATTGCGACCGGTTTTGTCGTCGACGATGCGATCGTGATGATCGAGAACATTGCGCGCTACATCGAAGAGGGCGAGACGCCGATGGCGGCTGCCTTGAAGGGTGCAGCGCAGATCGGCTTCACCATCATTTCGCTGACCGTGTCGCTGATTGCGGTGCTGATTCCGCTGCTGTTCATGGGCGATATCGTGGGCCGTTTGTTCCGCGAATTTGCGGTGACCCTGGCCATCACCATTCTGATCTCGGCCGTGGTGTCGCTCACCCTGGTGCCGATGATGTCGGCGCGCTGGCTCAAGCAAGAGGACACCAGTGCGCACACGCGCGGCTGGGCGGCATCGGTGCAGCGCGGTTTTGACAAGGTGATCCACCATTACGACCGTGGCCTGCACTGGGTGTTTCGCCACCAGGCGCTGACCCTGGTCGTGGCGGTGGCCACCGTGGTGTTGACGGGTCTGCTCTATCTCGCCATTCCCAAGGGCTTGTTCCCGACGCAGGACACCGGCCAGCTGCAGGCGCAGATCGAGGCCGCGCAAGAGGTCTCCTTTGCCCGCATGAGCGATCTGCAGCAGCAGGCCGTCAGCGCGATTCTGCAGGACAAGGATGTGGCCTCGGTCAGCTCGGTGGTCGGGGTGGATGCCGCCAACAACACCATGCTCAACACCGGCAGCCTGTCGATCAACCTGACCCGGCCGCATGATGCGCAGGATGCGGTGATGCAGCGCCTGCGCGAGCGGGTGAGCCAGGTGGCGGGGGTTCGCATTTTTCTGCAACCCTCGCAGGACCTGACCATCGACTCGCAAACCGGCCCCACCGAATACCGCCTGTCGATCGGCGGCGTGAACACCGACCAGGTCAATGACTGGACGCAGAAGCTCGTCAGCCAGCTGCAGAACGTGGCCGAGGTGCGCAATGCCACCAGCGATGCCGGGCGCAAGGGCCTGTCGGCCTATGTCAATGTGGACCGCGATACCGCATCGCGCCTGGGCATCAGCGCCAGCAGCATTGATGACAGCCTCTACAGCGCCTTTGGCCAGCGCATTGTCTCGACGATCTTTACCGAGACCAACCAGTACCGCGTGATTCTGGAGGCGCAGCAAGACCAGCTCAACAGCGTGCAGACCTTGGGCAACCTGGCCATCAGTGCCAGCAGCACGGGGGCCACGCCGCTGTCAGCCATAGCGAATATCGAGGAGCAGATGGCACCACTGCAGGTGACCCGCGTGTCGCAGTACCCCGCCGCGACCCTGGGCTTTGACACCGCTCCCGGCGTATCGCTCGGCCACGCAGTCGATGCCATCAAGCAGGCGGCCAAGGATATCGGCATGCCCGCGTCGCTGACCATGGAGTTCCTCGGCGCGGCAGCCGCCTACCAGAACTCGCTCACCAGCCAGTTGGTCCTGATCCTGGCGGCGCTGGTCTGCGTCTACATCGTGCTGGGCGTGCTGTACGAGAGCTATGTGCATCCGATGACCATTCTGTCTACCTTGCCGTCGGCGGGGGTGGGCGCCTTGCTGGCGCTGATGATCAGCGGCAACGACCTGGGTGTGATCGGCATCATCGGCATCATCTTGCTGATCGGCATCGTCAAGAAGAACGCGATCATGATGATCGACTTTGCGATCGATGCCGAGCGCAACCAGGGCATGGGGCCGCAAGAGGCCATCCACCAGGCAGCCTTGCTGCGCTTCAGACCCATCCTGATGACGACCCTGGCCGCGTTGTTTGCTGCACTGCCGCTGATGTTTGGCTGGGGCGAGGGCGCCGAGCTGCGCCGCCCGCTGGGCCTGGCCATTTTTGGCGGGCTGATGCTCAGCCAGTTGCTGACCCTGTTCACCACGCCGGTGATCTACCTGGTGTTTGACCGCCTGGGTGCCCGCCTGGGCCGCCGCCAAGCCGGGCACGGTGGCGCCCATCCCGGCAACGGCAGTAACGGCGATAAGGGTGGCAATGGCGGCCCTGCCGAGGTGCAGGCATGAACCTCTCCGAGCCCTTCGTCAAACGCCCGGTCGCTACCGTCTTGCTGACGATCGGTATGGCGCTGGCCGGCATTGCTGCGTTCTTTGCATTGCCGGTCGCACCACTGCCGCAGGTGGATTACCCGGTCATCTCGGTCACGGCCAGCCTCTCGGGTGCGAGCCCGGAGAACATGGCCTCCAGCGTAGCCACGCCGCTGGAGCGCCATCTGGGCGTGATCGCCGGGGTCAATGAGATGACCTCGCGCAGTTCGACCGGCTCGGCCAATGTGACCTTGCAGTTCGACCTGAACCGCGACATCAATGGCGCTGCGCGCGAGGTGCAGGCGGCCATCAATGCTGCGCGCAGTGACCTGCCGTCGGACCTGCGCAGCAACCCTACCTACCGCAAGATGAACCCATCGGATTCGCCGATCATCATCTTGGCGATGACCTCGCCCACGCGCACGCCCGGCGAGCTGTATGACGAGGTCTCCAACGTGGTGAGCCAGCGCATCTCCCAGGTTGATGGCGTGGGCGATGTCGAAATCGGCGGCGGCTCGCTGCCGGCGGTGCGGGTCGAGCTGTTGCCCCAGGCACTGAGCCACTACGGCATTGCGACCGAGGATGTGCGCGCCGCCATCCAGGCCGCCAATGCCAACCGGCCCAAAGGCGCTATCGAGAGTGGTGGCAACCGTCTGCTGATCTACACCCCGGCGCCCGAGCGCAAGGCCAGCTGGTACCAGGGCCTGGTGGTGGGCTGGCGCGATGGCGCCGCTGTCAAACTGGGCGATGTGGCACGCGTCATCGACGGGCCGGCCAATGTCTACACGATGGGCCTGTTCAATGGCCAACCCGCCATCCTGGTGCTGATCACGCGCCAGCCGGGCGCCAACATCATCAACACCGTGGACAACGTCCGCAAGCTGCTGCCGGAGCTGCAGGCCCAGCTGCCCAAGGATGTGAAGATCCAGGTCGCCAGCGACAGTACCAACTCCATCCGCTCGTCGCTGCATGAGATCGAGACCACGTTGATGGTCTCGGTGGTGCTGGTGGTGCTGGTGGTGGGCGCCTTTATCCGCAAGGCGCGCGCCACGGTGATTCCGGCCGTGGCCACCGTGGTGTCCTTGCTGGGCACCTTTGGCGTGATGTACCTGCTGGGCTTCAGCCTGAACAACCTGAGCCTGATGGCGCTGACGGTGGCCACCGGCTTCGTGGTCGATGACGCGATTGTGGTGCTGGAAAACACCAGCCGCCATATCGAGCAGGGCATGGACAAGATGGCCGCCGCGCTGCAGGGCGCGCGCGAAGTGGGCTTTACCGTGCTGTCGATCAGCCTGTCCCTGGTGGCGGTGTTCATACCGCTGCTCTTCATGGAAGGCCAGATTGGCCGCCTGTTCAAGGAGTTCGCCGTGACCTTGTCGGTCGCGGTGATGATCTCGCTGGTCATCTCGTTGACGACCACGCCGATGATGTGCGCCTGGTTTCTGCGCAACGAGGATGCCATCGAGACGGCACCGCGCGGCCGCGTTGCCCGCGCGCTGGAGAACGGCTACAACGCGATGCTGAGGGTCTACGAGCGCTGCCTCGATTGGGCGCTGCATGCCAAGCTTGTCGTGATGCTGATCCTGGTGATCGTCATCGGCATGAATGGCTATCTGTTCATGCATGTGCAAAAGGGCTTCTTCCCGCAGCAGGACAACGGCCAGCTGGCGGGCGGCCTGCGCGCGGACCAGAGCATCTCGTCGACCGCCATGGCGGGCAAGCTCAAGGAAGCCTTGTCGATCATCCAGCAGGACCCGGCCATCGACACGGTGGTGGGCTTTGCCGGCGGCAGCCGCTCGGGCGGGGGCTTTGTGTTCATCAACCTCAAGCCGGTCAGCGAGCGCGATGTGACCAGCCTGCAGGTGGTCGCGCGCCTGCGCCCCCAGCTATCGCAGATCACCGGTCTGCGCGTGTTTCTGAACCCGGTGCAGGACTTGCGCATGGGCGGGCGCTCGTCCAATTCGACCTACCAGTACACCCTCAAGAGCGACAACACCGCCGACATGAAGAAATGGGCCACGCGCCTGGCCGAGCGCCTCAAAGAGGAGCCCTTGCTGCAGGACGTAGACACCGACCAGTCGGAGAGCGGCGTAGAGGTGTATGTCGAGGTGGACAAGCAGGCCGCAGCGCGGCTGGGGGTGAACTCCAAGTCCATCAACAACGCGCTCTACAACGCCTTTGGCCAGCGCTCGGTGGCCACCATCTACAGCGACCTGAACCAGTACTCGGTGATCATGGAATGGGCGCCGGAGTACACGCGCGGCCCACCGGCGTTGCAGGATATCTATGTGCCATCTAATCTGACGGGCACCGAGGGCACAGCCGCCAACCCGGCGCAGCGCAGCGCATCGACCGGCAACGTGATCAGTACCAGCGTCGCTACCATGGTGCCGCTGTCGAGCTTTGCCAAGGTGGTGGAGCGCCCCGCGCCCACCAGTGTGAACCACCAGGACGGGGAGCTGTCAACGACGATCTCGTTCAACCTGGACGATGGCGTGGCGCTGAGCGAAGCCCAGCAGGTGATTGCCCAGGCAGAGGCCGATATCGCCATGCCCATCAATGTGCGCGGCAGCTTCCAGGGTACGGCGCTGAGCTTTCAGAAATCGCAGAACCAGCAGCTCTACCTGATCCTCGCCGCGATCGTGGTGATCTACATCGTGCTGGGTATGCTCTATGAAAGCCTGGTGCACCCGATCACGGTGCTGTCCACCCTGCCATCGGCCGGTGTCGGCGCGGTCATCGCGCTGATGCTGTTCAACATGCAGTTCACGGTGATTGCGCTCATCGGGGTGTTTTTGCTCATTGGCATTGTGAAGAAGAATGCCATCCTGATCATCGATTTTGCGCTGGAGGCCGAGCGATCACGCGGCCTGTCGGCGATCGACGCGGTGCGCGAGGCCTGCCTGCTGCGCTTCCGCCCCATCCTGATGACGACATTGGCCGCCGCGCTGGGCGCCTTGCCGCTGGCCATAGGCTTTGGCCAGGGCTCGGAGCTGCGCCAGCCGCTGGGCATTGCCATCATTGGTGGCCTGCTGGCCAGCCAAGTGCTGACCCTGGTCACCACGCCGGTGGTCTATGTGCTGCTGGACAAGCTGCGCCGCCGCGCCCCTAACGAGCGCGACCTGGGCCGTGCCTCCAACGACGGCATGCCCACTCTGGAACACTGATACGCCATGATGCCAACCCTCGCCTTTTCCCATTCCCTTCGTCCGACCCGGACGGCGCCTGTGCTGCGCAGCCTGGCATTGGCGCTGTGCTGCGCCGGGCTGTTGAGTGCCTGCTCGGTGGCCCCCGTCTACCAGGTACCTAGCACCCCCGCGCCGGCCAGCTTCAAGGAAGCCGGCGCGCTGTGGCAAAGCGCCCAACCCAACGATGCCGTGGACCGGGGCGACTGGTGGACCCTGTTTGCTGACGAGCAGCTCAACCAGCTCGCTGCCCGGGTGCAGGTGGACAACCAGAACATCGCAGCGGCCGCAGCGGCCGTGCAACAAGCCCAGGCGGCGCTGCGCGTGGAGCAGGCCGGCCTGCTGCCGACCGTCAATGGCACGCTGGGCCAGACGCGCCAGGGTGGCGGCCAATCCAGTGGCAATGGCAGTGCCTCGCCGGGCATCAGTGCCGCCTGGGATGCAGACCTGTGGGGGCGCCTGCGAGAATCGGTCAGTGCTGCGCAAAGCAGCGCCCAGGCCAGCGAGGCCGATCTGGCCGCCGCGCGCCTGTCGGCCGTAGGCAGCCTGGTGCAGAACTACTTCAGGCTGCGCGAGGCCGATGCCGAGATGCAGATCCTGCAGCAGTCGATCGAGGGCTACCAGCGCAGCCTGCAGATTGCCCAGAACCGCTACGACGTCGGCGTGGAGGCGCGCACGGCGGTGCTGCAGGCGCAGACGACGTTGACGAATACGCAAGCCAGTGTCGAATCCCTGCGCCAGTCGCGCCAGACCTATGAGCATGCGATTGCGGTGCTGACCGGGCAGGCACCGGCCCAGTTCGACCTGCCGCCTGCAGCCTGGAATGTGACGGTGCCCGAGGTCCCGGCGGTGGTGCCGTCGACCTTGCTCGAGCGCAGGCCCGATATTGCAGCGGCCGAGCGGGCGGTGGCTGCGGCCAATGCCCAGATCGGTGTGGCCCAGGCCGCTTATTACCCCAGCCTGAGCCTGAGCGGCTCGCTCAGCCGATCCGGCTCGAACCTGGGCAACCTGTTCAGTGCCTCCGGTTTGCTGTGGTCGCTGGGCGCATCGCTGAGCCAGAGCATTTTCAACGCCGGTGCCACCACGGCTCAGGTCGATTCTGCGCGCGCCGCCCATGCGGCCCGAACCGCGAGTTACCGCCAGTCGGTGCTGGCGGCTTTTCAGGCGGTCGAAGATGTGTTGAGCAATGTGGCCGCGCTCAATGCCCAAAAGCCGCTGCTGCAGCAAAGCCTGGATTCGGCCGAAAAGGTGGAGCAGCAAATGCTCAACCGCTACAAGGAAGGACAGGTGCCCTATACCGATGTGGTGACCGCCCAGGCTACGGCGCTGTCAGCACGCCGCTCGCTGATCCAGTTGCAGCTGAACCAGCAACTGGCGGCGGCCCAGCTCATCCAGGAGTTGGGTGGCGGCTGGCATGCCGATTGGATGAACCCCGGCACCTGAAGGCTGGACATGGCCCTGGCTCTGGCTTCGGGCTGAGGACGTCTCCCCGCGTCGTCAGTGCAGATGCGGCAGAAAATTGCGCCCCGTCCGCTGCACAAACTGCGCATAGCTCATCGGCGCGCCCAGTTGCACGTCGGCCTGGTTGGGCAGCACCCAGGCCCAGGCCCGCTGCTGCTGTTCGTCAAACACCAGTTTGTACAGATGGCTGGGTACCCAGACCTGGTTGCGGCCAATCGTCGGCGTCTGGCCTTCGAACAGCGGGCCGGTGTAGACAAACACATTGCCGCGCGCGCGTTTGGCGTATTTGCGCACATCGGCTTCGAGCTTGGACCAGACCTGGCGGTTGTGGGTGGGGTCCTGCGGCACCATGTTCGACAGCGCAAACGACTGGGCCATGCCAGTGGCGGTGCTCTGGTCCGCTGCCGGCGCCATGTGCCCGCGGTCATAGCCGCTGGCCTGGTAATCGGACAGCTCCGCCTTGTAGGCAGCGCGCAGGCGCGCATCGGCATAAAAATGGTCGGTGCGGGGCAGTCCGGCAGCACTTTGCAGCCGCTGGCGGCTGAGGCGTTCCACCGTGACAATGGGCGTTTTGGACAGCCCCGAATACAGCACCGCGAACCCTGTGGAACACAAGGTCACGGGCATCCAGCTGCGGCCCACGCTGGCCGCACTGAGCGGGGCGTCCGGCGGCAATTGCTCGGCGCAGTCGGCAAACCTCTGGCTGGCTTTGTCCGAAGCGGCTGGGCTGGACGGGCCTGCAACTGGAGGCGAGGGCGGTGCAGAAGAGGGCGCGTGACCAGTGCCTGACGCTGCGCTACCGCCTCGGCTTTGCCGGACAATGTCTTCAAAGCGGGCTTGCCAGTCTGCGGCAGTGGATTGCAGCTCGCCCCACCACTGCTGCGCGGTCTGGACGGGGTCTTGTTGCTGCAGCCACTGCGTGGTGCTGTGGATGGCCCATTGGCGAACGTGGTCCAGCTGGGGCACATAGGCGGCCGAGCCCAGCGCCGCCACTGCGCTGTAGCCTGCGAGTGCGCCCCGGCCTACCAACTTGCGCAACAACCCACGCAGCAGGCCGGGGGCTGATTTGGATGCTTTTTTCTTTTGGGCTGAGCGCTTGGCAGAACGGGAAGGAGGGCAAGCCATGAACTTTGACAACCGGGTGCGCCGGCGTCAGCCAGCACGCATAACAACCGTTCTATTGTGGCGCAAATTGCTACCTGTGGCTTGCTGGATGCTATGAATTTTTTAGCTATTCACCAAGCAGTGTAGATGGATACTGTCTGTATGCCTGGAGGCGGCCTGGATCGCAGGTACTGTATAAAAATATGGCACAAGTTGCGCAGCGGATGCCTGCGTCCAGGTCGCGATGCTTCGCGAGTGGCTGATCCGCATCTGCATTGCGGGGCAGCGTGCCCTGTCAAGAAAAACAGCCAGCGGCGACGCAGATAGCAAACAACTGCAAACCAATAATTATTGACAAGGTCAAATAGATTTAATCGAATATGATATAGCTATCAATTATGGCTAAGTTTTGGCGCGGCATGCATTGTACGAGTGCGATTGAATAACGGGAGTGCATCGAATAGGCCGCTGTATCACAGTGGGTTTGATGGCCGATGCGGATAATGCTCGGGTGAATGGGTTGGCCGCCGATACTTTGCAAGGACATTAGTTATTCCCATGTACACCCCCTTCTATGTGTATTTATCGTCGGAGCCTTTTTCCAAGATCAAACTGAGGCCAACCAGCCATTTTGGTGTGTACCGAACCGATCCCATCAAGCTGGTTGTGAATGAAGCGACGGTGGCGACCTACCAGTATGTGCGTCTGGACCGGGTATTCAACAAGATATTCATCTACGATATTCAATTGCGACGTGATGTAGGTAGCCTGGGTCTGGGGCAGTTCTATGAGGAGCAAATGGGTGGACGCTCCAAACCTGCCGATAATGAGTAATTCGGGCCGGATCTGATGGCTCGCAGCCTGCACAGAGATAATGCAGCGCCTGTTCTGATGCGGCTTGGCTTGCTTACCTGGCAAACACCGGTACTGAATTGAGATGCGCATGCGGAGCACGCGCAGATCGGTACGCGCGGGCAGGCAACTCCGAGGGTGGTGTGGGGGTATTGCTATCGGGGGGCGGGCGCACACGCATGCGCTCTCAAGGGTCAAGCGGAGCAGCATAGGCACCGCCTGTGTTGTTGCTTGTCAGGCTCCATGAAAGCCCAGTTGGAAATGGGCAGGTATCCGTGGAGCGATGCACAGCAGTGCACGTGTAAAAAGAAACTTCTACTAACAGATTGCGTCTGTTGATGTGACGTTATGTTTCCTAGCCGGCGCTGGGGTATGCATCGCCACGCCTTTACCGCTTCGGATGGATGGAAGGTCTCCCTCTGCATAGCCCGTTGCTGAACGGGATGCGCGGCTGCGGCGTGCCCGCAAAATCCCGGGTTCTAGCGGGTGAAAACCTATCGACGCTTGGGGTTTGGTGTTTGATGAGTACTGTAGATATCAAAAATGATTAAAAGATCATTTACGATATCTTCGCTGTGTCATCAGGTCCGCCCAATGACCCATGGGCGAAAGCCCAGCGGGCCCGCTTGGGCTACGGATTTGCAGCTGAGTCTGTGATTGCTGCCCCCCTGTAGCACAGTCGGCGGTGAAGTGGCTGCGCTGCTCCGCCTTGTAACCTGTCCACTGCATCCACTTAAATCATAGTTAAGATGGGTATATAACTATGGTTTAGGTTGAAGGCTGAACTTATCTTCATATCCGCAACCTTGAAGCATCCCGGTTCGCGCAGGGCGTCGCGTCCTGTTGCTTCCAGGATGATGCTGTCGTTAACGTAGTGATAGATGCCTGCGCCGGCCCGCGTGCCCTCACTGCAGATGACCCGGAAGGGCGTCAGAGCTTCTGGCCGTTCCAGGCCCAGAGGACCCGGCCTCGGACATCCAGTTGCTCTCGTCCATCGAGCAGGTCAGAGGTCTTGATGCTGGGGTTGTCGCTGCTGATCTCGAACTGCCCATCCCAGCGCTGGCGCACGCGTTTTACAAAGAGCCGGTCATGTGCGCACAGCACATAGACGCCGTCGATGTCGACCAGGCGGATGCCGGTGTCAACCAGCAAGATATCGCCATCATTGAAAGTGCCCTTCATCGAATCGCCATAGGCATGGATGAAGCGCAGCGCCTGGACGTTGGAGGGTTTGACCCGCTGTGTGACCCATTCCTGCGACAGCTTCAGATCGCCGGTCAGCACGTCGTGCTCCAGCAGCTCGGCCCCTGATCCCATCGATGCGCTGTTGGACAACACGGGTACTGCGATCGAGGGGCGCCCCGGAATGGGTGCAGGGGACAGGTCGCTGTAGGGCATCACGGTACTGGAGCGCGCCATGGTTCCTTCCCCCAGGGCCAGCCAGTCCGAAGACACATTGAGCAACTGCGCCGCGCGCGCGCTGTTCTCTGCCGTCAATGCCTTGGTATTTCCGTCCACCACCTTCTTGATGGCTTGGTAGGACAGCCCCAGCCGGTCGGCCAGGTCCGCGGTTTTCATCTCTGCTGCCGTCATCGCCTGAACCAGGCGGTCTTTGTATTCAACCATGGTTTAAATTCTCGCGGAAATTTTGATAACTATAGTTGCTTTTTGGTCTGAACTATGGTTTAATTATTGCATGTTCATACGAAAGTCACAACCCAGCCCCGGTCTGAGCGCTCTCGACGCTGCGGCACTGCCAGATGTGGCAAGCCCGGCGGCGGGTTCGAACATGGGCAGCCACGAAGGCAGGGCGGAGCGCGTTGGCGGGGCCCCCAGCCATCGGCTCGCGTTCGCTGCGCCTCAGAGCAACGGGCAGCCACCCAATGCATTTAGCCGTCCGGTGCAATCCATTGCGTCTCAGTTCGGTCCGCAGCGGATATCCCGGAGCACGGAGCGCCATCCCCGGTATCTCGGCTACGTCATCGAAAGTGGGACACAGGCACAGGCTTCCCACGACAAAACCCAACGTATTTTGAAAGGAACACTGCGATGAACTTTGCCCGCACCTGTGACCCTCTGAGCAGCTACGGTGCCCCGGAGCATTCGGCCCGGCTTGCAGGCGGACATGCATCTCGCATTCTCGCGGCCCTGCACGATGAGAAATCGCTGACGGCGGGCGAGATGGCCGAATGCACGGGCATGACGGTCGAGCAAATCTGCCGCCGCCTGCCCGAGTTGGCGCGCACCGGCCTCGCGCAGGTGGTGCAGTTTGAGGGGGCGGATCTGCTGCGCGACGGCTACCGGGTATGGGAGGCGGTATGAGCATGCTGCTGCCAAGACGCAAGGGGCGAGGCGTTCTGCTTGATGCCGGTCCTTTGGGGATGCACCAGCTCGCCGTCAACATGGGGGCAAAAGCAATGGCCGGTTGCATGCCACCCAGGACGGACCGGTTAGGCGTGACGGCATGCGGTGGTACGCGGACAGACACAGACAACGGAATCCTGCCGGCACAAAGGCATTGAAGGAGCAAGCATGAGCATGACAGCAGAGCGATACATGGTCGCGTTGAGCGCCCGCGATCTGTCCGATGAGTCGCACCGCGTGGGACAGGTGGACCTGATCAAGGCCAGCGGGATGAGCAAAGCCAATGTGGCCTTGCACTACCTGCGGATCATCACCAAGCCCAGCAGGGTGGATATGGAGCGGATGTACAACGCCTTGGTCCAGTACGGAGTGGCCGGACACCTGGCAGACCCCCAGGATGCTGCGTTGGAGGCCATGGCCTGGTTGCTGGACCAGAAATGCAAGCCATGCCAAGGAACAGGCCTGACGGCCAAGGAGGGCAAGACCTACAAATGCCTCAAATGCAAGGGTGCGATGCTGGCCCAGGAGCCCAGCCGAAAGGACGTGCAGCTCCTGATCGACTATGTGATGGACTGCAAAAGAACGCACAGCAATAACTTGAATAAGTTGTTGCGAACCGACTAAAAGTGTGGTATTCTCGTAATCGTTGAGACATTGATGAGAAGGGTGCGAAAGCAAGCCCGCCCATGTCCTTAACCATGAATCACTTGCGCTGCTGTTGTGGCAGCGCAAGGCCTTTGATGGCAGAGCTATGCCACCAGCCTTTTCAAGCCTCGCCCCGTGCGGGGCTTTTGCGTTTCTGGCGCGGGTCAACATGCCGGGGGTATGTCCGGGCAGGTTGGCCTCCGTGCTGTGCGCGCTGCCATCAGGTGGTGGCGTCACGTCAGCCATAACTGCAGTTGCGCTTGCCTGCTGGCGCATGCCAGTGCAGGCTTTTTTCCAACGTCGATGCCCGCTGCATGCGGGCTTTGGCATATCAGCTGCAGCAAGCGCAGTCCGCACCCGAGTGGTTTGACGGTGCGGTATCTCCTGCTGAGAGCTTCCCAGTGCTTGCAGAAGCGAACAGCAGCCCCAGCCCGCTTGGGTTGTCTGATGGGGCATGGATCTGAAGGCCAGTGTTTGCGCTGTCCTGGTCAGTGACTGCAGGGCAGGTTCGGCGCGCATGCGTACCCATGCCGCTGGAGCTCCGGCCCCGCAGCCCTTGAGGAGAGAGCACAGATTGCCGGTGTGCACTACGCCGCCAGCAGCTGTGACTTTTTCAACCATTGCATTCCGCCGAGAGGCGGTTTTTTTGTGCCCGACGAGGGCGAAACCGATCCGCCTTGGCTCAACGCAGGCGGATTTTCTTTTTTTTGAAAGGCCCAACCATGGCTTATGAAGTATCGACCGGCACCCGTTTTGCAATCTCGACCGGTTTTGGCGCTCCCGTCTCCGTGACCACCATCTCCAATGCGGCACCTCCCGTGATCGCAGCGGCAGCCCATGGCCTGAGCGCCAAAGACCCCTTCCTGCTCAATACCGGCTGGGAAGACATGAACGACTCCATCCTGCGGGTTGGCTCGGCGACCACGGGTGCCATTACGTTGGAAGACGAGGACACCACCGACCTGATCCAGTTCCCCAGCGGTTCGAGCGCCGGCACGGTCCGCCCCATCACTGGCTGGACCGAGCTGCAGCAGGTCAGCGAAATCAGCCCTACCGGCGGCGAACAGCAGTACGCGGAGTTCGCGCCCCTGTCGCAAAAGTACGGCATCAAGATCCCGACGACCCGCTCGGCGATGAGTTGGGAGCTGACCTTTGGCTGGGATCCCACCCTGCCAGGCTACAAGGCCGCTGTCCAGGCATCGCGTGCCAACCGGCTGGTGGCGATTCGCATGGCCCTGCCCAACGGTGGCTCGATCAGCTATGCCTACGGCTACATCAGCGTGCAGGAGACCCCTGTGGTGGCCTCCAACGCCGTGACCACCGGCAAGCTGACCTTGTCCATGCTGCGCCCCATCAAGACCTACAAGTAAAGGTCGCCACGCCCGCCTTGGTTGACCCAAGGCGGGTTTTCCATGCCCGGCAGGTAGCACCTGCACGGGTTTTTTTGTTTCAGAAGAAGGATATCCACCATGGCGAAGTCTCTCGCATCGTTTGCACCCACTCCCACTTTCAAAGGCGCTGCCGATGTGCCCGTCGCCGGCAAGGGCCCGCAGCCTCTGGGCCTGACCTTCCGCTTCCACGATACCGAAGCGATGAAGGCGCTGTCCGCCGAGTTCACCGCCTTGCAGGACAAGTACAAGGCGACGGCCGAGGCCCCTCTCAGCGATGAGCAAGAAAAGGACATGCGTACCGACCAGGCCAAGCTGGTGATGAAAATCGTGTCTGCCTGGGAGTTCACCGATGAGTTCAGCGTCGAGAACATCACGCAGTTCTTTGTGACCCATGCGTTCGCTTTCGGTGCGATCGTGACTGGCTTCTTTCAGGCTCATTCGGGCGCCAAGACAAAAAACTGATGGAGCTGGGCCGGGCGCTGTTTGGCGAACGGTCCAGTCCCCAACAACTGGTGGCCATGGGCTTTCCTGCCGAGATGATCAAGGAACGCGAGCCCCTGGTGTGCTACCCCGACCACGAGCTGGCCTACCGCTGCTTCATCGACAACGCCAGCCAGTGGCGAGCAGGCATGGGCGGTATCTATGCCCTGGACTACAACGTGATCTACCGCTGGCTGGATGCCGAGGGCATCAACAAGCGCAAACGCAACCAGGTGCTGCGCGAAGTGGGCCTGCTGGAGCGCGGCGCGCTCGAAGCACTGCAGGCGCGCAGGGAAGCGCAGGATCGATCCCGCCAGAAATAGCCCACTTCGGTGGGCTTTCCTTTTTCTATGCTCGCCTCGGCGGGCCATTTCTATTGGTGCTGCTATGGCTGATCTAGAAAAAAATATCAAGATTGGTGTTGACCTCTCGGACCTCCAGTTGGGTGTCCATGAGGCCATCAACAGCATTCAGGGCTTCTGGAGTTCGGTCGAGGCCGGCTCCAGAAATTCCGCACAATCGTTCGAGATGATGACCTCGGCGTTTCAGAGCCAGTCATCGGTGATCCAGGTGGGCATCCGGGATACCCAGCGCTTCTCCGAAACCTTTGTTCAGGTGCAGCAAACGAGCCAGGTTGCCCTCACCTCCTACACCCGGGATCTGGCGACGGTGCAGAAAGAGCAAGAAAACGCGAACGGCGCTGCCAAGCGTTGGGTGGAGTCCACCAAGGTGGTGTTCGGCCTCCTGGCGCAAGGGGCGCCTGCGTTCTTTGGCAAATTCATTACGGAAACCATCAACGCCGAGAAGCAGCAGGCCCAGCTCTCCGCCATGTTGAAGTCCACCGGCGAGGCTGCGGGTTGGTCGCAGGAGCGGCTCAACGGCATGGCCGCATCGCTGTCGAAGTCGAGCGTGTTCTCGTCGGGGGAGATCACCCAGGCACAAACGCAGCTGCTGACTTACTCCAATGTCGTGGGGCAACAGTTCCCGCAGGCCATGCAGGCCGTGGTGGATATGTCGTCGCGCATGGGCACATCGGTGACCAGCTCTGCGGAGACCATCGGGCAGGCGTTGAATTCCCCTTCCGAAGGGCTCAAGGCGCTGGCGGACAAGGGGGTGCAATTCACCGACCAGCAAAAGGAGATGGTTGCGCAGTTGGAAGCAACCGGCCAGGTCGGTGCGGCGCAGGCCGTTATCCTGGATGCGCTGCAAACCTCGTATGGTGGTGCGGCGGTTGCTGCAAGGGATACGCTGGGTGGTGCCTTGGAGGCGCTGCAGAACAGCTTTGCGACCGCAATGACAGGTGACAGCGGCAGCCTGCAAGGGATGCGCGAGAGCATTGAGTCATTGAACGAAACCTTGTCTTCCGAAGCGACGCGCGCAGGCTTTCAGACGGTGATTGGCGCGATTGCTGAAGTCGTGGAGCTTGCCGTCAAAGGTATCAGCGCGCTTGGGCAGCTGGCCAATGCCGCCTCGCTAAGCCGCAAGGAGACCTCACACAAGACTGCCAGTACCAACCTGGAATGGAACAAGAAGAAGTATGAGGAGGCTAAGGACTTGGCAGAAGCTGAGCCTGGCAACAAGCGCTGGAGAGAGGAAGCTCAGAAATACTATGACGCGATGCGTGCTGACCTTGCGAATATGCAACGCATCACGGCGTCCATGCAGCCTCCCACGGTTGAGCTTCCCTCGGTCAACGTGCAGACACCAAAGCTCATGCCCAGGCAAGTGCCTTCTGCAGGTAACCCTTCGGCAAACAATGTCCGGCGCGAATCAGGTGGGAGCGATCAGGACAGCGCCATTTCCGGCATCAGGTTGAGGATCGCGGCCGAAGAAGATTTGATTGATCGCCTCAAGGAGCGAGGCACTGCGACAGACAGCAGGACGGAATCGGACCGGCTCGTCAAGAAGCTGGAAACGGAAATCAGTGAAGCAACCGATCAGCGCACCAAAGCCAATCTACAGGGACAACTGGTTGAAGCCCAGCGCTACCAAACAACCCAACAAGGTCGTATTGAGCTGGAAAAGCAAATCCAGGCTCAGGAAGAAGCTAGAAAGAGCTATCTCAAATATATCGACGACCTGAAAAAGTCAGCAAGTGCGATTGGCGATATGGCAGACAAGCAGGAGGCTGCCAACGCCAACTTTGGAAAGTCCAAGATAGCCATTGCCGAAATGGCGATGGAGAAAGCCCGGTCCGAAGCCAACAATGCCAGCGGAGTGCCTTGGAGACCTGAGGTCAGCGAAGGTTTGGCCAAGATTGCCGAGCAGCATGAGCGCTATGTGCAATCGCTGAAAGAAGGTGCGTACATTGAGGCCAGCAGCAAGTATGCAGAGCAGTTGAAAGCCGCCAAAGAGGAATATGAACTGCAGCAGTACAGCATGTCGCTGCTGGGCGTGGAAGAAACCCAGCGCCAGAAGTTGCTGGCTGTGCGCAAGGCAGAGCTGCAGCTGGCGCGAGAGATTGAACAGATCAAAAAGAGTTCTTACGATTCCAACAGCGAAAAGAACGCGACCAAAGAAGCTGATTTGATCGCCCAGGCGCGACTCACTGCAGAGACGAAGCTACAGACTGAGCTGGCGCGCATTCAGGACCAATACGTTACGCAGCAAGCGAGCAAGTATGGAGATGTCGTCCGCCAGGGATTCGCCGACTTTCTCAATAACGGTGCTCAGGGTTTGAAGAACTTGGGCAAGTCTTTGAAGACGACGGTACTGACTTCGATTTCGGATGCTTTGTACAAAGCATTCGCGCAGAAGTTTGTGATGAACATTGGCGCGAATATCACGGGGATGATTACTAGCGGAGTGGGGTGGCTTTCTGGCTTGTTTGGTGGAAGCTCGGGCCTTGGTGGTTCAGGCGATGGCGCCATGAGCTTGCTGAGCGGTGGGTTAAATGCTTATAGCCTCTATACCGGGGAAGGATTGCTGGGGCAGACTTCTCGCTATGTAGGCAGCATGCTTGGCTGGGGTAGTACTTCGACTTTTTCGGCACATACCATCAACTCAGCAAACGCAATAGGTATGGCCGGCGGCGACCCTCTTGGATTTCTGGCTACAAGCTCGGAGGCCGCGGGAGCTGGCGGATCTGGGGTGGGCAGTTGGTTTTCCGGCGGCGGTTGGGTGATGAGCATCCCAATCATCGCGGCTTACCTAGGCGGCATGTTTAAAGAAGAAAAGCAGGTCGGCAGCGGCCTGATGGGCGAGCTCGGCGGAGACATGTACGGCTACCAGCTGATGCGCGAAAGCGGCAGCTTGTTTGGGGGGCCGAAGTACCGGTATCTGGCGGCGGAGAAGGAGATCGAGAACGCCAATGCGCAGATCGAAACGCTCCAAGGCCAGATCGCGGCGAACCCGGAGGCCAAGGAAAATGGCTACCGTGAGCGCCAGCTGCAGCAGCTGTATTCGCGCGTCGAGATGCTCCAGGAGAACTATGGCACGGCGATTGAAGGCTCCAAAGGCCCCATTAAGGTGCTGCAGGATGCCTTCAAGGACATGCGGGAGGATACGGCCAAAAAGGCGGATACCCTGGGCCTGAATGGAGACGCCATCCGTGCCATGAAGGTGGCGCTGGGGCTCGATGAGATCCATCCGGATACGGGTGGCAAGGGCTTGCAGTTGACGGGCCTGTCGCAGGAGGAAGCATCGGCCAAGATCCAGCAGGCGCTCGCGCAAGCCAATGAGGAGCTGGCACGCAGTGTGCTCGGCAGCTGGCAGGAGCAGACGCGCGAAGTGACCCGCATGGTATGGGACAACGTGCAAGTTGCTGGCGACAGTGACACCGAGCAATGGGCTCGTGTCGGCCGCCAGGTGACGGAGACGGTCACTGAGCAGATCTTCGTGATGAGCGAGTATGTGCGCACAGGTGAGAAGGCCGTGGATGCCTTGACCCGCATGTCCTCCAGCCTGGTGGGTGTCAATCAGATCTTTGAGCTGTTTGGCTCCACATTGCTCGAAGGCTCGCTTTCGGCTGGTGACTGGGCCAGCAAGCTGGTGGATGCAGTCGGCAGCATGGATGCGCTGACACAGGCCGCAAGCACTTATTACGATCTGTATTACAGCGATGACGAGAAGCGTAGCCGTGCGAGCAAGGTGGCCAATGATGGTATGGAAGAGCGCGGGCTGGATCTGCGTGTCGGCGATGTCGATGCGAAGAAGAAATACCGCGCCCTGGTAGACAAAGCCATCGCTGACAGGGACGAGGAGCTGCTCGCCTGGCTGTTGCAGTTTGCGGATGACTTTGCCAATGGGGTTGATGCCGTCACTGCCAGCTTGGAAGACGGAACTAACGCGCTTGCCGCGAAGCTGCAAGAGATTCAGCAGATCCGTGAGGAGACGCTGTCGACGTTGGGGCTGTCCATGGACGGCCTGGTTGATGGATTTATCAATGAGATCAACGAGGGACGGGGTGCAGAAGCCGGCAGCTGGTTGGCCAACCAAATCTCGGCAGGCTTTGAACAGGCCGTGTACGAACAGGCGATCAACACCATTCTGTCGTCCATGATCGATGGGATGATCACGCCGATGCTGACTGCGGCACTTACTGGAGCCAATGTGGCGGATGCGGTAAGTGGTGCAGCCATAGACAACATGATTTCCAATGCCAATGCGGCGATCCAGGCGTTGAACACGTTGCTCACCAGCACCGAGTTCGTGGAGGGCATGGAGAAGCTCAAGGTCTCGGTCAAATCGTTGGGCAACTCGATTGGCGTGAGCGTTCCCAAGATGCGCAGCTACCAGGGAGGCGTATCCAATTTGGGTAGCTCATACGACTCGTCAGCCAAGGCTGCTAACTCTGCGGCTGATGCTGCCAAGAAGTTGGCTGACCAGTGGTCCAAAACCATTGACGCCATGGCCAATGAAATGAAGCGGCTGCGCGGGCAGTTGCTGGGCTCTGGCCCGGACCAGGGAGCGGCTTACTACGAGTCTCTTTTTGCCATCAAGACGGCCCAGGCCCGATCTGGCAATCAGGACGCGGCTGACGAGCTGCCCTCGATCATCCAGGCACTGGAAGCGCTTGCAAAAGCCAGTGCAACGTCCCAGGCCGATGTCTTGCTCAAGCAGTCAGCCTGGCTGGCATCGCTGGCGGACACGAGAAACTTCCTCGCCCATAAATACGGCGTCGATATCGGCGATGTGAAAACCGCAGAGGTGGGCGCTGCCACTGCCGGGCGTGTGGTTCAGGCGAGTGGCAACACCGCTTTGCTGAGCGCGCTGCAGGCATCGACTGACAACCCGGTACTGGTGGCGGAAGTGCGAGCCCTGCGCTTGTCGCTGGACAACCATGACGCCAACCGCAAGGCTGAGGCGACAGTGGTCGTGCCTGCGGTGCAGCAACTCAACAAGACGCTGCGCATGTGGGACGCCGATGGAATGCCTGCAACGCGAAAACAGGAGCAAAACGCATGACAGGATTGAGAACCGTCAGCCCGCTGGAGATCAGCGATGGCGTGATCGTTGCGCAGCCGCCTGTGGAGGACACGGCGGCTGTCTGGGTGGCGGGGGCCTGGCCCAGAGGGGCCAGGGTGCGCTACCAGCACCTCGTCTACCAGGCGGGTGCCGATGTCAACGACAGCATTCCGCCGCCGGACAACCCAACGCTCTGGATCAAGGTCGGGCCCACCAATACGTGGGCCCTTTTTAATGGGCGCACGTCGCAGAGCTCCAAGTTCAATGCGACGGCATCCTACCGGTTCCGATTTGGACGCGCGGTGGATGCGGTGTGTGCCATAGGTATGGCCGATGTGCATTCCGTGCGGGTGCGTGTGTTGGACCCGACTTACGGCACTGTCTATGACAAGGCGCTCACGGTCGGCCTTGCGCCAGAGACTGCCGATTGGTGGGAATGGCACTTTGGCGAGTGGACGCCAACAGGTGTGCTGGGGCTCTTTACCGGGCTGCCGGCATTCCCGCAAGCGGATGTGCTGGTGGACTTCGTCGGTACGACCGGCATGGAGGTCGGGAACCTGATTCTGGGCAATGCCAAGGAGTGGGGCCTGGGTGTCGAGATCGGTGCGTCGGTGGGCATCCAGGACTTTTCCCGCAAGGAGCTCGATGAGTTCGGCAACCGCGTGCTGGTTGAGCGCACCTACATCGGATGGGCAGATATGTCCGTGCCCATCCGGCGCACGGAAATCATGGCCATCAAAAACTATATGACCAAAAACCGGGCCAAGCCCATCCTGTTTCTAGGCTCTCAAGACATTGAGGCCCTGAACGTGTTTGGGATTGCCAAGGATTGGTCCGTCGCGATCGAGTACCACGACTACTCGATGTTTGCAATTCAACTTGAGGAGGTGTGATGCCTTTAGTCGTTCCAACCCCCATTCCCGCCTATCCCCCTGCGCCACAGCCCACGGATGACCGTGTCAGCTTCAGCACCAAGGCCTTTGCGCTGGCGGCTTCTTATGAGCCGCAGCGGGTGGCATTTAATACCGCAATCAGCCAGGTCTACACTAATTCTGAATGGGCGCAGGCCAAATCGCTGGACGCTCAGAATGCTGCCACTGCTGCGGGCCAGTCGGCTGCCGCAGCTGACGCGAGTCGTCAAGCTGTAGATATAGCTGTTCAAGACGTTCGTAACGCGATGGATGCCATACAAGTCGGTCCTGTAGCCTCGGTGATGGGTCGTACTGGTGTCGTCACGGGATTGGTCGAGGCTGGCATCGGCGCAACGCGCAACAAGTCGCAGCTGATGGCTAATGCTCCGATAGGGCAGTGGGCAGCGTTCTACGACCACACTGGCGTAGGGGCCGATTGGCCGCCTGCCCATCCAAACACCAATTGGTGGAATGTTTTTACGTTCGGCAGCGAGGAATTGGGCCAAGTAACGCAGCGCGCATCGCAGACATTGGCTACTGCATATCAGGGCTGGGTTTACGAGCGTCAGCGCGACACTACCTGGGGGCCTTGGCAGCGCGTGATAGGTGACAGGTCCGTCATCGAGAAGCGGGTCATTGTTGATGCGAGATCCGCAACCACCCCCATCGATCAGAAAAACGGATCGATTCAGACTGTGGTTCTGTATCAAAACACCAGCATCGTCATGCCAGTGCCCAGAGATATCGGCGACCAGCTGACTATTGAAGTTTTGCCAACCGGGGCGTTTACCGCGAGTTTTGCGGGAGTGCCGGTGCGGTTGCCTGTGGGGGGAGCATTGCCGACAGTTGCTGCCTGGCAGAGATTGATGCTCACCTTCATCCCACGGTATGACATCGGTGTGTGGGACATGTTTATTGCAGGGGTGCATGAATCATGATGATGCGCAACCTCCTAATGAGCGGCGGCAGCACCTCGATCACATTTGCAGCTACCGTGCGAAGCCCTGACATTGCTGCCCTGGCCCGCGCGCGGGGGTGGAATGGCTATAGCCCGATCATTTGCACGATCAATTCAGGGGTCGATATTGCCACCCTCAGCATTTCGGGGATTCCCCACGATTGCCTGACGATCATCAACCGGGGCCGCATTGGTGGCGTCCTCAACGGCGGCAACGCCCTTTACACACGCACTCGCATTCGCATCGACAACACCAGCGGAACGGTATTTGGGGGAGGTGGGCTTGGCGGTGGCGGCGGGTCATACCTTATTCAGAACCCCAATTCTTCGAGCTATCGGGCATCGGGCAATGGCGGCTCGGGTGGCAACGGCGCCGGGTTCAGTTCTTCGGGTGTGGTGACCATGAGCAACGCGCAATCGGGGTTCAGTGGCAGCTCGCAACAGTTAGGGGGGCCATCAACAGGCTCGCTTGGTGTTTCTTACGGCGGCAGAGGTGGATATGGCGGCTCCCTCGGTCAGGCAGGGTCCATTGGCTCTAATGGCAGTGCGAGCGGGAACTACACCTTGATTCAGGTCTACCAGCCCAGCCAGGGACAACCCGCAGGCCTTTACGTTGACGGAGCTAGCTTCGTCACCTGGATCGTAGAAGGCACCCGTCTAGGTAACGCAGCAAACTGAGGATCGACATGTATATCGACACAACTACCAATGAATGGGGCCTGACCCCAGCTGCAATCATGCAGCGTCACCCGTTAACAGTTTTCCCTGATCCATTTTCCCCTCTTGAGCAATACGCGCAGGTGGCGGATCAACCCCAGCCTTTTTTTGACGCAGCGACTCACAAGGCAGTGGAGCAGCAGCCTTTGTGGAGTGAGCGCGGCTATCTGCAGCAGTGGCAGGTCGTGCAGCTGGATGAAAAGGAGCTTGCACATCTTCAGGCCGAGCGCCTGGCTGCTGAGCAGACCGCATTAGATTCAAATCGGATAACGATTTCGCGCACCCAAGGTTTGATCTATATCTATCGCATGTTGCGGGTGACTGAGGCGGATATGGAAATTCAGATGGAGTCGTTGGCAGACGAAGACACCAGATACGAGGCTACCTTGTACTTTCGCTCTGCAACCTGGGATAGCGACCACCGGTATGTACTTGCCTTTGGTGCTTGCATTGGTTGGGATACGCCAGCCAAGGTGGAGCATGCTTTCCGCGCCGCACGGGGACTGTAGTGGCTGGTGTTACAGCCGATACGGCCCGCCAGAAGCGTTCTTTTTTGAGGTTGATGTGAAGTGAACATACCTGTAATCGTCAAGTAGCTCGATGACGACTGTCCAAGGCGTTGATGGCATTGGGTGCTGAACCCGACCTCATACCAAGGTGCACCGGTTTGCCGCATCGCTTGGCTGGGCTGCCGTACCCATCTCTCATGCCATCTGGCCTCCTAGGAGCCCAATACGAAAAGAATATGACAATCCAAGAACTTCTCTGCAAAATCCTGCGCAAATTTTGCGTTCGTTGCTGTCCCTTGTCGGTAGAACTGAACGGGGACAGCATTCTGTTTGGCTGGGGCTGCGACAGCACGTCAGCAATGCAGATGCGCGCGCAGCGCCCTCGATGGACGCTGACGGACCGCAATGCCTGTGGTCTGCGGATGGCGGACTTCATGCAGGGCTACCAGGAGCCATTTCCTGGTGCGCCACCCGACATGTATCCCGCAGGTCCGCAGCCCGCATTCAAAGATGCCCTGCACCAGGCTCAGGTGATAGTGCTTGGTCTGGGCTTGAACGACTCCTACGGCTATCTGTCGCCGGAGGCCTACCGGCAGCAACTGCTGGATGCGCTGGCGGTCATTCGCAGTGCGGGCGCCGTCCCGGTGTTCACCGGCCTTGTGCCCATCCCCAGTGGCTACTACGACCCTGGGCAAGATGCCAATCTTCTGGCCTTTCAGCAAGTGATGCGCGATGTCGCGGAATCGCAGGGTGTCATCCATGCTGATTGGGACGAGGAGTACCAAGGCGAAGGGGACCTGCAGGACGACCATATCCATCGCAGCCAGAACGCGACGGACCGACTGACGGCCCGCTTGATCGCAGCCATTGACCGCGCGGCAAAGCGCGTCTGACCTGGCTGCACAACCCATGACCCGCTTCGGCGGGTCTTTTTATTTCTAGGAGGCCTGATGCAAAGCACAGACATCAGCATGCCGATGGCCAAGGCGACCAGTGCGGTCACGTTGGCCACCGCAGCACAAACGGACATGGCGGACAAGCTGGTTCAGGCCGCCACTGTCAACACCAGTGCCCAGACCTGGCACTGGGTCAATGCAATACCCTGGGGCGCGATCGCGTCGATCGTGGCGGCGCTCTACACCTCGCTGTTGATCTGCGAGTGGTTTTGGAAAAAGCTCTGGCGCCCCGCTTTCGAGCGCTGGGGGTGGCTGGCGCCGCGCAAGCCCTTGGTTACCATGACCCTCGACGACTTCCAGCACCTGAGTGACACACCAAGGATGGAGCCATGAGCCGGGTGCCCCATGCGCTGCGCACCGGCTTGATGGCCTTGGCTGTGCTGCTGGCCGGTGGTGGCGGCTATGTGGTGGCTGAGCGCGACCAAGTAGCCGCCCACACGATGGCTGCGCAAAACCCCTATATCCAGGCCGTTGCGGCCGACACGGGCACCTCGGATGCCATCAAGATTGCTCTGGTCATGGGCAGTTTTTACGAAAGCAGTTACCGCCATATCGGCAAGCCCTATGTGGACCGGCTGGGCAAGGGGGCGCCGCTGACGGTCTGCAATGGCCTCACCGGGCCCGATGTGGTGGCCGGGCGCTATTACTCACCGGTGGACTGCTATGGACTGGAAAAAAACCGCTACCTGGCATCAGAAGCCGCTGCAAAGTGGCTTTTTCGTTTTTGGGACCGGTACACGGTGCTGCAGCAAGCGGTGTTTATCGACTTCATCCACAACAAGGGCGAGGCCGCGTTGGCGGGATCGACCTTGCTGCGCAAGGCCAATGCCGGTGATGTGGCCGGTGCCTGCCGAGAAAACCTGCGCTGGAACCGCGGCACGGTCCATGGGGTGTCGGTAGTGCTGCCTGGCCTGCAAAGCCGCGGCAATGCCAACGGCGAGATCTGCGAGGAGGGCTTATGACCTTGCAGATCAAGCTGTTGCTGGCGGCCATCATGGCCGCGCTGGCCTTTTCGACGGGCTGGATCGCCAAAGGCTGGCAGACAAGCGCCCGCATTGCAGAGCTGCGTGCAGACCATATGCGAGCGCTGGCGGCGCGGGCCGAGGCTGCACGCAAAGACGAAGCCCATACCGCCCAACTGGAGAGCAAACATGCCCAAGATACGATTTACAACGCCGACCAACTGGCAGCCTTCAAGACTGGCATTGATGTGGATGTGCGCGCTGAGCTTGCCCGCGCTGAGCGCCTGCACCGCGACACCGACAGCCGAGCCGCCACTTATCGTGCGCAAGCCCAGGCCGACGCCGCTGCCCGCAGCGATCTTGCAGATAAAGCGGCAGCCCTCGACCGACAGCTTGCACAAGGCCTCGGCGTGGTCGCAGAACTCGGAGGCCATCTTAGGCGACGTGATGCGGAAGTAGCTGCACTGTGCAGTCAGGTGAATACAGAGCGCCGGCTGGGAGGCGACGATACCGACAAAGCCTGCGCTGCCCCTTGATCCCTCAGGCAAAGAGCCTCTCTGGCGCCATCGGCTGCCGGGGAGGCTTTTTTTGCGTTGAAGGGGCGCAAAGATCGATGACCCCACTGATTCGGAGGGGAAGAGCGGGTTCCGTTGGTGCCGTGTCAAGGCTGCGGCTGACCGCACCCCCCAACACCAACGTAACAAGGGGCTTGCCCTCTGGTTAGAATGTCGGCTGCTATAGTTTTTATACAAGCGCAACCTGTTTCAACCGCGAACGCCTAGCCATGCAGCACTCCACAACAGACAAAGAAAAAGCCGCTAAGTTGTTTAAACTTAACGGCTTTGAGTGTGGTGCCCGGGGCCGGAATCGAACCGGCACGCCTTGCGGCGGGGGATTTTGAGTCCCCTGCGTCTACCAATTTCACCACCCGGGCTGTGTCTGTATCGCAGCTCGCAATTATGGCACAAATAATGAGCTCCAATAAATACCCAACGATTGAAGATGCGATCGGCAAGACCCCCCTGGTGGCCCTGCAGCGCATTGGTGTTGACTACAACGAGGCCAATGGCAATGTGGTGCTGGGCAAGCTCGAGGGCAACAACCCGGCCGGTTCGGTCAAGGACCGGCCGGCGGTGTCGATGATCCAGCGCGCCCAGGAGCGTGGCGAGATCAAGCCTGGTGATACCTTGATCGAGGCCACCTCGGGCAACACCGGTATTGCATTGGCGATGGCTGCCGCCATCAAGGGCTACCGCATGGTGCTGATCATGCCCGAGGACCTGTCCATCGAGCGTGCACAGACGATGAAGGCCTATGGCGCGCAGTTGATCCTGACGCCCAAGAGTGGCGGCATGGAATATGCGCGCGATCTGGCCGACAAGATGGTGGCCGAAGGCAAGGGCATTGTGCTGGACCAGTTCGCCAACCCGGACAACCCGCGCGCCCATTATGAGACCACCGGCCCCGAGATCTGGGAGCAGACGGGTGGCCAGATTACCCATTTCGTCAGTGCGATGGGCACGACTGGCACGATCACCGGTGTGTCCCGCTACCTGAAGGAAAAGAACCCGGCGGTGCGCATCATCGGTGCCCAGCCGACCGAGGGCTCGCGCATCCCGGGTATCCGCAAGTGGCCTGAAGAGTACCTCCCCAAGATCTATGACCCCAGCGCGGTCGATGAGATGGTGTACGTGACCCAGAACGATGCCGAGGACATGGCCCGCAGCCTCGCCTGCGAAGAAGGCATTTTTGCCGGCATTTCCGCCGCAGGCGCCTGCCATGTCGCTCAGGAAATTGCGCGCCGTGAACGCAACGCTACCATTGTGTTCGTCGTCTGCGACCGGGGGGACCGTTATCTGTCCACTGGCGTATTTCCCGCCTAACGCGCACGCCGATCGGCGAGTGCCGGCACGAAAGCCTTATGCAATACGAAACGAAATTTTGCGTGAACTGCGCCACGGCGCTGCAATGGAAAGTGATGACCGAGGACAGCGGGGAGGTCAGCCGGCTGCGCTGCCCCGCCTGCGGCTGGACCCACTGGGGCAACCCCACGCCGGTACTGGCTGCCGTCGTCGAGAATGACCAGGGCCAGGTGCTGCTGGCGCGCAACGCCATGTGGCAGCCGGGCATGTTTGGCCTGATCACCGGCTTTATGGAGGCGGGTGAATCGCCCGAGGCCGGCATTGCGCGGGAGGTGCTCGAGGAAACCGGTTTGCAGACCAAGGCCCTGCGCCTGATTGGCTGCTGGGAGTTTTTGCGCATGAACCAGGTGCTGATTGCCTACCATGTGCGCGTGGCAGGTCGGCCGGAGGACGTGCGCCTGTCGCCCGAACTCGTGGAGTACCAGTGGAAGACCGCGCAGGACGTGCTGTGCTGGCCTTCGGGCACCGGCTATGCAATGGCTGAGTGGGTCAAGAGCAAGGGCGAGCCGGTGCGTTTTGGCGCCTTCCGCCCCAACAACCCCAACCCGGATCCCGATCCTGCCAAATGGCCGGTGAACTACTGGGAAGAGGATGCCCGCTTTGTGGTGGCACCCCGCCTGGACTGAGTCTGGCGATCAACAACGAATGAGCACGATGGATATTGACCAGGAAGTGGATACGCGCGGGCTGAACTGCCCGCTGCCGATTTTGAAGGCCAAGAAAGCCTTGGCCACGATGCAGAGCGGGCAACTGCTCAAGGTGGTGGCGACCGATACCGGCTCGATCCGGGATTTCCAAGCCTTTGCCAAGCAGACCGGCAATGAGCTGGTGGAGCAGCAGACCGTGGGTGAGGAGTTCATCCATATTCTGCGCCGCCGCTAGCCTGGCGCTCGCCTATTGCCAAACAAAGGCCTGCATCAGCAGGCCTTTTTAGTGCGTGAGGTTCCGCGCAGACTCAGATCTGCAGCTCTTTCAGAAAGGCTCGGAAATCGTCGCCCACATCCGGGTGCTGCAGCGCCAGCTCCACCGTTGCCTGCAGAAAACCTTCCTTGCTCCCGCAGTCATAGCGTTTGCCGCTGTAGCGATAGGCGTACACCGTCTCGCTGTGCATCAGGCGCTCGATGGCGTCGGTCAACTGGATCTCGCCACCCACTCCCTTGGGCTGGTTGCGGATCTCGTCGAAGATGCCGGGGGTCAGCACATAGCGCCCGGCCACGCCCATGCGCGACGGGGCTTTTTCCGGAGCGGGCTTTTCGACGATCTCGTCAATGCGCATCAGCGGGCCGCCGGCAGGCTCGCCCTTGACGATGCCGTAGCGCTTGGTATGTTCCAGCGGCACCTCTTGCACGGCCAGCAGCGAGCGGCCTTGTTTGGAGAACGCCGCCGTCATCTGGGCCATCACGCCCGGGCCGCCTGGCGCGCCGGTCATCAGGTCATCGGCCAGCAGCACGGCAAAAGGCTCGTTGCCTACCAGCGGCTCGGCGCACAGCACCGCATGGCCCAGGCCCAGGGAACGCGGCTGGCGCACAAACAGGCAGTTCATGTCATCGGGGCTGACGCTGCGCACCAGGTCCAGCATGGCCTGCTTGCCGGCGTTTTCCAACTCGTTTTCCAGCTCGTAGGCGGTGTCGAAGTGGTCTTCGATCGCGCGCTTGCTACGCCCGGTGACAAAGATCATGTCCCGTATACCGGCCTCGTAGGCCTCTTCCACCGCGTACTGGATCAGTGGCTTGTCCACCACGGGCAGCATCTCCTTGGGAGATGCCTTGGTGGCTGGCAAAAAACGGGTGCCCAGGCCAGCGACTGGGAAAACTGCTTTGCGGACACGGGTCGGTGTAGTCATAAATACTTGGGTTCCAGGACTTGGATGTGACAAAGGCGCAGCAAGCTGCGCCTTTGTGTGCAGGGCCAAGGGGCATTATGTGCTGATTTTTGCACGGCCCCGGCCGTTTCAGCCCAGGCGCTGGAGCTGCTCTTGCAGCTTGCCCAGCGAAGCGCCAAAGTCTGCCACGCGCTTTTTTTCCTGGTCCAGCACGGCAGCCGGTGCCTTGGCGCAGAAAGCCTCGTTGGACAGCTTGGCGTTGGCCTTGGTGATCTCGCCTTCCAGGCGCTTGATCTCCTTGCTCAGGCGCAGCTTCTCGGCTTCCACATCCACTTCGACAAACAGTGCCAGGCGTGCATCGCCCACCACCGATACCGGTGCATGCTGGGCTTCTGCCGCCCAGGTGGCCTCGTCGTCAAACACCTTGACTTCGCTCAGCTTGGCCAGGTTCTTGAGCACATCGGCGTTGGCGCGCAGGAAGGCAGCGCCATCGGCAGTGCCGGCCACCGTCAGCAAAGGCAGACGCTGGGCAGGCGAGACAGCCATTTCACCGCGCAGCGCACGGCAGGCGTCCACCATCTGCTTGATGCGTTCGACATAGGCGATGGCCTCGTTGTCGATCTTTTCAGGCTGGGCTTGCGGATAGGCGGCAATCGCAATCGATGCGCCTTCGCGGCCGGCCACCGGGGCGACCTTTTGCCACAGTGCTTCGGTCACGAACGGGATGATCGGGTGGGCCAGGCGCAGAATGGTTTCCAGGGTGCGGATCAGGGTACGGCGCGTGCCGCGTTGCTGGGCTTCGTTGCCAGTCTGGATCTGTACCTTGGCGATTTCCAGGTACCAGTCGCAGAACTCGTTCCAGACGAAGTCATAGATCGTGTTGGCCACGTTGTCCAGGCGGAACTCGGCAAAGCCCTTGGCCACGTCGGCCTCGGCCTTTTGCAGCTGCGAGACGATCCAGCGGTCCGGCTGGCTGAACTGCAGGTAGTCGCCAGCGGCGCATTGGTCCTTGCTGTGCTCGAGCAGGCCGCAGTCATGGCCTTCGCAGTTCATCAGCACAAAGCGCGAGGCGTTCCACAGCTTGTTGCAGAAATTGCGGTAGCCTTCGCAGCGCTTGCTGTCAAAGTTGATCGAGCGGCCCAGCGATGCCAGCGCGGCAAAGGTAAAGCGCAGCGCATCGGCGCCATAGGCGGGAATGCCTTCGGGGAATTCCTTTTGCGTGTTCTTGCGCACCTGCGGCGCGGTCTCCGGCTTGCGCAGGCCCACGGTGCGCTTGTCCAGCAGTGGCTCCAGTGCAATACCGTCAATCAGATCGACAGGGTCCAGCACATTGCCCTCGGACTTGGACATCTTCTTGCCCTGCGCATCGCGCACCAGGCCATGCATGTAGACATGTGTGAACGGCACGCGGCCGGTGAAGTGCGTGGTCATCATGATCATCCGGGCGACCCAGAAGAAGATGATGTCGTAGCCGGTCACGAGCACCGACGAGGGCAGGTACAGGTTGTAGTTGTCATCGGCGGCGTCCGTCTGGTCGGGCCAGCCCATCGTGCTGAACGGCACCATGGCCGAGGAGTACCAGGTGTCGAGCACGTCCGCATCGCGGCGCAGCGTCTTGCCCGGCGCCTGGGCCTGGGCTTCGGCTTCGCTCTTGGCGACATAGATGTTGCCTTCCTCGTCGTACCAGGCGGGAATCTGGTGGCCCCACCACAGCTGGCGCGAGATGCACCAGTCCTGGATGTTGTTCATCCACTGGTTGTAGGTGTTGACCCAGTTCTCGGGCACAAACTGCACCTGGCCCGACGCCACGGCATCGATGGCCTTTTGTGCAATGCTCTTGCCTGTGGGATCCTGGTCGCTGACCTTGCTCATCGCGATGAACCACTGGTCCGTCAGCATGGGCTCGATCACCTGGCCGGTACGGTCGCAGATGGGCACCATCAGCTTGTGCTTCTTGGTCTCGACCAGCAGGCCCTGGGCTTCCAGGTCGGCTACGATGGCCTTGCGCGCAACAAAGCGGTCCATGCCACGGTATTTTTCTGGCGCCTCGTCGTTGATCTTCGCCTCCAGGGTCAGCACCACGATCATCGGCAGCTTGTGGCGCTGGCCCACCTGGTAGTCATTCTGGTCATGCGCAGGTGTGACCTTGACCACGCCGGTGCCGAACTCGCGGTCCACATAGTCGTCGGCAATGATCGGGATCTCGCGGCCCACCAGCGGCAGGGTCACCGTCTGGCCGATCAGGTGCTGGTAGCGCGTGTCTTCGGGGTGCACCATCACGGCCACGTCGCCCAGCATGGTCTCGGGGCGGGTGGTGGCCACCACCAGCTGGCCTTCACCGCTGGTCAGCGGGTAGGCGATGTGCCACAGCGAACCGTCTTTTTCCTGGTTTTCCACTTCGAGGTCGGACACTGCAGATTGCAGCACCGGGTCCCAGTTCACCAGGCGTTTGCCTCGGTAGATCAGGCCTTGCTGGTAGAGCTTGACGAAGGTATCGGTCACCACCTTGGAGAGCTTGTCGTCCATCGTGAAGTACTCGCGGCTCCAGTCCACGGTATCGCCCATGCGGCGCATCTGCGTGGTGATGGTGTTGCCCGACTGTTCCTTCCACTCCCAGACCTTGGCGACAAAGTTCTCGCGGCCCAGGTCATAACGGCTTTGGCCGGCGGCCTGCAGCTGGCGCTCCACCACGATCTGCGTGGCGATACCGGCGTGGTCGGTGCCCGGAATCCAGGCCGTGTTGTAGCCCTTCATGCGGTGGTAGCGTGTCAGCGAATCCATGATCGTCTGGTTGAACGCATGGCCCATGTGCAAGGTGCCGGTCACATTGGGGGGCGGCAGCTGGATCGAGAAGTTCCGGTGTGCGGCCACCGATTCTGCATTGGGCGCACCGGTGCCGCGATAGCCGGCGTTGCCGTAGCCGCGCTTTTCCCATTCCGGGCCCCACTGGGCCTCGATGGCCGAAGGCTCAAAAGACTTGGACAGGCTATCGAGACCTGGTTGGGAAATCGGTTGGCTGTTGGTGTCGCTCATGGTGTGATCAATGGAAAACGGCACCACAGATCGGGATGCCGTTGAATAGCTTGGAATGAATAAGCTGATTTTAGCCCGGCTGCAGCGATGACTGGCCTGCGAGGGCTTGTCGCACCGATCTCCGCCGCCCGCGCCTCTGGCGCGCCCATAAAAAAACTGCCAGCCGCCGTCCATCGGCTGCTGGCAGTCTATGCGGTGGCGCACAGGGGTGCGCGCGCGTCGTGCTTACTGCTTCACCGCTTCGATCTGTACCACCAGGCGCACATTCTTCGCAGCGCCCCAGTTCACACCGTAGTCCAGACCGAAGGCGGTGCGGTCAAACGTGGTGTCGAAATCGCCACCGCAGACTTCGCGGTCTTGCAGCATCTTGTTGGGGTAGCAGTTGAACTTGCTCGCCTTGAAGGTGATGGGCTGGGTCTTGCCCAGCAGGGTCAGGTTGCCTTCCACCGATGCCAGCTTGTCGCCGTCAAACACGAACTTGGTGGACTGGAAACGCGCCTTGGGATGCTCGGCCACGTTGAAGATGTCCTTGCTTTGCAGGTGCTTGTCAAAGCCGGGCGTGCCGGAGTTGACCGAGGCGATGTCGATGCTGATATCGACGGAGCCGGTCTTGCCTTCGCGGTCCAAGGTCAGGGTGCCTTCTTTTTTGTCGAAGCGTGCACGGTTGGTGGTGGCGCCGTTGTGGTCGATTTCGAAGGTCGCAAAAGTGTGCGTAGGGTCGATCGCGTAGGTGGCTGGAGCCGCGTGCACAGCACCGGCAAACAGGGAAGCAGCGGCCAGGGCCAACAGGGATGTGCGCATCAGATTTCTCCTAAAGGGGTAAAGGAACAGGGAAACACAAAAAAGCTTAGAGCTTGCCAACACCGGTCAGCGCGAGCTTGAACTGCACCTGCACTTCATCGGCCACCATCGAGGTGTCCTTCCAGTCGCCATCACCGATGGCATAGGTCAGGCGCTTCAGCGGCAAGGTGCCGGCGGCCGTCGTGGTCGTGCCCGACTGGGTCAGCGTAACGGGCAGGCTGACCTTCTGGACGTTGCCCTTGATCGTCAGGTTGCCATCGACCTGGTACTTGCCGCCGCCCAGTGCCTTGACGGCAGTGGAGTCAAAGGTCGCTTGCGGGAACTTGGCGACATTGAACCATTCTGCCTTGGGCAGCTCGGCATCGGTTTCCTTGACGCCCATCGTGGCGCTGCCGGTATCGACCGAGAAATGGATCTTGCTGGCTTCGGGCTTGGCGGTGTCGAACGCGATCTTGGCATCAAACTTCTGGAAGTGGCCTTTAATCGGCACACCCATTTGCTTGGCTTCGAAATTCACGGCGCTTTGCGCAGGCACCAGCGCTTGCTGGGCCATCACCGGGGCGGCAAAGGCAGCCGCAGTCAGCGCGGCAGCGAACAGGGCGGTTGGGGAGAGCTTGGACATCGGATCAGACTCCAGTAAAAAAACGGTACGAATCAAGAAGCGCGGCCGGGCAGCATGCGGGAGAGCAGGCCGTCTCGGTCGATCAGCTGGTGCTTGAGCAGCGCAGCCACATGCATGACCACCAGCGCCGCCAACGTGTAGGCCAGGTAAGCATGCCAGGGCTTGAGTGTCTCGGCGAGTTCCGGGCTCTTGCTCACCAGGTCCGGCAGCGGCATCACCCCAAACAGCACGATCGGAAAGCCGGCTGCAGAGCTGTAGATCCAGCCGACCAGCGGTACGGCAAAGAACAGCGCATACATCAGGTGGTGAACGCCGTGGTGGGCGACATGTTGCCAGGCGGGCATCGCGCGGGCGGTCGCTTCGGGCAGAGCTGGTGGGCGGTGGGTAAAGCGCCACAGAATGCGCACGGCTGACAGGATCAGGATCGTCATGCCGGCCCATTTGTGCCAATTGAAGTATTTGAGGCGCGTGGGGGAGAAGGGCAGGCTGGTCATGTACAGGCCAAAGGCGAAGATGCCAATCAGGGCCAGGGCCAAAATCCAGTGCAGTGCAATCGCGGTGCCGGTATAGCGGGTGTTATTGGTCGTGGTAGCCATAAAAAACGCTGCAGCGAAGGATGCAGCGGAATTGTTTGAAGCGAGTGTAGGAGCGGATCAACCGGCAGAAGTTCAGCCCGATTGATGGCGAAGTTCAAATTAATTGAATTGATCGACCTTGTCCTGGATGGTTCCAGAACCAATCCTCATAAGCATATGCTGAGCAGGCAAAAACAGGCAGTTCTCAACGCGGTACTTACAACAGTTAAGACCGGGTAGTTTGTATCGCCTTGTACATCGGCCGGCGCAAACCGGCCCCGGCAGGATCGGTGCCTCAGCTTTGCTCGCCCGCTAGTGCCGCCTGCTTCCAGGCCTGGGCGGCGGCCGCCGCATCGCCGCGGTATTCGGCCTGCCGGGCCAGATGCTGCCAGGCGCGGCGGCGCAGCGACTCCTCCTGCAGCGAAGGCGCTGCCTGCTGCAGCCATTGCTGCGCCTTGCCCCAGAGCTGGCGCTGCAGGCAGGCGCATCCGGCCAGGTATTGCAGATACGCATCGTGCGGGCGGCGCTGCTGGGCCGCTTCGATGCGGGCCAGCCAACTGGCATCGAGCGCACCCATGCTGTCTTCGAGCACCCGCACCAGACGCTCGGCCTGCAGGCTGGGCAGGCCGTTGTTGCTGTTGGTGTAACGCTCCCAGGCCGGCAGCAGCCATTCGCGCATCTGCTGCGGGTCGCCACCCAGTTGCTGCAGGCGCCGCGCCGCATGGATGCCAACTTCAGGCAGATTGCGCTCGGCGGTGTCCAGGCTGCGCCAGGCCTGCATCAGCTGCTCGGGGTCATGGGCGTCGTTGATCAGCTCGGTAGCCAGGCCCTTGATGATGCTTTGCGCTGCAGCCGCAGAAAAAGCGCGGTGCTTGGCCAGCAGCCGGGCGGTGTCCAGCGCGGTCAAGGCTTGGCGCAGCTGGCGCGCGGCCTTGAGCTTGAGGCGCAACGCCAGGGTGCGGCGCGCTGCACCCTGCGGCAGGCGCGCCAGTTGTTCGATCGCGCTGTGGGCGTTGTGGTCATCCAGCGCCCACTGGGCGGCGCGCAGCTGGGTGCCTTCGGCCAGCTCAGGCAGGTGGCTGGCGCGGGGGGCGGTGGCTTCCTGCATCGCCATCTCCCAGTGCTGGTCGCGCTGGGCCTGGTCTTGCAACGCGTGTGAGCTTTCGGCAGCCAGCACATGGCCCAGCACACGCAGCTGCAGGCCATGGGGGATCGCGGCGCCGCTGTCCTGCAAGGCTTGCTCCTGGGCCAGCGCCGACAGTGCGGCCTTGCGGGCCCGCACAAAGCGGCCCGCCTGCAACTGGGTGACGGCATCGAGCGCGGCGCCATGCATCGCCCGCTCCTTTTGCTGGATGCGCCAGCGCTTGGCCTGGCGCGGCAGCTCGAACATCGCGCTGACGCCGCGCAGCGCGCCATAGACCAGTACAAAGGCCAGCAGCAGCAGCACAACGACCAGGTTCAGCGAGAAGTCTATGCGGTAGGGCGGCCAGTGCAGGGTGACGCTGCCCTGGTTGCTGCCGGCAAACAGCGCCGCCGCCACTGCAACGGCAAACAAACCGATCAACCAAATTGCGGCTCTCATCGCTTAACGTCCTGCGGCAGCGGTGGCCAGCGCCGCGAGGGTGTCATTGGCGCGGGGCACTTCCACATCCTGCATCGCCTGCTGGAGCTGGTTGATCTGCTGGGCCGCCTGCTGGCCACGTCGTGACGAGACATCGAAATACTTGTGCACTGCATCGGCGGCAGCGGCCAGGTCATTGCGCGACGCATTCATCTGGCGGCCCAGCAAGGCCATGCGGGCATTCATGATGCGAAGTTTGAGGTTTTCGCGGACAAAGAATGCCTGGGTAGGCGAGAGCAGCACGGCATCGGGGTAGTCGATGCGGCGCACGCGCACCAGGCTGCGGGCTTCCTCATGCACCACGCCCCATGCGGTGGACAGCGCAGAAAGCCACCAGCTAGGCGCGGCGGGATCGTCCGCGGTCGCATTGGCGCTGGCAGAGGCCGTCGCGGCTGCGGCGGGCGCTGGCTGGCCCGTCCGGCCCCGGGCAGGTGCGGAACGGCGCGCGTTCTTATCCAGCACATCGTTTTGCAGCGGCAAATCATCGATCTGGCGCAGCACATCATCCATGCGGGCAAGCAGACCGGCGGTGTCGAGCGATTTGCTGGTGGCGATGCGGTCCAGGTCCCGCGCAATGGCGCGCTGCAACGGGGCCAGCCTTGGTTGTGCGGAGACGCTCACGCGTTGCTGGGCGATCTTCAGCGCGCTGACGAGCGGGTCGGGGCTGCCGCTCAATTGGCTTTGCTGCATCGCAAAGCGCACGGCACTTTCGATGTCGCCGACCATCGTGTCATCGCGGTTGCGCGAGAGGCTTTGCACCAGCTCTTCCAGCTGGCCGCGCTGCAGCGCCACTTCGCCGACACGCGCTTCCATCACCGACATGCGTGAGGCGGTATCGCGTGAGACGTCATCAGCCTGGCGGGCCAGGGTGCGGGCTTCCACCGCCTGGGAGCGTGAGTCGGCGCTTTGCAGTGCCAGCTGCTGCTGGATATTGTTGAGCCGTTGCCAGAGCATGGCCGCACTGATGATCGCTATCGCTGCAGCAACGCCCAGGGCCACGGACGTCCAGACCCAGGCTTGCGGCAGGCGGGTACCAGCAGGGCTGACCGGGCTGGGGGCGGGGGTCGTTGGGGAAGGCGTGGGGTTCAGTGCGTGCTCGGGCAGCGTCATAGCGCAGATTCTAACGACGCCACCACGTCTTCCAACGAAGGCCTGCACTGCTGAATGTGGACAAATCCTGCCGCGCGGGTGGCTTGGGCGATGCGTGCATGGGTGGCGAGCGCCTGGGCAGGTGCCAGAGCGGCAGCGCCGAATCTGTTGCGTAAATGCATCACTGCCTCGGAACTGCTGAACAGCCAGATGCTGCCATCGGCCAACGCCTGGGTGGCCAGTGCCAGCTGTGCCGCTGTCCACGCGGGCGCCTGGCGCTGGTACACGCCAACAAAATCCACGCCGATACCGGCCTTCTGCAATTGGCGGGCAAGCCATTCGCGGCCCGAGCCGGTGACCAGTTGGTCGATGGCAGTGCCCGCACTGGCACCCCGCACCACCAGCACGCGCCGGCCCGATGCCGCCATCGCGGTGGCTTGGGGCCCCACCTCGGCCCATAGCGATTCAGAGTCGAACTGCGGCGCATCGGTCGCTGGCTGGTCGATCAGCGCGCTGGGAATGCCCAGTGCCTGGGCTGCGCGTGCCGTACCGGGCCCGGGGCACCACAGCCGGGTAGCGGAGGCGCTGCGCGGCTGCCCGGCCAGCGCCTGCACCAGCGCCGGATCCAGAAAAAAACGGGCTGCATTGGTGCTGACCAGCATCAGCGCGCCATAGCGTGCCCAGTGCTGACGCGCATCCATGCGGGCTGCCTTGTGGGCCGGGCTGTCGGCCGCAGCAATGTCGATCAGCGGCAGCGCGTCAGCCGCCCATCCGCGCTGGCGCAGCTGGGCCACCCAACCTTCCGCTTCAGGCTGCGGGCGGGTGATGATGATGCGGCGCTGCGGCTGACCCATGGCAATCGGGGCCAGCGCTCAGCGGCGCACCTGCGCACCTGCTTGCTGCAGCAGGGACGCCACATGCTGGCCCAGTGCATCGGCGTTGGCCAGGTCGGTCACGGCGGCGCTGGCCTGGGCAGACACCAGCGGCGCATTCGGGTTGATTTCATCCCCCCAGGCGGCGCGCAGCCACAGCTGTTCGCCTTTCCATTCGCCGTGTGCCGCCAACGGCATGGAGCAGCTGCCGCCCATGCAGCGGCTGACGGCGCGCTCGGCCGTCACCGTCTGCCAGGTGGCCTGGTCGGCCAGACCGGCAAACAGGTCCAGCAGATCCTGCCGGTCGCTGCGCACCTCAATGCCCAGCGCGCCCTGGCCGGCGGCCGGCAGCATGGTGTCGGTGCCGAAAGCGTGGCGGATGCGTCCATCCAGCGCCAGGCGCTTGAGGCCGGCCGCCGCCAACACGATACCGTCGTACTGGCCTTCGTCGAGCTTGCGCAAGCGGGTGTTGACGTTGCCGCGCAGCGGCTGGACATCGAGGTCAGGCCGCAGCGCGCGCAGCAGCACCTGGCGGCGCAGGCTGGAGGTGCCGACGACCGCACCCTGGGGCAGATCCTGCAGGCTGGCGTAGTGGTTGGAGACCCAGGCATCACGCGGGTCTTCGCGTTTGAGCACGGCGGCCAGCGCAAAACCCGGGGGCAGCTCCATCGGCACATCCTTGAGCGAGTGCACGGCCAGATCGGCGCGGCCGGTCTCCAGCGCCGTCTCCAGCTCCTTGACGAACAGGCCCTTGCCGCCGACCTTGGACAGGGTGCGGTCCAGAATCTGGTCGCCCAGGGTGGTCATCCCCAGCAGGCCGACCTGGTGGCCCAGGCGTTGCAGGATATGTTGCACATGTTCAGCCTGCCACAGGGCAAGCTGGCTTTCGCGGGTGGCGATGGTCAGGGACAAGGAGCTCATGGGATGGGGCGCCACGCCTGGCCGGTCTGCGCTTTACAGGCGGCGGGCACGATACGTGGTCAACAAGCGGTTCACAACAGGCGGCTGATGCTAGCATGTGCAGCGCCGCTCTTTGGCGCAGTGCGACTTTGGGGCGGCGTGGATCTTTCAGCCCTTTGCTTCTTCGCCCATGACCACTGCCAGCAAAAAAGACACCCCTGCAGTCGCCAAGCCCCCGGCGCGCAAAACCAAGGCGGGCAGCACTGCCGCCACCCAGGCCATCACCCGCCGCGCCGACAAGGACCAGCCCTTGATGGACGACATCCGGCTTTTGGGCCGGATTCTGGGCGATGTCATCCGTGAGCAGGAGGGCCAGGCCGCCTTCGATCTGATCGAGCAGGTGCGCCAGCTGTCGGTGGCCTACCGCCGCAATGACGACCAGGATGCGGAGAAATCGCTCAAATCGCTGCTCAAAGGCCTGTCAGGCGACCAGACGGTCAGCGTGATCCGCGCGTTCACCTATTTCTCGCACCTGGCCAACCTGGCCGAAGACCGCCACCACATCCGCCGGCGCGAGATCCATGAGCGCGCCGGTAACACGCAAGAAGGCAGCATCGAGGTGGCGTTGGCGCGTCTGCGCTGGGCGGGCATTCCCGTCAAGGCGGTATCACAGACACTGGCGCACAGCCTGATCTCGCCTGTACTCACCGCCCACCCGACCGAGGTGCAGCGCAAGAGCATTCTGGATGCCGAGCGTGCGATTGCCGCGTTGCTGGTGGAGCGCGATGATATTGCCCAGCGCGCCCAGCTCTTCAACAGCAGCAAGGATACGTTGACGCCGCGCCAGCTGGCCGACAACGAGCTGCAACTGAGCGCGCAGGTCACCCAGCTGTGGCAGACGCGGCTGCTGCGCTACTCCAAGCTGACGGTCGAGGACGAGATCGACAACGCGCTGAGCTACTACCAGGCCACGTTCCTGACCGAGATCCCCAAGCTCTACGCCGCGCTGGAGCGCGAGCTGGGCGAGCGCGACCTGGCCACCTTCTTGCGCATGGGCCAGTGGATTGGTGGCGACCGCGATGGCAACCCGAATGTCACCGCCAAGAGCCTGCAGGAGGCGCTGCGCCGCCAGTCCGACCTGGTGCTGCGCCACTACCTGACCGAGGTGCACTACCTGGGCGGTGAGCTGTCGATGTCCCAGCGCCTGGCTGGCACCACCGCCGCGTTGCAGGCGCTGGCGTCACGCTCCCCCGATACCAGCCAGCACCGCGAGGACGAGCCCTACCGCCGCGCGCTGATCGGCGTCTATGCGCGCCTGGCCGCGACCTTGAAGAACCTCAGCGGCGGAGAGGCCGCACGCCATGCGGTGGCGCCGCAAAACCCCTATCTGGCGAGCGAGGAGTTCCTGGCCGATCTGCGCGTCATCGAAGACTCGCTGCGCGACAACCATGGCCGCGCACTGGCCGAGCAGCGGCTGTCACCGCTGATCCGTGCGGTGCAGGTGTTCGGCTTCCACCTGGCGACGGTCGATCTGCGGCAAAGCTCGGACCAGCACGAGGCCGTGATCAGCGAGCTGCTGGCTACGGCCGGGCTGCAGGCCGATTACAGCCAACTGAACGAGACAGCCAAGCGCGAGCTGCTGCTGCAGTTGCTCAGCGATGCCCGCCCGCTGCGCGTGGTGGGTGCCAGCTACAGCGAGCGCTGCCTCAGCGAAATGGCGATCTTCGAGCGTGCACGCCTGTCGGTGCAGCTCTATGGCCAGGACGCCATCCGGCACTACATCATCAGCCACACCGAGTCGGTCAGCGACCTGCTTGAGGTGCTGCTGCTGCAAAAAGAGGTGGGCTTGCTGAGTGGGCGCATCAACGATGGCCAGTCGCGCGCGACCTTGATCGTGAGTCCGCTGTTCGAGACCATCGACGACCTGCGCCATGCGGCCACCATCATGCGCGAGTACTATGCGCTGCCCCATATCGCCGCGCTGATCCAGCGCAGTGGTGCCGAGCAGGACATCATGCTGGGCTACAGCGACAGCAACAAGGATGGCGGCATCTTCACCAGCAACTGGGAGCTGTACCAGGCCGAGCTGGCGCTGGTGGCGCTGTTTGACGAGCTGAGCCAGCCCAACCCGGTGCAGCTGCGCCTGTTCCATGGCCGGGGCGGTACCGTCGGGCGTGGCGGCGGCCCCAGCTACCAGGCGATCCTGGCCCAGCCGCCAGGCACCGTGCGCGGCCAGATCCGCCTGACCGAGCAGGGCGAGGTGATTGCCTCCAAGTACGCCAACCCCGAGATCGGCCGGCGCAATCTGGAGACGCTCGTGGCCGCCACGTTGGAGGCCACGTTGCTGCAGCCCACCAAGCCTGCCAGCCAGGCATTTCTGGATGCGGCCGCTGATCTGTCGGCCGCCAGCATGGCTGCCTACCGCGATCTGGTGTACGGCACCAAGGGCTTCGAGAGTTATTTCTTCAGCTCCACGCCGATCCGCGAGATTGCCGAGCTCAATATCGGCTCGCGCCCTGCATCGCGCAAGGCCAGCCAGCGCATCGAGGATTTGCGCGCCATTCCCTGGGGCTTCAGCTGGGGCCAGTGCCGCCTGACCTTGCCGGGCTGGTATGGCTTTGGCTCGGCCGTGCAGGCCTTTGTCAGCCAGGAGGGCAAGACCGCCAAGCTGCAATGGGCCTTGCTGCAGAAGATGTACCGGCAGTGGCCCTTCTTCCGCACCCTGCTGTCCAATATGGACATGGTGCTGGCCAAGAGCGACATGGCGCTGGCGTTGCGCTACAGCGAACTGGTGGCAGATACGCGTTTGCGCAAGCGCGTGTTCCAGGCCATCGAGGCCGAATGGAAGAGCACCGCCGAAGCGCTGGCGCTGATCACCGGGGAGGCCAACCGCCTGGCCAACAACCCGGCGCTCGAGCGCTCGATCCGCCACCGCTTTCCCTACATCGATCCTCTGCACCACCTGCAGGTCGAGCTGATCCGCCGCTGGCGCAATGGCGAGGACAATGAGCGGGTGAAGACCGGTATCCATATCTCCATCAACGGCATTGCCGCTGCGCTGCGCAATACCGGTTGAGGTGATCCGGGCGGGGCACCTTGCCATTGGCAAGCGTCTGCCCCAGCGTGACGAGGCCCTGGCGGCACGCCGGGGCCTTTGTTATTTTGACGGGGCGGCTGGCTTGTCTGCCTTTGCAGCGCAGCTGCCCACCAGAAAGAGAAACGAAAAAGGAATCGTGATGAATGCCTATGTCTACCTGGGTGGGGCCATTGCGCTGGAAGTGATGGCCACCACCGCGATGAAGTCCTCCGAGGGCTTTACCCGCCTGGTGCCCAGCCTGATTTGCGGCATTGGCTATGTGCTGTCGTTCTACCTGCTGGCGCAGACCTTGAAGACGGTGCCCACCGGCATTGCCTATGCGATCTGGTCGGGCGTGGGGATTGTGGCGATCTCGCTGATCGCCTGGGCCTTGCATGGGCAAAAGCTCGATGCCGGAGCGATGGCGGGCATGGGCTTGATCATTACCGGGGTGCTGGTGATCAACCTGTTCTCGAAGTCGGCAGGGCATTGATGCTTGGTGTCCATGGATACGTTGGCCGCAGCTATTGACTCGCAAACTTCATTAGCGATTTCTAAAATAAATCTTAGAATGCTTGGTTTTGTATCGATAGCACTGAAGGGGTACCGGCATGGGGTGGATGGCAAAAATGGGGGCGGCCAGTCTGGTCAGCTGGGGCGCGATGGCGGGATTGGCTGCTGCGGCGGGTTCGCCGGGCCAGACCGATCAGGTCTTCAAGGTGCCGGCGCTGGAGCAGCCAGCGGGTGTGCCGCAGGAGTTTGTGCGTACCAAGAGCATGGAGGCCGGTCTGGCCATCCAGCCCGTCGCGATTGACCTGGGTGAGTGGGCAGGCCTGAAATCCACCCCTGAGTTACCTGTGCGGATCATGGGTGCCTCGCGCACCGTGCCGCAAGCCCAGTCGGCCACGCAGACGGCGCAGCTGCTGCAATGGCGCACATCGGCCAACGGCGGCGCCGTGGCGGCCTTGAGCGTGCGCTCTGGCGGTGCCCAGGGCATGCGCCTGGGCCTGGTGGTGGAGCAGTTGCCTGGCAGCGCGATGCTGCGCCTCTATACCGACCACCAGCCTTCGGCAGTTTTCGAGATCGCAGGCCAGCGCGTCATGCAAATCCTGCAGGCCAACCTGGATGCGGGTGACCGCAGCGAAGCGGGCCGCACCTGGTGGACACCCAGCAGCTCGGGCGAGCAGGTGACCCTGGAGATCGAGTTGCCTCCAGGCACCTCGCCAGCGCAGCTCAAGGTGTCGCTGCCGCAGGTCATGCATATCTACGAGAACCTGTCGCTGCCGCAGGGCACGGATGAGGTGGATGCAGTGCAAGAGGACGCCAAGTCCCTGCCGCTGGGCAATCCGGTGGATTGCCATCTGGATGTCAACTGCTATCCCCAGCTGCAGCTGGAGCGCAAAGGCGTGGCCCGCATGGCCTATGTGACCGAACGCATGGCCGATGGCAGCTACTACTATGGGCTGTGCACCGGCAGCCTGCTCAATGACGCCCAGAGCTCGAGGACGCCGTATTTCCTGACGGCGGCGCACTGCATGTCGACCCAGACCCTGGCATCGGCGCTGGAGACCGACTGGTTCTATACCTCCACCCGCTGCTCCAGCAACAGCCTCTCCCCGAGCAGCGTGAACCTGCGCAATGGGGCCCAGCTGCTCTACAGCAGCGCCAACCCGGATGTCACCTTGCTCAAACTCCATGACACGCCGCCGGCTGGCGCCGTGTTCCTGGGCTGGGACAGCAGCATCGTGCCGAACAACACGCCTGTGGTCGGTGTGCACCACCCCGATGGCGGCTTGCAGAAAATCAGCATGGGGGTCATGTCCTCGCGCTATGACTGCCACCTTGATGGCCAGAGTGTGTTCTGCACCTCTGCACCCAATTCCGGCAACTACTACTATGTGCCCTGGTCCATGGGCCTGACCCAGCAGGGCAGCAGCGGCTCGCCGCTGTTCAACAACGGCGCCGTGACCGGTGTGTTGACCGGCGCATCGGAAGCGAGCTGCCGCGCCAATGGTGCCGGTGCCTACAGCTTCTACCCCAGTCTGAACAGCGTGATGCCCGCCTTGCGTAAATGGCTGGTGGATGCCGGTGGTGGCGCGACCACCCCTCCCGCATCGGGCCGCATTCCGGTTTACCGCTTCTACAACACGCAAAATGGCACGCACTTCTTCACTGCCAACGCGCAGGAGCGTGACGCCTTGATCCAAGGTGCCCCGAGCTTCCAGTATGAAAATATCGGCTTCTATGCGTCCACGCAGACGGCTGCAGCGCCACAGGCGGTCTATCGCTTCTACAACACCCTCTCGGGCTCGCACTTCTATACCATCAACGCCGACGAGCGGGCGTTTGTGATCGCGAACTATCCGCAGTTCAATGCAGAAGGGGAGGCCTGGTATGCGCGCCAGGCAGCGGGAGAGGGCTCGGTGCCCATGTACCGTTTCAACAATACCCTCACCGGTGCGCACTTCTACACCACCAATAGCGCAGAGCGTGATTTTGTGGAGCGGACCTATCCACAGTTCAGGTTCGAGGGCGTGGCCTACTACGTCTGGGGCAGCCAGTAAGGCGGCTGCACCGACCGCGCCTGACCGCCGGCTGGAGGGTGGTCAAGGCTGGGAATCAGCAGCGATTCATCAGCCTCGCTCGACGGGGCGCGATGGGTCGCTGCACCATTCGCTCCAGCTGCCGGCGAACAGCGCCGTCGGCGCGTAGCCGGCAATCTCCATCGCCATCAAATTGGGCAATGCGCTGACCCCGCTGCCGCACTGGTGCACCACCGTCTGCGGATCGTGCCCGGCCAGCAGTGCCTCGAACTCGGCACGCAGCTCGGCAGCAGGTTTGAAGCGGCCGTCAGGTCCGATGTTCGTTGTGAACGGGCGGTTGAGCGCGCCAGGAATGTGGCCGGCCACCGGGTCCAGCGGTTCGACTTCCCCGCGGTAACGCGCCGGCGCACGCGCATCGATCACAGTCTGCTGTGCGCCCAGCGCCTGCTGCACCTCGCTGGCAGTCTTGAGCGTGCGCAGCGCCGGGCGCAGTTCAAAATTGCTTTGAAAATGGCTGGCAGGCTCGCCCGCCTCCACCGCACCACCCGCCGCCTGCCAGGCCTGCAGGCCGCCGTCGAGCACGGCCACGGCATCGTGGCCGGCCCATTTGAGCATCCACCACAGGCGGCCAGCATAGTTCACGCCATTGCGGTCGTAGACGACCGCCTGCATGTCGTTGCGAAAGCCGACCTGCGACAGCCACACCGCAAAGCGCTCCCGGCTGGGCAGCGGATGGCGGCCGCCGGAGGCTGGCGGGCCCAGGTCGGTGGCCGCAATGCTTTGGCCGTGGCTCAGGGCGCCATGCGGGGCGCTCAGGTCCTTGTCGAGATTGGCGTAGACGGCGCCCGCAATATGGGCCTGGGCAAACTGCTCGGCGCCAGCGGTTGGCTTGGTCAGGTCAAAGCTGCAGTCAAACACCATCACCTGCTGCGGGCTGGACTGCTGCAGCGCCTGCAGCTGGGTGACCGTGATCAGGGTGGTGTAGGCAGCGGTAAGGGGTGTGGTGGCCATGGCAGAGCTCCAGGAAGAATCTTGCAAACATTATGTGGCAGCGCCGCACCCGCTGCAGCCAACGCGGGCGGCGCCACTGCAGCCCAGGTTGCCGACCCGGATCAGCGCTTGCGCAGTACCGTCGCGACGATGCCGCTGCCGACGATCAAGGCCATGCCCATCCAGCCGATGGCCGGAATCTGGTCGCCAAAGACGACGATGCTGAACAGGCCCGCAAACACGATGCCTGAATACTGCAGGTTGGCGACGACCAGGGTGGCGCGGCGCGTCGTGGCCGATCCGTAGGCGCGCGTCATCGCCAGTTGCGCACCGGCGGCCAGGATGCCGACGGGGATCAGCCACAGCGCGGGCCAGCCGGGGAAGCTGGAGGTGCCGACAAACAAGGTGGCCAGGCCACCAGCGATGGCCGAACCCACGGCAAAGTAGAACACCACGCGCTGCTCGGGCTCGCCCATGCGCGACAAGGCCACCACCTGCATATAGGCAAAGGCCGAAATCAGCCCGGACATCAGCCCCACCAGACCGGCAAACATCTGGTCGGCCTCGATATTGGGGCGCAGCATCAGGATGACGCCGCAAAAGCCACTGATCACCGTCAGCACCAGTGGAATATTCAGCGCGGGCTGGTCGCCCTCGCCCTTGGGGCGCCAGGTGAGCAGGGCGCTGCCCACGACAAAGGCCGCTACCCAGAGGCTGCTCATATAGTTCAGGGTCATCGCGGTGGCCAGCGGGAGCTTGCCGATCGCATAGAACCACATGCCCATCGACGTGACGCCGATGCAGCTGCGCCAGGCATGCATCCGGGGGTAGCGGGTGGTCAGGGAGATATTCTGGCGCCGGGTGAGCCACCAGATCAGTGCCATGCTGATGAGCCCCCGGTAGAACACGATCTCGGCCGCGTTGAAATACACAGAGGCGAACTTGATGCACACGCCCATGAGTGCAAACATGAACGCAGCGGCCACCATCCAAAGGGCTTGCATGGGAAACTTCTAAATAAAAAAGCTGCTATCGCAAAGCGGAAGGGACCCTCTGCAAAACTCCCTGCCGTGGTCTGAACGCGGTCTCGGGCGATCCGCTGCGTTGTCTTTCTTGTCAATAGCTACGGCTATTGACTGCAAAAGACGCCTAGCGTCTCATCCCGATCCGCATCCATCCCGCTTGGCGAGGGTTATGCAAAGCGTCCCTGACAGCTATATAGGTCTAGAGCGGTCTAGATAGTTGGGAGTGCCTGGCTGTGGCAGATTACTTGTCTGGAACAGCGGCCTGCATCATACCCCGATACCACTCGTGGAAGTGCTGCATGCCGTCTTCCATAGGACTCTGGTAGGGGCCCACTTCGTTGTCGCCGCGCTCATACAAGGCCTTGCGGCCGGCATCCATGCGCTCGCCAATCTCGTCATCCTCGATGGCGGTTTCCATATAGGCGGCGCGCTGGGCCTGCACGAACTCAGGCTCGAAGGCGCTGATTTCCTCGGGGTAGTAGAACTCCACGACATTCAGGGTTCGGTCCACGCTCAGCGGGTGCAGGGTCGAGACCGTGAGCACATGCGGGTACCACTCCACCATGATGTGCGGGTAGTAAGTCAGCCAGATTGCGCCGTGTTCGGGCATTTTCCCGTCACGGTAGTTCAGCAGCACCTCGTGCCAGGTCTTGTAGATATCCGAGCCGGGCTTCGCAAAGGTGGGCGCCACGCCCACCGTCTGCACCGAGTACTCCTTGGCAAACTCCCATCTCAGGTCGTCGCAGGTGACGAAATTGCCCAGTCCGGGGTGGAAGGGGCCGACATGGTAGTCCTCCAGATAGACCTCGATGAAGGTCTTCCAGTTGTAGTTGCACTCATGCATCTCGACATGGTTGAGTACAAAGCCGTCAAAATTCAGTGCAGCGGCCGGGCCCATGTTGGCAAGGTCTGCCTGGATGTTGCGGCCGTTGTCCTCGAACAGCAAGCCATTCCATTCCTGCAACTTGTAGTTGTTCAGGTTGAGACAGGGGTCCTGGGCAAAATGCGGCGCGCCCAGCAGCTCGCCGCTGGGGCTGTAGGTCCAGCGGTGCAGCGGGCAGACGATGTTGCCGCCGGCGCTGCCTTTTTGCTGGTGATTGAGCGAGCCACGGCCCTTTAGCATCACCGCCTGGCGGTGGCGGCAGACGTTGGAGATCAGCTCGGCCTGGCCCGCAGCATTGCGCACCAGCGCGCGCCCTTCCTTCTCATGGGGCAGGGCGTAGTAGTCGCCAATCTCGGGAATCGCCAGCTGGTGGCCCACATACTTGGGACCGTTCTGGAAGATGGTTTGCATCTCGCGCTCGAACAGCGCTTGATCAAAGTAGCTTGAAACTGGAAGTTGGCTTGCGGCCTGCTGCAGTTGAAGACTTAAATCAGACATGGGTGACCTGACCTAAAGACTCCCCACAGGGAGGGTGCGTGTGCGCACGCTGAGAAAAAATAAAACCGGCAGCAACAACAAGGGATGGCCGGTTTCGCGAAAAATGGGATTATACCCAGTGGGGTTATTCCCGTTCCGTCCATGCGTGAATTGAGCCATGGCGACCTGGGTCGGCCACGTTTCATCCTCCCATCGACAGGCTGGCAATATTATCAAATTGATAGCTGTGGCCTCATATTTCACAATAGATCGCCGGGATCTTTTGTGGGAATTGGCCCCGGCCTGGGGTCCGCCGTCAGGCGGGCGGCGGCGGCTGCGCCCGCGTGTGCTTCTGCTGCGCCTAAAATCGAGCCTTTACATCCATGCACCAGGGCAAGCTGTTTGCCCTCTTTGCCCATGCCCAAGGCCACTGCTCCCAAGACGTCTGCCACGCCGGACCTGCCCGAACCCGACAACTACGAAAGTGCGCTGCAGGAGCTCGAAGGCCTGGTCGCCCGCATCGAATCGGGTCAGCTGCCATTGGGCGACATGCTGGCCGCCTACCAGCGGGGCGCTGTGCTGCTGGCCTTTTGCCGGGGCAAGCTCGAAGCGGTGCAGGACCAGATCAAAGTACTGGATGAGGGCCAGCTCAAGCCCTGGACCAGCGAGGAATAAGCGCTAACAATGACATCACCGCACGATAATTTTGCACTCTGGTGCAGCCAGGAACTTGCCCGCGTGGAGGATGCCCTCACACTGTGGATTGCTGCCGATGCCCCGGCCAACCTGGGCGAGCCGATGCGCTACGCTGTGCTCGATGGCGGCAAGCGCCTGCGCCCGCTGCTGGTGCTGGCAGCGGCCCAGGCCGCTGGCAGCCTGGCCGCAGGCCCCGCCGAGGCGGCCTTGCGCGCTGGCTGTGCGGTAGAGTTGATCCATGCCTACTCGCTGGTGCATGACGACATGCCCTGCATGGACGATGATGTGCTGCGCCGAGGCAAGCCAACGGTCCATGTGCAGTTCGGCCAGGCCCAGGCACTGCTGGCCGGCGACGCATTGCAGGCGCTGGCTTTTGAACTGCTGGTGCCCGAAGGCAGTGCCATCCCCGATGCAGTGCAGGCGCGCCTGTGCCGGCAGCTGGCGCTGGCGGCAGGCTACAACGGCATGGCTGGTGGCCAGGCGATCGACCTGGCCAGCGTCGGCAAGCAGCTCAGCCGCGAGCAGCTCCAGCAGATGCACAAGCTCAAGACAGGTGCGCTGCTCCAGGCCAGCGTCGAAATGGGCGCTACCTGCGCAGGTATCCAGGGCGCGGCCCTGGTCGCGCTGCAGCAATACGGCGCCGCGCTGGGGCTGGCCTTCCAGGTGATCGACGATGTGCTCGATGTGGTGGCCGACTCTGCGACGCTGGGCAAAACGGCCGGCAAGGATGCCGACCACGGCAAACCCACCTATGTGTCGCTGATGGGCTTGCAGGCTGCCCGTGACTACGCCCATGAGTTGCTGGCCGAGGCCCAGCAGGCGCTGGCGGGCAGCGGCCTGCCGCAGACGGCTGCGCTGGCGGCGCTCGCCGACATGGTGGTGCGCCGCAGCCATTGAGTAGGCCAAATGCGCCTGTGACCGCTTAACCGGCGTCAAGGCGCTAACATAGCCCCTTGCCATTCCAGTAAAAAAACTGCGCGGATGCTTCCGAGGTATGCGTAGCAAGTGACCAAACCATAGTATGTCCACGAAGACCTTTCCCCTGCTAGCCACCGTCAACGATCCGGCGGATCTGCGCAAGATGTCGCGCGCCGAACTCAAGACGCTGGCGCGTGAGCTGCGGGAGTTTGTGCTCGAGAGCGTGTCCAAGACCGGGGGGCACCTGAGCTCCAACCTGGGCACGGTGGAGCTGACGATCGCGTTGCATGCCGTCTATGACACGCCCCACGACCGCTTTGTCTGGGATGTGGGCCACCAGACCTACCCGCACAAGATCCTGACGGGCCGGCGCGACCGCATGCAGGGTCTGCGCCAGTGGGGTGGCATCTCGGGGTTCCCGCTGCGCAGCGAAAGTGAATACGACGCGTTCGGCACGGCCCACTCGTCGACCAGCATCTCGGCGGCACTGGGCATGGCCGAGGCCTTCAAGATCAAGGGCAGCGATCACCAGGCCGTCGCCATCATTGGGGATGGGGCGATGACCGCCGGTATGGCCTTCGAGGCGCTGAACAACGCCGGGGTCAGTGATGCGAACTTGCTGGTGATCCTCAACGACAACGACATGAGCATCAGCCCGCCGGTGGGCGCGCTCAACCGCTACCTGGCGCAACTGATGAGCGGCCAGTTCTATGCCAAGGCGCGCGACGTGGGCAAGAGCGTGCTCAAGCAGGTACCGCCGCTCTTGGAGCTGGCCAAGCGCCTGGAGCAGCAGGCCAAGGGCATGGTGGTGCCTGCCACGTTGTTCGAGAACTTCGGCTTCAACTACATCGGCCCCATCGATGGCCATGACCTCGATTCGCTGATCCCGACATTGGAAAACATTCGCCAGCTCAAGGGCCCGCAGTTTCTGCATGTGGTCACCAAAAAAGGCCAGGGCTACAAGCTGGCCGAGGCCGATCCGGTGGCCTACCACGGCCCAGGCAAGTTCGACCCGGCCATCGGCCTGGTCAAGCCCGCGACGCCACCCAAGCCGACCTTCACCCAGGTGTTTGGCCACTGGCTGTGTGACATGGCAGCGCAGGACGAGCGCCTGGTGTCGATCACGCCGGCGATGCGCGAAGGCTCGGGCATGGTCGAGTTTGAAAAACGCTTTCCCAAGCGCTATTTCGATGTCGGCATCGCCGAGCAGCACAGCGTCACCTTCGCCGCCGGTCTGGCCTGCGAAGGGCTCAAGCCCGTGGTTGCCATCTACTCGACTTTCCTGCAGCGCGGCTATGACCAGCTGATCCACGATGTGGCACTGCAAAACCTGCCCGTGGTGTTTGCGCTGGACCGTGCCGGCCTGGTGGGTGCCGATGGCGCCACCCATGCCGGCAATTACGACATCGCCTTTACCCGCGCCATTCCCAACATGAGCGTGGCCTGCCCGGCCGATGAGCGCGAATGCCGCCAGCTGCTGAGCACCGCTTTTGCTCAGAACCACCCGGTGACGGTGCGCTACCCGCGCGGCTCCGGGGCCGGTGTGGCCCCGCTCGAATCACTGGAAGGCCTGCCCTTTGGCAAGGGCGAGATCCGCCGCCAGGCCCAGCCTGCTGTGGCGGGCCGTCCGCGCATCGCCATCCTGGCCTTTGGCAGCTTGCTCTACCCGGCCTTGCAGGCGGGTGAGGCGCTGAACGCCAGCGTGGTGAACATGCGCTGGGCCAAGCCGCTCGATACCGAGCTGCTGCAGCAGGTGGCGCAAAGCCATGAGGCCCTGGTCACCGTCGAGGATGGCTGCCTGATGGGCGGTGCCGGCAGCGCCGTGCTCGAGGCGCTGCAGCAACTGCACATCGATGTGCCGGTGCTGCAGCTGGGTCTGCCTGATGTCTTTATCGAGCATGGCGACCCCGTCAAGCTGATGGCCATGCAGGGCCTTGATGCCGCCGGTATCGAGCGCAGCATTCGCGAGCGCTTTGCGGTGCCGCAGGCCGCATCCGGCCAGACCGCTGCGGCCTGATCTGCCGCCAGGCCCGCGCCTGGCGCATAGCGGCAAGCCCGGTCATGGTGTACCGGGCTTTTTGTTGCCTGCGAAAGCGGTGCGCCGGCGCCGCCGCTGGGTCTGCCTCGCTTGTGGCGCAATGCGGACAAAATCCAGGTCCTACGCTGGGGAAAACCCGCTGAAGTCACTTCTGCAACCATTTCTACAATTTGCAAAGCTAAAAGCGGCATGCGCCTATGGCAGGATAGCTACCTTTACTTTCTACAAATACTTGGAGACATACATGGATCGTCGTTCGCTTATCAAAAATGCCGGTATTGCTGGCGTGCTGGCTGCTGGCGTAGCGCCGGCGGTGCATGCGCAGGCGGCAGTGCGCTGGCGCCTGGCGTCGAGCTTCCCCAAGTCGCTTGACACCATCTTCGGTTCTGCTGAAAAGCTGTCCTCGGCCGTCAAGGCCATGTCGGGCGGCAAGTTTGAAATCTCGGTCCACCCCGCAGGCGAGCTGATGCCCGCGTTCGGCGTGGTTGATGCGCTGCAGGGCGACACCATCGACATGGCCCAGACGGCCGCCTACTACTTCACCGGCAAGGACCCGATCTTCGCATTCAGCTGCGCGGTGCCCTTTGGCCTGACCACCCTGCAGATGGCGGGCTGGAAGGACCACGGCAACGGCCGCAAGCTGCTCGACGCGTTCTTTGAAAAGTACAACTTCAAGACCGCATCGGCCGGCAACACCACCACCCAGATGGGCGGCTGGTACCGCAAGGAAATCAAGACCGTGGCCGACTTGAAGGGCCTGAAGATGCGCATGGGCGGCGGCGTGTTCGGCGAGGCCATGGCCAAGCTGGGCGTGGTGGCGCAGAACATGCCTGCCGGCGACGTCTACCAGGCGCTGGAAAAGGGCACCCTGGACGCCGTGGAATTCGTCGGTCCTTACGACGATGAAAAGCTGGGCTTCAACAAGGTCGCGCCGTTCTACTACTACCCCGGTTGGTGGGAAGGCTCGGCCGATCTGGAGTTCTTCATCAACATCAAGAAGTACAACGCGCTGTCGCCCGAGAACAAGGCTATTCTGGATGCCGCCACCCGCGTGGCAGCGGCCGACATGACCGCCAAGTACCAGGTGCTCAACCCCATCGCGCTGAAGAACCTGGTCGCCAACAAGACCCAGCTCAAGCCTTTCTCGAAGGAGTTGATGGACGCCGGCTTCAAGGCCTCGATGGAAACCTTTGCCGAGCATGAGGCCCGCTCGCCCGAGTTCAAGAAGATCCACCAGGACATGCGCGCCTTCCAGAAGGACCAGATCCTGTGGAACCGCTTCTCCGAGTACCCATTCAACCAGTACATGGCCCAGGTCAAACTGCCCTGATAGCCGCTGGCGCCGGGCCTCTAGAGGCTTGGCAGTGCAAGGTGAGAGCCGCAGCTTGCTGCGGCTTTTTTGCGTCTGTGGCGGGAAGGCATGGCCGCCTCCGTGTGGTGCACAGCAAGCGGGAGCAGTTCTTCGTGCCGGATGTTCTGCATGCCGCAGGAGCCGGCACGGTGCGGCACATGGAAGCCATGCACAGCCCGAGACGGCCATAAAAAAACCCTGGCAAGCCAGGGTTCCAAGGGTGTGGGGCCAATGCCCTTATTTGCTTTCAGCCGGGGCGGCTCCCAGCGAGTCCTGCAAGGCCTTGGCCGGGTCGTCCGAGCCATAGCCTTCTGCCGCTGGCGCAGGGGCTGCGCCCGCTGCACCCGCGTCAGCGGGGGCATCCGGGGTCGCAAACGGGTTGTCTGCGCCGTAGCCGCCATCGTGGCCGCCCAGCTGGTCCAGCATCTGCGCGTCGATCTTCTGCATGTCGACGACCACCGGTTTGTCGAGCGCGCCGGTGACGATGCCGGGGAATGCGATCAGCACACCCACCATGACCAGCTGGATCAGCACAAATGGCACGGCGCCCTTGTAGATCTGCATCGTGGTCACCGGCTCGATGACCTTATGCGTGACACGGTCCACATACTGCTTGTCCGGCGCCACCGAGCGCAGGAAGAACAGTGCAAAGCCGAATGGCGGGTGCATGAACGAAGTCTGCATGTTGACCGCCAGCAGCACACCGAACCAGATCAGGTCGATGCCCATTTTGTCGGCCACCGGTCCGAGCAGCGGCACAACGATGAAGGACAGCTCGAAGTAGTCCAGGAAGAACGCCAGGAAGAAGATCATGATGTTGACCACGATCAGGAAGCCGGTCTGGCCGCCTGGCAGGCTGGTCAGCAGATGTTCCACCCACTTGGGGCCGTCAGCGGCCTGGAACACCAGGCTGAAGGTCGTCGCGCCAATCATGATGAACATCACAAAGCTGGCGAGCTTGGTGGTTGAGCCCAGCGCCTGCTTGAGCAGGTTCATGTTCAGGCGCTTGCGGGCAAAGCCCATGATCAGGGCAGCCATCGCACCCATCGCGCCGCCTTCGGTAGGGGTGGCGATGCCCAGGAAGATGGTGCCCAGCACCAGGAAGATCAGCAGCAGTGGCGGGATCAGCACAAAGGTCACGCGCTCGGCCAGCTTGGACAGCAGCCCCAGCTTGAAGATGCGGTTGATCGACGCGATCACGAAGGCAATGAACGTACCGCCGCACATGGCCGTCACGATCTTTTCGTCGGTGGCCACATCGGTGACCAGCTTGCCTTCCCACCAGGTGTGGATGTCGGCCATATGGTTGGCCAGGAAGATCGCCACAATGGTCGACAGGCCCATCACGACGATCAGCGAGGTGTAGCCGGCGTTGCCATTGGCTTCGCGGTAGATGCGGGCTTCAACGGGCAGCGCCGGCACCAGCTTGGGCTTGAAGATCGCCAGAAAGGCCACCCACAGCACATACAGACCCATCAGCATGAAGCCGGGGATGAAGGCGCCCTTGTACATGTCGCCCACGCTCTTGCCCAGTTGGTCGGCCATCAGGATCAGCACCAGCGATGGGGGAATGATCTGGGCCAGCGTGCCCGAGGCGGCAATCACGCCCGAGGCCAGGCGCCGGTCATAGCCATAGCGCAGCATGATGGGCAGCGAGATCAGGCCCATCGAGATGACCGATGCGGCCACCACGCCGGTGGTGGCGGCCAGCAGTGCGCCGACAAAGATCACGGCGAGCGCCAGACCGCCCCGGATCGGGCCAAAAACCTGGCCCACCGTGTCGAGCAAGTCCTCGGCCATGCCGCTGCGCTCCAGTATCAAACCCATCAAAGTGAAAAAGGGCACGGCCAGCAAGGTGTCGTTCGCCATGATGCCGATCAGGCGCTGGGGCAGCCAGGCCATCACCGACGAGGGGAAGACATTGAGCTCGATGCCGATAAAGCCGAACATCAGGCCGGCAGCGCCCAGGCTGAACGCCACCGGGAAGCCGAGCAGCAGGAAGACGATCAGGCCCGCGAACATGATCGGGGCGTAGTTGGTAACGATAAAGTCCATGTGAGGTCCTCTGGCCGGCCTTAGACCTGGCGCGCGGCAGCTTGGGCTGCGGCGGCCTGCGCCTGCTTGATTTCAGCTTCGGCACGCAGTGCCTCTGCCAGCTCTTCCTCGGCGCTCTTGTCGCTGAGCTTGCCCATTGGATCGGGGCCGTCGCCGGTCAAAAAGGCGATGCGCTTGACCAGCTCGGACAGGCCCTGCAGCATCAGCAAGGTGATCCCGACAGGAATGGCGGCCCATACGGGCCAGCGGATCAGGCCGCCCGGGTTGCCGGACATTTCACCGGACTGGTACATCTGAATGACCACGGGCATGCTCAGCCACAGAATGGTCAGGCACAGCGGCGTCAGGAACAGCGCAAAGCCGATGATGTCGATCCAGACCTGCTTGGTCTTGGACAGGCGCGAGTTGATCACATCGATGCGGACATGCTCCCGGTGCAGCAAGGTGTAGCCGGCGGCCAGCAGAAAGGACCACGCGAACAGGTACCACTGCACTTCCAGAAAAGCGTTGGAACTGGCGTCAAAGGCCTTGCGGACAATGGCATTGGCCGCGCTGATGAAGGTGGCGGCAAAGATCAGCCATATCGAATATTTGCCGACGAAGGCGTTGAGCCTGTCTATGGCCCTGGATAGGGCGAGTAAAGCCTGCATGGTGTCTCCAATGGTTGGCTAGTCCTGTAATAAGTGCTCAATGCTGGTAAGCAAATGCACTTTTTCGAAAAGCACTGATTTTACGAATAACTATGCCTTTTGCCCTACAAATTGACGCGCCGATGTTGCGAACAGGAGCAAGGAAGAAAATTTTTTTGTGCGCCTGCCGCAAAATCAAGGGTAACTACTAGTGGGGCGGCATGGTGTCGGCATGTGCTGCTATCTATTTTCAAGCGACCAGCATGTACTCGCCACCGGTCAGACCCGTAGATCGCGGTCGCCGGGGGCGTTCGCCATCGCTGCCGGTTCGACACGCAGGCGCGGTGCTGCCATGTACAATCTCGCGCGTACCTGGCAGCAGCGGCGGAGCTCTTGGGGGCTTGGCCTGCTGCCAAAACATTTTCTTTTTCTGTCTTTTTACGCACTACGGGTGCCTGGAGTCTGACCGTGAGTTCTTCGCAAAATAATGACGGTGATGAGCGCTTTGCCTTGGGCCTGGTTTTTGCCCTGATCATTTTGGTGGTGTTGGGTGTCGTGTGGTTCGGTGCTTACAAGGGCATCCATGGTGCCAAGTCCGGCAACGCCGCCGTGACCGCCACGGCCGATGGCGCCAAGCGCGGTGCGGTGCTGGGCGGTACCGTACCAGCCGTGGCTGCCGCACGTGCTGCTGAGGCGGCCAATGCCGCTGGCGCGGCTGGCGCTGCTGCTGCCAACGGCTCTGCCGTGGTTGCCGACGACGCCGCCGCCGTGGTCATCGAAAACGGTGTGGTCAAGTTCTACTTCGCCACGGCCAAGGCCGAGCTGGCTGCGGGCGCCAACGAAGCGCTGGTGGACGTGATCGCTGGCGTCAAAGCCGGTCAACGTGCGGTTATCTCGGGCTACACCGATGCCACCGGCGACGCTGACAAGAACGCCGAGCTGGCCAAGCAACGCGCCTTTGCCGTGCGTGACGCGCTGCTGGCCCTGGGCGTGACCGAAGACAAGCTGGAGCTGAAGAAGCCCGAAGCGGTGGAAAACGCTGGCAACAATGCCCAAGCCCGCCGCGTGGAAGTGGTGCTGGCCCCTTAAACGGCCCCACCTGGAACGATAAAGCCCGGATGCGTCCGGGCTTTTTTTGTTGTTGGCGCCAGGCGCCAGAGGCTCTTGCGGTCAGCGCAAGACCGCGACGCCCTTGAGCTGGGCATGCACGAGCAGGCCCGGCGTCAGCTGCAACAGGCGCGCCGAGCGGGCAGACACCAGTGCCAGCAGATGGGGCGCGCCGTCCGCGCCACCGGGCGCCAGGCGCAACTGCACCAGCACCTGGCCCGGGCTGCTGGCCTGCATTGCCGTCACCACGGCCGGCAGGCTGTTGAGGATGGAACTGCCCGCCTGTGGCATCAACGACAGGCTGACATCGCGTGCCATGACCCGCAGACGCAGGCGCTCACCTTGCTGGTAGTGGGCATCGGCCTGCGTCCAGTGCAATTGCTGTGGGGGGGTGCCCGGTATCTGCATCGACCACAGGTGGTCCTGCGTATCGTGGCCGCAGACCAGGCCTTCCAGGATGCTGGCCTGCTGTGCATCGGGCAAGGTTTTCGCAAGCGGTGTATCGAGCTGGCTCAGCAGCTCTGCCACCGGCCCTTGTGCGACCACACGGCCCGCCTGCAGCAGCACCACCTGGTCGGCCAGGCGGCCCACTTCGTCGATCGAGTGGCTGACATAAAGAATCGGCAGTTGGAGCTGCGCGCTGAGCTGGTCGAGGTAGGGCAGCACCTCGGCCTTGCGCTCGGCATCCAGCGCGGCCAGCGGCTCGTCCATCAGCAGCACGCGCGGGCTGGTGGCCAGCGCACGGGCAATGGCCACCCGCTGGCGCTCACCACCCGACAAGGTCGCGGGCTTGCGCGCCAGCAGCGGGCCAATGCCCAGCAGTTCCACCAGCCGCTCCAGTTGCACGCGCTGGCGCGCCGCCGGTGTGCGGCGCAGGCCGTAGCGGATGTTGTCATGGGCGCTCAGGTGCGGGAACAGGCTCGCCTCCTGAAAGACATAGCCCAGCGCGCGTTGGTGCGTGGGCAGCCAGTGGTGGCTGTCGTCGTCCTGCCAGCGCTCGCCATTGACAGAGACCTCGCCCTGGGCGCGTTCCAGCCCGGCGATGGCGCGCAGGCAACTGGTCTTGCCGCAGCCCGAGGGGCCAAACAGCGCGGTGACACCCTGGCCGGGCAGCTGCAGATCGACCTGCAGCTGGAACGAGGCGCGCTGCAGCTGCAGGCGCGCGTGAATGCCGTTATCAGTGTTCTGGACTTGCGTCATAGCGGGCTCGCGTGGTTCTTGTCCCGGGGTTGCAGCCATTGCAGCGCCACCAGCACCACAAAGGCAAACACCACCATGCCACCCGCCAGCCAGTGCGCCTGGGTGTATTCCAGTGCTTCCACGTGGTCATAGATCTGTACCGAAACCACGCGCGTCTTGCCAGGGATATTGCCGCCCAGCATCAGCACGATGCCGAACTCACCGACGGTATGGGCAAAGGTCAGTACGGCAGCGGTGATGAAGCCGGGGCGCGCCAGCGGCAGCGCCACGCTGAAGAAGCTGTCGATGCGGCTTGCGCCCAGGGTGGCGGCCACTTCCAATGGGCGGCGGCCCAGGCCCTCGAATGCCCGCTGCAGCGGCTGCACTGCGAAGGGCAGCGAATAGACCAGCGAACCCACCACCAGCCCGGTAAAGGTAAACGGCAGATAGCCCAGGCCCAGCGCGTGGGTGAGCTGGCCCAGCGGGCCGTTGGGGCCCATCGTGATGAGCAGGTAGAAGCCAATCACCGTGGGGGGCAGCACCAGCGGCAATGTCACCACCGCACCGATGGGGCCGCGCCAGCGCGATGGCGTATGCGCCAGCCACCAGGCCAGCGGCGTGGCCAGCACCAGCAGCAAGATCGTCGTGAAGCTGGCGAGCTCAAGCGTCAGCCAGATGGCGGCCCAATCGTCGGGGCTGAGAAAGGAAGTACTCACGGCAGGCGGGGGCTAGCAAGGTGGCAACAAGGGGGAGGGCGCTGCGCCCATGGTGCACGCTCAGCGCGGGCGCGGCAAGCGGAATGTGTAGCCGGGCCCACGCGCTGAAGCCGCTGGCTCGCGGGTGGCATAAGGGCTGGCCGCTCAGCTTCCGTCTGGCTGACCAGGACCGGCCAGCGTGCGGGCGGGCCGCGTTCTCCACCCGTCTCTTAAAACGCGTAGCCGTAGGATTGGATGATCGCGCGCGCCTTGTCACCCTTGAGGTATTGCATCAAGGCAGTAGCGGCAGCATTGTCCTTGGCGCTGTTGAGCAAGACCGCGTCCTGGCGGATGGGTTCATGCATGGCCGATGGAACGATCCAGGCCGAGCCCTCGCGCAGCTTGCCGTCTTCCATCACCTGCGACAGCGCCACAAAGCCCAGCTGGGCATTGCCACTGGCTGCGAACTGGTAGGTCTGGCCAATGTTCTCGCCTTGCACGATCTTCGGCGTCACCACGTCGGTCAGGCCCAGGTGTTGGAGCGTTTCCATCGCGGCCAGGCCGTAGGGGGCCAGCTTGGGGTTGGCGATGGCGATGTGGCGGTAGTCGCCAGTCTTGAGCACGGCGCCGGTGTCGTCCACATAGCCTGCCTGCTTGCTCCACAGCACCAACTGGCCAATCGCGTAGGTGAAGCGGCTGGCGGCCACGCCCTTGCCTTCCTGGGCCAGCTTGGCCGGTGTCGTGTCGTCGGCGGCCAGCAAAATGCCAAATGGCGCACCGTTGTTGATCTGCGCATAGAACTTGCCGGTGGCGCCAAACGACAGCACCGCCTTATGGCCGCTGTCCTTTTCGAACGCGGCGGCAATCTTTTGCATCGGCGCGGTGAAATTGGCAGCGACGGCCACCGAGACTTCGTCGGCATGGGCACCGGTTGCGAAGGCTGCCAACAGGGACAGGGCGAGAGGGGCAAGGCGGTGTGCGGTCATGGCAGTCATCAAATCGCTATTCTGTTAATGAATAGCGCGAGTGTAACGAGATTGCGGGGACCTGCCAAATGGTGGGGGGCATAGGCCGCCGCGTTGCCACGCTATTGCGCGAGTAGCATTTCTGGTGTGGCGATATGGGCATCTGCACCGGGTGGTAAAGCATGCGAAGATTCGCGCCATGATTCCCCAAGCATCGCTCGCCGCCGCGCTCTCCGAGAAGCGCTCTGACCGCCGCATCGACGTGCTGCGCCATATCCAGGATTGCGGCTCCATCTCGGAGGCCGCGCGCCGCGTGGGCATCAGCTACAAGGCGGCCTGGCAAGCCTTGGATACCTTGTCCAACCTGGCAGGCGTGGAGCTGGTGCAGCGCAGCGTGGGTGGCAGGGGCGGCGGGGGCGCCCAGCTCACGGCCGATGCGTTGCTGCTGCTCGAAGCGGCCAATGCCATGGGCCAGGCCCGCGAGCAATTGCATGTGCAGCTGGAGCATGCGCGGCAACTGCCTGTGGCCGCAGACCCCCAGGTGCGCACTGCCGGGGCTGCAGGCATCTCCGTCGCCACCACCTTGGCGCGTTTGCAGGTGATGACCAGCATGCGCAACCAATGGCCCTGCGTGGTGGCCCAGCTCAGCCGCAGCGGCCCGCTGGTTCAGGTCCAGCTGCAGGGCGCCGCTGCCGGGGCGCAGTTTGGTCTGCAATCCCACATCACCGACGAGAGCGCGCAGCTGCTGGGCCTGCGCCAGGGCTTACCGGTGCTGGCCATGTGCAAGGCCACCGCAGTGACGGTGCAGGCCGCATCCGGGGCCACCGCGCTGGCGCCGGGCGGCAATGGCTGGCAGGGCGCCGTCACGCGTGCCACGAGGGGTGGCACGGTCCAGGAGCTGGCCGTGCGCCTGCAGTCCGGCGTGCAGCTGGTGGGTTTCAGCCGCCAGGCATCGTCGCTGCGTGTGCGTTCTGCGGTGCAGGTGACGGTGGAGCCCTCGGCCGTGGTGATTGCGCTGAGCGGGGAGTAACTGGCCTGCTCCTGGCACCCAGGCGCCTTACTCCATCACCAGGCGCTTGCGGGCTTTTCGGGTGGACTCGACGAAGGCTGCCGCTGCGGGCGATAGCCGGTCAAAGCGCAGCGCTGCCAGCGCGATGTGGCGGTGGTTGCGCGGCGCCAGCGGGCGGTAGACGACGCCGGCCGGTGGCGCAGGCAGTGCCAGGCGCGCGGCAATCGTCAGCGCATCGCCTTGGGCGACAAAGCCCATCATCGAGCTGAGTTGTTCAAACCGGTACAAGGTGTTGGGCACCGAGCCCTCCTCGCCCAGAAAGGCATCGACCCGGGGCCCCGAGCCTGCGGAGGTGCGGATAAAGGGCTGGCCATGGAAATCCAGCGCGCTGATGCTGGCCTTCTGGGCCAGGGGGTGCGCCGCAGGCAGCACGGCCACCAGCTCGTCTTCGAGCAGCGCTACGGTGTCAAAACGCTCATCGGGCAAGACCACAAAGCCCAGCTCCACGCGGCGCTCCAGCAGCCACTGCAGCACCACACTGTCCACTGCTTCTTCGATATGCACTTCGACCAGCGGATGCGCCTGCCGAAAGGCTGCCAGCAACTGCGGCAGCAGGCGCAGCGAGGAGGTCGCGCCAAACGACGCGATATGCAGGCGCCCGCGTGCCACGCCCTGCGCAGCCTGTGCTTCCTGCAGCAGTGCTTCTTGCTGCTGCAGCATGTCCTGGGCGCGCACCAGCAGGCGGCTGCCGACCTCCGTCAGGCTGACCGCTGCGCCGTCGCGGCTGAACAGGCTGACGCACCAAGCAGCCTCGAGCTGCTTGATCGCATGGCTCACCCCGCTTTGCGAGATGCCGAGCGCCGCTGCGGCGCGGGAAAAACTGCCCACCTTGGCCAGGGTGGCAAACACGTGGAGCTGGGTGAAGGTCATGGCGGAAACCAGGTACATGGCCTATGAGTATTTGCTCATTCGACCATCAATGGTGATTAGCGGATAGTAACAGCGCATGAACTCCTCCAAATACTCCACCCATCTGGGTCTTATCGGCATGGCGGCGCTGTGGGGCGCATCCTGGCCCTGGGGCCGCGTTGTGGCGCAGGCCATGCCGCCGCTGGCTGCGGCCAGTCTGCGTTTTTTGCTGGCCAGTGCCGTGCTGCTGCTGTGGATCGGCCATTCCGGGCGCATGGGTCGTTTGTGGCATCTGGCGTGGCGGCAGTGGCTCGGGCTGGCGGCTGCGTCGGCGGTGGGGGTGCTGGGCTACTCGCTGTTCTTCTTGCTGGCGCTCAAAACCGTGCCTGCCGGCAAAGCGGCGATGGTGGTCGCACTCAATCCGGTGCTGACGATGCTGTTGGCGGTGCTGCTGTTTCGTGAACGCATCAATCTGCCCATTTTTATCGGCCTGGGGCTGGCGGTGGGCGGCGCCTTGTATGCCCTGAGCGGTGGCCATTGGGGCTGGGCCCAGGGTAGCGCTGCGGGGGCTGGAGAGTGGCTGCTGCTGGGCTGCGCGGCCTGTTGGGTGGGCTATACCTTGCTGGGCCGCCTGGTGCTGGCCAGCATCGATCCGCTCACCACGACGGCTGCGACCGCCAGTATCGGCGCGCTGTTGCTGCTGGGCGCCAGTCTGGTGGCGGAGGGACCAAGCGCCTGGGCAGGCCTGGTGCATGTGCGCGCCGAGGTGTGGTACAGCCTGGTCGCGCTGGCGCTGGGGGCCACCGCGCTGGCCTATGCCTGGTACCTGAAGGGCGTGCAGGAGCTGGGCGCCGGGGCAGCGGCCGCCTATATGTCGTTGGTGCCCTTGTTTGGCATGCTGCTGTCCAGCCTGTGGCTGGCTGAGCCGGTCACAGCTTCCTTGCTGCGTGGCGGTGGCGCGGCGATTGCCGGGATGCTGCTGATGAATGCGGGCCGCATGCGGCTGGCGCAGCGCCCAAAGCGCATCGCGCCAGGCAGTGCAAGGACCGGTTGATCGCGCGAGTGACTTGGCGGCTGGGGTGCTGCACAGGCCTGGCTTTTCAGCCCGGCCTTGCCGGTGTGCCGCTCACCCCAGGCGCAGCCCCCACAGCACGTCCAGCACATGCTGGGTGGAAGGCTCCACATAGCCGGCGCGGTGGGCCATGCCCAGCCGGCGCCACAGCGCTGGGCGCAGCGGGCGCATGGCGATGCGCGCATCCGGCGCAGGGGCGGTGGCCTCGTGCGGCAGCAAGGTGGCGCCATAGCCGGCGGCGACCAGGCTCTTGATGGCGTCGTTGTAGTTCAGCGCAATGCGTGGCACCGGGTGGTGGCCGCCGGCGGCAAACCATTCGCTGGTCTGGCCTGACAGGCGTGTGCTGGCATCGTTGAGGATCAGGGGCTGGCTGGCAAGCCACTGGGGCGTGATGCGGGCTGGGCTTTTCCAATCGGCAGGCACAAAGGCCATCACGGGATCGCGTCGCCAGGGTTTGATCACCAGGCCAGCCACGGCCGGCTGGGGCAGGGCCGTCACCCCCACATCCAGGCTGCCATCGACCAGCCGCGCCAGTGTTTCTTCCGAGGTCTGGACGCTGATCTGTACGTCAATGCCGGGATGCTGGTCGCGCAGCACGGCGAGCGCCTGCGGCAGCAGATGGGCGATGACGCCGGTCGAGGCGCCCAGCCGCACCCGCCCTTCCAGCCCTTGCACCTGGCGTTGTATGTCGCTCAACGCCTGCTCGGCATCGCCCAGCAGACGGCGGGCGCGTGCGACCAGCACCTCCCCAATGGCCGAGGGCCTGACCTGGCCACGCTTGCGCGACAGAAGCGGCGCGCCAATGCGCTCCTCCAACTCGGCGATATGCAGGCTGACCGTGGGGGGGGCCAAATGCAGGCGGTGGGCGGCCTTGATGAACGATCCCTGGTCGGCAATCGCCACCAACGTGCGCAAACGGTCCAGGCTGATTTCTCGCATCGCGGCTCCAAATTCAGAAAAGCTGAATGTCTGGTTTATGAAATTCAACTTTCATTATTCTAGAGCGCGGCGGAACATAGCGGCTTCATCGATGGGCCAGCGCCCGCATTCACGGAAGTCATCTGCATATGCGCACTCCTCTTGTTTTTATCGACGGCGACCAGGGCACCACCGGCCTGCAGATCCATGAGCGGCTGCGCGGGCGCTCCGGTATCCGCCTGCTGACCTTGCCTGCAGCGGAGCGCAAGAACGCCCAGCTCCGGGCCGAAGCCATCAATGCCTGCGACATCGCCATCCTCTGCCTGCCGGATGCAGCCGCTCGCGAAGCGGTGCAGTCCATCGTCAACCCTGCCGTGCGGGTGATCGATGCCAGTTCGGCGCACCGCACCGAGGCCGATTGGGTATATGGTTTTCCGGAGATGTCGGCAGCGCAGTCAGCGCGCATTGCGCAAGCCAGCCGGGTCAGCAACCCGGGCTGCTACCCGACCGGCGCGGTGGGCCTGCTGCTGCCGTTGGTGCAGGCCGGGCTGCTGCCTGCCAGCTACCCCATCAGCGTGCATGCGGTATCGGGCTACTCCGGGCGCGGGCGCGCTGGGGTGGAGGCGCATGAGGGCGGTGGCGATACCCCGGCACCGGCCTTCCAGGTCTATGGGCTGGAGCTGGCGCACAAGCATGCGCCGGAGATTGCGCTGCACGCCGGTCTGGCCGCGCGCCCGCTGTTTGTGCCAGCCTATGGCGCCTACCGCCAAGGCATTGTGCTGACGGTGCCGTTGGCCTTGCGCCTGCTGCCGCCCGGTGTGGATGCCGCTGCGCTGCAGGCCTGCCTGGCGCGGCATTATGCGCAGGCGGCCGATGTGCAGGTCTTGTCGCTGGACGAGGCCAAAGCGCTCACGCAGCTGGATCCGCAACGGCTCAACGGCACGAATGCCATGCAGCTCAGCGTCTTCCATAACGAGGCGCAGGGCCAGGTGCTGCTGGCGGCTATTTTTGACAACCTGGGCAAAGGCGCATCGGGTGCGGCGGTGCAGAACCTGGACCTGATGCTGGCGGCCTAGGTCCGCGTCGCGTATTTACGCGCTATCGCCCAGAAACTGCTCGGTTACCTGTTGGGCAAAGGGATCGGGGCCGCTGAGGGTCAGGCTCAGTTGCAGTGCGGGCTGCTGCGCGGCCTGGGGTGCCAGCAGCTGGCGTTGGCGCGCATCCCAGTGCAAGGCCAGCGCATCACCGGCATCGTTTTGCAGCTGCAGGTCCAGATCCCAGGCATGGCCCTCTTCCAGCGCGCCGGGGGCGCCAAAGGCATCGCTGCACCAGGCCAGCAACTGCGTGACTTCAGCCGCCAGCGCGGGCCATTGGGCGGCCTTGGCATAGGCCATCGCATCCAGGCTGCTGATGCCCTCGCCGTCATCGCTGGTGTCAAAGTCCAAATAGTCGAGCATGTGCGGGTTTTTCATCGATATGGCGGGATTTTATGCTATGTTTTTAGGAGTTAAGCAAGCAAGCCGGATACCCCTATGAGCCTGGATTGGAATGCGCTGGATTTTTCATACCCGCAAGCGGGCCCGCTGCTGGCCGGCTGGCACTGGCAGGCCGCCCCCGGCCTGGTGCAGCTGGTCGACGGCTTGAGCGCCGGCAAGACCACCGCCTTGCAATTGCTGGCCGGGCAGTTGCAGGCCAGCGGCGGCAGTCTGCGGATCGATGGCCAGACAGCGCAGGCGCTCAACAGCGCTGGCCTGGTGTTCTGGCATGAGCCGCGCCTGCCTGCCACGATGCCAGCCGGAACGACGGTGGTGGCGGATTGGATCGCGCAGATGCGCCGCGACTGCCCGGGCTGGGATGAGGCACTTTTTGGGCAATGGCAAGCGGGCTTTGATCTGGCCCCGCATGGCGCCAAGCCTTTGCTGGCGCTGTCCACCGGCAGTCTGCGCAAGCTGGTCATCGCGCTGGGCCTGGCCAGTGGCGCCCGGCTGGTGCTGCTCGATGAGCCTACGTCGGGGCTGGACAAACCGGCGCTGAGTTTTCTGCGCGAGGCCTTGCAAGCGGCAGCCCCACCACTGGCCGCGCAGTGCCGCTACCTGGTTCTGGCGCATTACGAGCCCTTGCTGCCGGCAGGCGGGGCCGTGCAGGTCGTGGCGTTGCCGGCGCCATAGCAGGCAGGCAGGGGAGGGCGCTGCATTGTGTAAATTTTCGTGCGCGCTACGGGGCCAGCGCTGTGACGCGTGTTGGGCCGCTGGATAATCGGCACACCGATTTTTTGGAAAGACTGTTGTGGACACCTTGCTGTTGATCAAAGCCGCCATCATGGGCGTGGTGGAGGGGCTGACCGAGTTCTTGCCGATCTCCTCGACAGGGCATTTGATTTTGGCGGGCAGCCTGCTGGGATTCGACGATGCCAAGGCCAAGGTGTTCGACATTGCGATCCAGACCGGTGCCATCTTTGCGGTGATCCTGGTGTACTGGCAAAAGATCCGCAGCACCGTGGTGGCCCTGCCATCGAGCCGCCAGGCGCAGCGGTTTGCGCTCAATGTCTTCATCGGATTTTTGCCGGCGGTGGTGCTGGGCCTGTTGTTTGGCAAGTACATCAAAGCGCATTTGTTCACGCCGGTCGTGGTGGCCACCACCTTTATCCTGGGCGGCTTTGTCATTCTCTGGGCCGAAAAGCGCCAGTCCGCCCATGTGCGGGTGCAGACCGTCGATGAGATGACGCCGCTCGATGCGCTCAAGGTGGGCCTGGTGCAGTGTCTGGCGATGATCCCCGGCACCAGCCGCAGCGGCTCGACCATCATCGGCGGCATGCTGATGGGCCTGTCGCGCCAGGCGGCCACCGACTTTTCGTTCTTCCTCGCGATCCCTACCTTGATCGGCGCAGGGGTCTACAGCCTTTACAAGGAGCGCGCACTGCTGTCGATGGCCGACATCCCCATGTTCGCGACTGGTCTCATCTTCTCTTTCATCAGCGCCTGGCTGTGCGTGCGCTGGCTGCTGCGCTATATCGCCTCCAACAGTTTTGTGCCGTTTGCCTGGTACCGCATCGTGTTTGGCATCATCGTGCTGGTGACGGCCTTCAGCGGCATGGTCAATTGGGTGGATTCCTGATCGCGCAATGGCTTGCACCTCTTCACACTGAAGCCCGGCTCCACAGCCGGGCTTTTTTGTGCCCGTTTGCTCGCTGATGCAGTCGGGTCTGTGTCGCCAACATGTCTGTGCCCTCCAAGGCCTGGGGTTTGCCTGGGCTGCAGGTCTTTCGGTGATCTCTACAATTATCCATATTATGAACTTCTGTCCATATGGTGGATAAATGCCCGTAGAAAGCCCCGACCAGACCCCGTTGATGCCCTACCAGTACCCGAACCCGCCCGATGCGCTGCCCGAGATCGTGGTGGAGAGCGCCATCCCCACCGATGACCGGCTGTGGGTGCCGCAGGCGGAGAATGTCTGGTTCCGTCCCCTGTGCCTCAATGCCAGCCAGGGCTACTGGATGAACCTGCTCAAGGTGCGCAAGTCCGGCGTGCTCAGCCGCCACCGCCACCCGCAGGCGGTGCATGGCTTTGTGCTCAAGGGCCGCTGGAAATACCTGGAACACGACTGGTGGGCCAAGGAAGGCAGCTATGTGTTCGAACCCCCCGGCGAGACCCACACCTTGTACGTGCCAGAAGACTGCGAGGAAATGATCACCTACTTCCAGGTCAACGGTGTCATGTATTACACCGATCCCTGGGGCAAGGGCATGGGCTTTGAGGACGTGTTCACCAAGATAGAGATGTGCCGCAAGCACTTCGAGGCCGTTGGCCTGGGCGCGGATTACACCAACCAGTTCATTCGCTGACATGGCCGATTGCAGCTACCAATTTGGCGGCCGTGTAGCCGTGGTGACGGGTGGCGCCAGCGGCATTGGTGCCAGCTTGGTGCAGGCCTTGCAGCAGGCGGGCGCGCGGGCGGCGGTCTGGGATCTGCAGCCGCCTGCCGCAGCAGGCGCCGGCGACGCGCTGTTCTGCCGCGTCGATGTGACCGAGCCAGCCAGCATCCAGGCTGCGCTGGCGCAGACCCTGGCCCGCCTGGGCCGTGTGGACATGCTGATCAACAGCGCCGGCATCACCGGGCCCACGATGGCACTGGATGCGTTTGACGATGCTGTCTGGCAGCGGGTGATTGCGATCAACCTGGTGGGCGTCTACAACGTCTGCAAGGCCGTGGTGCCGGTGCTGCGCACCCAGGGCTATGGCCGGGTGGTGAACATCGCGTCGCTCGCGGGCAAGGAAGGCACGCCCAATGCATCGGCCTACAGCGCGGCCAAGGCCGGGGTGCTGGCGCTGACCAAGTCGCTGGGCAAGGAGTTGGCGGGCAGTGGTGTGCTGGTCAATGCGGTAGCGCCGGCGGCGGTGCGCACGCCCATTCTGGAGCAGATGGCCCCCGACCATGTAGCCACGATGGTCGCCAAGAGTCCGATGGGGCGCCTGGGCGAGCCCGAGGAGATTGCCGCCCAGGTGCTATGGCTGGCGTCGGACGCCTGCTCATTCAGCACAGGCGCGGTGTTTGATGTATCCGGTGGACGTGCGACCTATTGAAACTGCACGACAAAGTAAAAAGCAGGAGACGGTATGAACATGAACAAAACGCGCCGCAGCGCCATGGGCTTTGTCGCCGCCGGTGCCAGCGCTGTGCTGATGGGCATCAGCGGCTGGGCGGCGGCGGCGGACTTTCCGGCGCGCCAGATCGAGCTGATCGTGCCCTTCCAGCCTGGTGGCGGCACCGACGGCGTGGCCCGCGCCTTCGGTGAGGCGGCGCGCAAGCACATTCCGCAAAGCGTGGTGGTGATCAACAAACCCGGAGCCAGCGGCGCCATCGGTTGGACCGACATGATCAATGCGAAGCCCGACGGCTACAAGCTGGCCGTGGTGACGGTGGAGCTGGTCACCCTCAAGCCGATGGGACTGGCCAAGTTCTCGTACGACGATGTGCAGCCCATCATCCAGTTCAACGCCGACCCGGCCGCGATCACCGTGCGCGCCGATGCGCCGTGGAACACGATTGAGGAGTTCCTCGCCGCCTCCAAGAAGGAGCCCGGCAAGATGGGCGTGGGCAATGCCGGCAATGGCTCGATCTGGCACTTTGCAGCCACCGCGCTGGGCGACAAGACCGGCATCAAGTTCAACCACATTCCATTCCAGGGGGCAGGCCCGGCCGTGCTGGCGCTGATGGGCGGCCACGTCGATGCGGTGGCGGTGAGCCCGGCCGAAGTGGCCCAGCAACTGCAGGCAGGCAAGCTCAAGATGCTGACCGTGATGGCCGACCAGCGCGTCAAGAACTTTGACAAGGTGCCCACGTTGAAGGAAAAGGGCATCGATCTGAGCATTGGCACCTGGCGCGGCATTGCCGGCCCCAAGAAGCTGCCGGCCGATGTGCTGGATTACCTCAAGACGGCCGCCAAGAAGACGGTGGATGAGCCCGCCTTCCAGGAAGTGCTGGCCAAGCAGAATCTGGGCTTTGTCTATGCCGACGACCAGGGTTTCCGCAACCAGATGATGAAGGATGCGAGCTATTTCGCTGACCTGATCAAACTGCTGGACATGAAGAACTGAGCCCCAAGCGAGTGATGCGAGTGATGACTACGACCTACCAGAAAGACCTGTTGACAGGCAAGACTGCCTTGGTGGCTGGGGCCACCCAAGGCATTGGCGCGGTGATTGCCAACCATTTGGCCGCGCTGGGCGCGAGGGTGATTGCGCTGGGCCTGGGCGACGGCGACGGCACGCTGGACGCCGGGGTGGAAGTGCGCCAGGCCGATGTCACCCGCCAGGCCGATCTGGATGGGGCGCTGGCCGATCTGGACGAACTCGACATCGTCTTCAACTGCGCGGGCATCATCAAGCGCGGCCTGGAGCACGATGTGGAGGTTTTCCAGCGCGTGCTGGAGGTGAACCTGACCGGCACCATGCGGGTCTGCACCGCCACGCGCGACAAGCTGCGTGCCCGGCGCGGCTGCATTGTCAACACCGCATCGATGCTGACTTTCTTCGGCGGCGGCCTGGTGCCCGGCTATGCGGCCAGCAAGGGGGGTATTGGCCAGCTGACCAAGTCGCTCGCGATTGCCTATGCGGCCGACGGCATCCGGGTGAATGCGATTGCCCCAGGCTGGATTGCGACGCCGCTGACCCAGGCGCTGCAGGACGACCCGGCCCGTTCAGGCCCCATCCTCGCGCGCACGCCCCTGGGGCGCTGGGGCACCCCGCAGGATGTGGCGCAGGCAGCGGTGTTCCTCTGCACGCCGGCAGCCAGCTTTATGACCGGGGTGGTGCTGCCGGTCGATGGCGGCTACATGGTGACCTGAGCGCGTAAACACCTTCCATGGCGGGCGCCCGCAAGGGCGGTGCCTGCACGCTTCCTTTCAAAGGACAAATGCCCTCGGCCAAGGTGGCCGAGGGCATTTTTTTCAGGAAGACGAACAGGTCTTCAGTCCTTGGGGCGGAAGCCGATGACCAGGCTGGAAGGCACCCGGCCATCGGTGTCGCGCGGCAGGGTTTCCGTCTTGTGCATGGCACGGACGACGGCATCGTCCCAGGCCTTGTTGCCGCTGGACTTGGTGACGCGCACACCCACAATGGTGCCATCCGGGGCGGCGCGCACTTCCAGCTCGGCCCGCGGATTGCCCTGAATGTCATCCGGGAAGGTGATGTTGGGGCGCACCTTGGCGGCCACCTTGCCGCCATAGCCGGCCGATGGGCCACCCTGACCGCTGGCGGTGCCCGAGGTCGAGCCGCCCTGGCTGCTGCCGCTGGCGCCTGCCGCACCGGCCATGCCCGCCATGCGTGCCAGATTGGCCTGGCGCTGGGCTTCGGCGGCCTTGGCGTCCGCTGCTGCCTTGGCCTTGGCGTCTGCAGCGGCCTTGGCCTTGGCATCGGCGGCAGCCTTGGCCTTCGCGTCGGCTGCAGCTTTGGCTTTGGCGTCGGCTTCTGCCTTGGCTTTTTCTGCCTTCTCGCGTTCGGCCTTGTCCTTCTCCGCCTTCTCGCGGGCGTCCTTTTCCTTCTGCAGACGGTCCTTCTTGTCCTGCTCGGCCTGCTTCTTGCGGTCGGCTTCCTTGCGGTCCCGCTCCGCCTTTTCGGCTTTTTCGCGGGCGTCCTTTTCCTTTTGCAGGCGTTCCTGGCGCTCTTCTTCCAGGCGCTCCTTCCTGTCCTGCTCGGCCTGTTTCTTGCGCTCGGCTTCCTTGCGCTGGGCCAGTTCACGCTCCTTTTGCTCGCGCTGCTTGGCTTCCTGCTCCTTCTTCTTGCGCAGCGCAATCTCGGACTCGCGGTCATCCTCGTCCGGCACGGCGGCCACGGGTTTGGGCGTGGTCACGGCCGGGGCGGGTGCGGGCGGGGGAGGCGGCGGCACCGGTGCCGGTGGTGGCGGTGCCACGGGCGGAGGCGGTGGGGGCGGCGTCAGTGGTGCGGGCGCAGCCTGCTCATTGGTGGGCGCCCATAGCTCGGCCTCGACCGAGGGCTGATCGCTGTCGCGCGGGTTGCGCACGGTCCAGAGCAGGGCGACGACCACCAGCAGGTGGGCGGCAGTCGCCACCGCCCAGGATTTGGTCCGGGACGGTGGACGGGGTGGAGCAAGCTGATCGCGCTCTTGACGAGGGGACATGGCGACTCTTCTTATTGGCTGCCGCCTGCCACTTGCAGGGCAACACGTTTGACACCGGCCTTCTGCAGGGTCGACATCGTATCGATCACCTTCTGGTAGGTCAGGTCCTTGTCCGCCACGATCAGCATCGCGCTGTCCTCAGGCGGGTTGTCCGCTTGCCAGGCCTTGGCCCGGTCGGCCAGATCGCCAGCGGCCACGGTCTGCGTGACATTGCCGGTCTTGAGCTGGATCGAGCCGTCCTTGTCCAGCAGGACATGGGCGATGTTCTTGGTGGGCGGGCGCTCGCTCTTGCCTGCCTTGGGCAGGTTGATGGCGCCCGGCGTCAGCATGGGGGCGGTGACCATGAAGATGATCAGCAGCACCAGCATCACGTCGATGAAGGGCACCATGTTGATCTCGTTGACGGTGCGGCGGTTGCGTTTACCGCGAGAGGCTACGGCCGGCATGGCTGTTTCCTTTGTATTTAGTGCGCTGCGTGCAGCGGCTGGGCGCCCAGGTTGCGCTGCAAGATGTTGGAGAACTCTTCGATGAAGGTTTCCTGCTGGCTGGCGATGCGGTCAATGCCGCTGGAGAAGCGGTTGTAGGCGGTCACGGCGGGAATGGCCGCGAACAGACCCATCGCAGTGGCCACCAGGGCTTCAGCAATGCCGGGCGCAACGGTAGCCAGGGTGATCTGCTCCATGCTGGCAAATCCGGTGAAGGCGTGCATCACGCCCCAGACGGTGCCGAACAGGCCGACGTACGGAGAGACGGAGCCGATCGTTCCCAGCAGCGACAGGCCCGATTCGATCTCGTCCATCTCGCGCTGGAAGCTCGCGCGCATGGCACGGCGGGTGCCGTCCAGCAAGGTGTCGGGGTTGGTGATGTGGCGCTCGCGCAGTTTCTGGTACTCGCGCATGCCGCTGGCAAAGATGCGTTCCATCGGGCCGCAGGCTTTGACGTTGTGCATCGCGTTCTGGTAGAGCTCGTTGAGGCTGGAGCCGGACCAGAAGTCGCTCTCGAAGGTCTCATTCTTGTTCTTGATGGCTTTGAGCATGCCGACCTTGCGCAGGATCGTTGCCCAGCAGGCGACCGAGGCGGCCACCAGGATTAGCATCACGAGTTGCACCACCCAGCTGGCATGCAAGACCAGGCTGGCAATGGACATTTCTTGGGAATTCATGAGATGGTTTGGATCAGGGTTTGAGGAATTCTTGCCGGGCGCATGCTGACAGCGTCGACCCAGCCGATACGAATTGTGCCCTCACACAGCAGTTGAGGTGTATCTGTTGGTTGCTTCTGTTTTAAGAGCACCCGCTGTGTGATCTGCATGGAGGCGCGCCCCGCATCTTGGAGTTCTGCGGTGACGATGAGTTCATCGTCCAGGCGAGCAGGTTGTAAATATTTGATAGTCGCTTCACTGACCACGAACATGCCGCCGACCTGCTCGCGCAGGCGCTGCTGCTCCAGTCCCAGCGAGCGCAGCCATTCGGTGCGGCCCCGCTCCATGAACTTGAGGTAGTTCGCGTAAAAGACGATGCCGCCGGCATCGGTGTCTTCCCAGTAAATGCGGATGGGGAACTCAAAGGCCATGGATATAGCCTTTCAAATTGGCTCTATAACGAAGAAACAGCGCAGTGCCGCGCGGATCCTCGTGCGAGGATGCTGACAGAGAGCGGCGCGCAGCGGTCATCATCAGGCCAGCAGCTTGCGCAGCCGGGCAATGGCCTCTTGCAGCTGCTCCATCGAGTTGGCGGTGGAAAAGCGCACAAAGCGGCCGGTGTCATGGCTGCCAAAGTCGCGGCCCGGGGTGATCGCCAGGTGGGCCCGCTCCATCACCGCATAGGCAAAGTCCCAGGAGCCTTCAACGCCGAGCTTCCTGGCAGCCTCGCTGCAGTCGGCCCAGGCGTAGAAGGCGCCATCGGGTGCGACCGGCACGGGCAGGCCCAGTGCTTCAAGCGCCGGGATGAAGTAATCACGCCGGGCCTTGAACTCGGCGCGGCGGCGCTCGTACTCGGCCATGCTCTCGGGCGCAAAACAGGCCAGTGCCGCATGCTGGGCAATGGTGCTGGCGCAGATGAACAGGTTCTGCGCCACGCGCTCGACCACAGGCACCAGCGCTTCGGGCACCACGGCCCAGCCCAGGCGCCAGCCGGTCATGTTGAAGTACTTGCTGAAGCTGTTGATCGAGATGATGTTGTCATCGATCGCCAGCGCAGTCTGGCCAAAGGCCTCGTCATAGGACAGGCCCAGGTAGATCTCGTCGATGATGGTCACCCCATCGCGGGCCTTGACCACCTCATGGATACGGCGCAGCTCCTGCGGCGCAATCGAGCTGCCGGTGGGGTTGGAGGGCGAGGCCAGCAGCACGCCACGGGTTTGGTCGCTCCAGGCGGCCTGCACCTTGTCGGCGCTCAGCTGAAAGCGCTCTTGGGCCGTGGTGGGCAGCAGCACGGCCCTGCCTTCTGCCGCACTGACAAAGTGGCGGTTGCAGGGGTAGCTGGGGTCGGGCATCAGGATCTCGTCGCCGGCGTTGATCAGCGACAGGCAGACCAGCTGCAAGGCAGCGGATGCGCCGGCGGTGATGACGATGCGGCGCGCTGGCACATCGACGCCAAAGCGCTGCTGGTACCAATCGGACAGCGCCTGGCGCAAAGGCTCGATGCCCAGCGCCGGTGTGTACTGGGTGCGGCCTTCGCGGATGGCGCGGTCGGCGGCTTGCTGCACCAGCGCTGGCGCGGTGAAGTCCGGCTCGCCGATGTTGAGAAAGATCATCGGCTCCGCGCTGCCCGCCACCTGGGCCGCCAGTGCCTGGGCGGCCTTGGCGACCTCCATCACATAAAACGGCTCAATGCGCTCGGCTCGGGTGGCGATTTTCATGGTCTTCGGCTTGGATCAGAGGGCACCCACAGCGTTGGCGGCGTATGGGCCAGCACAGAGTGTGCTATCAAAAGTATAACTGGCGGCGGCTAAGCCCTTAGAAAAAACCGATGCCAGCGCGCAGGCATGGGCATCGGTTGTCAGCGCGATCAGGCCGCGTTGTTGCGGTCGGCCGCCACTTCAACGGCGCGCAGGCTCGGGGCCAGCGCGTTGAGCACCGCGTTCACATACTTGTAGCCGTCGGTGCCGCCAAATTCCTTGGCCAGCTCGATGCTCTCGTTGATGACCACGCGCCATGGCACATCCAGGCAGTGCTGGAACTCATAGACGCCAATCCACATGCAGGCATGCTCGATGGGCGAGATCTCGTCCATCTTGCGGTCCAGGTGCGGGACGATCTGCGCATTGAGTTGCTCGGCCGATTCGATGCAGCCGTGCAGCAGCGCGTCGTAATGGGCGGCATCGGCCTTGTGAAAGCCAGCCAGGTCGCGCGTGAACAGGTCGATCTCGGTGGCGCTGTTGCCGCTCAGGATGTACTGGTAGAGCGCCTGCAGCGCGAACTCACGCGAGCGGCTGCGGGTGGACTTGGAGGCAGCCTTGCGCGCGCCGGTGGAGGTAAGGCCCTTGCGGGCCTGGCGCGGAGGGCGCGGGCTGGAGGAGGGCGCGTTCTGGTCGTTTTCGTTCATAGTGTTTTCAGCAGATTGGCCATCTCGACGGCGACGATGGCGGCATCGCGCCCCTTGTCGACCTGGCGGGCAATGGCCTGGGCTTCGTTTTCAGTGGTGAGGATGGCGTTGGCAACGGGGATCTGGAAATCCAGCCCGATGCGCGTGACGCCTGCGCCCGATTCGTTGGCCACCAGTTCAAAGTGGTAGGTTTCGCCGCGGATGATGCAGCCCAGCGCGATCAGCGCATCGAATTCTTCGGATTCGGCCATCGCTTGCAGCGCCACGGGCACTTCGAGTGCGCCGGGTACTTTGACATGGCGGATGTTCTCGGCTTGCACGCCCATCGCGGCCAGCTCCTGCAGGCAGGCCTGGGCCAGGCTGTCGGTGATGCTTTCGTTGAACCGGGCCTGCACAATGCCGATGGCGAGCGCGCTGCCGTCCAGGTTTGCTGCGCTGCCTTTTTCTGCTCCAAACATGTGTTATTCCTTGTTGATGTATCCGGTGATCTCAAGCCCGTAACCGGCCATGCTGGGCAGGCGGCGGGGCGCGCCCATCAGGCGCATCTTCTGCACGCCGCAGTCCCGCAGGATCTGCGCGCCAATGCCGTAGGTGCGCAGATCCATGCGGCCCCGCTCGGGGGCTTGCGCGGCGCGTGCCTTGCCGTCGAACTGGCGGATCAGCTGTGAGGCGCTTTCATTGCAGTTGAGCAGCACGGCGACGCCACAGCTTTGCTGCTGCAGGTAGGCCAGGCTGGCGTCCAGGGTCCAGCTGTGCATCGCGCGGCCGGTCTCGAGCAGGTCCATCACCGACAGGGGCTCGTGCACACGCACGGGCACATCGCTGTCGGCCTGCACGCTGCCCTTGACCAGGGCCATGTGCACGGCGTGGCTGGCATGGTCCTGGTAGAGGTGGGCGGTGAACTCGCCATGCGCCGTTTGCAGCGGGCGGCTGCTGATGCGCTCGACCAGCGATTCGTGGCGGCTGCGGTATTCGATCAGGTCGGCGATGGTGCCGATCTTGATGCCATGCTCTGCGCAGAACAGCTGCAGATCGGGCAGGCGGGCCATCGTGCCGTCGTCCTTCATCACTTCGCAGATGACGGAGGAGGGCGAGCAGCCTGCCAGGCGCGCCAAGTCGCAGCCGGCTTCGGTATGGCCGGCACGCATCAGCACGCCGCCATCGACTGCCTGCAACGGGAAGATATGGCCAGGTTGCACCAGATCACTGGCTTGGGCATTGGGTGCCACCGCAGCCTGTACGGTGCGGGCGCGGTCGGCGGCGGAAATTCCGGTGGTCACGCCTTCGGCCGCCTCGATGGAGACGGTGAACGCGGTGGACAGCGGCGCACCGTTGTTGGCGGTCATCTGGCGCAGCTGCAGGCGCTCGCAGCGCTCGCGGGTCAAGGTCAGGCAGATGAGGCCCCGGCCCCACTTGGCCATGAAGTTGATGGCTTCCGGCGTGACATGGTCGGACGCCAGTACCAGGTCACCTTCGTTTTCGCGGTCGGCTTCATCGACCAGAACGACCATGCGGCCAGCGCGCATCTCGGCAACAATGTCCTCCACCGGAGAGATCGGCGCAGGGATCAGGGGGCTGCTCATGGAATGCCTTTAAAGAACTTGTGTCATGTCTGGCCGCAGATCTGCAGCAGGTCAGACAGTAAAAACCCCAATTTTAGACCAGCTGCTCCCCTGCTGGGCGGCTTTGCCGCTTCTGGGGAGTAGCGTGCCGGGTCAATTGCGGCCGAGCCTGGCTGTCGGGCAGCGCTCAGTATTCGCCGCGCAATAGCACGACATTGCCATCCGGATAGGCCACGCACGGCAGGACGCAGCCCGCTTCCTTGTCCTCGGCGCTGAGCCCGGGCCACTCGATCTCATAGTGGACGCTGCCCGATTTGAGCCGGCCGACACAGGTGCGGCAGGTGCCGTTGCGGCAGGAGCTGGGCCAGTCCACGCCGCCTTCTTCCAGCGACTGCAGCAGCGGCGTATCTGCCCAGGCATCGACCTGGATGTCTTCGTTGTCGATCTGGGCGTTGTAGAGCTCGGGGGTGATGGGCATGGCGGTGTGAAAAGTGGAGCCTGTATCAAAAGCATAGCTGCCCAGCCATGTGTGGTAAGCATGGATGCTGGAAAGCAAGGATGAGGCCAGTTTTGCTGAAATTGCGGGCAATGTAACACGTGGCTAATAAAAACATGGGCTTAGCGGGTTAAATGGCCCGCGATGGCCACTTATCCACATGGTTGTTCAGCCATTTTCGGGATAACCCTAGCGTGTAGCCGGCCTCGGCCGGCGTTGTCTCCCCCGCGTCTGTCGCCCAAGCGCCGTGCAAAGCAAATGTGAACACGTACAGTGCGAATGCATCAGAGGCAGCAGGCCTCTTCCAATATTGGGCGCCAAAAGCGCCCGCATGGCGTAAAGGTGCGAATGTATGGGTCTGGATTTCAGCGACAAGGTAGCGATTGTGACGGGGGCCGGCGGCGGGCTGGGGCGTGAACATGCATTGGCGCTGGCCCGGCGCGGGGCCAAGGTGCTGGTCAACGACCCGGGCGGCGCGGTGGATGGCCAGGGCAACTCGTCCGCCGCTGAAAAGGTGGTGCGTGAGATTGAGGCGCTGGGCGGCATCGCCATTGCCAGCCATGCCTCGGTGACCGACTGGCCGGCCGTGCAGGCCATGGTCGCCCAGGTGATGGAACGCTGGGGCCAGGTGGATGTGCTGGTCAACAATGCCGGCACCTTGCGCGACAAGAGTTTTGCCAAGATGGAGATGGACGACTTCCGCGCGGTGCTGGAAGTGCATCTGATGGGCAGCGTGCACTGCTGCAAGGCCGTGTGGCCCCATATGCAGGCGGCCAACTATGGCCGCATCTTGATGACGACCTCGTCGTCGGGCCTGTTTGGCAACTTCGGCCAGAGCAACTATGCCGCCGCCAAGATGGCGCTGGTGGGCCTGATGCAGACCCTGGCGCTGGAAGGGGCCAAGTACAACATCCATGTGAATGCGCTGGCGCCGACGGCTGCCACGCGCATGACCGATGGCCTGCTGGCGCCCGAGATGCTGCGTGCGCTGCGGCCCGAGCTGGTCAGCCCCGCGATGCTGGCCCTGGTGCACGAGAGCGCACCGACACGGGCCATTGTCTGCGCGGGCGCGGGCAGTTTCGAAGCCGCGCACATCACGATGACACGCGGGGTCCACCTGAGCGCCGACAGTGTGCCGGTGGATGAGATGGACAGCCACCTGGCCCAGCAGTGGGCCGAGCTGACCGACCGCCGCGGCGACATCGTGCCGGACAATGGTTTTGTGCAAGGCGATCTGGAAATCCGCAAGGCACAGCAAAAGCTGCACTGAGCTTGCGCATAAAGCAACAGATAGCGCGATTGCAACAGCTTCTTACTATGACTTGCCGGGGCATGCGTCAGTCCCTGGGTTAAATCCCGAAGGCCGGTCAGGCTGAGCGTGCAATACTCTGCCAGTCGCCGGGCAACCTGCTATCGTGCAGCCCGGCTTTGACAAGAACAACGCAGATGAACCATATCCAACAACGTATTGATGCCATTGGCGCGCAGCGCCTGCTGCAGATGGGTCGCGGCATCGAGAAAGAAGGCTTGCGCGTGAACGATGACGGCGCGCTGGCCCTCACGCCGCACCCGGCTGCCTTGGGCTCGGCGCTCACGCACAGCAGCATCACGACCGATTTCAGCGAGTCGCAGATCGAGATCATCACCGGCGTGCACCAAGGGGTGCAGGCCTGCCTCGACGAGCTCGCCGAGGTGCACCAGTACGTCTACCAGGTGCTGCAGACCAACGACGAGCGCCTGTGGATCTCGAGCATGCCCTGCTCGCTGCCGTCGGATGAGAACATTCCGCTGGGCCGTTTCGGCACCTCGCACATCGGCCGCTCCAAAAGCATCTACCGCATGGGCCTGGGCCACCGCTATGGCCGCCGCATGCAGACCATCTCGGGCATCCACTACAACTGGTCGCTGCCCGGCGTCGGCAGTGAGGAATACTTCGGACTGATCCGCAATTTCCGCCGCCAGGCCTTTTTGCTGCTCTACCTCTTTGGTGCCTCGCCGGTGCTCTGTCCCTGTTTCGTGCAGGGCCGCCCGCACCAGCTGCAGCCGTTGGGCGACGGCCAGGGCGCGCTGCACCTGCCGCATGCCACCTCGCTGCGCATGGGGCGCCTGGGTTACCAGAGCGATGCCCAGGCATCCATCAACGTCAGCTACAACCACCTCAAGGGCTATGCCGATTCGCTCTACGGTGCATTGACCCAGCCCTATCCGGCCTATGAAAAGGTGGGCATCCTCAATCCCGGTGGCGAGTACAACCAGCTGGCCACCAGCCTGCTGCAGATCGAGAACGAGTTCTACGGCACCATCCGCCCCAAGCGCACCGTGCAGCGCGGCGAGCGTCCGCTGCATGCGCTGCGCGAGCGTGGGGTGGAATACGTCGAAGTGCGCTTGATGGACATCAATCCGTTCGACAGCATGGGCATCTCCGCTCCCACCATGCGCCTGCTCGACATCTTCCTGCTGCACTGCCTGCTGAGCGACAGCCCGCCCGATTCGCCGGCTGAAATCGCCGAGATGAAGCACAACCAGCACATGGTGGCCGAGCGCGGCCGTGAGCCTGGCCTGCACCTGCAGCGCCAAGGCAAGGAGGTGTTGCTGACCGACTGGGCCCAGGAGGTTCTGCAAGCCTGCCAGCCGATTGCCGCGGCGCTGGACCAGGCCCATGGCACCACCGACTACAGCCAGGCGCTCAAGCACTCCCAGCATCTGCTGGCCCACCCTGAGCAAACACCCTCGGCCCAGGTGCTGGCGGCGGTCAGCGAACAGTTCGGCGCCTCGTTCAAGGCCTTTGGCGCTGCCCAGTCGCAATGGGCCCGCGAGCAGACCTTGGCCCGCCCCTGGAACGATGCACTGACAGCCAAGTACCAGCAGCGGGCGGCCGAATCGATCCAGGCCCAAAAAGACATGGAAGCGGCCGACACGGGCCCGTTTGAGGAATGGCGCCAGTGTTATATGTCGCCTGAGCACCTGGTCGTGTCCTGACCGGTCTGCTGCCCCAGAGCCCGCTGATGCGGGCTTTTTTGTGGCTGGCATACCGCAGCGGATGCGGTCAGAATGCAAACGTTTGCATGAGTCTGGGTGCTTCTGATTTGATAGCTTCCCGCGTTGGCTATCATTTGTCCGACATCATTCGGTGTTGATTTCTCATATTGTTGTTCCATGGCGCATTTCTCTTCCGACCGCAGCTGGCGCACCTTCAAGCGTGGCCTGCTCAACCACTATGTGCTCAACGGGCTGGAAGTGGCGCTGGGCCTCTTTCTGGTCACAACCCTGGTGCAACTGATCTGGGGCACCCAGCATGCGGCGGCGGCCTCGGTTGGGGTCATCGTCACCATCGTCGTCGACAATCCGGCCCCGCGCCGGGGCAAGTTTTGGCGCATGCTGCCCGCGCCCTTGCTGGGCGCGCCGCTGTTTTTCATGGTGCAGTTGATGCACCAGCACCTGGTGCTGCTGGGCCTGGTGGCCGTGGTGTCGACCTTTCTGGGCTTTTTGTGGATGGCCTGGGGCAAGCGCGGCGCGCCGATTGCGATTGCGGTGGTGCTGGCCATGGTGCTGGGCATGTCGGTGCCCAAGCCGGCCGAGGGGCAGCTGCTGGCCGCAGCGGCCGAATCGACGATGTTCTTCAGCATCGGTGCCGGCATGTTCCTGGTGTATGCGGTCATCGCCAACACCTTGCTCAATTTCCGCTACCGCGTGCAGTTCATTGCCGATACCGTGCTGTCGCTCGCTGCCTTGATGCTGGAGCAGGCCCGCATGGTGCTGCCCGAAGCGGCCCGCCATGTCGGCCTGGAAGGCGAGACGGTCGACGGTGAGGCCTATGGCGACAACCTGGCGGACCGCAATTTTGGCAAGTTCTCGCGGGGGAGTGCACCGCTGCAGCACATGGGCCAGTTGATGGCCCGGCACGCGGCCTTTGCAGACCAGTTGCAGGCCGCCCGCGACATTGTGCTGGAGAGCCCGCGCACGCCACGCCGCCAGCGCCTGGCCGGCATGCTGATGCAGATGCTGGAGATCCGCGACCACCTGCTTGCCTGCGAGCTGGATCTGGAGCATTTGCGCAAGGCGCCCGAGCAGGCGCCGATGCTGCTGGCCCAGCAGGCCATGCTGCGTGCGCTGGCGATGGAGGTGGTGCACCTGGCCGACAGCCTGCTGCTGGGCCGCAAGCCCCGGCCGATGAGCAATCTGGATGCCTTGCTGCGCCCGATGCAGATGGCCAGCCAGCTGCCAGCCCAGCGGCTGGAGGAATCGCTGCCCGACCACTACGACACGGATGTGTCGCCCCAGGCGCTGTCGCGTGAGCTGAGCGAACGCATTGTGCGCATCCATGAAGAGGTCAACCGTTTGATCGGCCTGGGCCGCGACGAGATCGAGCCCGATCTGGCCGTGGTGCGCGCCAGCTGGCAGATGTTTGTCAGCCCCACTGCCTGGTCCTGGACGCCGTTCAAGGGCCTGATGAGCTGGGATGCGCCTCCGCTGCGCCATGCGATCCGTGCGGCGCTGGCCATTGCGGTGGGCTACCTGGTCGTGCAGGTCCTGCCCTGGAATGCCCATGCCTACTGGGTGCTGCTGACGATTGTCGTGGTGCTGCGCGGCAGCCTGGCGCAGACCCTGGAGCGGCGCACGGTGCGGGTGCTGGGCACCTTGCTGGGCTGCGTAGCGGCACTGGCCATTCTGTCGGCGCATCTGTCACCGCTGGGCCTGATTCTGTGCCTGACCCTGGCCCAGGGCGTGTCGCACGGCTTTGCGCTGCGCCGTTACCTGTTCACCGCGATGGGCGCCACGGTGCTGGGCCTGGTGCAGGCCCATATGCTGCATGCCGGTGGCAGCACCACCTTCCATATGTTCGAGCGCGTGGTCGATACCCTGATCGGCACCGGCATTGCCTGGGCCTTCGCCTACGTGCTGCCGTCCTGGGAGCGCTCGCAGCTGCCGGCGCTGGTGCAGCGCGTGCTCAAGGCCCAGGCGGCGCATGCGAGCACCTCGCTGGCGGTGGACCAGCTGCAGGCCGTCGACAATGCCCCCGAGTTGGCCTGGCGCCTGGCCCGGCGCGAGGCCTACGACAGCCTGTCTGCACTGATCCAGGCCGTGGACCGTTCGCTCAAGGAGCCGCGCGCCGTGCAGCCACCGCTGCAGGCGCTGGAGCTGTTCCAGGCCCATTGCTACCAGCTGCTGGGCCAGATGTCCTCGGTCAAGATCATGCTGATGATGCGCCGGGGCCAGACCCCGTCGCCGTTTGCGGTGCAGCAGCTCAAGGACACGGCGGCCACCATCGACGCCTGCCTGCTGCAGGCGCCTCAGCAACCGGCCGTTGTCGAAGGCGAGGCCCCGCGCCCCGCCAAGATGCCGGCGCCCGAACGTGTGCCGGGCCCCGAAGACCGCGACCAGCTCATTCCCTGGCTGATGCGGCGCCTGGCTACTGCACGCATCCTGGCCAGCCAGCTGCAGCAGGATGCAGCGCAGATCCGCCAGTTGCTGGCGCGTGAGGAGACCTTGCCTCCTGTGCAGGCCGAGCCTGCGCAGGCCTCATCGACCTGAGGGTTCTAGCGGACCAGCGGCTTTAAGGCTGCAGCGCTTCCAGCGCGCATTCCTGCCAGTACATCGCAGCGGCAAAAAAGCCTTCCCAGACGCAGCCATTGCAGCCCCGGCCGCAGCAGGTGGTGGGGGCTGCAGGCGGCTCGCGCAGGCTGATCTGCCGGGCGCTGGCACTGGCCTGCAGCGCGGCAAAGCACTGGCGCGCCTGCCGCAAGCTGCTCAGTGGCTGGATGCGGGGGATGGCCGGGTTCACTGCTCGGGCCGGGGTGGCACGGCCTTGCGGCGCAGGCCAAAGCGCAGCACAAAAGCCGCGCCCAATACCAGGGAAAACCAACCCACTGCCGGCGCCTTGGCGAAAACTCCCTGCACAATATCGCCCTGAGCGACATAGGGCGAGACCACGATCACCAGCCCTATCAAGACCAAGATGATGCCTTTGATGAGCAGGTCCTGATCGGATTTGCGCTGCGCATCCCACTGGCGTTGAGATAAAGAAGACATGGCAGCATTATCCGGCACAGCGCGCCTGCCTGCGCACCGCCTGCCTGCCATTCCCCCCGAAAGCAAGAGTATGAGTATCCAATGGTTCCCCGGGCATATGCACCTGACGCGCAAGCTGATTGCCGAGCGCATCAAAGACATCGATGTCGTCATCGAGGTGCTGGATGCGCGCATGCCAGGATCGAGCGCCAACCCGGCGCTGACCGAGCTGACCGGCCACAAGCCGACGCTCAAGATCATCAACAAGCAGGACATGGCCGATGCCAGCCGCACCGCGCAATGGGTGGCCTGGTACGAGGCCCAGCACGAAACCAAGGCCTTGCCGCTGGATGCCAGTGAGCCGGCCCCTGCCAAGCGCCTGGTGGAAGCCTGCCGCCAGCTGGCCCCCGGGCGCGGCGGCCTGGCCAAGCCCATGCGCGTGCTGATCTGCGGCGTGCCCAATGTGGGCAAGTCCACCCTGATCAACAGCATGAGCGGCAAGGGCCAGGCCAAGGCCGGCGACGAGGCTGGTGTGACCAAGGACGAGCAGCGCATTGTGCTGGCCGATGACTTCTACCTCTGGGACACCCCCGGCATGCTCTGGCCCAAGATCATCGTGCCGGAGACGGGTTACAACCTGGCGGCCTGCGGATCGGTGGGCCGCAATGCCTATGACGACGAGCTGGTGGCGCTGGAGCTGCTGCTGTACCTGCAAAAGCACTATGCGCGCCAGCTGGACGAGCGCTACAAGCTGGGCCTGGGTGACGAGGAAATGGCGGCGCTCGCGGATGACGAGCTGCTGACCCTGATTGGCAAGAAGCGCGGCGCAGTGATGAGCGGCGGGCGCATCAACATGCAAAAGGCGGCTGAGCTGCTGATCACCGACTTTCGCACCCAGATGCTGGGCCGCATTACCTTGGAGACCCCGGCAGAGTTTGAGCAATGGCGCGCTGTCGGCGAGGCGGCCGAGGCCTTGCAGCAGGCCAAGAAGGCCGAGCACGCCAAGCATCGCAAGGCTGGCCGCAAGCGTTACTGACCCGTCTGCTGCGCCGGCCGTGGTTGGCTCCCCCGGTTGGCGTGTTGCCGCGTTTTATGCGCAAAAAGCCACGCAAAAGAGGCCGAAGCCAGCGGTTGACGGTCAGTTTTATGCAACAGCCTGCATATGGGGCTTGCGTAATTAACAAATTACCGCTATAGTCCACCCTTCGTCTTCTTATCGCTGCAGTAACGAATGACCTTCTGCAGCGCACCATTGGGAGTTTTTGCTATGTCCTGTTTCATGTTCAACCCTCTCCACTGAACACGGTTTCTGCCCCGGCTAAACCATGTTCATATGGTTTAGCCTTGGCCCAGATCGCCGCCTGCACACTGCAGCCGGGATCGACAAAAGCCCTGGCTACTGCGCCGGGGCTTTTTGTTTTGGGGTTTTGCTGCGCCAGCCACCAGGCCATTGGCGTGCGAGGCCCCTGAGGAACCGCACAGATGAGTGCAAAAACTGTTTCCCGCGCCTTTGAAGAGGGCCGGGTCAAGGCCTTGCGCCGCATGAAGCAACCAATTGCGTTGCTGATCGTGGCCGATGCCACTCCTTTCAACCCTGTTGCCAAGGCCATGGCCCAGCGGCGTCTGTCCGGCGCTGCGGGCAAGCACATCCGCAGCCAAGGCGCCCAGCGCCGTGCCGACCGGATGGCCTTGCAACAGATGACGCGCCGCGCCGACTGCGGGGATTGAGCGGCCGCGCCGGATGAAGAGAACCATCAGATGAAAGAAATGAAAACCTCCCCGGAGCTATTGCTTCGCGTACAGATGCATGAGCGTCAGCAAAACCTGCAGGCCATTGCGGCCCAGCTGAAAACCGAATTGATCGGTATTGATGACGTGATTGACCGTGTGACGGGCGCTGTGCGCGCCTGGTATGTGATGCCCCAGCTCATTACCCGCCCCGTGATCGTGTGCCTGTGGGGATTGACAGGCACGGGCAAGACCCAGCTGACGCGCCGCCTGGCGCAGCTGCTGGGTTTTTATGATCGCTTTGTCGAAGTCCAGATGGACGGCTTCAGCCAGAACGGTGACAGCTATGGCGCATCGACCATCTCCGGCACGCTCGAGAGTGCCGGGCTGGTGGAAGCTGCGCCCGGCATCCTGGTGCTCGATGAGTTCCAGCGTTACCGCACGGTGAGCAGCCGTGGCGATGACAGCAAGGTCGAGCGCTACCAGGATGTCTGGGCCTTGTTGTCGGATGGCAAGCTGCCGCCTGCCTTGTCGGAGTTGCACAGCATCGAGCGCAAGCTGGCGGACGCGCTCTACGACGCCGAACGGGCCGACGAGGACGATGCGCAGGAGCGGCACAAAAAGCAGAAGATGCGCTACAAGATCGATGCCTGGGACGCGCAGGCACTCAAGCGCAGCCTCAAGCTCGATGCGCCGTTGCTCGAGATCATGCAGTGGAGCAATGACTACATTCACCAATTGCTGATCCAGTTTCGCAGCTCCCAGAAATCCTGGGAGACCGATTACAGCAAGCTGCTGGTCTTTGTCTGTGGCAACCTCGATGAGATGTACACGGAGACGGCCAGCCGCGTCGAGGACTGCGACACCGACGCCGACATTTTTCACCGGCTCACCAGCCGCTTGTCGCTGATCGATGTCAAGCGTGCGCTGGCCGAGCGCTTCAAGCCCGAGCAGATCGCGCGGCTGGGCAACCAGCATGTGATCTACCCGTCGTTCAGCCGTGCGGCCTACGAGCAGCTGATTGCGACCACGGTGCACAACTATGTGCAGGGCATCGAGGCCAACTGCGGGCTGCGCTTTGTCATCGGCCACGATGTGCTGGCGCAGATCTACCAGAACGCCGTCTTCCCCACCCAGGGGACGCGGCCGCTGTTCTCGTCGGTGCACACGATCCTCTCGAGTGCGCTGGTGGATGCGGCGCTGTGGGCGTTGGAGCAGGGCGCGCAGGCCGGCCAGCCATTGCAGGTGCAGATGGCCGCTGGCGCGGCCCAGCTGCAGGTGCAATTGGCGCTGCCGGATGCGCCCGAGGTGCTGCAGCAGTGCTTTGCGGTGCCGCTGGATCTGAACAAGGTCAAGCAGCGCACCAGCGCGGATTTCCGCGCGCTGCTGGCGGTGCATGAGGCGGGCCATGGTCTTGTCTATGCGCTGCTGTTTGGCCGCACCCCGCAGGAGCTCAAGATCAATATCGCGACCTTCGAAGGCGGCTACAACAGCTTTACCGAGCTGCAGGCCACCTCGCGGCGCAATATGCTGGACATGGTCTGCGTGGGTCTGGCCGGCCGTGCGGCCGAGCGCCATGTATTCGGCCAGGAGGCCTGTACCACCGGCGCCGAGCAGGACATCCGGCAGGCCACGGCGGACGCGGCACGCTATCTGCGCCACCTGGGTTTTGGCGCGCGCCTGTCACGCACCGATGTGGCCCAGGAGCCGGGCGACAACACCAATACCGAAGTGGCCCCTACCAATGCCGGTATCGAAGCCTTGCTGCAAGCGCAGATGCTGCGTGCGCAGGACCTGCTGGTGCAGCACAACGCCTTGCTGATGGCAATGACCGCCTTGCTGCTGCGGGAGGGCCTGATCAGCCCGGCCGCGATGGCGCAGCTGTGTGCCGAGCATGGCCAGGTGGTGCTCGCCAGTGCGGCGCAGATCCCGGACGCTGCCGAACAAAAATGGGTGTTGGAGCCCTATGCAGAGATGCTGGCCAGGCACGATCAGCGCCCCCATATGGCCTGAGTACGCCAGCATTGACGCAGATGTTTTTACGCCGCCTGCTGTAAAGCAGGCGGCGTTTTTTATGGGCGCTGGTCTGCGCTTACCGGGCCTTGGCTGGCGTGCCGGCAACGGCTGGGGCATCGGCCCCCTTGCCCGTCAACTGCCGCACCGTGAAGCCCTGCTTTTGCAGCAGCTGCAGCAGGTTGTTGTCGCCCACCATGTGCAGCATGCCCACGGCGATAAAGAGATTGGGCTGCGCGGCAATCATCGCCGGCAGCCGCTCGGCCATGCGCTGGTTGCGGGTATCGAGCAGCGCCGCTTGCATGCCTACATCGCCCAGGCATTGGCAGTCCTGCATCAGCTGCTTGAGGGCGGCCAGGTCGCCGCTTTCCCAATAGGTCGCGAGCTGCTGGGCGACCAGGCGGTTCTTGCCGCTGTCGATGTCGTTCAGCGCCTTGCGGATGTCGTCGGGCGTGGCCAGCTGCGCGGGCACCCCGCCGCCGCCCAGGCCCATGGCCAGCAACTGCTCCTGCGCCGTCTCGATCGCCTGCACCGGCCTGCCGACGGCATGCGCCATCGCTGCCAGGTTCAGGTCGATGCCGTAGGCCGGGTGGTAGCCGCTGCGCGCCATGTCCTGCATGCCCAGCGCGATCAGACGGGCCAGGGTGGCGGCATTGGTGTGCCAGGTCGTCTGGTCCACGCAGGATTCGAAGGCCATGCGGCCCATGCGTGTCTGCAGCTCGGGGTTCTGGCGCATGACCAGCTTTTGCCGGTCACTGTCTTCGCGCATCGCCTCGGTCAGCGCCTTCAGGGTGGCGGGGTCCAGCGGGTCCAGCTCCAGCGCAATCGCGGGGGCTGCGCGCAGCGCTTGCGCGGTGCGCGGGCCGGGAAAGATCCAGGGCAGCTGGCCTACATGGATGCTGCCCCAGAGATAGGCGAGATCATCGCCTTTGCGCAGTTCCCACAGCACACCCCGGTCCGGGTGGGGCTTGCGCGATTCCGCCTGGTAGACCGCAGGATCTTTGGCGGCTGGCGCCGGGCACGAGGGGTTGTCCGCTGGTGCCAGCTGCGGTGCTGGCGTGGCCGAGCTTGCTGCCGGCGTGCGGGCCTGGGCGGCATGGCCGCCGGCGAGCAAGGCCAGGCCCAGCAGCAGCGGTGGCAGCAGGCGCAGGCCGCGTGCGCGGCGGTGGGGGAGGGGCGAGAGAGTGGCTGAACGCTGCAAAACGGGCTCCAGATCATGGCCGCAAGGGCTTGCGGATGTGCGCGCCCTTGCAGCGATGGGACCTTAGCGCTGCGCCTGGGTATCGAACCAGCGGCGTGCCAGGCGATCCCAGAACTTGGCGCCCAGGGCGATGTTGTTGTCGTTGAAATCATAGCCCGGGTTGTGCAGTCCCACGCCAGGCTGGCCATCGGCGCCATTGCCGATCCAGCCATAGGCACCGGGCACTTCTTCAAGCATGAAGCCAAAGTCCTCGGCCGTCATGGCCGGCAGCACATCGGTGTGGGCATGGGTGGCGCCCACCATCTCGCGCATCACCTCGCCCATGAAGAGCGCTTCCTTGCGGTGGTTGGTGGTGTTGGGGTAGCCGGGTTTGATGATGACTTCGGCGCTGGCAAAGTGCGCCTCGGCGATGTGGCTGGAGACCCGGTGCAGCCCATCGATGAGGAACTGCTGCGAGGCCAGGGTCAGGTTGCGGCAGGTGCCGTAGATGCGCGCCTCATCCGGGATGATGTTCTCCACCGTACCGGATTCGATCTTGCCGACGGTCAGCACGGCCGCATCGAGCGGATCGGTGCCGCGCGAGACCAGGGTCTGCAGCTGGCCGACGATGGAGCAGGCCACCGGAATCGGGTCCACCGTGGTATGGGGCAAGGCCGCATGGCCGCCCCGGCCGCGCACCACAATCTCAAAGCGCAGCGCGGCCGCCATGATCGGCCCCACGCGCACCCCCATCTGGCCTTGCGGCAGAGCGGGCCAGTTGTGCAGCGCAAACACGGCCTGGCAGGGAAACCGGGTAAACAGCCCGTCGTTCATCATCGCGCGGGCGCCGGCACCGCCTTCTTCGCCGGGCTGAAAGATAAGGTGCACGGTGCCGTCAAAATCACGCTGGCCGGCCAGCAGCTCGGCCGCACCCATCACCATCGTCGTGTGGCCATCGTGCCCGCATGCATGCATGCGGCCCGGGTACTGGCTGATATGGCCGAACTGGTTGGTCTCCTGCACCGGCAGCGCGTCCATGTCGGCACGGATGCCGATGGCAGGCCCGGGGTTGCTGGCATCGCGCCCCCGGCCATGGATGCTGGCCACAATGCCGGTGGTGCCCAGGCCGCGCACCATCGGGATGCCCAGCGCCGTCAAATAGGCTGCGATCTTGTCGGCGGTGCGGTTCTCTTCGTACTTCAGCTCCGGGTGCATGTGCAGATCGCGGCGGAATGCGGTGAGCTGGTTGATATTGGGGGCTTGTTGCTGGTCGAGGTACATGGTCTCTCTCTCGTATCGATGCGGGCGGCGACGGACCGCCATGCAGGGACTGCAAGCCTACCATTGTCCTCGTATCAGTCCAGCGCTTGCCGGCAACATGGCCGAACGGACAGTCGCAGGCGAGTCTTCACGCTGCGCTGGCCGGGGATGCCGCTGCGCCCGGATGGGACAGCCTGCGGTCCGCCAGCAAGACCGCCACATTGAGCAGGGCCAGCACCGTGCCGGCGATGCAGGCGCCCGTCCAGCCGCCGTGGTGCCAGGCCCAGGCGCCGATGGCCGAGCCAGCCGATGCGCCGATGAAGTAGCCCGTCATATAGCAGGCATTGATGCGCGAGCGCGCTTCGGGGGCCAGCCGGTAGATGACGTTCTGGTTGCAGATATGGGTGCCTTGCAGCGCCAGCTCGATGACCAGCATGCCGGCGATGAACAGAAATACGGAGTGCTGGCTGTACCACAAGAGCGCCCAGTTGACGACCAGCAGCAGCACCGAGAAGGCGGTGGTCGGGCGCTCCAGGCCCTTGTCGACCAGCCGGCCTGCGGCATTGGCCATCAACGCACCGGCCACACCGGACAGGCCAATCAGCCCGATCGACGAATCACTCAAACCGTGCTCCGGGCCGCCGAGCATCAGGGCCATCGTAGAAAACAGCACGCTGACCGACGCAAAGGCCAGGCCCCCCAGCAAGGTGCGGGTGCGCAGACGGGGCTGCGTGCGGATCAACGTGGCCATGCTGCCCAGCACCTGGCCATAGGGCAGGCGTGCGCCGCTATGCGCCACCTTGGGCAGCACCCGGTACAGAGCCAGCGCCACCAGCACCATCGCGACACCGCCGACCTTGTAGACCAGGCTCCAGCCACCCACGGCCGACAAGAGACCGGCAACGGTGCGTGACAGCAGGATGCCGGTGAGCAGGCCGCTCATCACCAGGCCCACGGCGCGGCCGCTCGACTCACGCGGGGCCAGGCTGGCAGCCATCGGCACCAGCACCTGGGCCGCGACCGAGAAGAGGCCGGTCACCAAGGTGCCCAGCACCAGCGCGATGAAGGGCGAGGGCATCAGGCCCGCAAAACCGCTGACCAGCAGGCCCAGTGCGGCCAGCAGCATCAGGCCCACGGTCAGCTTGCGGCGCTCCAGCATATCGCCCAGCGGCACCAGAAACAGCAGGCCAATGGCATACGACACCTGGGCGCAGGTGACCAGAATGCCGGCCGTGCTCTCGCTCACCTGCAGCGCATGGGCGATGGAGTTGAGCAGCGGTTGGTTGAAGTAGTTGGCCCCTGCGCACAGGCCGCAGGCGGTGGCCATCAGCAGCAGCACGGCAGGGCTGAGCGTTGTGGCGGAAGCGGCTGGGCCCGGGCGGGCGGGAGAAGTTGTTGTTGGTTGATTTTGCACAGCGTGAGTGTGCGCGCATCAGAAAAACAATGTGCGCCCCTGGTCTTGGCGCAGCTGCTATCGCGCCATTCCCGGGTCGTCGTGCAACCAGTCCGGGCTGCGCAGCAGCGCCTGCCATTGCTGCAGACTGGGGTGAGACTGCGGCTCGGAGGTGCCCGCTGCCGGCTCTGCGTTCGGCCAGCGCAGTCCGCTGTCGATATGCAAGGGCGCCTGCGTGTAGGGGTGCAGCAAGGACAGCGACCAGGCATGCAGCCACAGCCGCTGCAGGCCCAGGCGCTCGGCCCACCAGCGGTTCAGCGGCCCCTTGCCATGCGTCGCATCGCCAATGATGGGGTGGGCGATGTGCTTGAGGTGGCGGCGGATCTGGTGGCGGCGCCCGGTGAGTGGCTCGGCCTGCACCAAGGACAGCCGCGTGCCGGCAAAGCGGCCGTCGTAAGCCTCGGGATGCTCCAGCGTGGCCAGGCGCGCAAAGCGGGTCTGGGCCGGCTGGGCGGGCGCGTCTTGCGGGGCATCGTCGGGGCGCAGTGCGTGGTCCACCTCCGCATGCAGCGGCGCCCAGCCGCGCACCATGGCCAGGTAGCGCTTGTCCATCTGGTGGTTTTCAAACTGGCGGCGCGTGCGGCTGGCTGCCTCGGCATGCAGTGCCAGCAGCAGCACGCCGCAGGTGCCCTTGTCGAGCCGGTGCAGCGGAAACACATGCTGGCCCATCTGGTCGCGCAAGGTCTGCACGATAAAGCGCGTCTCGCCCGCATCCAGGCCTGTGCGGTGTACCAGCCATCCGGCGGGCTTGTAGATGGCCACCAGATGCTCGTCGCGCCACAGCACGGGCAGGGGGCAGTCCTGGGCATGGGCATGTGCAACAGCAGGGTCGATGGCGAGAGACATGGGAGCGCGGGGAGGGGGAAGGTGGAGCGATGGTGCTGGGATGTTCAGCTATGGATTTTATAGTGGCCGGGTTTCAAGACCTGTTTGACCATAGCCCGTACAACAGCATGCCTGCCAGCATGGCCATGCTGAAAATCGCTGCGGAACCCAGGCCCGCCGCCGTCCCCACCAGCGCCGGGCCGGGGCAGTAGCCGGTCAGGCCCCAGCCAATGCCAAACAGCGCAGAGCCGAACAGCAGCGGGGCATCTATTGTCTGGCGCGCGGGCAATTGCATGGGCGCGCCCAGCAGGCTGCGGCTGCGCCTGCGGGCCAGTGCAAAACCGGGCAACCCCAGTGCGATTGCGCCGCCCATCACCAGCGCCAATGAAGGGTCCCAGGTGCCGGCAATATCCAGAAAGCCCAGCACCTTCTGCGGATCGGCCATGCCGGACACGAGCAGGCCCAGGCCAAAGACCAGGCCTGCGAGGGCTGCCATGAGGATAGTCATCGTTCTCTCCTTACAAAACGTGGCGCGCCACAAACACCGTCGCGAAACCGGTGGCCATGAAGACCAAGGTGGCCACCAGGGAGCGCAGCGACAGGCGCGAGAGCCCGCAAACGCCATGCCCACTGGTGCAGCCCGAGCCCAGGCGCGTGCCAAAGCCCACCAGCAGGCCGGCCAGCACCAGCAGCGGCCAGGCGGCAGGGCTGGCGGCCGCTGGCAGCGGTGCAAACCACTGGTAAAGCCAAGGGGCCGCCAGCAAGCTAAGCACAAAGGCCAGGCGCCAGGCGCCGCGCTGGGAGCGCGGTGGCAGCAGCGCGCCCACGATGCCGCTGATACCGGCAATGCGGCCGTTGAACAGCACCAGCAGCACGGCAGCCAGGCCAATCAAGGCACCGCCAGCGAGGGCGGTCAGGGGCGTAAAGGCAGACAGATCGATCGACATAGGAAGGCTTTCTGGAGACGAGGGTGAAGGCGCCGCCTCAGGCTGCCGGGCAGTACTGTGCATACAGTGTCTGCAGCAGCGCCAGCAGGCGCGCATCGGCCACCTGGTAAAAAATGTTCTTGCCCTCGCGCCGGGTGCTGACCGCGTTCTCTCGCCGCAGCACCGCCAGTTGCTGCGACAAGGTCGGTTGCTGAATGCCCAGCTGTGCCTCCATATCGCTGACGCAGCATTCGCGCTGGCTGAGGTGGCAGAGCAGCAGCAAGCGGTCTGCATTGCCGAGCAGCTTGAGGGCGGATACGGCATGCTGCGCGGCCTCGCGCATGGCCTCTGGGGAAGGGGCGGCCTTGGTATTTACAGACATGGGCAGAAGACTTGGTACAGCGGGCTTGCCGAACAGGGTGGTTTTTATTATATTAAAAGATATATTGTTTTGTGTGAATGTGTTTGACCATGCACTCTGCCACTTCTTTTGGTGTTCAGGCCTTTTTTGACGCAGTGACCGGCACCGTCAGCTATGTGCTGCACGATGCGGCCAGCCGTGAGGCCGCCGTCATCGACCCGGTCTGGGACTTTGATGCGAAGAGTGGCCGTACCAGCACGGCATCGGCCCAGCGCCTTGCTGACTACCTGGATGCCGAGCAATTGACCTTGCGCTGGGTGCTGGAAACCCATGCGCATGCCGACCACCTGTCTGCCGCGCAGTGGCTGCGCACACGAATGCCCGCAGGGGCAGTGCGCATCGCCGCGCCGGTGGTCATTGGCCGTCAGATCACGCAGGTGCAGAAGGTATTTGGCGGTATCTATGGCATGGAAGACTGCATTGCCCCGCAAGGCGCAGACTTTGACTGCCTGCTCAGCGATGGCGATGTGCTGGCGCTGGGCGCAACCCGCATTCGTGCGCTCGGTGTGCCCGGCCATACCCCGGCGGACCTGGCCTATGCGGTAGAGGCTGAAGGTGCAGTGGCCGCCATTTTTGTGGGCGATACCTTGTTCATGCCCGATGTGGGCACCGCGCGCTGTGACTTTCCCGGCGGTGATGCGCGTGCGCTTTACCAGTCCATTGGCCGGCTGCTGGCGCATCCGCCGCAAACGACTCTGTATGTTTGCCATGATTACCCGCCTGCCGGCCGTGCCGCTGCCTGGTGCAGCACGGTGGCCGAGCAGCGTGCGCACAACATCCATGTGCACGATGGCGTGGATGAGGCGGCCTTTGTGGCGATGCGCGAGGCGCGCGATGCAACCCTGGCGATGCCGCAGCTGATGCTGCCCTCGGTGCAAGTCAATATCCGCGCAGGCCGCCTGCCCGATGCCGATGCACAGGGCCGGCGTTTTCTCAAGCTGCCGGTCGATGCGCTCTGAGGGGGCAGTGGCGTCCGGTCTTAGCGGCCCGCAGACTGGTATTGCGCATCTTCGAAGCGGTTCACCTTCCACAGGCTGGGGAAGAGCCGCGTCCACAACGCCACCACCGCCAGCGAGCACAGGCCTCCCGCCACCGCAGCGGGCACGGCGCCGAGCAGGGCTGCGCTGCTGCCAGCGCGGAATTCGCCCAGCTCATTGGACGAGCCGATGAACAGCATGTTGACCGCGTTGACCCGGCCGCGCATGTTGTCGGGTGTGGCAAATTGCAGCAGCGAGCCGCGCACGTAGACGCTGACCATGTCCGCAGCGCCGGCGATGGCCAGCGCCAGGCAGGACAGCCACAGCCAGTGCGACAGCGAGAACACCAGGTTGGCGATGCCAAACACGGCCACCGCCAGCATCATGCGGCGGCCCACGTGGGTGCCAAAGGGGCGGCTGCTCAGGTAAAGGCCTGCACAAACTTCGCCGATGGCCATGGCGCTGCGCAGCAGGCCCAGGCCCTCGGGGCCGGTGTGCAGCACCTCATGGGCATATATGGGCAGCAGTGCCACCACGCCGCCCAGCAGCACAGCGAACAGGTCGAGCGAGATGGTGCCCAGCACCATGGGGCGGCCAAAGATAAAGCGGATGCCCGCGCCAAAGCGCTGCCAGATCGTGTCGCGTGCAGCGCCCGGCTCGGTGGCGGCCTTGGGCGCCGCATACAGCACCTTGACGCGCAGCAGCAGCCCGGTGCCGATCGCAAATGCGAGCATGCAGACGCCATAGGTCCACACCGCCCCGCCAGCCGCATACAAAAACCCGCCCAGCATCGGCGCGCCAATGGCCGAGCAGCGCATCACCACGCTGTTGGTGGCGATGGCCTTGGGCAGCAGCGCCATCGGCACCAATTGCGGCAACAGGCTTTGCAGCGCCGGGCCCGAGAAGGCCCGTGTGGCGCCATACAGTACCAGCACCGCATAGATGCCGGCCACCCCTGCGTTTCCATGGCCCGACAGCCACAGCAGCAGCGCGCTGCAGACGCTGCCCAGCGCCCAGCTGGTGGCCAGCACCTTCTTGCGCGGCAGCCGGTCAATCAACTCGCCTGCAGGCAAGAGCAGCAGCAGCATCGGAATGAACTGCGCCAGGCCGACAAAGGCGAGCGCCATGGGGTTGCGCGTGAGGTCATAGACCTGCCAGGCCACGACCACGGCCTGGATTTGGGTGGCGCCGACAGCGAAGACCCGCGCTATCAAAAAAATAAGAAAGCCGCTGTGCTGGTCGCGCAGCAGCGGCGGAGGGGCAGGATGAGTGGTCGCTGGCATGGAGTGGGGCGCAGCCTGCAGAGATACAGCTGCTGCAACCGCTGAGTGGCTATAGGTGTTTGTGGCGCCATTCTGCCATGCCTGCCCAACTCTTATATAAGAGTTGGGCTTATCCATGCGGCAAGCAGGCCATGCCCAAAAGCGGGGCATCGGTGCGCGGGCGTTGGGGTGCAGGCATCACGCTAATCAATGCGGCCTGCAAAAACCAAACCCCCAGTCACCGCTGTTGGGCGACTGGGGGCGGGGGATGAAGATGGAGCTTGACGCTTTCAACCTGCGATAGCTGCGGGCTGCCAAACCTCCATGTCAGGTGAGTAAGCGAGCGCTGTCAGCAGCACCCGCTTGCCCCATCAAGGGGCCTTGGCGGTCTCGACGGTCATGTCCAGCACGTAGGCGTAGCGCGAGGCATCGGCAGGCGGGTTGGCAATGGTGTAGCGCTTCACACGCAGCACATTGCTGTAGCCGGGTTCGTGTTGGTAGCCTTCGATGTTGCCGTAGAAATGCTGCCAATCGCCGGCCACGGTTTTGCGGCCATTGCTGTCATAACGCAGCTCGCGCACCTGCAGGCATTGCACGCCCTTGGCAACGCCGTGGTTGCATGGCTTGGTCTGGGGGCCGACTTCGTAGAACATGGTCTCACCCGCGCCACCATATTTGGTTTCGTTGGTGGGCACCGACTTCAACAGCCAACGGCTGCCATCGTTGAACTGCAGGGTCAGGCGCGGTGCGTTGTTGTCCTGGCTGATGCGCAGGCTCTCGGCGCGCGTGATCTGTGCGCTCACCGCTTGCTCCAGCTGCATCAGGGGTGGCTCGCAGGCCATCATCGTGCCAATCGGGTTGGTGATGCTGATCTTGTCGCCATCGAGCTGGTAGCCGGCGCCCATGACATTGCAGAGGTTGCCAATGCTCACGCGGTGCGCCGTCTTGGCATCGCCGCTGAAGCCCAGGCGCAGCACCTTCTTCGGTGCCAGTGCGGTGAAGGCAGGCAGTGGGCGGCCGGATTGGTCTTCGGCACGCTCCAGATCCCAGTGGTAGGCCTGCAGGGTTTTTTCAGCGGAGGATGCGTTCATGGCGGGTGCGGTGCTGCCTGGGGCAGGTGCCGCAGGCGTGGACGATGGGTTGCTGCTGCAGGCGGCCAGGGCCATGGCAGCCGCGGCGCTGAGGCTCATCAGTTTCCAACGTTGCATATGAAGTTTTCCTTATTAGAGGCAGCGCACTGGGCGCGCGCTGCAGTGGGTGAAAGCAAACCTTGAACGTGTTTACGATCTCAGCTTGCTATCGTAGAGGCTGCCTGCAGGCGCGGATGTAGGCCAAGCTTGTCGCTTGGCAGCCAGTCCATGCGGGCTGTCGCAGCCGTGTCTGCCTAAAACTTAGGCGTATGAAAAATATCCAGGCCAGTCAATGGGTTGCCATCTTGTCCAGAGCCTTGTCCACATGCTGACCCACAGATATCTGGGATAACCACAGGCGGGTTGTCAGGCCGTCAGGAAGAGCGCAGGGTCGACCATGCTGCGGTTGAGCATCACACCCCAGTGCAGGTGCGGGCCGGTCACCCGGCCAGTCGCGCCGACCTTGCCAATGACTTCGCCGGCTCGTACGCTCTGGCCCACGGTCACCTGGGTGGCGCTCAGGTGGCAGTACATGGTCAGAAAGCCGCCCCCGTGGTCCATCCAGATGGTGTGGCCGTTGAAGAAGTAGTCGCCTACATCGATGATCTTGCCATCGATGGGCGCCTTGACCGGCGTGCCGGTGGCCGCTGCGATGTCCATGCCGCTGTGCGGATTGCGTGACTGGCCATTGAACACCCGGCGCAGCCCGAAGGAGCTCGAGCGCCGGCCGGGCACCGGCACCGGCAGTTGCATCTGCGCGGGCAGCGGCGTGCTGAACGTGGCCATCACCGTTTGTTGGTGGTCACGTTCGCGCTCATAGCGGGCATTGTCGGCGGCAGACAGGTCGACCGTCTTGGGGGCAACCTTCAGGCGCTGCTCGCTGTATTTCTTGTCGCGCACGGTGTAGGCGATGCTGCGTGGCCCGCTGGCCGTTTGCAGCTTGATCTCTGCCGGGCCCGCGGGGGCCGACAGCGGTATGCCGACGAGCGCCGTCCACTCGATGGCATCGCCCAGCACCAGCAGCGGAATATCGCCTGCATAGGCCTGCGGCCGCTCAGCCGCAGGGCCCAGCGACAGGCGCGCGACGCCTCCGGGAACGCGGGAGTCGGCAGGCCAGCCATCGGTTGCCGCAGCCTGTGCGCTGGGCAGCCAGGGCAACAGCGCCAGGCCACTGCCGGCCTGCAGCAAAAGACGGCGCTGCAGGCGCGGTGACTCGGTAGGGCGGGCAGGTTCTGGCATGGGCATGGGTGTTGTTCTAGGTGGTGGCATGTGCTTTTAAAAGCATAGCGCGTTGTGCTTTTCCATCCTGGGCAAATGCCGCGCATAATATGCAAAATTTGGTAAACCAGAGCGCCGCTATAAGCGCCCTGGGACACGGCTGGTAGCATGCCGCTTTGCCCTTCGCACCGGGCGTGCTATACAGACGTTGGCTGACAGGCTGCACCGGCTCTATCCATTACAGTGGTGCGCTTGGGCCTGTCTCTGTCATCCAGGTCATCATGTTGTTTCGGGAGTTCGTTTCGTTCATGTTGGGCAAGCATTCAGACCTACTTTTACTTGCTGCATCCACCCGCTGCAAACTTCAACGCCCTTTGGCGGGCTGGTCGTTGGTGGCGGCACTGGCGCTTGCGGTCTCGGGTTGTGGCAGCCTCGACCGCGACACCGACAGCCATCGCTACAACGTCGTAGCCCACGAAACCTTCGGATCGTCGTCCACCTATTCGCGCCTTTTTGATGCACCGCCCGAGCGGGCCTGCGAGGCCGCCCGCCGTGCGCTGCTGAGCCAGGGATACCTGATCAATGTGGCCAAGGGCAAAGAGGTGGAGGGGCAAAAGAGCTTCCAGCCAGCCACGGACAACCACCAGATCATCACCATTCGCGTGGTCTGCGCAGCCGACAGCAAGGACGGCAAGGTGACCCTGGGCTTTGTGTCGGCGCTCAAGGACACCTACAACCTCAAGAAGAGCAGCAACTCTGCCAGCGTGGGAGTCGGTGCCCTGGGTTCGCTGTCGCTGCCTTTTTCCGCCGGCAACGATTCGATGGTGAAGGTGGCCAGCGAGACCGTGAGCTCAGCCACCTTCTACGACAGTTTTTTTGACCTGATCAAATCCTACCTGCGCCAGGACGATGAATTGCGCCAGCAAAGCCTGACCGGCGACGAAGAGTTCGTCGAGTAATCCGGCGCAGCGGCCCGTGTGCCGCGTCGCCAAAGCAGCAAAAAGACAAGCCCGCCATCGTGGAAGATGGCGGGCTTGTCTTTTGCAGTGGCCATTGCTGGCCTCGCCGCTTTTCGCCGTTCCCCGTCGCTCAGGGCATCGCGGACAGCAGGCCCATCATGCCGTTCTGGTCCAGCGGCTTGCCATTGGCTTGCAGCTTGCCATCGGCCCATTGCAGCTCGCTGGCCATGCGGTCCTTGTTGTCCACCAACAAGCCCGCGTCCACCAGGCCGGCCAGGCGCGCGTCCACATCCTGCTGCACGGCGCTGTCGATCTGCTTGTCATCGATGCCGTCCGAGCCTTCGTTCTCCAGCACATAGGTCTCGCGCACCTTGCTGGCGTAGAGCGACTGCAGCACGGGCTTGGGCATGTCCAGGCGCAGCAGCGCCTTGAAATCGGTCATCGGGTTGAGCGGCTTGGCGGCATCGCCCTGGTAGGACAGCGATGCGGCCACCTCGGCCGTGCCTTCGGCGGTGCGCCAGCTGATGCGCTTGACCTCCAGCTCGGGCTTGCGGGCCAGCAGCTGCTGCATGCCCTGCATCAGCAGCATCTGCATGGCTTGCGGATCGCCCTGGGTCTTCTGCGACTCCTTGGTGAACTGGTTCAGCCAGCCGGCATCGAGGTTGTGCAGGCCCAGGTCCATCACCATGTCGTCGATCTTGTGGTCCTTCTGCACAAAGGACTTGATCGATGTGTTGATGGTGGTGTTGACCACCTCGCCTTGCAGCTGGGTGTCTGCGGCCAGCTTCAGGTCGGCAAGCTCGGCCGGGCCTTCGCCGCTCTTGGGGGTGAGCTTGAGGCTGGCCAGCGCCCATTCGATGCTGCCCACCATGAACTCCTGGCCCTTGGGCTGGTGCATGTCAAAGCGCATGGTGTTGCCGCTCATCAGCATATCGGCGGTCTGGCCGTCATCTTCTTCACCGGGCTTGGGCTGCACCAGCAGGCTGGGCATCGATGCATCGCCCTTGATGCGGCTGAAATCGGAGGACATCTCGAAATCGGACTTGAAGCCGCCAAATGCGAGCTTGTCACCACCGAATTCGCCATTGAAGGCGGGCGAGGTCACCTCGTTCTGGGTGCTCTTGGACCAGCCCACCTTGCTCTTCCAGACCAGCGGTGCCTTGTCCTTGAAGGCCACCACCCACTCAGGCGAGGCATCGGGATTGATCGCAAAGGTGGAGACGATTTCGGCCAGGTGCGCAATCGGGAGCGGGCCGTGGCTGATGTCATGCTGGGCGGTGAACTGCAGCTTTTCTTCGCCGGTATCCACCGTCCACAAGGTGCGGGCGGTCGATGAGAAGATGCCCTTCTGGTAATCCTGCACCTGCACCAGCAGCGGCGGCTTGCTCCACTCCTTGGCGGCGGTGGCAAAGCCTTCTTCGATACGGCTGCCCACCAGGTAGCCGGTGGTGGCTCCGCCCGCGGCCAGCACGGCCACGGCTGCGGCAATGCCGATGCCTAGTTTTTTCATGTATTTCCCCTCTGCGGTTTGAAACTGTGTTGGCGCAGCTTGTGTAGTGCTTGGATGCTGCGTCTTGCGTGGAGCCCGCATTGTAGAGGGCGGCTCGCAACCCCGGCAATGCACAGCCCGCAGCCAATGTGACCAGGTGTAGCGATCCTTGATGGCCAGACACCCCAACGGGCCGCAAGCGGCCCGTTGTACACCCCATGCGGCCCGCTTACTGGCCCATCACAATGCCCTCACGGCGTGGGTCAGCACCACCAAACCACCAGGACTTGCCATGCGCCTCGCCCCGCGAGATGGCCTGCAGGCCGCTGGTCAGGTTCTGCTCCTTGACTTCGGCACCACGGTTCTGCAGGGCCTGCACGGTGGCAGCGGGGAAGCGCTTTTCCTCCAGCACCGTGGGGCCGTTGAGGCTGCCGAAGTTGGGCAGGTTGATGGCTTGCTGCGGCATCAAGCCCCAGTTGAGCATGCCGTACAAGGTCTTGGTCGTGTAGTGGATGATCCAGGCGCCGCCTGGGCTGCCGGCGCTGATCACCAGACGGTCGGTGGCCTTGTCGAACACCAGGGTGGGCGCCATCGACGAGCGCGGGCGCTTGCCGGGCTCGACCCGGTTGGCGATGGGCTGTCCTTGCGCATCTCGCGGTGCCAGGCTGAAATCGGTCAGTTCGTTGTTGAGCAGGAAGCCGCCGGCCAGGCCCCGCCCGGTGTTGACCATCTGGCGCGAGCCGAACTGGTCTTCGATGGTCGTGGTCATCGCGATGGCGTTTCCGTAGCGGTCCACGATGCTGATGTGGCTGGTGCCGTATTCCTGCTGGTAGGGCTGGCTGGCATAGGCCAGCTGAACGCTGCCTGGCCGCCCGGGCTGGGCTTGCTGCATGCTGCGCGCGCCGATCAGCCCGGCGCGTTGGGCCAGGTAGTCCGGGCGCAGCATGCTGGACCAGTCACCGGCGGGTGCGCCGACGAAGGCCGGGTCGGCAACGTACTGGTTGCGGTCGGCAAAGGCCAGGCGCGAGGCCTCGGCGTAGAGGTGCAGCCAGTCGGCACTGGGCAGGCCGCCGGCGTCCAGGCCCATTTGCCCGGCCGGCGTGTTGGCCATGATGCCCAGGATCTGCGCCACCGCGATGCCGCCCGAGCTGGGGGGCGGAAAGCCGCAGAGCCGGTAGCTGCGGGTGGATGCGGGCTGGCTGGCCGGGGCGCCAGCGGCACTGGGCGAGTAATCGCTGCACAGCGCCTGGCGCTTGACGGGCTGGTAGGCGGCCAGATCGGCCAGGCTGAGCTTGCCGGGATTGGTGGCATGGCCTTGCACCTTGCGCACGATGGCCTCGGCCACCGGCCCTTCCAGCAAGGCCTTGGAGCCGTGCTGGGCGATATCGCGCAGCACCGCGGCGTACTCGGGGTTCTTCAGCAGATGGCCTACGGGCCAGGGCTTGCCATGGGCATCCAGAAAATAGCCGCTGGCCACCGGGTCCTGGCCCAGAAACTTTTCCTGCGCAGTCAGCGCGTTGAGCCGTGCGCTGACCTTGAAGCCATCGGTAGCAAGGCGGATGGCGGGCTCGAACAGGCTCGCCCAGGGCAGCTTGCCATGCTCCTTGTGCGCCATCTCCAGCATGCGGATGGCGCCGGGCACGCCGACCGAGCGGCCGCCCACGACGGCGTCGTGGAAGGCCATGGGCTTGCCATCGCGCATGAACAGGTTCTCATCGGCCGCCATCGGTGCGACCTCGCGGCCGTCATAGGCCTCGACCTGGCTGCCTTGTGCATGCAGCAAGAAGGCGCCACCACCGATGCCGCTCGACTGGGGCTCGACCAGGCCCAGCACCAGTTGCACGGCAATGGCTGCATCGATCGCCGAGCCCCCGGCCTTCAGCACCTGGTAGCCGGCATCGGTGGCCAAGGGGTTGGCAGCAGCTACCGCATACTGCTCGGTGGCCCAGCCGGGCTTGTCGGTCCAGCCAGAGCTGCCTTCGGGCTGGTCAGATGCGGACGGGGGCTGGTATTGCAGCTGGGGCTGGCTGCTGCAGGCGGCCAGCAGCGCTGCCGTTGCCACTGCTGCCAGAGACAGCGACCAGCGGCTGGCCGTCGTGCGGGATGGCAGTAGATGCGGGCGGCGGGTGCGTGACCCCGGGGACAGTCGTGGCATGGCGATCTCCTTGTTGTGGCGGCAATGTCTGGCATGCTAACCGCTTTGCCGCCGCAGGCGTAGCTGACAGAGCGGCTGGGACGTTGCAGAATGTTGGCCGCGCAGGACTACAGGATCAGGCCCATTGCGGCCCAGCCACCTGATCCTCCACCACAAAGCGGGCCAAGGTGTGTGCGCCGCTGTTCGCGTACTGCGGCTGGTCAATGACGCGCAGCTGGGTGGTCCAGAGTTTGGGGGTGATATCGCAGAGCCCATAGCCGCGTTCATCGCAGCGGGCCAGCAAGACATGGGGGTTGCGGGCCACGATGGCGTCGACCCGGGCCTGGGTGGTGCCGGAGTGCGAGCTGATCGAGGTGCCACAGAATTCGCTGGCCAGCACGCGCTCTGGGGTGGCCCTCTCCAGGTCCTGGATGCGGCATACATAGTTCTGGTGGATGTCGCCCCCCAGCAGCACGGTGTTGCGCAGCTGCGCCTCAGCCACCGCACGCAGCAGCCGTTGGCGCGCGGCGGGGTAGCCATCCCAGGTATCGGCGCTGCTGCGGCCGCTGGCAAAGTTACGCGCGGCAAACAGGGTTTGTTGGCAGATAACGCTCCAGCGCCGGCTCTGGGGCTTGTCCGCGCGGTTGCCCGCCAGCTGCGCCGCCAGCCAGCGCTCTTGCTCCCAGCCCAGAAAGCTGCGGCTGTTGCGGGCCAGATCGGCGCAGTCTGCGGCCTTGACCGAGGCCGGACTTTTTTCTGTCGCTGCGCGGCAGGCCTGGGCATCGCGGTACTGGCGTGCATCGAGCACCCACATATCGGCCAACGCGCCCCAGCTTTGCTGGCGGTACAGCGGCGTGTGGGCAGGGGGCAGGGCCAGGCCCGCCTGTTTGCAGGCCACCGAGGCGCGCAGCGGCATGTTCTCGTAAAACGCCTGGTACGCGGCCATGCGCTTGGCGACAAAGGCCTGGATCTGGCCCACGCCATAGTCGCCCACATAGTTGTCTTCGACCTCGTGGTCGTCCCAGGTCACGAGCCAGGGGCAGTGGGCATGCATGGCCTGCAGATCCGGATCGCTCTTGTGCAGCGCATAGCGGTCGCGGTAATCCTGCAGTGTTGCGGCATGGACAAGCGGCTGCAGCCGCGCGAGACGGCTGCTTTTTTGCTTGGCCGTAGATGCGGGCGAGGCATATTCGTAGATGTAATCGCCGAGAAAGACCACCAGATCGGGATCGTCCTCGCGGGCATGGCGCCAGGCGGCGTAGTAGCCATGTTCCCAGCGCTGGCAGGAGGCGTAGACCAGGCGCAGCTGCGCCACCGCAGCACCGGCGGCAGGCGCAGTGCGGGTGCGGCCGGTGGCACTGGTCTGGCCCTGGCAGTGAAAGCGGTAGTAGTACCAGCGGCCGGCCTCCAGGCCCTGGGCCAGCACATGCACGCTGTGGCCGCCGTCAGGGCTGGCCATGGCGTCGCCCTGGCGCAGGATCTGGCGGAACTGCGCATCATGGGCCAATTCCCAGTGCACCTCCATCGGGCGCAGCAGGGGTGTGCTGGCACTGGGCAGCAGCCGCGTCCACAGCACCACGCTGCTGGCATCGGGCTCGCCACTGGCCACGCCCAGGCCAAACAGCTGCTCCGAGACCGGCCAAGGCGCCATGGGCAGCGGGGCGTTGCTGCCTGCTTGCGCGATGGCGGGCAACTGGGCGGCCAAGCCCAAGGCGCCCAGGCTTTGCAGCCATTGGCGCCGGTTGGGGTGCTGGGCCAGGTTTGGGTCCCCATCTTGGGTCGGGCGGCCGGGTGGTGGTTGCTGCAGCATAAGGTGACGGTGGGTAGCCCAGCATAGCGCTGGCGCCGATCCGCAGCATGCTGCACAGGTACCTCGGTGACATCAGTGCAGCGTGGGGAATGGCGAGCATAAAAAACGCTCCTCGAGGGAGCGTTTGTTGGTTTAGCTTCTAACTGCCTGGGGTAGATGGGCCATCCGGTGGTTCAGCCAGCGCTTATTCGTCGTTGTTCTTGGGGCTGGCGGTCGAGGTCAGGATGTTGCTGGGGTCGTCCACCGATTCGCGCAAGGCCTTGCCGGGCTTGAAATGGGTGACGCGCTTGGCGGGCACCTGCACGGCTTCGCCGCTGCGTGGGTTGCGGCCCAGGCGGGGTTGGCGGTGGGTGATGGTGAAGCTGCCAAAGCCACGGATCTCGATGCGTTGTCCGCGTACCAGCGAGTCTTCGATGGCCTCCAGAATCGTTTTGACGGCCTGCTCCGCATCCCGCTGTGTCAGCTGGTGGAAGCGAGCGGCAAGCTCTTCAATCAGATCGGATCGGGTCATACGAATGTGGAATCTTCGTGAATCAAATAGTCAAAGCGTTGGTGGGCGCACTGGGCGCCCACCTTGTCTGCAAGCTACCGACTATACCAAGGCTGGCAAGGCATGGGTCGGTAGCGGAGCCGTCAATTACTTGTCGGCGTCCAGCTTGGCGCGCAGCAGTGCGCCCAGGCTGGTGGTACCAGCATTTTCCTTGGACGATTGCTGCGACAGCGAAGCCATGGTTTCTTGCTGTTCAGCGTGGTCCTTCTGCTTGATGGACAGGGAGATGCTGCGGCTCTTGCGATCCACATTGGTCACCACGGCGGTCACTTCATCGCCTTCCTTGAGCACGGAACGTGCGTCTTCCACGCGGTCCACCGAGATTTCGGAAGCACGCAGGTAGCCGACGATGTCGTCGCCCAGGTCGATTTCAGCGCCCTTGGCATCCACAGACTTGACCTTGCCGGTCACGATCTGGCCCTTGTCGTTCACGGTAGCGAACGTGGTGAATGCATCGCTGTCGAGCTGCTTGATGCCCAACGAGATACGCTCACGGTCCACGTCCACGGCCAGCACGATGGCTTCCACTTCCTGGCCCTTCTTGTAGTTACGAACTGCGGCTTCGCCGGTTTCGTTCCACGACAGGTCAGACAGGTGCACCAGACCGTCGATGCCGGAGGCCAGGCCCACGAACACGCCGAAGTCGGTGATCGACTTGATCGGGCCCTTGACGCGGTCACCGCGCTTGGTGTTCTGCGCGAATTCCTGCCATGGGTTGGCCTTGCACTGCTTCATGCCCAGGGAGATACGACGCTTGTCTTCGTCGATTTCCAGAACCATGACTTCGACTTCGTCGCCCAGGGTCACGAGCTTGGAAGGAGCAACGTTCTTGTTGGTCCAGTCCATTTCGGACACGTGCACCAGACCTTCGATGCCTGGTTCCAGTTCCACGAACGCGCCGTAGTCGGCAATGTTGGTGACCTTGCCGAACAGACGGGTGCTCGATGGATAACGGCGCGACACGCCCATCCATGGATCGTCGCCCATTTGCTTCAGACCCAGCGAGACACGGTTCTTTTCGGTGTCGAACTTCAGGATCTTGGCGGTGATTTCCTGGCCAGCGGTCACCACTTCGGATGGGTGACGCACGCGGCGCCATGCCATGTCGGTGATGTGCAGCAGGCCGTCGATACCGCCCAGGTCCACGAACGCACCGTATTCGGTGATGTTCTTGACCACGCCTTGAACGATGGAGCCTTCCTTCAAGGTTTCCATCAGCTTGGCGCGCTCTTCGCCCATCGAGGCTTCCACCACAGCGCGGCGGCTCAGCACCACGTTGTTGCGCTTGCGGTCGAGCTTGATGACCTTGAATTCCAGGGTCTTGTTTTCGTAAGGGGTCAGGTCCTTGATCGGACGGGTGTCGATCAGCGAGCCTGGCAGGAAGGCGCGGATGCCGTTGACCAGAACGGTCAGACCGCCCTTGACCTTGCCGGAGGTGGTGCCGGTCACGAATTCGCCCGATTCCAGCGCCTTTTCCAGGGCCAGCCAGGAAGCCAGACGCTTGGCGGTGTCGCGCGACAGGATGGTGTCGCCGTAGCCGTTTTCGATGGAACCGATGGCCACGGACACGAAGTCGCCCACTTGGACTTCGATTTCGCCCTGGTCGTTCTTGAATTCGTCGATTGGCACATAGGCTTCGGACTTCAAGCCGGCGTTCACCACCACGAAGTTGTGCTCAACGCGCACGACTTCAGCAGTGATCACTTCGCCAGGACGCATTTCGGTGCGTGTCAACGACTCTTCAAAAAGGGCGGCAAAAGATTCAGACATGTATTTCCTTAGACACGAGCAGGTTTCCGGCAGCACCATTGCTGACGTTTTTAAGGCTGGCCGTGCAGGTTGTGTGGTTGTGACGCCACGGGGTTCAAAGTTAAACAACCCGGCAACCCATGGCGGCTAGATCCACCAGTAGAAGGCTGCAGGGGCGGGTAATACCGTCAGCGAAGGCAGCTGAGGGGCGCTGGGCGCTTCATCAGGCCTGTTCTTTGCCAAACGGCTGTCGCTTTTCCCACCAGGACAGCACCTGAGCGACCGCGTTGTCCACGCTCATCTCGGAGTTGTCCAGCAAGAATGCATCCTGCGCTGCATGCAAGGGGGCGGTGGCGCGGTTCATGTCGCGCGCATCGCGTGCCTCCAAGTCAGCACGAAGGTCGGCTATTGTAGCCGGTATTCCTTTTTCAATCAACTGTTTATGGCGGCGCTCGGCGCGCTTGGCTGCACTGGCCGTCAGGTAGACCTTCAAAGGGGCCAGCGGGAAAATCACGGTGCCCATGTCGCGCCCATCGGCCACCAGGCCCGGCAGCTGGCGAAAATCGTGCTGGGCCTGTACCAGCGCCTGGCGCACGGCGGGCAGCGCGGAGACCAGGGAGGCGTTGGTGCCCGCTTCTTCACTGCGGATGGCCAGGCTGATGTCCTCGCCATCGAGGCGCACGCGCTGGTCGGCGCCGAACTGGATATCCATCTGCGAAATCAACGCGGCAATCTGGCTGGCATGCTCGGCATCGATCGGAATGCCGGCGCGGAGGGCCGCCAGCCCGGTGATGCGGTAGAGCGCGCCTGAGTCGAGCAGGTGGTAGCCCAACTGCTGTGCCACGGCCGAGGCCACCGTGCCCTTGCCCGACGCGCTGGGCCCGTCGATGCAGATCACCGGGACCGAGCCGGGCACGGCGCGCACGGCCGAGAACATGGCCTCGAAGTAACCAGGGAAGGTCTTGGCCACGCACTTGGGGTCTTCAATGCGCACCGGCAGGCCGGCCGGGTTGAAGGCGGCCAGCGAGAAGCACATGGCCACGCGGTGGTCGTCATAGGTGTGGATGCTGGCGGGCTTCCAGGCCTCGCGGTTGGCCGGCGGCGTGATGCGCAGATAATCCGCGCCTTCTTCGACCACGGCGCCGAGCTTGCGCAGCTCGATGGCCATCGCCGCCAGACGGTCGGTTTCCTTGACGCGCCAGCTGGCAATATTGCGCAAGGTGGTGGTGCCGTTGGCATACAGCGCCATTGCCGCCAAGGTCATCGCCGCATCGGGGATGTGGTTGCAATCCATGTCGATGGCCTGCAGCGGCCAGGCACCCCGGCGGATCTCCAGCCAGTTGGGGCCGCTGGTGATGGCAGCGCCCATCGCGCGCGCGGCATCGACAAAGCGGATATCGCCCTGGATGGATTGCGCGCCCACGCCCATGACCTTGACGACCCGGTCCACCGTGGAGGTGCCGCCCTGCGCATTGGGCTTGCTGCCCTTGCTGGCAGCAATGGCGCCCAGCGCGATGAAGTAGCTGGCCGACGAGGCATCGGCCTCGACATGGATCTCGTGCGGGGACTGGTAACGGCTGCCGGCCAGCACGGTAAAGCGCTGCCACTGCTCGTTCTTGATCTGGATGCCAAAGCGCTTGAGCAGCTCCAGGGTGATATGGATATAGGGCTTGGAGATCAGCTCGCCGGCCACTTCAATGACGATGTCCTGGCGCGTGGCCACCAAGGGCAGTGCCATCAGCAGCGCGGTGAGGAACTGGCTGGAGACATCGCCGCGCACGGTGATGGGCGTGTTCAGCTGCAGCTGCGCGGCTGTTACCGGCTGAATGCGCAGCGGCGGAAAGCCGTCGTTGCCCAGGTAGTCGATCTGGCAGCCCAGCTGGCGCAGCGCATCGACCAGGTCGCCAATGGGGCGCTCGTGCATGCGGGGCACGCCGCTCATCTCGAAGTGGCCGCCCAGCAGGGCAAGCGCAGCGGTCAGCGGCCGCATGGCCGTGCCGGCATTGCCCAGGAACAGCGCGGTGCTGCGGGCCGCCAGCGCAGGCGCCAGCTGGCCGGCAATGCCGGTGATGTGGTAGCTGTTGAGGTGGGCCGGATCGGTGCTGCGCACCACGGCGCAGCCCAGTTGTTCCAGCGCGCGCAGCATCACCTGGGTGTCGTCGGAGTCCAGCAGGTCATGGATGGTGGTCGTGCCCGCGCTCAATGCGGCCAATAGCAGCACCCGGTTGGAGATGCTCTTGGAGCCGGGCAGCTGCACTTCACCATGGGCGCTTTGCAAGGCGGGGATATCGAGAAATGCAGTGGAGAACATGGCGGGCTCTGCGGTGGGATGGTGGCGCCTGGCCTGCAGTGCAGGCGGCGCTGTGTCACAAAAAGAAGGTGGCGCTACCCGTGTTCTCAGGCAGCGCCACTGGCTATTATCGGTCCACCGGCTGCGCCGGCACCTTTGGTAGGCGGATCAGACGGTGGTTTTGTGCTTGGAGAGCGACTCGGGGGTGTAGAGCTTGCCTTGCTTCCACTGGGCGCGCGTGCTGCTGGCCTCGCGCAGCAGCTGCTCCAGTGCGGGCTGATCGTCGGTCAGCAACGCCGCTTCGTAGCTGCCCAGCATATGCTGCAAGGACTGGATCTGCTTGAGGATCTCGCTGCGATTGGCCAGGAAGATGTCGCGCCACATCTGCGGCTCGGCCGCAGCAATGCGGGTGAAATCGCGAAAACCCGGTCCGGCCAGCGACAGCATGCGGTGCGCACCGTCTTGCGACAGCAGCGAATTGATGTAGGCCATGGCCACCAGATGCGGCGCGTGGCTGCTGGCGGCCAGCGCTGCATCATGCTGCTCGGGCGCCATGCTGGTGACATGGCTGCCAATCGCTTTCCAGATGGCTTCGGCCTGGCGCAGCTGGGCCACCTTGGTCAACTCGGTCGGGGTGAGCACCACCTGGGCATCGCGGTAGAGGTTGACATCGGCATGGTCGACGCCAAACACTTCCTTGCCGGTAATGGGGTGGGCCGGCACAAAGCAACCAAAGCGGTCGCGCAGCGCACGGCGCGCGGCTGCCACGACATCCATCTTGGTGGAGCCGACATCCATCACCAGCGTGTCGGGGTTGATCAGGTGCTTGATATTGGCCAGCGTGGACTCGGTCGATGCGACCGGGATGGCCAGCAGCACCAGATCGGCGCCCGAGACGGCCTGCAGCGCCGAGCTGGCTTCTTCATCGATGACGCCCATCTGGCGCGCACGGCTGGTAGTGGATGGCGACTTGCTGTAGCCGACAATGCGTTTGACCAGCCCGGCCCGCTTGGCTGCGAGGGCAAATGAGCCGCCCATCAGCCCGCAGCCGATCAGCGCCATATGTTCAAACTTTTTCACCGGTTCAACTCCCGACAGGGTAGGCGCCGAGCACCTTGTAGAACGCGCACAGCGCGCGCAGCTCTTCCAGGGCCTTGGCCACATGGGGCTGCGACGGGTGGCCGTCCAGATCAATATAGAAATAGTATTCCCACTGGCCCGTACGGGCCGGGCGGGATTCGAAGCGCGTCATCGACACGCCGTGCTTGCTCAGCGGCATCAGCAGCTCATGCACGGCGCCTGGGCGGTTGGGCACCGAGACGACCAGGCTGGTGCAGTCCTTGCCACTGGCCTCAGGCGTGGCCAAGGTGTGGGGCAGGCAGATGATCGCAAAACGCGTGCGGTTGTAGGCGTCATCCTGGATCGCGTGGCTGATGATGTGCAAGCCGTATTGCTGGGCGGCACGCTCGCTGGCGATGCCGGCAATGTTGGGGTGCAGCGCCGCCAGGCGCGCGCCTTCGGCATTGCTCTCGACCGGGCGGCGCTCGGCATGGGGCAGGTGCTTGGACAGCCAGCCCTGGCACTGGGCCAGCGCCTGGGGGTGCGCGGCCACAACCTCGATGCCATCGAGCGAGTTGGTCGTGCGCATCAGGTTATGGCGGATCAGCAGGCTCACCTCGCCCACGACGTGGCAGGGTGTATGCAGGAACATGTCCAGCGAACGGGTGACCACGCCTTCGTTCGAGTTCTCCACACCGACGACGCCAAACTGCGCACTGCCGGCGGCAGTGGAGTGGAAGACCTCTTCAAAACTGTTGCAGTACTTGATATCGGCGGCACCGCCGAAGTACTGGATCGCTGCCTCTTCACAGAAGGTGCCTGCCGGGCCCAGGATGGCCACACGCTGGGGGGACTCCAGCGCCAGGCAGGCGGACATGATCTCGCGCCAGATGGCCGAGACATGGGCCGCCTTCAGTGGGCCGGGGTTGGCGTTCTCGATCTTCTGGATGACCTGGGCGACCCGGTCCGGGCGGAAGAAGGGCGTGCCTTCGCGTTTTTTCAGCTCGCCCACCCGTTCGGCGACCAGTGCGCGTTGGTTCAGCAGGGTCAGCAGTTGCGTGTCGAGGTTGTCGATCTGGACGCGCAGCGCGGCGAGTTCAGGGGACGCTTGGGGTGAAGTGCTCATGGTGGCCTGGGTGTGCAGTGCGGGCAGCGCCTCAGAAGGCTGCCAACCAGTAAGGATAACGTAAGAGTGTTTCCCGGTACAAACCGGGGACGCTGGGGATCAGCCTTGTTTTTCAAAACTCTGCATGTAGTCCACCAGCGCCTGCACGCCGGCCAGTGGCATGGCGTTGTAGATGCTGGCGCGCATGCCGCCCACGGACTTGTGGCCCTTGAGCTGCAGCAGACCACGCGCCTTGGCGCCATCCAGGAAAGCTTGGTTGCGCGATTCGTCCTTGAGGAAGAAGGGCACATTCATGCGCGAGCGGCAGTCACGTGCGACGCGGTTCTCGTAGAGTTGCGAGCCATCGATGGCCTGGTAGAGCAGCTCGGCCTTGGCGGTGTTGCGGGCCTCCAGCGCGGCAACGCCGCTGGCGCCGCCTTCCTGCTGGCGCAAGATCCATTCAAAGGTCAGGCCGGCGATGTAGATGCCCCAGGTCGGCGGCGTGTTGTACATCGATTGGTTGTCTGCCACCAGGCGGTAGTTGAACGCGCTGGGGCACATGGCCATCGCGTGGCCGAGCAGGTCATCGCGCACGACGACCATGGTCAGGCCTGCCGGGCCCAGGTTCTTCTGCGCACCACCAAAGGCCAGGCCCACGCGGCTCCAGTCCACCGTGCGCGACGCCACATGCGACGAGAAGTCGATCACCAGCGGAGCCTGGCAGCCCAGGCTGGCCAGGTCGGGCAGCTGCTGGAACTCCACGCCATTGATGGTCTCGTTGCTGCAGATGTGCACATAGCGCGCATCGCTGCGCAGCTTCCAGCTGGCGGGGTCGGGGATATGGGTAAAGCCCTGGGCTTCGTCGGTCGCAGCCACGGCGGCGTTGCAGAACTTGGCCGCTTCCTTGGTCGACTTCTGGCTCCAGCTGCCGGTGACGACAAAATCGACCGCGCCGCCTTGCGACAGATTCAGCGGCACGATGGCGTTTTCCGCCAGGCCACCGCCTTGCATGAACAGGATGTGGAAGTTCTGCGGCACTGCCAACAGCTGGCGGAAGTCAGCCTCTGCCTTCTCGCAGATCGAGATGAACTCCTTGCCCCGGTGGCTCATCTCCATGACGCTCATGCCACTGCCGCGCCAGTCCAGCATCTCGCTGGCTGCTTGCTGCAGCACGTCTTCAGGGATGGCGGCCGGACCGGCCGAGAAGTTATAGGGGCGTTGCATGGAAGGCCTCGTTGGCTCGCGCAGCGAGCAGTGATAGCTATGAAAAAGGAGCAAAAATGGGCAGGAAAAAGCCATGTCGCAACATGGCTTTTTCGGTGGGGGCTCAGGAGCCGTCTGCGGGGTTCTGGGCGTCGTTGCCGTCCGCCGCTTCTGCACCATCGGCAGCTTCGGCGTTTTCGTCAGCCTGTGCATCGTTCTCCACGATGCGCTGCAGGCCGCTCAGCTTGGCGCCGGCGTCCAGCCCGATCAGGGTGACGCCCTGCGTGGCGCGGCCCATCTCGCGGATCTCGGCCACCCGGGTGCGCACCAGCACGCCGGTGTCGGTGATCAGCATGATCTGGTCATCCGGGCTCACCAGGGTGGCAGCCACGACCTTGCCGTTGCGCTCCGACTGCTGGATCGCAATCATGCCCTTGGTGCCTCGGCCATGGCGCGTGTACTCGGCGATCGAGGTGCGCTTGCCGTAGCCGTTTTCGGTGGCAGTCAGCACGCTGTGCAGCGTCTCACGCGGCATCTCGCCCAGTGCCGCAATGGCGGCGAGGTCAGCCGCTTCCAGCGCGGCGCGTGCCTCGTCGATCTGCTTGCGCAGTGCTTCGATATCGGCGGCCGGGGCCTGGGCGTCCTGCAGCTCCTTGTCGCGGATCTGCAGATTGTCCAGCGCATCCTTGGCCTTGCGAGCCTCGACTTCTGCAGGGTGCTGCTCTGCGACCAGCATCGCGATCAGGTTCTGGTTCTCGTCGATGTTCATGCCGCGCACCCCACGGGCATTGCGGCCCATCGGGCGGACATCGTTTTCATCAAAGCGCACGGCCTTGCCGCCGTCGCTGAACAGCATCACGTCATGCCGGCCTTCGGTCAGTGCCGCGCCGATCAGCACGTCGCCATCATCGAGGCCCACGGCAATGATGCCGGCCTTGCGCGGGTTGCTGAATTCGTCGAGCGAGGTCTTCTTGACGGTACCCATGCGGGTGGCCATGAAGACATAGTGATCGGCCGGGAAGCTGCGGTACTCGCCGGTCAGCGGCAGCACCACGTTGATCTTCTCGTCGTCCTGCAGCGGGAACATGTTGACGATGGGGCGGCCACGCGAGCCGCGCGAGCCGGCAGGCACTTCCCAGACCTTGAGCCAGTACAGGCGACCGCGGTTGGAGAAGCACAGCAGGTAGTCATGCGTGTTGGCGATGAAGAGCTGGTCGATCCAGTCGTCTTCCTTCGTCGCCGTGGCCTGCTTGCCGCGCCCGCCGCGCTTTTGCGAGCGGTATTCGCTCAGCGGCTGGCTCTTGATATAGCCAGTATGCGACAGGGTCACCACCATGTCGGTCGGGGTGATCAGGTCTTCGGTCGACAGGTCTTGCGCGCTGTATTCCACCTGGCTGCGGCGTGCGCCCAGCTTGGTCTGGCCGAACTCGGTCTTCAGGGCCACCAGCTCTTCGCCGATGATGGTCGAGACACGTTCGGGCTTGGCCAGGATGTCGAGCAGGTCTTCGATGACCGCCATGATGTCCTTGTACTCGGCGACGATCTTGTCCTGCTCCAGGCCGGTCAGGCGCTGCAGACGCATCTGCAGAATTTCCTGCGCCTGCGTCTCGGACAGGCGGTAGAGGCCGTCCTGCTGCATGCCGAATTCCACTTCCAGGCCTTCCGGGCGGTAGTCGTCGGCATTGACGACGCCGCCATCGGTGCGCGTGCGGGTGAGCATCTCGCGCACCAGCTTGCTGTCCCAGCTCTTGGCCATCAGCTCGGCCTTGGCCACCGGTGGGGTGGGGGCGTTGCGGATGATGGCGATAAAGTCGTCGATATTGGCCAGCGCAACGGCCAGGCCTTCGAGCACATGGCCACGGTCGCGTGCCTTGCGCAGCTCATAGACGGTACGGCGCGTCACCACTTCGCGGCGGTGTTCCAGGAAGACCTTGATCAGGTCCTTCAGGTTGCACAGCTTGGGCTGGCCATTGACCAGGGCCACCATGTTCATGCCGAAGGTGTCCTGCAGCTGGGTCTGCTTGTACAGGTTGTTGAGCACCACCTCAGGTACTTCACCGCGCTTGAGCTCGATCACCAGGCGCATGCCGGACTTGTCCGACTCGTCCTGGATATGGCTGATGCCTTCGATCTTCTTCTCGTGCACCAGCTCGGCCATGCGCTCCTGCAAGGTCTTCTTGTTGACCTGGTAGGGCAGCTCGTCAACGATGATCGACTGGCGCTGGCCCTTGTCAATATCTTCAAAGTGCACCTTGGCGCGCATCACCACCTTGCCCCGGCCGGTGCGGTAGCCTTCCTTGACGCCATTGATGCCGTAGATGATGCCGGCCGTTGGAAAGTCGGGCGCGGGCACGATTTCCATCAGGTCATCGACCGTGGCATCGCTGTGGTGCAGCAGATGGAGGCACGCATCCACCACTTCATTAAGGTTGTGCGGAGGAATATTGGTGGCCATACCCACCGCAATACCGGCCGATCCATTGATCAGCAGATTGGGTACGCGCGCGGGCAGCACCAGCGGCTCGCTCTCCGAGCCGTCATAGTTCGGGCCAAAGTCGACGGTTTCCTTGTCGATATCGGCCAGCATCTCATGGGCGATCTTGGACAGGCGGATTTCGGTATAACGCATGGCCGCAGCACTGTCACCGTCCACCGACCCGAAATTACCCTGACCGTCGACCAGCATATGGCGCAGCGAAAAATCCTGGGCCATGCGCACGATGGTGTCGTACACCGCGATGTCACCGTGCGGGTGGTACTTACCAATGACGTCACCGACAATACGCGCACTCTTCTTATAAGGGCGGTTCCAATCGTTGTTCAGCTCATGCATCGCATAGAGAACCCGGCGGTGCACCGGTTTCATGCCGTCTCGGGCATCTGGCAGAGCCCGGCCGACGATCACGCTCATCGCGTAATCGAGGTAGCTGCGGCGCATTTCCTCTTCCAGGCTGATCGGCAATGTTTCTTTAGCAAACTGGGTCATAGTGCTGGCATAGGGTGACGAAGTACAAGAGGCATTTTAGGCGCAAGCTGATGTTGCATGTCGGCAACATTCTAGGCCCAAAGCGCTTTTGTCTTACCGTTGGCGCTACAGATAACTATGGCGATCCGGTACGCCTATGGCACAATAAGTAAGAACGTTTTTGGTGATGGTCACTGACGACGTCTTGATTCGCAGCGCGGCTGCGGCTTTTTCCCCAAGAGGAGAACCATGAAGAAACTGAACAAAGTGGCGATGTTGTTTGCCTCTGCAGCGCTTGCAACCGCCGCTGGAGCACAAATTAAGGCTGCTGACGGCGGCAACGTTGTTGACAACTGGCAAAACGGCAGCGGTGAGTTGGTCTGGAAGAACGGTACCAACGAACTGTGCTGGCGCGATGCTAACTGGACCCCTGCTACCGCTGCTGAAGGCTGCGACGGTGCCCTGGTGAAGGCTGCTCCTGCACCTGCTCCAGCACCTGCTGTTGCTCCAGCTGCTCCTGCACCTGCTCCAGTGGCTCCTCCAGTCGCTCAGACCCAAAAGGTTACCTACGCTGCTGACGCATTCTTCGACTTCGACAAGTCGGTGCTGAAGCCAGAAGGCAAGGCCAAGCTGGACGATGTGGCTTCCAAGGTGAAGAACATCAACCTGGAAGTGATCATCGCTGTGGGTCACACCGACTCCATCGGTTCCGATGCTTACAACCAGAAGCTGTCCGTGCGTCGCGCTGAAGCTGTGAAGGCTTACCTGGTGTCCAAGGGCATCGACAAGAGCCGCGTGTACACCGAAGGCAAGGGCGAAAAGCAACCAGTGGCAGACAACAAGACTGCAGCTGGCCGCGCCAAGAACCGTCGCGTGGAAATCGAAGTGGTGGGCACCCAGAAGTAATTCTTCTGCCCCTGCGCAAAAAGCCCCATTCGTGGGGCTTTTTTTATGCCCGAATCCGGCTGCAGATGGTGGACAATCAGGCCATGAACCAGACTGTGAATGCCGATCCGGCCGAATTGGCCAAGTTTTCCGAACTCGCCATGCACTGGTGGGATCCGGACAGTGACTTCAAACCCTTGCACCAGATCAATCCACTGCGATTGGAATGGATCCATGGCATCAGCCCGTTGAATGGCCAGAAGGTGCTCGATGTGGGCTGCGGCGGCGGCATTCTGAGTGACTCGATGGCGCGCAAAGGCGCCACCGTGACCGGAATCGACCTGGCCACCAAGGCGCTGCGCGTGGCCCAGCTCCATGCACTGGAAGCGCAGACTCCTAATATCAGCTACCAGGAAATCGCTGTCGAAACCCTGGCACAGCTGCAGCCCGAGAGCTTCGACACCGTCACCTGCATGGAAATGCTCGAGCATGTGCCCGATCCGGCTTCGGTGGTTCAGGCCTGCCATGACCTGGTCAAACCCGGTGGCTGGGTGTTCTTCTCCACGATCAACCGCAATGCCAAGGCCTTTGCGCTGGCGATTGTGGGTGCGGAATACATCCTGCAAATGCTGCCCAAGGGCACGCATGAGTTTGCCAAGTTCATCCGGCCCTCGGAACTGGCCCACTACTGCCGCAGTGCCGGCCTGGTGCAGCAGCACAGCAAGGGCCTGCAGTTCAATCCGCTGACGCAGCGCTACTGGCTCAATGAAGACACCAGCGTCAACTACATGATCGCTACCCGAAAGCCCGGCTGATGCAAAGATCGATACGCGCCATTCTGTTCGACCTGGACGGAACCTTGATTGACAGCGCACCCGACCTGGGCGCAGCAGCAGACCAGATGCGGGTAGCCAGGGGCTTGCCGTCGTTGCCGATGGCCGACTACCGGCCGTTTGCCGGATCGGGCGCGCGTGGCATGCTGCGCGTGGCCTTTGGCATGCAGCCCGAGGATGCCGAGTTTCCCACGATGCGCGAGGAGTTCTTCCAGAACTACGAACGCCGCATGACGCAGGACACGACCGTGTTCGACGGCGTCTCCGACATGCTCGCCAGCATTGTGGCGCGCCAGCTGCACTGGGGCGTGGTGACCAACAAGTCCAAGCGATTTACCGAGCCGCTGTCGCGCCAGATGGCCTTGTTTGCCAGCGCCGGTGCGGTGGTGAGTGGCGACACGACGCCGCATGCCAAGCCCCATCCCGAGCCGCTGTTGGAAGCAGCGCGCCGCATCGGCGTGGCTCCGCAGGACTGTGTTTATGTCGGCGACGACGAGCGCGACATCATTGCCGGCAAGGCGGCCGGCATGCATACCGTGGCAGCCGTGTACGGCTACCTGGGCGAAAAGCAGTCGGTCGCGCACTGGGAAGCCGACGATGTCATCAATTCTCCACACGAGCTCTTGAAACGTCTGAAACTGGCCTAAAATAGATGCCATGGGGCTGTCCTGGTTTCGACGTGGGTTCGGGATCGGTGTGGTGCATGTCGAGCTTGAATGATGCTCGTAAATCTCCGTTCAAAAAACTAACTGCAAACGACGAACGTTTCGCACTCGCCGCTTAAATCCGGTGAGCCTTGCAACAGTATGTTGATGGGCTGGGCAAGGGGGTAGCAATACCTCCCGGCTGCAAGGGAATTTACATCAGCTGGCCGTCTACCGGGTACCTTGGTAGATGGCAAGATCTAAGGGTACTGGCTTGCAATGCAGCGTGTGTCTGCGCGGCTTTGCAGGCGAGATTCAAACCAGAACACTAAACATGTAGATCTGCTCGACGAAGGCTGACGGACGCGGGTTCAATTCCCGCCAGCTCCACCAATACCCAAAATCCCAACCCTCATCGGTTGGGATTTTTTTGCCCGTTCCCCCAGTGTTGGCGCGGTTTTCGGGCCTGGCCTCGCGAGCGCCGCCCCTGCGAAGTCGTCTTTTTTGCCCCCACCGACGCCTCTCTGTTCTCCGTTTTCTCTGGTGGCCACGCGAGCGTTCTCGAGGCCATTTCCTTTGCTGGCGCGGGTTTAGAGGCGGTCAGTTGTGGCTGGCAACTCCTGTAGCGGTGGCGACCGAGTGCCGAGCGGCCGCAAAAAAACCGCCCGCAGGCGGTTGCTGGCGCTGGGTGCGACGCGCTCACCCAGGTGGCGCGAGCACGCGCATCTGGTCGCCCCAGCCGTTTGGCCAAGGTCTGCGCATCACCTTTTCCAGCACGGCATCGGGCGAGCCCACCAGCCGTTCCACGAGCTCCGGGGCCAGGAGCGTCAGCCGCATGACCCGGCGCACCTGTGTCACGTCCATGCCTTCGGCCTCGGCGATCTCGGCTACTGATGCCGCCCGCTGCTCATCCAGAAGGCGTTGCCAGTGGTGCGCCAGTCCGAGCGCCCGCATCAACGCGGTGTCCTGCGCGGCCGACCGGGCTTCCCGCTCCCGGGTGGCCTCGGACAGAAATTCCTGCGGCGCGTCCAAGGGCGTGATGACCTGCTTCTTCAGCCCCCGCTTCACCAGCGTCCAGGGCACGAAGGTTTCCAGTTGCACGCCTCCTGCCGGGTTCGGCAGTTGATAGGTGACCGGATCACCCTTGAACCGGCCCCGGTGCTTCTTGCTCATGCGTCCTCCTCAAAGCGCTTCACGATCTGGCGTTGCGCCTCCCAATCCACCGGCAGCGGGTTGCGCTGGAACCAGATCAGGTTCATCCGGCGAGGCTGCCGCCCGGCCATCAGCAGTTCGAGGATGTCAGGCGCGAGCAGGGTCAGGCGCATCAGCTCGTTGGGCACCGAGGGGTGCAGTCCTTCGGCCCGGGCAATGTCTGATCCACTCTTCATCACACCGGTGTCCACGAGGTGCTGCCAGTAGAAACCGCGTGCCACCCCCTCCAGCAGCGTCACATCGTGAACGTGGCGCTCGTCGGCTGCCACCCGCCGCGCGCCCCGGCGGCGAAACGTCAGGGGCACGAAGGTTTCCAGTGTGTCGTCCATCAGGCTTCGACCTCCACCAGTTCCGCGCCGATGCCCCTTGGGGCGAACTCACCGATCAGGGCGTCCCAGCCCAGTTCCCGCCACTTCACCTTGATGCCCTGCACCTCGCCGACGTGGACGAGGTCGATGCGCTCGATCATCAGGTTGGCGATGCGGTGACGCTCGACCGGGAACAACTGATCCCACACGTCGTTGAGCCGTCCCATCGCCATCACCGTGGTGGCCTCGTCGATCTGACCGCCGTTGCGCTGGATGTGGCGCACCACCGATGCGATGGATTCCGGGCTGGTCAGCACCGTGCGGATCTGGGCCACCACCGCCGCCTCGATCTCAGGTGCAGGCAGGCGTTCGTAGCTCTTGCCCGGTGCCCCGAACCGGCTTTCCGACTTGGACACGTAGTAGTGGTACTTGCGCCCGTTCTTGCGCGAGTAGGTCGGGTACATCCGTTCTCCCGAGGGGGCGTACAGCAGGCCGCGCAGCAAAGCGTCGGTGCGCGACCGGATCTTGGTTTCCACCGACCGGGTGTGCCCATCCCTGGCCAGCACCGTGTGGACCTTGTCCCAAAGCTCCTGGTCGATGATCGGCGGGTGAGCGCCGGGGTACCAGTTCCCTTTGTGCGACAACTCCCCCAGGTAGATGCGGTTGCGCAGCAGCTTGTGCAGGTACTTCTTGTCGATGCGCGTACCGCTGCGGGTCTGGCCCTCCTGCGTCGTCCAGGCCTTGGTCGTGATGCCGTCGGCAGTCAGATTGACGGCGATCTGGGTTGGAGAACCAATGGTCAGCATCTCCTCGAAGATGCGACGCACCACTGCCGCCTCGGCCTCGTTGATGACCAACAGGCGGTTGTCGACGTCGTAACCCAGGGGCGGGACGCCACCCATCCACATCCCCTTGCGCTTGGCGGCGGCGATCTTGTCGCGGATGCGCTCGCCGGTGACCTCGCGCTCAAACTGGGCGAAGGACAGCAGGACGTTGAGCATCAACCGACCCATCGAAGTGGTGGTGTTGAACTGCTGGGTGACCGACACAAAGGACACCCCGTGGCGTTCGAACACTTCGACCATCTTGGAGAAATCGGCCAAGCTGCGCGTCAGGCGGTCGATCTTGTAGACCACCACGATGTCGATCTGGCCGCGCTCGATATCCGCCATCAGGCGTTTCAGCCCCGGCCGATCCGTGTTGCCGCCAGAGAAGCCGGGGTCAGGTCGATCACGCCATTGCGCATCTGCACGGCCACCGGTCCCACCTCGTCGGCCGCCACCACGCCCAGGCCGCCGCCTTCGATCATTGCCGGCCCGGCCATGCCGATGCTGGCATCCTGCGTCGCAATGATCACATCGCAGCAGCCCAGCAAGGCGGCATTGCCGGCAAAGCAGCGGCCCGAGACCACGCCAATCGTCGGCACCTTGCCCGACAGCCGCGCCATGTGCGTGAAGGTGGTGAACTCCAGCCCCGACACGCCCACGTAGTCGGTGTCACCGGGCCGGCCACCGCCGCCTTCGGCAAACAGCACAAAGGGCAGGCCCAGGCGTTCGCTGGTGTGCACGATGCGGTCCATCTTGCGGTGGGCCATAAAGCCCTGCGTGCCGGCAAACACCGTGTAGTCATAGGCCATCACAGCGCAGCGCGACTGCTCGGGCCCAAACTGCAGGCCGTTGATGCGGCCCAGGCCGGTGATGGTGCCGTCCGCCGGGCTGAGGCGAATCAGCTCTTCCTCGCTGCGGCGGCCGCGCTGCATCGCCAGGGTCAGGCCGCCGTATTCGACAAAGCTGCCAGCATCCAGCAACTGGTCGAGGTTCTCGCGCGCGGTGTTCTTGCCATGGCGCCGGCGCTTGGCCACCGCTTCGGGGCGGGCCGCATCCATCAAGCCCTGCTGGCGCTGCAGCACCTTGGCCAGATCGGGGCGTATCGCATCGAGGTCAGCTTGCTGCTGCCCGCTGGCCAGCGCATCGGCCGATGCATCGGGCAGCACCCAGCCCAGCAGGGTGCCTGTCGCCACCACCTCGCCCAGCAGCGCGCTGCGCGCCACAAAGCGGCCGCCCTGGCCCAGGGCCACGCTGTGCTCCAGCTTCATGGCCTCCAAAACGGCCACCGATGCACCCTTGGCCAGCACGGTATGGGCATCGGTCTCCAGCGCAATCAAGCGCCCGCGCATCGCAGCGCGCACCGCATCTGCGCCTTCGGGCAGCGCGGGCTCGTCGTTGGCGCTGCAGGGCACAGGGTTCTGGCCGGCGGTCTGAGGACCAGGCTGGCGCTGTGCTGCCAGCGCTGTGGCTGCCGCATGCAGCGCCGGGCCTTGGCGTTCCACATAGGTGGTGTCGATCTTGCCGTGCTGTACCTGTGCGTCGCGCAGCAGCGCACGCAGGTAGTCCAGGTTGGTCTCCACGCCCTGGATATGGAACTCGGCCAGCGCGCGATCGGCCTTGGCGCAGAGCACCTCGAACTGGCTGGGCCCGCTGACGACCACCTTGGCCAGCAAGGAGTCGTAGTTGCCCGAGGTCTCGTAGCCGGTATAGCCAAAGCTGTCCACGCGCACGCCCGGGCCGGTGGGCGGCTCATAGAGCGCCAGGGTGCCGCCTGTGGGCAGGGCCTGGGCATCGGGCTGCATGCTTTCCATGTTCACACGCGCCTGCAGCGCCAGCTGGCGGGGCAGTGGCAGTGCCTGGTCCAGGCCCAGGTCCTGCAGGCTGGCTCCGTCGGCCAGCGCGAACTGCAGCGCCACCAGGTCCAGCCCGGTGATGGCCTCGGTGACGGTGTGCTCCACCTGCAGGCGCGGATTGCATTCGATAAAGATGCACTGCCCGCTGCGGCTGTCGACCAGGAACTCCACCGTGCCCAGGCCTTGGTAGTGCATCGCGGCGCCCAGGCGGCAGGCATGCTGCACCAGCTGCGCGCGCAGCGCGGGGCTGATGAAGGGGCTGGGCGCAATCTCCAGCAGCTTCTGGTGGCGGCGCTGCAAGGTGCAATCGCGCTCAAACAAGTGCTGCACCGCGCCGCTGCCGTCGCCCACGATCTGCACTTCGATATGGCGGGCGCCGCTGACGAGCTGCTCCACATACAGATCGCTGCGGCCAAAGGCGCTCAGCGCTTCGGAGCTGCAGCGGTCAAAGGCTGCTGCCAGGTCTGCGGCGTGCATCACCGCGCGCATGCCCCGCCCGCCGCCACCCGCCAGAGCCTTGAGCATCACCGGCCCGCCCAGCTGCTGCATGAAGGCCTGGGCCTGCGCCAGGCTGGTGGCACTGTGCGTGCCTTGTGCCACCGGTACCTGCTCACGCTGGGCCAGTGCACGCGCCCGGGCCTTGTCGCCAAAGGTCTCCAGCCCCTGGACCGAGGGGCCGATAAAGCGCAGGCCGGCGGCCGCGCAGGCCTGCGCAAATGCGGCGTTCTCGCTCAAAAAGCCGTAGCCAGGGTGGATGGCGTCACAGCCTTCCTGGTGTGCAATTTCAATCAAGTGCGCGCCGTTCAGATAGGCGGCTGCGCCCTGGGCGCCCAGTGCGCGTGCCTGGTCGGCAGTGCGGCGGTGCAGACTGGCTGCATCGTCGCTGGCGTAGACCGCAACGCTTGCGATGCCCCGGTCTGCGGCCGTGCGCGCAATGCGCACCGCAATCTCCCCTCGGTTGGCGATCAATACCTTGTGCATGGATATCCTTCTCTCTGCGATCGCGCTGCCCGCATCAGCGCGGCAGCGGGCCGGCATACTCTGGGCGCCGGCCTGCGCGTTCAAATGGTCTGGCTGACGAACTTGCTGCTGAGGTAGAAGGCCAGCGCATCGGCGCCGCCCTCGCTGGCATAGCCCGAATCCTTGACCCCGCCAAACGGCTGCTCGGGGTAGCCCATCGCGATCGAGTTGATGCCGACCAAGCCGCTTTCGATCCCGTTCTTGAACCACTCGCCGCGCGTGGCCGAGCCGGTGAACACATAGGCCGCCAGCCCCCAGGGCAGGCGGTTGGCCTCTTGCAGCGCCTGCGCATCGCTGTCAAAGCGCGCAAACGCGGCAATCGGGCCAAAGGGCTCTTCGTTGAAGATGCGCGCATCCTGCGGCACATCGGCCAGCACCGTGGGCGCAAAAAAGTAGCCCTTGCCCTCAGGCGCCTTGCCGCCCGTCACCACGCGGGCGCCCTTGGCCACTGCGTCATCCACCAGGGCCTGCATGGCGGCCACCCGGCGCGGGTTGGCCAGCGGGCCCATGCGGGTGGCCTTGTCCAGGCCATTGCCCATCACATAGCCTTCGGCAATGCGCTGAAAACCGGCAATGGCTTCGTCATACAACGGCGCCTGCACCAGAAAGCGCGACGGCGAGATGCAGGCCTGGCCGGCGTTCCAGAACTTCTGCACGCCCAGCAATTTCAGGCTGCGCGCCAGGTCGGCGTCGTCGCAAACGATGGCGGGTGCATGGCCGCCCAGCTCCATCGACACGCGCTTCATCGCGGCGCCCGCTTGGGCACTCAGGAGTTTGCCCACCGAGGTCGAGCCGGTGAACGAGATCTTGCGTACCACGGGGGAGGCAATCAGGTGCTCGGAGATATCACCTGGCACGCCATAGACCAGGCCCAGCAAGCCGGCAGGCAGGCCGGCCTGCTCCAGCACCTGGATGAAGCGGGCCAGCGCTACGGGCGTTTCCTCCGACCCCTTGACGATGATCGAGCAGCCGGCAGCCAGCGCGGCGGCAATCTTGCGCACGGCCTGGTTGATCGGGAAGTTCCAGGGCGTGAACGCCGCCACCGGGCCCACCGGCTCATGCTGCACATACTGGCGCAGCTCGGGCGAGCGCGGGGGGATCATGCTGCCGTAGCAGCGGCGTGCCTCTTCGGCAAACCATTCCAGCACCTCGCTGGCGCCCGACAGCTCGATGCGCGCCTCGGTCAGGCGCTTGCCTTGCTCGTGCACCAGCATCAGCGCCATCTCTTCGGCATGCTCGCGCACCAGCGCCGCGGCCTTGCGCAGATAGGCCGAGCGCTCCATCACCGAGGTCTTGCGCCAGGCGGCAAAGCCGGTCTGGGCCGCGGCCAGCGCGGCATCCAGGTCGGCGCGGCTGGCCTTGGCCACGCGGCCAATGCTGCTTTCATCGGCGGGGTTGATGATGTCCAGCCATTCCTGGCTGCTGCTGTCGCGCCACTGGCCGTCGATCAGCAATGGGACTTGGTAGTTCATGCGGTGCTCCTGGTTTTTCTGGCGTCAGCTTTGCAAAATGGCGCGGCCGGTGACCTTGCCGGCACGTAGCTCGTCCAGCACGGTCTGTACTTCGCCCAGCGGGCGGCTGCTGAGCGGCAACGGCGGCAACACCCCTTGCTGAGCCAGCGCCACCAGCTCGCGCAGCTCGGCCAGCGAGCCCACATAGGAGCCGCCGATGGAGATGGCACGCATGGGGATCAGCGGCAGCTGGATGCTGGCGCTGCCGCCAAACAGGCCGACGATGAGGATCTTGCCGCCCTTGCCGACGACGGCATTGGCAAACTCGAAGCTGCGTGTGGAGCCGACAAAATCGAGCACGGCCGACACGCCTTCGGCGCTGGAGCGCGCCAGGGTCTTGGCGGCATCGGCCTCGGCCGGGTCCACCACGCGGCTGGCGCCGGCCTCCAGCGCGGCCTGGCGCTTGGCCGGGTCGATATCGACAACAATGGGCCCCAGGCCATGCAGGGCCTTGGCCAGCGCCACGGCCGCCAGGCCCACGCCGCCCGCGCCGATGATGACCAGCGGCGCCTGCTCGGTCGCTGGCGCCACTTTTTTGAGGGCCGAGTAGGCCGTCAGCCCCGAGCAGGCCAGGGTGGCGGCAAAGGCGGCGTCAATGCCGGCATGGTCGATCAGGTAGCGCGGGTGGGGCACGCGCACATGGGTGCTGAAGCCGCCATCCCGCGTGGTGCCCAGGCTCTCGGGGCGGGCGCACAGGTGTTCATCACCCCGGGCGCAGAGCGCACACTGGCCGCAGCCAATCCAGGGGAAGACGATCACCGAGCGGCCCAGCGCGCCTTCGGCATCGGGCCCGTTGGCGGCCACGGTGCCGACGATCTCATGGCCCAGGGTGCGGGGCGGCTTGAGCACTTTTTCCAGGCCGAAATGGCGGCCATCGCCCAGGTCAAAAAAGCCCTCGGCCATGTGCAGGTCGCTGTGGCAGACGCCGCAGGCGCTGATGCGCACCAGCACCTCGCTGCCCTCAGGCGCAGCAATGGCGCGGCGCGCCAGTTGCAGCGGCTGGCCAAAATCGACGACCTGGTAACTCAGCTGTTCGCCAGGGCTGGCGGTTGCGTTCGACATGCGCTTGTCTCCTCAATCAATGGGGCTCAATGGCTGCTGGCGCGGCGCTTTGGCAGGGGCCTGAAACGGCTGCTCAGCGTTGGAAAAACCCAAAGATACTGATCAGTATCGATTGGTACTATTGGGGATTTCACGCATGGATGGCGGGGTGGCATCTTGTGCAAAACGGCCCGCCTTTCCACTATGCTGGGGCCATGTGTACAGCGTGCCGGCGCGCGCTACGGCCGCAGCCCCACGTCCACCAGGAGACCTTCAGCAGTGCAGCTACCACCCACCGACACCAACGCAGGCGATGCCAAGAACCAGATCCAGGAATACAAGGACACCTTGATCATCAATGCCGCTGCCGAGCTGTTCTACAAGCGCGGCTTCAAGAGCGCGACGCTCGATGACATTGCAGCCTCGATCGGCGTGACCAAGCCCTTCATCTACAAGCGTTTCAAGTCCAAGCACGAGCTGCTGGAGCGGCTTTTCGACAAGGTGTTTGCTGGGCTCTATGAGGCCGTCAGCCAGTGCGAACAGCTGGAAGACAAGGATCCCGTGCGGCGCTTTGCGTTTTTTATCGACACCTATACGCGCCGCAAGATCGAGCTGAGCAGCTTCTCGGCCATCCTGCTCGAAGAGGAAAAAAGCCTGAGCCCCGAGAAAATCAGCGATATCCGCAGCAAATACCACGGCTTTGATGCGCTGGTGACGCGGCTCATCGTCAATGGCGTGGAAGCCGGCGTCTTCAACGTCAGCAATCCCAAGGTAACGGCCTTTGCCATCAGCGGCATGGTGCAGTGGACGCACCGCTGGTACCAGCCCAACGGCAAGCTGTCCATCGAGGCGCTGTGCCAGGAGATGACGCAGATGGCGCTGCGTCTGGTCGGCTGGACAGGGCAGTACGTGCTGCCCGCGCCGCCTGCTCCGCAACGCTGACCTGCCGGGCGCATGGGGCGCGCCGGATGGCCTCGAAAGTCCTGTGTAAAGACGGTCTTTGCCATTGAATATAATTGAGAGTCATTCTCAACTATTGACTGTTGCAGCAGGGCGCGGACATCGCATGGCATCTCCCGGATACTTGGCTTCGCCCATCGAAGCGCTCTACAAAAACCACCATGCCTGGCTGCAGTCCTGGCTGCGGCGCCGTCTGGGCCATGCGGGCGATGCGGCCGACCTGGCCCATGACACCTTCATTCGGCTCATGCTGGCACCCCGCAACGTGGACGCTGCTGATGAACCGCGGGCCTTCCTGACCCATGTCGCCAAAGGCCTGGTGGTGGATTTATGGCGCCGGCGCGAGATCGAGCGCGCCTACCTGGAGACCCTGCAGGCCCTGCCCGAGCCGCATGCGCCATCGCCCGAGACCCAGCTGCAGGTCATCGAGGCCTTGGTGCAGATCGACCGGCTGCTGGCAGGCCTGGCGCCCCGCACGCGCCAGGTGTTTTTGCTGGCGCAGCTCGATGGCCTGAGCTTGCAGCAGATCTCCGACCAGGTCGCCATGCCGGTGATCACCGTGCGCCGCCATATCCACAAGGCCTTGCTGCGCTGCCTGGAGGCCGCGTGATGGCAGGCGTTGCCGCGCAAAACAGCTTGCTCAGCGAAGCGGCCGACTGGCTGATCCGGCTGCGCTATGAAACGCCCACTGCCAAGGAGCAGGCGCGCTTTGAACAATGGCGCAGCCAAAGCCCTGCGCATGAGGCGGCCTGGCACAAGGCCGAAGCCATGCTGGGCGTGTTTGCCCAAGTGCCTGCCGAGGTCTGCCAGCAAACCTTGAATGCCGTGCAGCGGCCCGACCGGCGCAAAAGCCTGGCCTGGCTGGGTGGCCTGCTGGTGGCGGCTCCCGCCGGCTGGCTGGCCTGGCGTGAGCTGTCCTGGCGCGACTGGATGGCCGACCAGGCCACCGCTGTGGGGCAATCACGCTCGCTGCTGCTGCCCGATGGCTCTACGTTGACGCTCAACACCGCCAGCGCGGTCGCCATCCGCTTCAACGCGCAAGAGCGCCGGGTGCGGCTGCTGGGGGGCGAGATCTTGGTGACCACGCATGCCGACCCATCGCCCCGCTACCGCCCCTTTGTCGTGGAAACACGGCAAGGCACCGTGCAGGCGCTGGGCACGCGCTTTAGCGTGCGCCGGGTGGATGCGGACACCAGCCGTGTCGCTGTTTTCAGCCACACCGTCGTCATCACCAACCAGCAAGGCGCCACCCAGTTGCTGCAAGAGGGACACACCGCTGACTTCAGCAACAAAAGCATCGGCCCGCCAACCGATGTGCAAGCCAGCGCCGCGCTGTGGGAGCAGGGCATGCTGCTGGCCAAGAACATGCCGTTGGCCGACGTTGTGGCCGAGATCGCCCGGTATCGGATGGCCCCTGTGCACTGCGATCCCGCCGTGGCACAGCTGCGGCTATCGGGCGCCCTGTCGCTCAAAGACACGGATGCCAGCCTGGCGCTGCTGGCGCAATCGCTGCCGGTGCGGATCGAGCGAGAGGCGCATGGGGTGGTGAGGGTGGTGGGGCGTTGAGATTTTTCTAGCCGCTCCTATGGATCTGCGTCCAACAAATGGCGACGTTGCAATGCCCAAGTCCATGCTTTTCATCTGAATAAACGAAATTCAGGATTAAGTCATTATTTGTTTGGTGAATATACTGTCACAAAATCAAGGGAGACCCGGTGGCAAAAACCAAGCACATTCCGTATTTGGCGTCCATTCTCGCCATATCTGCATCGACTCTTTACGCCTCTTCCAGCTGGGCAGGCCGGGATTTCACCCCGCAATCAGGCACCTGGATCGTGAGCAGTGAAATCAATGGCAAACCCGGCCGAGGTTTAGCCATCGATGTGCAGGGCAATACCTTCTTTATGCAGGTCTTCGGATACGAGAAAAATGGCGACGCGACCTTTTACACTGCGACGGGCCAGATGGAGGGCAATAGCATTACCGCTCCGCTGATGCGCTACAAGAATGGCCGCAGCCTCGCCGGGCCGATGCAGGAAGCCGTGGAAGACCGGAGCGTAGGGCAGGTAACCGTCAGCTTTCGCAATGGCCTGAGGGGAACGCTACAGTTCCCGGGCGAGTCAGCGGTGGCGATTGAGCGCCTCTTAGTGACCAGTGATGCAGCGAGCGTCACCAACCCTCTGGCACAACAAGGCGGGCGCTCGTTGCGGCTGTTTACGCTGGATGCACAAGGGCAGCCTGATTACACGACCCAGGCGCAGCTTTGGCGAACGGACGATGGCATCACCCAGGTGGGCTGGTTCAAGCCCAGCGTCATTGGAATGGTTGTCTACCAACCCCTGTTCCAATGTGGTGTGCTGCCAGGAACGGCTCGCATGCAATGCACGCCAAAGGACGCTGAAAGACCTGCCGACATCGCTGATATCGAGAGCATGGAGTTGTTGTTTGCGGGCTTTGATATTCAAGGCGAGTTGCGCATTGGCGGCAGCCATCCCCATACCCGGATCATCACTGGTTTTGATCTGGGCGCTTCCCTGAGTGAAGCCTCCTACGTTGAAGGCCGCACCACGATCACTCCGGTGCAGCACCATAGCTATTTGGCTTCCAATTTCGGGTACGGTCCTGTCTGCCAGGTGTACTGTGATGCGTCCGTCACGACCAACATCCTGATGCCGATGAACGGTACCTGGGTGGTGGAAGATGAATTGACGGGTAAGCCCGGTCGTGGCATTGCGCTGGATGTGCAAGGTGATACCGTCATCCTGCAGCTGTTCCATTACCGTGCAGATGGCCAGCCTACTTTCCACATGGGCAGCGCCATTTATCAGGGCAAAGGTGCAGGCAGCCGGGCGAGCGTGGCAACGATTCCCTTGCGGGAATATCGTGGCGGGCGCAGCCTGGGCGGCCCAGCAAAGGCGGCCGAGCTGGAGGCCGAGGCTGGCAATGCCATTGTGGAGTTCTACAGCCCCCCCTTGGAGAGCGGAGCCATAGACCGCAATGTCTGGTGGACGCAGGGGCAGTTGCAACTGCCCGGTGAGCCGCCCGTCAAGATCCGGCGTCTGCAAACCGATGTGCCAGCCAGCTTTGCTGAACGCATGTTTGGTGACTGGTATGCCCGAAGCGGCGAGGTCGTTACCCGGTTTGATCGTGTGCAAGGCGAGGGTGTCATCACTGCGGATGGAAAACTTCTGTGTCTGCCTGTGGGCCTGATACCCGGCGCCAACATGAGCTGTGGCGAGCCGGATGGCAACCAGTGGCGTTCGCACTATTCCACCTACCTGCCAGACATGGGGCGTTCAGGACCATTCCTGCGCCTGCGCGACCGATTTGGCAATGCGACGGGGCTGGGTGCGCCGGACTGATGGTGCAGCAGGCGCGCGCCTTTGCGGTCTAGGGGCGTTGGCGACGATACCTAACATCTGCGCAGCGCATGATGATGGCCCGCACGCCGCCTTCAAAGCGGTTGCCGCAGCCATTGCCCACGCTGGCCATCAGGCCGCCATCGCTGAGCGACCGCCGCATCTGCCACCAGCGGTACCGGGCCACTGCGCGCCACGCGCAGTGCCTGCTGTCAATCCAGGCGAGGGTGCAGGTCGATGTACTTCTGTTTGCGCAACTCCAGCTCAGCGATCTGCGCTTGCAGCTTCGCGATCTCGCCATCGATCTCCTCGACACTTTGCTCGATATGGTCCAGCGTCTGAATCAGCAGCTCCCTGGCCTCTTTTTTGCTGGAGGCTGCCGGGGTGGCGCCGCGCAACGGGCGGTTGGCGGTTTCCTTCATGAAGATGCCGGTGATGATACCGATGACCGCAACGAACATCAGGTAATAGGCCGGCAGGTACAGGCTACCGGTGGTATCGACCAGTGCAGCGGTGATCGTGGGCGTGAGACCGGCGACGATGATGGCGATGTTGAACGATGCTGCCAGCGCGCTGTAGCGGATGCGGGTGGGGAACATGGCCGGCAAGGTCGACGCCATCACACCGGTAAAGCAGTTCAGCACAATGGCCAGCATGAACAGGCCGACAAAGATCAGCGCGATCTGGCCGTTGATGATCAGCTTGAATGCGGGGATGGCCAGCACCAGCAAGCCGATGGAGCCGAAGATCACAAAGGGCTTGCGTCCGAAGCGGTCGCTGGCCAGGCCGATGACCGGCTGCACAAACAGCATGCCGATCATCACCGCGATGATGATCAGCACCCCGTGGTCCTCCGAGTACTGCAGGTTATGCGACAGGTAGCTGGGCATGTAGGTCAGCAGCATGTAGTACGTGATGTTGGTGGTGAGCACCAGACCCACGGACACCAGCAGCGGGCGCCAGTAACGCGTTGCGATTTCCTTGAACGAGATGCGGGGGCGGTTTTCCACATCCTCCTGGTCGTCCTTTTCCATCTGGTCGAGCTGCTGCTGAAACGCAGGGGTCTCTTCGGCCGCATGGCGCAGATACAGGCCTACCAGCCCCAGCGGTGCGGCCAGGAAGAACGGCACCCGCCAGCCCCATTCCAGAAAGCGCGCTTCGCTCAGCAGGCTTTGCAGCAAGACCACCACGCCGGCACCGGTGACAAAGCCGACGATCGAGCCGAAGTCGAGAAAGCTGCCCAGAAAGCCGCGTTTGCGGTCCGGCGCAAACTCGGCGACAAAAATGGCAGCGCCGGTGTATTCCCCTCCGACCGAAAACCCTTGCGCGAGCTTGCACAGCAGCAGCAGTATGGGCGCCCAGATGCCTATGCTGGCATAGGACGGTATCAGGCCGATACAGAAGGTGCTGGCGGCCATGATGATGATGGTGACCGACAGCACCTTCTGGCGGCCGAACTTGTCACCCATCACGCCAAAGAACAGACCGCCCAGCGGCCGCACCAGGAACGGAATCGAGAACGTGCCCAGCGCGGCAATCATCTGCACGCTGGCCGAGGCATCGGGAAAGAACACCTTGCCCAGTGCAAAGGCCACAAAGCCGTAGACGCCGAAGTCGAACCACTCCATCGCATTGCCCAATGCGGCTGCGGAGATGGCTTTCTTGAGCTTGACCTTGTCGACGATGGTGATGTCGTGCAGCTCCAAGGTGCCGCTTTGTGTCGGTATCAGGGGCGGCGAAGGAGGCGTCGGATCGGCCGCGGTGTTGTTGTTGATGGTATCCATGCGGTTCCCCGGTGATGGTGGGCCGCCATCTTCGCCAATTGCCCTGCCAGCGTCTGTAGGACGAGGCTGGGCTTCACTGCCTCCAAAACCCGCTTGGTGTCTGCTGCGCTATCGCCCGGCCGACATCGGCAGGCTAGGCTGGGGTCAAGCGGCCGACAAGCGCTCCTTGGCCAGCCGTGTGCCCGCCGCCAGCGCCTTGAGCTTGCCCCAGGCCACGTCACGGGACATCGGTGCCAGACCGCAATTGGTGCAGGGAAAGAGGCGTTCCTTGGGCACAAATTCCAGTGCCCGGGCGATGGTGTCGGCCACTTCCTCGGGCGTCTCGATGGAGTCGCTGGCAACATCGATCACCCCGACCATCACATCCTTGCCGGCCAGCAGCTTCATAAGGTCAGGCGGTACATGCGAGTGGATGCATTCCAGGCTGACCTGGTCGATGCTGCTGCGCGCCAGTGCGGGGAACACCGTCTCGTACTGGCGCCATTCATCGCCCAAGGTGCTCTTCCAGTCGGTATTGGCCTTGATGCCGTAGCCGTAGCAGATGTGCACGGCGGTGGTGCAGCTGAGACCCTGCGCGGCGCGCTCCAGTGCCTGCACGCCCCAGTCGGCTGCGTCCTTCATATAGACGTTGAAGGCCGGCTCGTCGAACTGGATGATATCCACGCCATCGGCCTGCAGGGCCAGCGCCTCCTGGTTGAGCAACTCGGCAAAGGCCATGGCCATCTTGACCTTGTCGCCATAGAAGCGGTCCGCCACGGTGTCCACAATCGTCATCGGGCCGGGCAGGGTGAACTTGAGCTTTTTCCGGGTATGGGCGCGTGCCAGCTGCGCTTCGAACGCATGCACGCGCCCCTTGAGGCGCAAGGCCGCTACCACCTGCGGCACCATCGCGTCGTAGCGGTTGTCGCGGATGCCCATCTTCACTTTGTTGTCGAAGTCGATCCCCTCGACTTGCTCCAGAAAGCCATGCACAAAGTGCTGGCGTGCCTGCTCGCCGTCGCCAACGATGTCCAGACCGGCATCTTCCTGGGCCTTGATCCACAGCAGCGTTGCATCGGCCTTGGCCTGGCGCAGCGCATCACCTTCTGCCATCCACTGGGGCCAGAGCTTGTTGGTCTCGGCCAGCCAGGCGGGTTTGGGCAGACTGCCGGCAATGGAGGTTTCGAACATGGGGGATTTCCTTTCAAAAAAATGGGGAGTCAGGCAGGCCTGTGTGCAGCGCATTGTGCTGACCCGGTCGCGCAACCGGGAGCCATAGGTGACACCGGGCAGGGCAGGGAAGGGCAAGGCGATGCGGCTGGTCCAGCGCGCCGGGCGCTGCCGTCAGACGGTTGCCGCAGCGCTCGCTTGCTGCAGCATGCGCTGGTAGGGTTTGATGAAGTGCTCTTCGGCAAATCGGCCCTGTTTGACAGCCAGCGCGCTGCGCTCTTCGCGGTCATAGACGATCTGCGTCAGCGAGTAGTCCTCGTGCTTCAGGCTGGGCTGGTAGCGCGCGCCGGCGGCTGCATTGGCGTTGTAGATTTCCGGGCGGTAGATCTTCTGGAAGGTCTCCATCGTGCTGATGGTGCCGATCAGCTCCAGGTTGCTGTAGTCGCCCAGCAGGTCGCCGTGGAAGTAGAAGGCCAGCGGCGCCACGCTGTGGGCGGGCATGAAGAAGCGCACCTGCATGCCCATCTTGGCAAAGTAGTGGTCCGTCGGCGAGGCCTCGTTTTGCCGGTACTCGATGCCCAGCACCGGGTGCTGGTTGCCGGTGCGCTGGTAGACCTTGCTGGTCGACGCGCTGATGCAGATCACCGGCGCCTTGCGGAAACTGGCCTGGTACGTGTCCGACCTGATGAACTGCTGGAACAGCTGCCCATGCAGATGGCCAAAATGCGCGGGCGTGCTGAAGCCGGTCCGGTTCAGGTTGTGCGCAGGCAGCAGCACGCTGAAATCGTAATCCCGCACGTAGGACGAGAAGTTGTTGCCGACGATGCCGTCGCTGCGCTGGCCCGTGTGCTGGTCAAGGATGTGGGTCTGCAGCATCTCGATCAGCGGAAACGTCTCGCCGTGCTGCTGCGTGTCCCAGTGCAGTGCCACGGAAACGATGTCCAGCTCCACCGCATAGCGGTCGGCCTCCGGGTTGTCCCAGTGCGCCAGCGCGTAGAAGCGGTTGTCGATCATCCGCAAGGTGTTGCGTAGGTTCTGCTGCCGGTTCTCGCCCCGGGCCAGGTTGGCAAAGTTGGTGGTGATGCGTGTGCTGTCCGATGGCCGGTAGTGCTCATCAAAACGCAGGCGCTCGATGCTGAAGGAAAAGTCGCTGCTCATGCGGGTCCGATCGTGGATGTCTGCGGGCCTTCGGGCCGTATGGGCTGTTTCAGCCCACGCCGCTCAGGTCGATGGGCCGGATGTTAGAACGTGCAATCCATGAAGTAAAATGGTTTTATCTCATATATCCATGAATATGGTTCATTTGAATGCTTGAACGTATCCATCTCAGCATCGTCCAGCAGGTCGAAAAGCAGGGCTCGCTCACGGCCGCTGCAGGTGTGCTGAACCTGACCCAATCCGCGCTGAGCCACAGCATGAAAAAGCTGGAGCAGCAATTGGGCACCGCGGTATGGCTGCGGGAGGGCCGCAGCCTGCGCCTGACGCAGGCCGGCCAGTACCTGCTGGCGGTGGCCAACCGCGTGCTGCCACAGCTGGATCTGGCCGAAGAGCGTCTGGGCCAGTTTGCGCAGGGCGAGCGCGGGGCGCTGCGCATTGGCATGGAATGCCATCCCTGCTACCAGTGGCTGCTCAAGGTCGTCTCGCCGTATCTGGCCGCGTGGCCGGATGTGGAGGTGGACGTGAAGCAGAAATTCCAGTTCGGCGGCATTGGTGCGCTGTTCGGCTACGAGATTGACCTGCTGGTCACGCCTGATCCGCTGTTCAAACCCGGGCTGCGGTTTGAGCCTGTGTTTGACTATGAACAGGTGCTGGTGGTGCCCCGTGGCCATGCGCTGGCCTCTGCCACCTATGTAAAGCCCGAGCAACTCACGCAAGAGGTGCTGATCAGCTACCCGGTAGACATCGAACGGCTCGATATCTACAACCAGTTCCTGCTGCCCGCCGGGGTCACGCCGCGCCGCCACAAGGCGATTGAGACCACCGACATCATGGTGCAGATGGTCGCCAGCGGCCGGGGTGTGGCGGCCTTGCCGCGCTGGTTGGTCGAGGAGTACGCTGCGAGGATGGCAGTGGTGCCGGTGCGGCTGGGCCCGCACGGCATTGCCAAGCAGATTTTTCTGGGCGCGCGGGAATCGGATGTGGCCATCGACTATGTGCGCGCCTTTATCGAACTGGCGCGCCAGCCGCGCGCTACCACCTCTTCTGCTACAACCAACAAAGCCTAGCCGGGGCCGGCCACCCGCACAAAACGCACGCCGATGCGCAGGCCCGGGCCAAAGGGCGGCGTATAGCGCTGCTGGGCATCGGCCAGCTGCAGGCTGGCGCCGGTCGCCTGCGCCACCTCCTGCACAATCGCCAGGCCCAGGCCGGTGCCTGCCGTGTCGTGGGCCAGGCGGTAAAAGCGCTCCAGCACCCGATCCCGGCTTTGGGCCGGTATGCCCGGGCCATTGTCCTGCACCGATAACAGCAGGCTGTCGGCGCTGGCCTCCAGGCCCAGCGTGACCTGGCCTTGCGGCGGGGTGTAGCGGATGGCGTTGTCCACCAGGTTGGCAATCAGCTCGGGCAGCAGGCGGCTGCTGGTGTACAGCGAAAACACATGCGGGTCGGCAGCGCGGGTGGCCGCATCTGCCGGCGCAGCAGCAGCTGCCTGGCTTTCCTCCCAGCCCAGGTCGATCTGCTTGAGGTCGGCCGCCGGCGCCATCGCCTCCAGGCACTGCAGGCACAGCGCGCGCAGGTCCACCCATTGCGGCGGTTGGGCCGCGTGTGCGGCATTGCCGGCCTCGGCCTGTGCCAAGGTCAACAGCTGGTTGGCCACATTCAGCAATTGCTGGTTGCTGCGCTGCAGCCGTTGCAGCACGGCCAGGCGCTGCGCAACCGACAGGGCCGCCAACTCGGCGGGCGTCTGGCCCAAGGCCTGTTCCAAGGTATGGGCCTGGATGGCCAGCGGCGTGCGCAGCTGGTGCGCTGCATCCGAGATGAACTGGCGCTGGCGCGCCACCTGCGCGCGGATGGTGCGGGCAAACTGGTTGACGGTATCGGCGAGCGGCCGCAGCTCCTGGTGGAGCTGGCGCGAGTCGAGGTGAAAATCCACATCCCCAGCCGGGCGCCCGGCCAGCTGGCGCGCCATGCGCAGCAGCGGGCGCAGCTCCAGGGTCAACGCGGTGGCACTCACCAGCACAGCCACGGCCAGCGCCCACAGCAGGTACTCCATCGTCGGCCACCACAAGGTCTGGACCATGTTGTCACGGCTGTGCGTGGTCTTGCCGACCAGGATGGTGATCTCGCGCGCGCCGGCCACGTCATACATGGCCCGGCGCGTGATCACGGCACGGATCGGCTGGCCTTGCCACAGGGCGTCATACCACTGGGCGTTGTCGCTGCCGCTCAGCGTCAGTTGCGGCGGCTGCGGAAAGTTCTGCTGGCCCGCCAGCAGCTGGCCTTGCGCGTCCATCACGCTCAGGTAGACATGGTCGCGCGCCGGCGACATGAACAGGCTGAGCGCCGAGGGCGGAACGCTGGCGCGTACATCGCCGTCCTCCCAGATCAGGCGGTCGGCCAGGATCTTGGCCGATGACAGCAGGTCATGGTCCTGCACATAGTCGGCCGCGTCCTCGGCATGCTCATGGGCAAACCAGCCGCACAGGCCCACCAGCACCGCCAGCGGCAGCAGCAGCCACAGGGCCAGGCGTGCGCGCAGGCTGTGCAGCATTCAGTCCCCGCCGGCCAGTTTTTGCTTGAGCAGGTAGCCCACGCCGCGCAAGGTCATGATGGTCGTGTCGCTCGCCTGCAGTTTCTTGCGCAGCCGGTGCACATACAGGTCCACCGCGTCGGCGCTGGCCTCTTCGTCCATGCCGTAGATCACATCCATCAAACGCTGCTTGGGCAGGGCGCTGCCGTTGTGCAGCATCAGCGCTTCGAGCACGCTGCGCTCGCGCGGGGGCAGGGCCAGCTCCTCGCCCGCCACGCTGAACAAGCGGGTGCGCAGATCAAGCTGCAGGTTGCCGCAGCGCACATGGTTCTCACGCCCGGGCATCTGGCGCCTGGCAATGGCCTGCATGCGCGCCAGCAGCTCGCGCACCTCCACCGGTTTGACCAGGTAGTCATCGGCGCCAATCTCCAGGCACAGCACTTTCTGGTCGAGCGAATCACTCGCCGTCAGCACGATCACCGGCAGGCTGTCACCGCGCTCGCGCAGGCGCCGCAGCAGCGCCTTGCCGCTGAGCTGGGGCAGGTTCAGGTCCAGCAGCAGGTCATAGTGCGATTGGCTCAGCAGCTGGTCAGCGGCGTCGCCACGGTCCACATGGTCCACCACAAAGGCATGCTGGCGCAGCAGCCCGGCCAGAGACTGGGCCAGTTCCAGGTTGTCTTCGACCAGAAGGATCTTCATCGGAGGGGGTGGCGCACCAAAGGCCAGCAAAAAAGATCAGGGATAACCACTAAAAATGCTGCAGTGCAGCGAAAGCGCACTGAAAGGGTGCAGTTTCTAGACTCTGTTCCTATCCGGTGCATTATGCGGTCGCCCAGGGCGATGCTGCTGAAGGTGCCAGGACCACAACGTCAAGGAGACACTGCATGACCCTATTCCACGCTACCCGCCGCAACGCGCTGGCCGCCATTGCCGCTGCCGCTGTCTGCTGCATGGCCAGCACGGCTGCCCAGGCAGCCGACGACACCGTCACCATCATGGTGGGCGGCATCAACAAGATCATCTACCTGCCCGCCAAGCTGGCCGAGTCGCTGGGCTACTTCAAGGAAGAGGGCCTGAAGGTCGAGCTGCAATCGCAGCCGGCCGGCGTGGATGCGGAAAACCAGCTGATCGCAGGGGCCGTGCAAGGCGTGGTGGGCTTCTATGACCACACCATCGACCTGCAGGCCAAGGGCAAGGAGATCCAGGCCATTGCGGTGTTCTGCAAGGTGCCCGGTGAGGTGGAACTGGTATCCACCAAGGCGGCTGCAGGCGGCTTCCAGTCGATGGCCGATGCCAAGGGCAAGACCCTGGGCGTCACCGGCCTGGGCTCGTCGACCGAGTTCCTGACCCGCTACCTGGTCGACAAGCAGGGTGTGGCCAGCAAGGACTACTCGCTGCTGCCCGTGGGCGCTGGCAACTCGTTTATCGCCGGCATGAAGCAGGACCGCATCCAGGCCGGCATGACCACCGAGCCAACCGTGTCGCAAATGCTCAAGACCGGCGACGCCAAGGTGCTCGTCGACATGCGCAGCGAAGAGGGCACCCAGGCAGCACTGGGCGGCCTGTACCCTGCCGCCAGCCTGTATGTGCGCAACGAATGGGCCGCCAGCCACAAGGACCAGGCGGCCAAGCTGGCCCGCGCCTTTGGCAAGACCATGCAGTACATCAGCAGCCACAGCGCCGAAGACATCGCCGACAAGATGCCCAAGGACTACTACGGCAATGACAAGGAGCTGTATGTGGCGGCGCTGAAGGCCTCGCTGCCGATGTACACCAAGGACGGCAAGATGCCCGAAGGCGGCCCCGAGACGGTGCTCAAGGTGCTGTCGGCCTACAAGCCCAATGTGAAGAGCGCGCACATTGACCTGGCCAAGACCTATTCCAACGCCTACCTGAGCGCCAAGTAAAAAAGCGGCGCAACCCGCCCCGCAGCGCGGCCCCGCCGTGCTGCAGCCCGCGCGCCCCACCACCCACATCCGGGAGACCACCATGTCCTACGCCACCCAGGCGGTTGCCAGCCAGCAACCGTCCAGCAGCCTGCAGCCCAAAAATGCCGCTGCCTCTGCAAAATCAGCCGATGCGGCCATTGAATTCGACAAGGTGTCGCTGCGCTTTATTGCGCCAGACGGCACGGCCACCCTGGCGCTGCGCAATTTTTCGATGTCGGTGGCCAAGGGCGAATTCATCGCCATCGTCGGCCCCACCGGCAGCGGCAAATCCACCACATTGAACCTGATCACCAGCTTGCTGCAACCAACGGTGGGCGAGGTGCGCGTGATGGGCAAGAAGGTCGAGCAGATCGATCCGCGCATCGGCTTCGTGTTCCAGGCCGATGCCGTTTTCCCCTGGAAATCGGTGCGCGACAACGTGGCCGCCGGCCCCATCTTTCGCGGCACCCCCCGCGAGCAGGCGCTCAAGCTGGCCGACGAGTGGATCCACCGCGTGGGCCTGGCCAACTTTGGCAACCACTACCCGCACCAGCTCTCGGGCGGCATGCGCAAGCGCGTGGCACTGGCGCAGACCTTTATCAACCAGCCGGAAATCCTGCTGATGGACGAGCCCTTCTCGGCGCTGGACATGCAGACCCGCACCCTGATGCAGGACGAGCTGCTGCGACTGTGGTCGGCGTCCGGGGGATCGGTCGTGTTCGTGACCCATGACCTGGAAGAGGCGATTGCGCTGGCCGACCGCGTGTTTGTGCTGACGGCCCGCCCCGCCACGTTGAAGCGCGTGTACGAGATCGACCTGCCACGCCCCCGCGTGATGAGCGAAGTGCGTTACGACCCGCAGTTCATCGACCTGTCCAAGCGCATCTGGGATGACCTGCGCGAAGAAGTCCATATCCAGTAATACAAGGCAAGGAACACACCATGTCTGAACTCACCCTGAACCCCGCTGCCACCCGCAGCCCGCCACCCGCACCGGCTGCGCCAGACCACACCCCCGCTGCCGTGAGCGACGCTGCGCTCGCGCAGGAATCGGTGGCCGCGCAAGCGGCCATCAAACGCCGCAAGGCCGTCATCATCGGTCTGCGCCTGCTGGTGCTGGTCGCCGTGCTGGGCGGCTGGGAAGTCTCGGCCCGCATGAAGTGGATCGACCCCTTCTTCTACTCGATGCCCTCGATGATCTGGAACCAGATTGTGGAATGGGTGCGCGACGGCACATCGCAAGGCCCGCTGTGGCAGCAGGTGCTGGTCACGTTGGAAGAGACGGTCATCGGCTTTCTGATCGGCTCCATCGCTGGCGTGATCTGCGGCATTGTGCTGGGCCGCAACAAGCTGCTGTCCGATGTGTTCTCCATCTACATCCAGATCGCCAACTCCATCCCCCGTGTGGTGCTGGGCTCGGTGTTTGTCATTGCGCTGGGCCTGGGCATGGCGTCCAAGGTGGCACTGGCTGTCGTGATGGTCTTCTTTGTGGTGTTTGCCAATGCCTTCCAGGGCGTGCGTGAAGCCGACAAGTACATGATCGCCAATGCCCAGATCCTCGGTGCATCACCGCGCCAGGTCACCATGTCGGTGGTGATTCCTTCGGCCATGTCCTGGATTCTGGCCAGCCTGCATGTGAGCTTTGGCTTTGCACTGGTCGGCGCCGTGGTGGGCGAGTTCCTCGGCGCCAAGGAGGGCATCGGCCTGCTGATCTCCACCGCGCAGGGCGCTTTCAACGCCAGCGGTGTGTTCGCCGCGATGATCGTGCTGGCCGTGGTGGCCCTGGGCGCCGACTTCTTGCTGACCCGCCTGGAAAAACGCCTGCTCAAATGGCGGCCTGCCGCCTTCTGATGCCCTGACCTGACCCTTATGCAAGCGCTGCCCGGAGGCCGCTTGCCCGTCTCCTCGCCGGTGGAAAAAGCGCTCTTTCGCTTACCGGTCATAGAACCTGTTCAAAGTCTCTACGCTGCCGCGTTGGAGTGCAATCGGGATGAGTTCGAAGGGCTGGTTCGCAGCTCGCACCGGGGTGCAAGCAAGGGCCAGCGCGCAGAAATCGCCCGATTTCACTCCAACCCTTCGGGACAGTGGCTTTGCGCTGCCCGGGTAGGGAGCGGTCTGCGTCGTTGCAAATCCTCGCAATAGCGCGGCTATTGCTGCGGTGTTGCGCCTCGCATCCCATCTCGCAAAGACACTGTCGCGGCGCGAGGAGACTTTGAACAGGTTCTTACGCCAGCTCCGCCAACCGAGCTGGCGTTTTTTTGTCTGGAGGTCGCGGGCGGGTTCTCAGGAGACTGGCTCACCTTGGGCAATCTAGGGCTGAAGCCGCGCTGTGACCTGGTCTTTCGGGACTTTGAAGGCGCGCGCCAGTTGCAGCTCACCGGCCATGCGCGCTCCCATTTTGGTGTCGAGGCCGGCATCGACCAGACAGGAGGAACCGGGCGCTGGATCGAGTTCCAGGTGCACAACTGGCGCAGCACGCCGCTAACCCTGCCCCAACGCTGGGGCCTGCTGGAAGCCTCGCCCTACAACCCTTTGGTCCGCGGTGTTGCGTCAGCGGCTTTTGACGGGCCACCGCGCAGCCAGGTGACGCGCTGACAAGGCCGCCTAGGCTGCATGGGTCATCCTGGAGGGGCGTTGCGCCTGCAGCCAGGCGACTGCCTCGTCCAGCAGCGGATGGTGGCGCTCCGCATTCCAGGCTGCGGCTGCGGTGACCACCATGGTTTTCTCGCGCAGCGGGCGGACGACCACGTTCTCGGGTGCCAGGCGCCGCATGGAGGCAGGCACCAGGGCCACGCCCTGGCCGCAGCTCACATAGGCGATCTGTGAGGAGACCGAGCGCACCTCATGCATCACGCGCGGCGCAAAGCCCTGGGCGCGGCACAGCCCCACCAGCATGTCGAAGTAGACCGGGCTGACCTGGCGCGACGGCATCACCATCGGCTCATGGCTCAGTGACTTGAGGCGGACCTGGGATTGGCCCGCAAGGGGGTGGTCCTTGCGCAACGCGACGGCCAGGCGGTCTTCCATCATCGGCAAAGTGGCAATGCCCTGGCCTACATCGCCCTCCAGCCGGACAAAGGCCAGGTCCAGATCGCCGGCCTGCAGCGCAGGAATGGCATCGGCGCTGTCGATCTCGCGTACAAATACGGTGACATGCGGGTGTTGGCGGCGCATGTAGTCCTGCAACGGCGGTACGGTGTCCAGCATCGCTGAGGTGATGGCGCCGACCTGCAGCACGCCCGATTGTCCGGCTGCCACCTCGCGCACCACGCGCTCGAGCTGCTCGACCTGCAGCGCAAACTGCCGAACCGCCGGCAAGATGGCCGCACCCGCAGGACTGAGCTTGGTGCCGCGCCGGGAGCGCTCGAACAACTGCAGCTTGAGCGAGTGCTCCAGCACCTTGATCTGCTCGGTCAGCGGCGGCTGTGACATGGACAGGCGGGCGGCGGCGCGCCCAAAGTTCTGCTCCTCAGCGACGGCCAGGAACATCCACAGCTGGCGAATCAGGCGAAAGTCGATATGGCTCATGGTGCGTTTCCTGGGGAGAGGTGGCTGTTCTGGTATTCGTATCACAGAGATATCTGATAAGTATTTCACATATCAGAAGGCGGCCGTGATGATGCCAGCACTTTCCTGGAATGCACGCGATGACCCACTCCCATCTCCACCTTGAACGCCTCAGCGCGCTGGACACCAATACCGTCTCCGATGCGCTCGATTTCCTCGGCCTGCCCGGTGCCACCGTTGGCCTGCTGCCGCTGTGGCACTGCCCCAAGATCGTCGGCCTGGCCAGCACCATCCAGCTGGGACCCAAGAGCGATGCCGCGCCTGCCGTGCACTTGATCTCTCCGGTCATCGATGCCGTGGTCTCCGACGACCGCGTGCTCGTGGTTGCCGGCGGGGCCGATGGCATCTCCTGCTGGGGCGACATCCTGGCCAATGCGGCGGTTGCGAGGCAGGTGCGCGGCACGGTCATCGATGGCTTGAGCCGTGATATCGATGGCAGCGCAGACATTGGCTATCCCGTTTATGGGCGGGGGCTGACCATGGTCAGCGCCCGCAACCGCGTGGTGCAGTTGCATGCGGCCCAGCCTGTGCAAATGGCCGGTGTCACCGTGCAGCAGGACGACTATGTGATTGCCGACCGCTGTGGCACGGTCTTCATCCCGGCGGGGCGCATCGGCGAGGTGCTGGGCCTGAGCGAGCGCATTGCCCTTCGCCAGCAGGGCATGGTGGCCGCCGTGCGCGCGGGTCGCTCCGTGGCCGAGGTCATGCACGACCGGCATTTTGAAGCCATTGCCGCGCAGCCGCAGTGAGCGCCAGGCGATGGCCCTTTTCTTTATCGAGCGATACACACCATGAACCTTCCCCCAAAGATGCGCCCGGAAGACCAGGCACTGGTTGCCCTGTTTGAAGGACTGGATACGCCCGGCGTATCCGATGCCATGGACAAGCTGGGCCTGCACGGCCAGGCCCTGGGCATCATGCCGCTGGCGAACTACAGCAAAACGGTGGTCGGCCCGGCCTTTACCGTCAAATACGTGCCGGCCAGCCACCCGCCTGGCACCGTGGGTGATTTCATCGATGACGTCGCTCCAGGCGATGTGGTGGTGATCGACAACGATGGCCGCAGCGACTGTACCGTGTGGGGCGACATCATGACCCAGTACGCCGGCCTGCGCGGTATTGCAGCGACGGTGATCGATGGCGTATGCCGCGATGTGGGCAAGGCCCTGGGCGATAACTACCCGATTTTCAGCGTGGGCCGCTTTATGCGCACCGGCAAGGACCGGGTGCAGGTCGAGTCGCTGAACACCACGGTGGCCATCGGGACGGTGCGGGTGGCATCGCGCGACATCGTGGTCGCCGATGCCAATGGTGTCGTCATTGTGCCGCGCCACCGCGCCCGCGATGTGGCGGCTGCAGCCCGCAAGATCGAGGAGAGCGAATCGCGCATCCGCGCGCAGATCGCACGGGGCACGTCCTTGGGCGAGGCGCGTGCTGCGCTGGGCTACCACCAACTGCAAACCAAGGACTGAGCCATGACCACGCTTTACGCAGCAGAGCAGCTGGCCCAGGCCTGCACGCTGGGAACCTCCACGTTGTTCGAGGCCTCGGGCCTGAGCACCAGCGCCGCCGATGCCGCCATCCGTCCCATATGGGCGGGTGCGTCGGTGGCCGGCCCCGCGTATCCGCTGGAATGCGCACCTGGCGACAACCTGTCCATCCATATTGCGATGGAGCAGGCGCCGCGTGGCAGCATCCTTGTGATCTCTACCAGTGGCTTTGTCGCTGGCTATTGGGGGGAGGTATTGACCGTCGCGGCAGAGGCTGCAGGTATTGCCGGCCTGGTCATTGACGGGGGCGTACGCGACATTGCGGCCCTTACAGCCCGGCGTTTCGCGGTGTTCTCGCGCGGCATCTCGATGCGCGGCACCATCAAGGCCAGTGCGCCGTCGGTCGGGCAGCCCATCAGCTTTACTGGCACGCCGGTGGCAGCCGGTGACCTGGTCGTGGCCGATGACGATGGGGTGCTGGTGATACCGGCTGCCCACGCCGAGCGCTGCCTGGCCCAGGGCCAATTGCGTGCCGACAAGGAAGCGCGGATGATGCAGGCGCTGCAAGGCGGGCAATCCACGTTGGAGCTGATGGGCCTGACCCGCTGGAGGGTGCAGCAATGAATACCCCTGTGCATGGTTTGAATCGCTTCCTGGCCCAGGCCAAACCATCGGCCACCTACCGGGTCATGGACCGTGTGGCAATGCGCCGCGCCGCCGGCGCGCAGGTCATATCGCTGTGCGCCGGTGAGCCCGACTTTGACAGGCCGGCCCATATCTGCGAGGCAGGCATTGCCGCCATCCGTGCCGGCCACACCCGCTATACGCAGGTGGCTGGCCTGCGCGATCTGCGCGAAGCGGTGGCTGCGAAGTTCAAGCAGGACAATGGACTGGCCGTGGATTGGCGGCGCAACACCCTGGTGTGCAGCGGTGGCAAGCAGGTGATCTTCAACGCCTTGGCTGCCACGTTGAACGAGGGCGATGAGGTCATCGTCCCTGCACCGTACTGGGTCAGCTACCCCGAAATCGTGCAGCTCTGTGGCGGCAAGGCCGTAGCAGTGCCCTGCACGGCGCAGACCGGTTTCAAGCTCAGCGCCGATGCGCTGGAAGCCGCGATCACCGCCCGTACCCGTTGCCTGATCCTGAACTCGCCCTCCAACCCCACCGGTGCGGTCTACAGCCGTGCCGAGCTGCAGGCACTGGCAGAAGTGCTGCTGGGCCACCCGCAAGTGCTGGTGATCGCCGACGATATCTACGAGCACCTGGTGTTTGACGGCATCGCCTTTCACACCATAGCCCAGGTGGAGCCGCTTCTGCGCGACCGGGTGCTGACGATGAACGGTGTCTCCAAGGCCTATGCGATGACGGGGTGGCGCATCGGTTTTTGCACGGGCCCGGCCTGGCTGATCGAGGCCATGGAAAAGCTGCAGGGCCAGCAGACCTCTGGCGCTTGCAGCATCTCCCAGCATGCGGCGCTGGCCGCGTTGACGGGGCCGCAGGATTTTGTGCGCGGCGCGCGTGCGGTGTTCCAAAGGCGCAGGGACCTGGTGGTGAAGATGCTGAACCAGGCCCCAGGCCTGCAGTGCGACGTACCGCAGGGTGCGTTCTATGCGTTTGCCTCCTGCGAGGCGCTGATCGGCAAAACTACCCGCGCTGGCACCCTGCTGCGCAGCGATGAAGACCTTGTCAACGCGCTGCTCGATGAGGCCGGCGTGGCGGCCGTGCATGGCAGTGCCTTTGGCATGGGGCCGTATGTCCGTGTGGCCTATGCGCTGGATGATGCGGCACTGCGGCAGGCGGGCGAGGCCATTGCCCAGTTCTGCAGGACGCTCAGCAACTAAGTCCTGGCGGTTAGCAGTTCAGATCATGGAAGCGCTTGCGCGCCTTGTACAGATCGACCTCGGCTTGGGCCAGGTCGTTGGCCGCCGCAGTTTGCACGGCCTGTTTGAGCCCGGGCAGGTGGTTGTCCAAACGCGCGCATTCCAGCTTGTCTGCGGGGCTGAGCTTGAAGCGGCGCTGGTAGACGCGGTACTCATCGGCGTTCATTCCTGTCAGGGGCTGGAAGGCCTCCGCAAAGGCAGCGTTGCGTTCGGCACGCTGCACGTCCTGGCCCTTGCGGCTCTTGCCGGTCATCTTGTCCATGCCCTGGGTAGGAGTGGCGTCGATTTCCGTCGCGCCTACACAGGGCGCATCCGAGTAGCTCACGCGCCCGGCCGTTTCGCAGCGGTAGACCGGGTTTTGCGCGAAGGCAGGCGCGGCGCAGCAGACCAGGGCCAGCAATAGCAGCGAGCGCGTGGATTGGCCAAGGCTTGCATGGCGACGGTTGGACAACAAGCGCATCGATAGACCTTTAGCTAGCCTTCATGCTGCCGCAAGCGTGCCACGGCAACCCGGGAAGGTCGAGCAGCCCCAGAAGGATTTACCGGCATGGGCACCCTGGCGTGCGGTGCGCAGCTCCATCGCGGCGCTGCAGCGCGGGCAGGCCGGTGGGGCCGGCGCCAGGCTTGGCGCTGCGGGCGCTGCAGGCGCTGTGGCAGAGGCAGTCGCAACGGCGGCCCTTGCGGGCGCAGCGGCCGGGGTGCCGCTGGCGTGGGCCGCCTTGGGCCCCTTCACCAGCGATTGCCGCGCTTGCTGCACCATCGCAAACAGCTGGTGGCCATCGACCAAGCTGATATTGCGGCCCCGTGCAAAGTCCCGCGCATCGTTGCTGAACCGCCCGGAGGTGACCACAAAGCCGCCTGTCGCGCCCCGTGCCGCCATGACACCATACAGCTCACGCACGGTGGCAACGCCCACGCGCTGGGCCTTCCACTGCTTGCACTGCACGAGAAATTTTTCGCTGCCCTTGAGCAGTACCAGGTCCACGCCGCCATCGGGCCCGTTGCCGCCCAGCTCGATGATGCGAAAGCCCTGCAGGCGGTAGGCCTCGCCCACCAGCAATTCAAACTCGCGCCAGCTGATGCCGTCGAGCGCGGCGGCGTCCTGCGCCTGTGCCACCGTGCTGACGAGGGCCTTGCGCTGCTTTCTGCGCCAGGCCGACATCGCGGCAGCTATCAGGCACATCAGCGGCAGCAGGTACTGGCCGATCGAAGCGAGCCCAAAGATAAGGCCCTTCTGAACGGTAGCCACCACCATGTCGCTGGGGCGGCCTGCCAGCTCTGCCGTTGGCGGCACCACCGCCAGACCGTGCAGAAACACATAGCTGGCCGCCGCCAGTGCCACACAGATCCACCAGGGAAGCAGCGCCAGCAGATCCAGCATGTCTTCAAACCCGCTGCTTTTCTTGCGTCTTGCCATAGTGTCCCCCTGTCGTTGTTTGCTGATGGATGCCTGTCTGGATGGGAGTGCACGGCGTGAAACGCTGCGCGCAGACCACCAGGCGCCTTGTATTACAAAATGTATCTTTGTGGTCTTACGCTTGGCTGACGCGCTGGCCTGGGGCATCGCCTGGGGGACAGAGGGCGCAACGACGGCTGGTGTTGGGGATGGGAAAATTTTTTCAACTATTTTTCAGTGCAGGTGATCACTTTTGGGATCTCGTTCGGTGTACAGGGCAATGGCGCCATGCAGTGCCGCTTTCTTTTCCCAGACCATCACCAGGACGACGACCCATGACTCTCTCTTCCCACCGCTGCCGCCGGCACCGCGAGCGCTTTGCGCTGGCTTTGCTGCACGGCGCAATCCGCGCCACCCTGGCTGGGGGCAGCGCTGCAGGCCTGGCGCTGGCGGCACCCTGGGCCCTGGCGGCAGAGCCGGCAGCCGGCGCCAGGCACTACGCCATTGCAGCGGGCCCGCTGTCCGATGTGCTGGCGCAGTACGCGGCAACGGCCGGTGTGCAGCTGGTGTTTGAGCCGTCCACCCTGGCGGGCCTGCGCAGCAGTGGCCTGCAAGGCAGCTATGGCGAGGCGGAGGGCTTTGCCCAGCTGCTGCGCGGCCGTGGCTTTGAGGTGGTCAAGCAAGGTGGCGCGACCTATGTGCTGCGCAAGCTGCCGGCTGCCAGCACGGGGGCAGCGGCCAGCACGGGGGCATCGGACATGACCCTGAACACGGTCACCGTGACGGCAGCGGCCCACCGCAGCGGCACTACCGAAGGTACCGGCAGCTATGCGGCAACCCAGTCCAGCACCAGCTCCAAACTGAACCTGAGCCAACGCGAAACCCCGCAGACCCTGACGGTGATCACCCGCGAGCAGATGGACGATGCCGGCATGACCTCGGTCGATGACGCGCTGCGCGCAGTGAGCGGCGTGTTTGCGGTCGATGGCGGCAGCATTGGCAGCAATTACTACAGCCGGGGCTTTAGCATGCAGGCCCAGGTCGATGGCATGGCCACGCCTTCGGGCATCGACAGCGGCAACCGCTCGCCCAAGTTCGACAGTGCCTTTGTCGACCGGGTCGAGGTGCTGCAAGGCGCGGCCGGTTTGCCGGCCGGCGCAGGCAGCCCGGGCGGCACGGTCAACATGGTGCTCAAGCGCCCGACCGATACTTTCCAGGCGCAGGGCGAGGTGCAATTGGGTTCGTGGAAGGAGCGGCGCCTGGTGGGCGATGTGTCCGGCCCGCTGATTGACTCGGGTGTGATCCGGGGCCGCCTGGTGGCCGTGTCGGATAACAGCGAGTCCTTCACCGACTATGTCTACCGCGACCGCTATGCGGGCTACGGCATTGTCGAGGCCGACCTGGGCCCCACGACCACGTTGAGCGCCAGCGTGCAGCTGCAAAAGGACACCAGCCGGGGCCATTTTGGCGTGCCGCTGGCGGCCGATGGCAGCGACGCCGGCCTGTCGCGCTCGTCCTTCTGGGGTGATGCCGACCACCGCTCGGTGCGCGACTACAACATCTACACCGTGGGCCTGAGCCAGCAACTGGCCGGCGCCTGGAGCCTGAAGGCCAACTACGCCTGGCAGAAGACCAATAACGACATCGACAACTTCAGCAGCCTCTCGGGCAGCTTGAACCCTGTTACCGGCGATGGCCTCTTCATCGGTAGCCGCCAGCGCAACTACACCTCGGTGATGCATGCCAATGTGGTCGATGTCTATGCCACCGGCCCCTTTGATTTTCTGGGCCGCCGCCATGCGCTGACCCTGGGCGTCAACGGCACCAGCTACCGCGACGAGAACGCCGGCACCGGCTACTCGTCCACCACGCCGATCAATGTCTACCGCTTTGACCCCGAAGGCCTGGGCCCCATCCCCGATGGCCTGCGCGCATCGACCAGCAAGACCAAGACCAGCAATTTGGGCGTCTATGGTGTCGCGCGCTGGAGCCTGACCGACTCGCTCAAGCTGATCACCGGCACCCGCATCAGCAACTACGAACGCAAGAACAGCTTGACCGGCGTCGTGGCCCCCAAGGAAAAGGGCGTGGTCACGCCGTATGCAGGGCTGGTCTATGACATCAATGCGCAGTACTCGGCCTATTTCAGCTACTCGGACATCTTCAACCCCCAGACCAACCGCAGCCAGGATGGCAATGTGCTCGACCCGGTGGTGGGTGCCAACTACGAAGTGGGTATCAAGGGCGAGCTGCTGAATAAGCGCCTCAATGTGTCGGCCGCGCTGTTCCGCCTGGCGCAGTCCAACCTGGCGGTGCTTGATGATTCGGTGCCCAACAACCCCAGCAATGCCTGCGGTGGTGCCTGCTACACCGCAGCGGGCAAGGTCGTCAGCCAGGGTATTGACCTGGGCGTGAACGGCCAGGTGAGCCGCGCGCTGAACCTGGCAGCGGGCTATACCTATACCTCGGCCGAGTATGTGGCCGGCCCGCAAAAGGACCAGCGCTTCCGCACTGAGCAGCCGCGCCACAGCATGCGTCTGGCCGCGAACTACCAGCTGCCGGGCACCCAGTGGTCGCTGGGCGGCAATGTGTCTGCCACCAGCAAGGCCTATAAAAACGGCGGCTCGGGCGCCAATGCCTGGACCATCGAGCAGGGCGCGCTGGTGCTGGTGGGCCTGAACGCCAAGTACCGCATCACCCCCAAGACCCAGCTGAATCTGGTCGTCAGCAACCTGACGGACCGCAGCTACCGCCACCTGTATGGCCGCGAGTACGCGCCGTTTGGCGAGCCGCGCAAGTTCAGTGCTAACCTGCGCCATGATTTCTAAGCCAGCCATGCGCTTGTCCACCCTCCACCAAGGCGCCTGCGCGGCGCTGCTGGCCGGCTTGCTGGCCACGGCGCCGCAGGCGAGGGCGCAAACCGCCCAGCAGGGCGCTGCAGCCGATGCAGCCGCTGCGGCCACGCCCAGCAACGCAGCTACCCCCGCAAGCCCCTATGTGATGCCCGCCACCCAGGTCTGGGACATGCCATCGGACAACGGCGAGCTCTACCGCATCTTTGTCTCCGCGCCTGAGAAAGGCGAGCCCCCCAAGGGCGGCTACCCGGTGCTCTATGTGCTCGATGGCAATGCCTACTTTGGCTCGTTCGCGCATGCGCGCTGGGTGCAGGACTACCTGCCTGTTGGCAAGGCCATCATCGTCGGCGTGGGCTACCCGGGCGACAAGCCCTGGGATGTGCGCCGCATGGCCGACTACACGGCGCAGCTGCGCGAGCCGCTGTCGCCCGAAGTGCGCCCTTTTGCCCAATACAAAAGCGGTGCGCGCGCGCCGTTTCTGGATTTCCTGACCGGCAAGCTGCGCAGCGAAATCGCCCAGCGCTACCCCGTCAACCTGGAGCGCCAGTCGCTGTTCGGCCATTCATTTGGCGGGCTGTTCGCGCTCTACGCGCTGTACGAGCGTCCCCAGGCCTTTGAGGCGATTGTGGCCGCCAGCCCCTCGATGGAGTGGAACGGCCAGAGCATTCTGGACGAGGAGCGCGCGTTCCGCGACAAGGTGCAGGCCGGCAAGGTGGGGGCCACCAGCCGCCTGATGGTGGTCGTGGGCGACCGCGATGCCGATGGCGATCCCGAATCGGCCCGCACGCTGGCCGGGCGCCTGGAAGCGCTGTCCGGCTGGGGCCTGCGCGTGCGGTTGCAGCGCTATCCCAACGAGGTGCATGCCAGCGTGCCCGCGCAGGCGGCCAATGACACGCTGCGCTTTGCGTTTACCTTGCGCTAGGGTGTTAAAGCTAAACCTGCCCTCAGTGGGATGGACGCGGATCGCCCGAGGCCGCGCTCAGACCCCCTGGTGAATCGGCAGGCCGGCGGTGGCCATGCTTGCCGTCAAGATGCGGCCATAGGTGGAATCCGTGACAAACAGCTGTTTGCGATCAGCACCCCCAAAGGCCAGGTTGGTGGTGGAGCTGCCCTTGATGCCGCAGAGCACCTGCACCGGCTCGGCCAGGTGGTTCAGCACCCAGACATAGCCCAGGCCCGGGTTGGCCACCAGCACATGGCCCTGGGCATCGACGGCCAGGCCATCAGGGCCGCTGGGCCCGTACGAGGTGAAGAACTGGCTCACCTTGGCAACGCTGCCATCGGGCAGCAGGGGCATACGCCAGACGCAGTTGCCCCGGGTCACCGCCAAATACAGCACGCGGCCATCGGGTGACAGCGCCACGCCATTGGGGCTGGGCACATGGTTCAGCAGCAGATCGAGCTGGCCATTGGGCCGCAGGCGGTACAGGCGGCCGCTCGGGTCATGCAGGCCGCTCTGGCCCTGGTCGGTAAAGTACAGGTTGCCGTCAGCATCAAAAATCAGGTCGTTCACGCCCTTGAAGCGCTCGCTGTTGCGGCGCTCCAGATAGGGCGTCACCGCGCCGCTGGCCACCTCCAGCTGCATCAGGCCGTTCTTGTAGTCGGTGATCAGCAGCTTGCCCGGGGCCAGAAACTTCAGGCCATTGGGCTCGCCGTCATACTCGGCTACCAGGCTCCACTGGCCTTGCGCATCGATGCGAAAAATGCGGCCCCAGGGGATATCGCTGACATAGAGGTTGCCGGCCTCGTCAAACACCGGGCCTTCCAGAAACGAATCGGTAATCGTGCCGGCTCGGTTGGCATCGGCCCAGGCGCTGCGCTCGCGGCGGCGAAAGGACTCGGGCATGGCGCTGAAGGTCTCCAGGGTGCGGACTTCAGGGGATTGCAGCAGAAACATGGGCTAGCCTTCTTGGCATCAAAAACGGTTGGTGGGGGAGCAGGATCTTGCCAGGGTTCAGCAAGGCTGAAAGCCGTAGAGCTGGGCGGGGTTGTCCACCAGAATGCGGTCCATCATCGCATCCGAAGCCGACCAGGCCTGCAGCAGGTTGACCAGGTCCGTGTCGTTGACGGTGCCCGGCCGCTCGGTGGTGTGCGGCCAGTCCGAGCCCCACACCAGGCGCTCGGGCGCGGCCTGCACAAGGGCGCGGCCCAGTGGCACGGTATCGGCATAGCTGGGGCCCTGCACCTGGGAGCGCATATAGGCGCCAGAGAGCTTGACCCAGCACCGGCCACCATCGAGCAAGCGGCGTAGCACACCATAGGCCTCGGCCGATGGGCCTTCGGCCGGATCCATGCGGCCCAGATGGTCGATCACCAAAGGTACGGGCAGCTGCTGCAGCACCGGCTGCAGTTCGATGATCTGCGCCGCCTCGGCAAACACCTGGATATGCCAGCCGGCACAGTCCGGGTGGCGCGCCAGCTTCTGCGCCAGGGTCTGCAGCATCCCGGGCGTGGTGGTGCCCCAGGATTGGGGCGAGACAAAGTTCACCCGCAGCCCGCAGACGCGCCGCGTGGCCAGGCGGGCCAGCTCGGCATCGCCCACATCGGAATCCACCACCGCCACGCCGCGCGCGCTGCCGCCCAGTTGGTCGAGGGCATCCAAGGTGCAGGCATTGTCGGTGCCATAGGTGGAGGGCGTGACAACCACTGTGCGCGAGGTGCCCAGGCGCTGCTGCAGCTGGCGGTAGGCGGCTACCGGCGCATCAGGCGGCCTGCGCGGCCAGTGTGCCGACGGCGCAAAGCGCGTGTCGAAGATGTGCATATGGCTGTCGCAGGCCAGCGCCGGCAGGCTGCGCACGGGCCGGTTCAGGCCGACCGAATGCGGGACAGGGGTGGAGAGATCAGGCAAGGTCATCGCAGTGCAGGCGTTTCATGAAGGCGGGCTGGCCGCTGCAGCAGCAGCCAGTGGGCTGGCTTAATCGAGTTTGATATTGCCTTTTTTCACCACCTCGCCCCATTTGGCATCTTCCTTTTTCAGAAAGGCGCTGAACTCTGCCGGCGTCGAGCCTACGGGCTGCGCGCCCAGGTCTGCCAGGCGCTGCTGCACCTCAGGCTCCTTCAACACCTCGGCAACCGCCTGGTGCAGTTGCTGGGAGATGGCGTCTGGCGTACCAGCGGGCAGCAGCACGCCATTCCATTCATAGGCTTCGTAGCCGGGGATGACGGTCTCGGCCACCGTGGGCACATCGGGCAGGCGGGCCGAGCGCTGGGGCGAAGAGACGGCCAGCGCACGCAGCTTGCCACCGCTCACCAATGGGGAGGAGGCGGCCACGGTGGCGAACATGAAGTCCACCTGCCCGCCCATCACATCGGCAATCGCCGGGCCACCACTCTTGTAGGGCACATGCACCATGTCCAGGCCCAGCTTCTGGCGGAACAGCTCGGCCGCCAGGCGCTGCACCGTGCCGCTGCCGCCCGATGCAAAGTTGATCCTGCCCGGTTCGGCCTTGGCCTTGGCGATCAGGTCGTTGACGTTCTTCAGCGGCGACTCTGTCTTCACCACCAGCGCATTGGGCGCCAGCAGCACCAGCGACAGCGGTTGCAACGCATTGGCGGCGTAGGGCATCTTGGCAAACAGATGCGGGTTGACCGAGTAGGGCGTCGCGTCATAGAGCATGGTGTAGCCATCGGCCTTGGCCTTGGCCACAAAGCTCGCGCCAATGGTGCCGCTGGCGCCGGCCTTGTTCTCGACGATCACGCTGGTGCCCAGCTTGGCGCCCATGCGGGTGGCCAGCACGCGGGCCACCGCATCGGCTGCGCCGCCCGGCGCGTAGGGCACGACGATGGTGATCGGGCGCTCGGGGAAGGCGGCATGCGCCATCGTGGCGGCCAGTGCGCAAGCGGCGATCAGCGGTTGGATAAAGCGGGGCATGTTGTCTCCTGAAGGGGTCTAGGTATGTCTGGGGTGCGAGGTCTGGGTCAATCGGCTTTGAGGTTCAGGTCACGGGCAATCTGGGTATAGGTCGTCACTTCGCGCGCCATCTGGCTGCCAAAGGCCTGGCCGCAGATCGAGTCGGCATCCAGGCCCAGGCTGTGCAGCTTCTCCACCGTGGCGGCGTTGCCGGCAAAGTCGCGGGCGGCTTTTTCCAGCTGCTGGGCAATGGCGGCGGGCAGGCCGGCAGGCGCCATCACGCCGTACCAGACATCGGCTGCATACTTGCCGCCACCGGCCTCGGCAAAGGTGGGCACATCGGGCAGCAGCGAAGACCGCTTGGGCGATGCCACAGCCAGCGCGGTCAGCTTGCCACTCTTGATCTGCGGCAGCACCGAGCCCAGGGTCGCAAACGAGCTGTCGAGCTGCCCGCCCATCAGATCGGTCACCACCGGGGCGGCGCCCTTGTAAGGCACATGGTTCAGTTGCAGGCCATTGGCGCGGGCAAACATCTCGGTCGCAAAGTGGCCGGAGCTGCCCATGCCGGCGGTGCCGGCCGTCGTGCGGCCGGGCTCCTTGCGGGCGCGGGCCATGTAATCGGCGAGGCTCTTGACCGGCAAGCCCGGCTGCACCACCAACACCGTCGGGCTGGTGCTGACGGTGCACAGCGGCAGGAACGACTGGACCGCATCAAACTTGACCCGGCCGCTGTATAGGCCCGGAATCATCGTGTGGTTGGTCGCAGCAAACAGCAAGGTATAGCCATCGGCCGGCGCACTGGCCACCGCTTGCGCGGCCAGGATGGTGTTGGCGCCAGGCTTGTTGTCCACCACAAAAGGCTGGCCCAAGTTGCGGCCTGCGTAGTCGGCAAAGGCGCGGGCCACCACATCGGTGGGGCCGCCGGCCGCAAAACCCACCACCAGCCGCACCGGCTTGGCCGGGTAGGCAGGGGTTTGCGCAAAGCTGGCGCCGGCCGCCAGCGCTGCCGCTACCACCAGCGTAGGCAGCGCCAGTGCGGGCAGATTTCTCTTATTGAACATGTGCTTGTCTCTTTCTCAATCCATGCGAATGCCACTGGCGCGGACCACACCGGCCCATTTGGCGGTCTCGGCCTGCACAAAGCTCGTGAATGCCTGCGCGCTGGAGCCTACGCCTTGTACCCCCAGTTCGGCAAAGCGTTTCTGCATCTCGGGGCTGGCCACGATGGCGCGGGTTTCGGCCTCCAGCCGCTGCAGCACCGGTTGGGGCGTGCCAGCAGGGGCGAACAGGCCGTTCCACTCGTTCACCTCAAAACCGGCCAGGCCGGATTCGGCCATCGTCGGCACTGGCTCCCAGCCTTCGCTGCGCTGGGCCGAGGTGATCGCCAGCGCGCGCAGTTTGCCGCCTTTGACAAAGGGGCCGCTGGCCGTGGTGGCGCTGAACATCACATCCACCTGGCCGCCGATCAGGTCGGTCAGCGCCGGTGCGCCGCCGCGATAGGGGATATGTGTCATCTCCAGCTTGGCGCCTTGCTTGTACAGCTCGGCGGCCAGATGCTGCGCGCCGCCGTTGCCGGCCGAGGCATAGCTGAGCTTGCCCGGTGCGGCTTGTGCGGCGCGGCCCAGGTCGGCCACCGAATGCAGTGCCGAGTTGGCCGGCACCACCAGCAGCAAGGGCACCTGGTTGATCAGCGAGATGGGTGCGAAATCCCTGGCCGGCTGGTAGGGCAGTTTGGCGAACAGGCTGGGGTTGACGGTAAAGGCCGTCGCATCGAGCAGCAGCGTATAGCCATCGGGCGCAGACTTGGCCACGGCCGCCGCGCCAATGGTGCCGCTGCCGCCGGGGCGGTTGTCTACTATTACCTGTTGGCCCAGCCGGTTGCCCAGCTGCGTGGCCAGCAGACGCGCAGTGTTGTCGGCATTGCCGCCGGGCGGGTAGGGCACGACGAGCTTGATGGGCTTGTCGGGCCAGGGGCTCTGCGCCTGGGCGGGCAGCGCAGCGGCAATGCCTGCAGTGAAGGCGGCGGCCGCCAGCGCCTGGGTCGCTAGCGCCATCGGCCAGCGGCGGTTAAAAACCTGCTTCATGGTTGTCTCCTGTGTGGCTCAGGGGTTCGGTAGCGGGCCGCATGCTTGCAGCCTCTTGGTGTGTGTGGACCGGGACCATGCCCGGCCCGATTTGCAGCACGGGCAAACAACGCTGGCTTGCCCGTGCTCCCGCCAGCGCTTCAGGCGGTGGCTGGCGCCTTGGCCAGCACCGCCAGCAGGTTCTGCGCCGCGCCCACGCCCATGTTCACGTAGGCATCGCTGGTCACACCGCCGATGTGGGGGCTGAGGATAAAGTGCGGCTCGCGCTGGAACGGGTGGCCGGCGACCATCGGCTCCACCGCAAAGCTGTCCAGGCCGGCAGCCATTACCTGGCCGGCGCGCACGGCATCGAGCAAGGCGGCCTCGTCGATCAGGCCACCGCGTGCGGTGTTGACGACGATGACGCCACGCTTGCACTGCGCCAACGTGGTGGCGTTGAGCATGCCCCGGTTCTCGTCGGTCAGCGGGCAGTGCAGCGAGATCGCATCGGCCTCGCGCCAGATCGTGTCCAGGTCCACGCTCTGCACATAGGCCGGCAGGTTCTTCGCAAAGGGGTCAAAGCCGATCACGCGCATGCCCAGCGCATCGGCCATCTTGGCAAAGCGCAGGCCGATGGCGCCCAGCCCCACGAGGCCGACGGTGCGGCCACCCAGCTCCAGGCTCTTGTGCGTGGCCTTGTCCCAGTGGCCGGCATGCATGCGGGCATCCAGCGCGACGACCGACTTGGCACAGGCCAGCAGCAGCGCCAAGGCCTGCTCGGCCACGGCCGCAGCATTGGCGCCCACGGCGGCTACGACTTCAATGCCGCGCGCCTTGGCCGCGACTTTGTCGATGGTGTCGGTGCCGCTGCCGTGCTTGGAGATCACCTTGAGCGACGGCGCCGCATCCATCACCGCCTCACCCACCTTGCCGTAGCGCACGATGATGGCGGCCGGGTCATGCTGTTTGGCCAGTGCGACCAGGTCGTCTTCGGTCGGCGTTTTACCGGCGTAGATGATCTCGTAGCCGCCGAGCAGGTCCAGCGCTTGCTGCGCCAGATCGGCGCCAGTCACGATGATGCGGGGGTTCACAGCGATTCTCCTTCCTTGAGCACGCCGGCCGCACGCAGTGCAGCGGGCAGCCATGCCGATGCGGTGTCGCCACGGGCAATCGCGTCGATGCGGGCGGCTTCATCGGCGACCTTCTTGTCGGCCAGCGCCAGCATCGCAGGCGCCTTGGCGCGCTCGATCACGACCACGCCATCGGCGTCGCCGACGACCAGGTCACCGGGGTTGACGGTGGTGCCGCCGGCCGAGATGGGGTGGTTGATGCGGCCAGGCACAAACTTGGTGGGGCCGGCGGGGTTGAAGCCGGCGCTGAACACGGGAAAGTCCAGCGCCAGGATTTCGAGCTTGTCGCGGATGGCGCCGTCGACGATGACGCCGGCCAGGCCCCGCTTCTTGCAGGCGCTGAGCATCAAGGTGCCCATCAGCGCGGCCGTCTGGTCGCCCTTGCCATCGATCACCAGCACGTCGCCGGGTTGGGCCAGCGCAATGGCGGCGTGGATCATCAGGTTGTCGCCGGGGCGCACTTCGACCGTGAAGGCCGGGCCGGCGACCTGCATGTTGTGCTGCACCGGTGCAACCCGCGCATGCATGGTGCCGCGGCGGCCGGCCACGTCGGCCAGAATGGCGGCCTGGAAGCTGCCGGCCTTGGCAACGACCTCGGCGCTGACGCGCTCGATGTCACGGATGATGTCGGGAAGTTGGCTCATGGTGTGGGTCCGTTGGGAGGGATGGAGAAAAAAGGGGTTGGGCTGGCGCTGGGCGCTGCATGGGTCTTTCCGTGGTGGATGGCCTGCACTGCGTTGGCGGAGCCGGCGTTTTGCAGAGCACCCAGCGCTTGGGGGCAGGGCGCTGGGCTGCCCGCCGAGAAACGGACGGGCACAGCCAAGCTGGCGCAATGCATGGCGCGGTCTCTCAGCGGCTAGGGTGGAGGGGGCGGTGGTGCGGACCGGCTGTGCGGCAGTCTTAGTTCAGGCTGGCGCCCGAGTCCTTGACGATCTTGGCCCAGCGGGGTACTTCGGCGCGCATCAGCTTGCCGAAGTCTTCCGAGCTCCCGCCCAGGATGTCGCCGCCTTCGGAGCGCAGCTTTTCCTTGACATCCGGCTCGGCCAGCGCGGCATTGATGGCCTGGTTCAGCTTTTGCACCACGGCGTCGGGCGTGCCTGCTGGCGCGAGGATGCCAAACCAGGTGATCGCCTCAAAGCCCGCGCTGCCGGATTCGGCCATCGTCGGGGTGGAGGGCAGCTCGCCCGAGCGCTGCCTGGACGTGACCACCAACGGCTGGAGCTTGTCGTTGCGCACCTGGCCGATGAGCGAGGGGATTGATCCGACAAAGAGGTCGATCTGCCCGCCCGACAGGTCGGTGATGGCCTGCGCAATGCCCTTGTAGGGGACATGGCGCAGCTTGATGCCCACGGCTTGCTCAACCTGGGTGACGGCCAGGTGGGCGACGGTGCCGTTGCCGGAGTAGCCGACGGTGACGGTATCGGGCTTGGCCTTGGCGGCCTTCAGCACTTCGGCAATCGTATGCAGCGAGGTGCCGGCGCCGCTGACCATCAGGATCGGCGACGAGGAGACGAGGGCCACCGGGGTCAGGTTCTTCAGCGGGTCGTAGGGCAGCTTCTTGTACAGCGCCGGGTTGATGGCCAGGTTGCTGGTTTGGCCCATCACCAGGGTGTAGCCATCGGGGGCGGCCTTGGCGGCGGCATCCACCCCCAGGTTGCCACCGGCGCCGGGCCGGTTGTCGACGACGATGCTCCAGCCGTTTTTCTCGGTGATCTTTTGGGCGACGGCGCGCGCGATCATGTCGGTGCCGCCGCCAGGCGGAAAGGGCACCAGCAAACGAATCGGCTTGGCCGGGTAGTTGCTTTGGGCGTAGGCGCCGGTGGTTGCTGCCGCCAGCACTGCCGTACCCAGCACCAGTCTGCCCAGGCGCGCCGAGATCGAAATCGCTCGTGTCGTGATCGTCATACCTTGTCTCCGTATCGTTCTGTTGATTTATTCCTTTTGGTTCAAAACCTGTTCAAAGCCTCGATGACCAATCGGTGCGCCACTTTAAAAAAAAGTTTCAAGGGATACAATGCCGTTTCAACCAATGAAACACATTGCATGATGAGCAACCCTTCTCTGCGCCCCAAAAGCCCCCGTTCCAGGGCCCCAACCGCGCCCGTTGCTGCGCCGCCGCCGGTGCCTGAACCGGCTCCCGCCGAGGCCGTGCCAGAAGAGGGCGCGTCGTCCACCAGCACCGTCACGGCGGTGCTGCGTGCCATGCAATTGATAGACGCCTTTGCGTTGGGCGAATCCCATCTGCCACTGGCCGAGATGAGCCGGCGCTGCGGCCTGCACAAGACCACGGCGCTGCGCATTGCGCGCACCTTGGCGCAGGCGGGCTACCTGGTGCAGCGCGACGATGGCGACTGGCGCCTGGGCCCGGCAGCGGGCTGGCTGGGGGCGCGCTACCAGGCCGGTTTTGATGTGCAGAACGTGCTGGAGCCGGCGCTGCGCGCATTGACGATGGCGAGCGGCGAGAGCGCTGCCTTCTATGTGCGCGAAGGCAATGTACGCACCTGCCTGGTGCGGGTCGAAGGGCCGCAGGCCTTGCGCCACCATGCACGCATGGGCGAGGGCCTGCCGTTGGACAAAGGCTCTCCCGGGCGGGTGATTCTGGCGTTCTCCGGCGAGCCGGGGGATCTGTACGAAGCCATACGCCAGCGCGGCTACCACTGGTCGATTGGCGAGCGCGAGCAGGGTGTGGCCACCATTTCTGCGCCGGTGTTCGGCAAGCACTGGCGGCTGCTGGGCTCCGTCTGTGTGTCCGGTCCTGCATCGCGCCTGCCGCAGCACAAGCTGGAAGAGATGTCCAAGACCGTCATCGCGGCCGCCAATCAGATCTCCTACGAATTGGCAGGCAATGCGGGGCCTTCGGCAAGCCTGGTCCGGGCCAGCCACTGGCACCCCTGATTCCCGCGCGGATGCCCGTGGCGCATCCCCCGTGCTGCCTGCCGAACGGGGGATTGCCGCAGCGGCTTAGCGCACCATGCAAGGGCGCTTGTTGTCAAAGCGCCAGTTGGGCACCAGGTACTGCATTGCGATCGCATCATCGCGCGCGCCCAGGCCATGCTGCAGGTAGAGCTGGTGGGCGCGTTCCACCGCATCCATGTCCAGCTCGATGCCCAGGCCGCCCTTTTGCGGCAGCGCGATGTAGCCGCCGTTGATCTGCAGCGGTTGCTTGGTGAGGCCCTGGCCGTCCTGCCAGATCCAGTGCGTGTCGATGGCGGTGACCTTGCCGGGCGCGGCCGCGCCCACATGGGTGAACATGGCCAGCGACACATCGAAATGGTTGTTCGAATGCGAGCCCCAGGTCAGCCCAAAAGCCTGGCAGAGCTGGGCCACGCGTACCGAGCCCGACAGGGTCCAGAAATGCGGGTCGGCCAGCGGAATATCGACCGATTGCAGCGACAGCGAATGCGCCATCTGGCGCCAGTCGGTGGCGACCATGTTGGTCGCCGTGGGCAGACCGGTCGCACGGCGGAACTCGGCCATCACCTCGCGGCCGGAGAAACCTTCTTCGGCACCGCAGGGGTCTTCGGCATAGGCGAGGATGCCGTGCAAGTCGCGTGTGATGCGTACTGCATCCTTGAGCAACCAGCCGCCATTGGGGTCCAGGGTGATGCGGGCCTTGGGAAAGCGCTCGTGCAGCGCGCGGATCGCCTCGACCTCGTCCTCACCGCGCAGCACGCCGCCCTTGAGCTTGAAGTCTTCAAAGCCATAGCGTGCATAGGCGGCTTCGGCCAGCCGCACGATGGCCTGCGGGTCCATGGCTTTTTCATGGCGCAGGCGCTTCCAGTCGTCGGCCTCGTCGGGAAAGCTCTGGTAGGGCAGGTCGGTCAGGTTGCGGTCACCCACGTAAAACAAATAGCCCAGCATCTGCACCGAGGTGCGCTGCACGCCTTCGCCCAGCAACGCCGCCACTGGCACGCCCAGGTGCTGGCCCAGCAAATCCAGCAGGGCCGATTCGGCAGCGGTCACCGCATGGATGGTGGTGCGCAGGTCAAAGGTCTGCAGACCCCGGCCAGCGCTGTCGCGGTTCGCAAAGTTGCTGCGCATCGCGTTCAGCATCGCGTTGTAGTGGCCCACTGGCTGGCCCAGGATCAGCTCGCGTGCATCTTCCAGGGTGTTGCGAATGCTCTCGCCACCGGGCACCTCGCCGACGCCCGTGTGCCCTTCGCTGTCGGTCAGGATCAGCAGGTTGCGGGTGAAGAACGGCGCATGGGCGCCGCTCAGGTTGAGCAGCATGCTGTCATGCCCGGCCACGGGCACCACGCGGTAGCCGGTGATGCGGGGGGTGGAGCTGGGGGAGGCGGTGGGGGTGGCTTGCATGGTGGGCAAAGATGAAAAGTTGGGAGTTGCGCAGCGGGCGGATGGGCTGGCCCGCTGCGGGGGCAGTTCCGTGTTTATTGTGCGGTGATGTGGCCGGTGGTGATCACCTGCTTCCAACGCGCAAACTCCTTGCGCTGAAACTCGGTGAAGACCTCGGGGCTGTTGCCGACCACTTCCAGGCCCATGTCGGTGAACTGCTTGCTGACGGCAGGGTCATGCAGCGCTTTGACAATGCCGTCGTAGAGCTTGGCCTTGACATCGGCCGGCAGATTCTTGGGGGCGGCAAAGGCCTGCCAGGCATAGACGTCCATGCCATCGATGCCGGCCTCAGCCATCGTCGGCACATCGGGCAGCACGGCCGAGCGCTTGTTGCCCGTCACCGCAATCGCCTTGAGCTTGCCCGACTTGATGTGCGGGAACACGCTGTTCACGTTCTGGAACGACATGTCCACCTGGCTGCCCAGCAGATCGGCGGTGGCCGGCGCGCCGCCCTTGTAGGGCACATGCAGGCCCTTGGTGCCCGTCTTCTGCCAGAACAGCTCGGCGGTCAAGTGGTCCGACGAGCCCGCGCCCGAGGTCGCAAAACTGACCGTGTCGGGCTTGGCCTTGAGCATGGCGATGACGTCCTGCACGTTGTTGAACTTGGGCGCCAGACTGGGGTTGACCACCAGCACATTGGCCGTTTGTACCGCCACGGTGATGTAGCTGAAGTCGCGCGTCGGGTCATAGGGCAGGCCCTTGATCAGATGGGGCGCGACGACCAGCGGTGCCAAGGACGAGACCAGCAAGGTATAGCCATCGGCGGGGGCGCGCACCACCTGCGCGGCGCCAATGCTGCCGGTGGCTCCGGCCTTGTTTTCCACCACCACCGACTGGCCCCACTGCTGGCCCAGGTTGTTGCCAATCGCGCGCGCCACCGTGTCGGTCGCGCCGCCTGCGGGGAAGGGCACGATGATGGTGATCGGCTTGTCCGGCCAGGCCCAGGCGCTCGGGCTGGCGGCCAGGGCCGCAGCGCTGGCGCAGACGAGTGCCGCTATTTTTCTCCATCCGGTGGTGGGGGTGGTGGTCACGTTTGTCTCCTGCTTTCAAGGCGTTGCTGAAATCTGGCTGAGCGATGGTTCGCTTCGTATAGTTAACGTTAACATTTGAATTTGCCGTATTGTTAACGTTAACTTTGGCTGAGAAATCAGTAATTACCCGAAATTTCCTGTGGGGCGGGGCAGAGAATTGTGTCGGGGAGCTGTTTAGCCGCTGCTGCGCTGGGTAATGGAAAAGCCAATATCGACACGCGGCGCATCCACCGGCTGGTCCAAGGTGCGGGCGACGATCATGTCGGCGGCCAGCTGGCCAATGCGCGTGCCATCCAGCCGCACGGTGGTGAGCGGCGGGTCGGTGTCCTTGGCAAACTCCTGGTCGCCCAGGCCCACCACGGCCAGCTGTTGCGGCACCTGCAGGCCCTGGTGCTGCGCCTCGACCAAGGCGCCCAGGGCCAGCGTGTCCGAGCTGCAGAAAACGGCAGTCACCTCGGGGCGCTGGGCCAGGATCTCGGCCAATCCTCGCCGCCCGCCACCCAAGGTGCTGGGCGCCGGCGTGTAGGCGACCGTCACCTCAGGCAGACCGGCCGCTTGCGCTGCTTGTGCATAGGCGGCCACGCGCACCCGGGCACGTGCATCATCGCCGCTCACCATGCCCAGCTGCCGGTGCCCGTTGGCGATGAAATGCGCCGCCACCGCGTGGCCAATCGCGCTGTGCGAAAAGCCCACGAGCATGTCGATCGCCGAATCGGTCAAATCCCAGGTCTCCACCACCGGAATGCGCGAGGCCTGCAGCAGCGCCCGGCCTTCTTCGGATGCCGCCATGCCGATCATCACAATGCCATCGGGCCGGCGCTGGATGATGGCCCGGATCAGGTCCGCCTCCTGCGCAGCGTCATAGCCGGTGCGGCCAATCATCAGCTGGTAGCCGTGCTGGTTCAGTGCATGGTCCAGCGACTGGATCAGCTCCTGAAACACAGGCCCCACCAAGGTCGGCAGCAAGGCCGCCACCAGCCGCGCCCGCGACAGCCGCAGCCCGCTGGCCAGCGCATTGGGCACATAGCGCATGCTGGCGATGGCATCGCGCACACGCTGCAAGGTCTCCGGGTTGAGCCGCTCGGGGTGGTTGATCGCCCGCGACACCGTCATCGCAGACACGCCCGCAGCGCGGGCTACATCTTGGATCTTGGACGGTCGGTTGCTGGCTTGCACGGGCTGGTGGGGAAGGTGGCTGAAAGTGCCGCTATCGTAGTCCATGCTAGGGATCCTCTGCAAAACCCTCGCGCAATGGGATGGGCGCGGACCGGGAGGAGACGCAAGGCGTCTTTTGCAGTCAGTAGCGGCTATTGACAAGAAAGACAACGCAGCGGATCGTCCGAATCCGCGGTCAGACCAGGGCAGGGAGTTATGCAGAAGAACCCTGGGTGCTGCGGGGCGGTGCAGCGGGATTTGGTCGGTATTTGGACGATATTGGAGTGGTGGTAGTCGTTCGGTGCCAATAGCCATCACTCCATGGTTTGATGGCTGGGCATCCCCCCGCCCTGTAGGTTCTTATTGATCTTGCAAATTCGTGTCCTCTTAGATCGAGGATATTTTCAGAATCAGTGAGAACGGTTGATCCAGCCAGTCTCACACTTTTGCGAAGATCCTGCAGACCAAGCCAGGAGTGATCTGTGGACGGAACAACCTGCCTCGGTTCCACGTACACCAAGTCATGCAGCCAACAGGCTGCGCTCCTTTGTGGCGGGGGCCATGTACCCGATGGCGTGTGCATGCGCACCCGGTTGTAAAAGCCCTCGATCCAGTCCGCGTTGTCCAATCGTGCCTGAGCCCGGGTGTCATAGCGTACCTGGTAGATCCGCTCGCCTTTGAGTGTTTTGAAGAAACTCTCGATGGCCGCGCTATCCCAACAATTCGCCCGTCTGCTCATCGACATCGCGATGCCAAAGCCGCCCGCCAAGCGCTGGTAATCATGGCTTGCATATTGACTTCCACGATCTTTATGCACCAATAGTCCCGGCCTTGGCTTGCGCTGCCCGTACGCCAATTGCAAGGCCGGGCACACCAGTTTTGCATCCATCCCTTCTGACATCGATCAGCCAACGATTCTGCGGCTCGCCAGATCCATCACCACGGCAAGGTACAGGCAACCCTCGCCAGTCGCTATATAGGAGATGTCGCCGGCCGATGCTTGGTTAAGCTGCCGGCCGTTAAAGCGTCGCTGCAGAATGTTGGCGGCACCGGCTGCGGGTGATCAGAATCGGTGGTGATCACATACGCCCGGCGGTACACCGGAGGCAGCGCTTGGCGCTAAAGACTTTGGCGCACCCGGTCGGCGCTTATGCATTGGCCGTCGCTTCTCGCAATATTTCCACGTCCAGTTTCGCGCCGGCCGACTCCCGGCTCAGTCGGCTGTTTTCGGCCTCCGGCTCGCTCACAGGCCAGCGCGTGGGCACCGCTGCAGAGCCCAACGTCCATATCAGGTACGTTTTTAGCGGCGGCGACAAAATGTCGCGTCCAGTTACCAGTTACTTAGCGTCGGAACTGGTACACCTGATCGGCGCGCCGCGTAATGGCCGCTAACAGATTCGGACAGCCTGGCGCCTCAACTTTGAATTCTTCCGTGTACCGCCGCCTGGGCAGTTTGCTAATTTGCATCTCGATTCTCTATACAGCTGAAGTTATCAACTTTTTGCTGTACGTGAAATCGAGGCAGGGTCAGTGTGACTCGATGAGCGTCACCAGCTCATGCCAGGGAACGGCTAATCCATCTCATCGAGGAACTCACGCTTGCGCGTGCGTTTGGACTATTTCTTGGATCCGGTAGCCAGGCTCATTTGCTTCATGAGTGGATCATCCTATGCGATGGGGCAGGCTGCGAGTTTTGCAGAGTTTCCTCAGTACTCCTATGGTTGGCCAGTCATACAGAGGGTGGTTAGATCTCCATTTCGGCAACTCGCTCTGGCAAGCCATCAAAGGCCCCGCTCTTGGATGCAAGGAAGCGAACATCTAATCCTCCCTGCCTTGTAGCCACCTGGAGGTTGCTATATCGGCATATCGGAATCTCTTTATTGTCCTTGAAGCGGCGATCAGGTGTACCGTTGTTGTTCACAAAGCGCCAAGTATTGCCTACGATGGTCGCATTCCTAGGAACGACGCCGTCTTCGTGGAATCTTGTATCAGCTACATCAAGGGACAGGTTCTTGTACTCCACTGCTCCAACACCGTTTTTTTGGAACAGTAGAACTCTGTCAGGGCAGAAAGCAATAGTTGTTGTATCCGATGAAATCTGTGGAATTGCTACATTCGCGCTCACACCGGGCATATCACCAAACGTCACAGAACCTGTTACCAGTGATACCCCTTGGCCGGCGCCGCCTGTGTAGCGCGTATCTAGATACTGTGCCGTTGACTTAATAGCTTGCAACTTGCTCACACCAGACAAGCTGCGGATTTCATTGCACAGATTCTCGAATCGCGCTTCAGCTCTATCATCCAGATCAAAGAACAGAACCGCGGTCTTCTTAGCTACATCATTGAGATGGACCCAGTACGTGAATGCACAGCCAATGAAAAAAACGATCCACGAAATAAATGAGGGTAATGCCGAGGCAACAAATCCGATCCAAACGGCGGCAGAGGCAAATGCGGCTACCGGCCACGTCGACGACTTGTTCCTTTGCTCATTGAGCATGGACAGTAATGTTTGGTCTGTGCAATCGCTGAGCTGTAGCACGCACTGATCATCGTGCGTCTGCTGTGAGACGATATTCGGGTCATATGGCGTGTACGATTCTGAGATCGGCTTATCCAGTGGAACTGAAGGAGATGCGGTGTTCCCATACTGCTTTTTAGGCGTGGACTTCAACGGTAGTGATTGTCGATACCGAAACCCGTAAGCACCCCCACCTATGTAGGCCCCACGGGGTCCAATGCCGATGCGAAGACCTGGAATACCAGCCGAGACACCAATACCTCGACCCGAAAAATTAAATCGAAGTGCGCCTACCTTCACACTTTTGGCGAACGTAACTCCCATTGTGATTCCTCCTTTTAAGGTGGATTGTCGCATCTGGTTACAGAATTGTCACCTTTTATGCTATTGGTTTCTAAGAAAACATTTCATCTCTCACCCATCTCGCCTCAATTGGCTGTGTCATAGTGGGTAGTCCAATCTGACCGGAAGTTAACTACAAAGTACGATCTCATTTCCCATGCCCGAATGGCCTCAACGGGCCGATCTTGGGCCGTCAAGAAGGACCGCTCATGCGTGTACGCGGTTTATCGCGTTGCTCCATCCTGCGACAGACCGCTTACACAGTTAAAAGCAGTCCATTGCAGGAACAGCTCCAAGGGCTGATACTGGCCGTGTGCCGCCATCGTGCCTTCGCATTGACCCTGCGCAACAGCAGCCTCACGGGCCCGCGTAAGACCGGAAGCCGCCCCGGCTCCCTCTGGTTGAGCTCAAAGCGCCTCAAGTTCAAATTACAGTGAGAAAAATTCAAAGCTCACGGAGACCTGACAGTCGGTTCCCAATTTGCATGCAGTGAGAAAATTGCAAGATCACTGAGAACCGACACGCCCGTACTCCACGATCTCTCCATGAAGACCGCCACCATCCCATCCATTTGCGTCGAGCCCGCTTTCCTGAACGAGGTGGAGCGTGCCTTGGATCCGAACGAAAGCCTGGCGTCTTTTGTCGAGACCGCTGTCCGCCATGAGATTCAGCAGCGGCAAGCACAGGCTGGATGGCTGCAGCGGGGGGCGGCCGCCACGCGGCACCATCGCGCTGCTGCAGGCATCCCTGCAGAAACAGTAATCGCCCGCCTGGAGGCCAAGCTGGTTGCTGCCAGGCAGCGCAAATGAACCGGTGACCCGCAAGATTTGGCGCAGCGGGCTGCCGGGTCTCGCCGAGGGGATGGGACGGACCTCAAACTGCTTCGTTGGCATGGTTATGAATGATAATCAATCTCATTTGATGCTAGACTCGCTCCCAGTAATGTGCCTGACCACCTTCCAACCCGCCATGAGCGCCACCATGACCACTCTGCATGCCGCCACCAGCGCCCGCCGTACCTTGCAACTCCGCCGCCCCGCTGTGCCACAGCCGCAGCACGCAGCCGATACGCCCGCTGCCTGCGAGGCCGGGTCCCATGCTGCCGAGCCCCTCACCATCGCGCTGCAGCCCCGGCCGCTGAACGATGCCAACCTGCAGGTGCGCAGCGTTGACAGCGCCAGCCTGCTGGCCGGCCACAAGACTGTGCAGATTGCCCATAACGGCTCGGTCTACACCCTGCAGGCCACCAAGCTGGGCAAGCTGATCCTGACCAAGTAAAGCGCTCACACCGCTGATAAAAACAGCCCGCTGGCATGCACGTGCCAGCGGGCTGTGGTGTTGGTGGGCCCTGGCCATAGCCAGAGCCTTGGTGGTGATCAGAACGACACGGTGGCCGACAGGCGGTAGGTGCGCGGCGCGCCGGGCATCACAAAGCCATCGTTGAACATGCCGATCCAGTAGTTCTTGTTGGTCAGGTTCTCCACACTGGCGTTGAAGCGCACAGGCGTTGATCCGAACTTGGTGGCATAGCGGGCCATCGCATCGATGCGGTTCCACGATGGCACCTTGAGGCGGTTGCCCGAATCGGCCCATTGCGAGCCGGTGTGGAACAGGCGCCCGCCCACCGACAGGCCTTGCACGGGGGTGTCCCAGTCCAGCCCGATGCGGGTGCGCAGCTTGGGCACGCCGTAGTTCTCCAGCCCGGTGTTGATCTGCTTGGATTGGATGTACTCCACTCCGCCCAGCAAGGCCACCGTCTCGCTCAGCTTGCCAAAGGCGCTCCATTCCAGGCCGCGCAAGCGCTGCTCACCATCGAGCACCTGGAAGTTGGCGCCGTTCGTCACGATCGACGGCTTTTTGATCTGGAATGCGCTGATGGTGTGCGTGGTCTCGCCCGCCTGCAGCTTCACCCCCACTTCGCCCTGCTTGGTCTGCATGGGGGCCAGCGTGTCACCGGTATTGGCATAGCCCGCGCCCACGGTGCGGCCGGGCTCCAGGCCTTCGGTGTAGTTGGCAAACAGCGCGATGTGGTCACCCCAGGGGCGCACCACGGCGGCCACCATCGGCGAGACGCGGTTTTCGCTGTAGTTGGAGGCAACGCCATTGACCAGCGGGGTCTTCACCGTCTGGTGGCGCAGGCCCAGGGTCAGCAGCAGTTTTTCCTCCCAGAAGCCCATCGTGTCGGCAATCGCCAACGAGCGGAATTCGTTCTCCGTCGTGTAGTCCTTCCAGGTTGGCGCGGCCGGGAAGGCCGGCTCGGTTGGCCGGTACATATTGGTGGTGTAGCAGTAGTTGCAGGCGGTGTTGACCGTGCCTTCCTTGTGCTTGAGGATGTTGAACGACAGCTGCAGGCGGTGCTGCACGCTGCCGGTGCCGAACTTGCCGATGACGCCCGCCTCGGCGGTGCGGCGCTCCGACTGGGTGTGTACGTTGTAGATCGCGCCGCGCGTGGTGCCGTCAGCGCCGGTCACGATGGCGCGCGTGCCAAACAGCAGGCCCTGGCCTTCGGCCTCCGAGCCGCCGGCCGCCACATAGCCTTGCCAGGTTTTGTTGAAATCGAACTCCGCCCGCGCCAGCAAGCCGCTGTTGTCGTACTTGCCATGCGTGCCCTTGAACAGGTTCACATCGCCGTCGGGCGGCGACAGCAGGTAACCCACACCGGGGATGGCCGCACTGCCCAGAAAGCTGAACATGCCGGGGCTGCCACCGTCGATCTTGTTGACACTGTTGTACACATCCAGGTAGAGGCGGTAGTGGTCGCCCAGGTAATCGAGGCCCAGCGCGCCGACATTGCGTTTCTGCCTTTCGTCCTCGGCACCCATATCGCCCGATCCGTAAACGCCATTGAAACGCAGGCCCAGGCGCTGCTCCGGCCCAAAGCGCTTGCCCACATCGGCATGCAGCTGGTAATAGGAATCGGAGACATAGGTGGCGGTCAGGTCGGCAATCGGCTGGGCCAGTGCGCGCTTGGTCACCATATTGACCGAGCCTGCCACGCTGGCCAGCGGCGGCATGCCGGACAGCAGCACATTGGGGCCGCGCATCACCTCGACCCGCTCAAACATCTCGATCGGCACCGAGTTGGCCGGCGCAATGCCGTAGAGCCCATTGGTCGCTATGTCCATCGCCGTCACATCCAGCCCGCGCAGGTTGAAGTTCTGCAGCAAGTGGCCCTTGTTGGTCGTGAAGACCACCGCCGCATCGTTCTCCAGCACATCCTGCAGCGACAGCGCCGACCAGTCCTCGGCCAGCTCGCGGGTATAGGCATTGACATGGACCGGCGCTTCCATGATCGAGGTCGCCCCCAGAATGCCCAGCCGCGCCCCCTTGGCCGCCTTGCGCCCCGGGGCCAGCGCGGGCAGGTCTTCGCGCTCATAGCGGTCGCGGACGGTTACCTGGGGCAGGTTGACCGATGGGCTGGCGGTGGTCTCTGCGGTGGTGCCTGCCTCTTGTCCTTGCTGCGTGGGCTGGGTTTGTTGGGCAGATGCGCTGGCCGTGGCGGCTGCCGCCATCAGAGCCATCACGATCCGGTTGGCTTGGAGTCTGCGTTGCTTGGTATGTGACATGAGAGTGACGATGTTATAAAAATCAAACAAGAATCATTCTCAATCGTATTCATCGTTTATTGCCTTTGCAACTTTTTGTTGTATTTAAGGCATCTACTCAAGCGACGCTCCCAATGCTGGAGCTCTCTGCAGACTGGACAGTTTCTGTAAGGATAGGAAGGGGATCGCTCCATATACTGACTCGCATACCAGGAGACAGCATTGAATAAAACGAGATATATCAGCTCTACAGTCACGGCCTCCGTGCTGGCTTTATCGTGCGCCGCCACGTGGGCTGCGCGCAGTTTTACCCCCCAGGCAGGCACCTGGGCCATTACCGAAGAACTGGATGGCAAACCAGGCCGGGGCCTGGCGATCGACGTGCAAGGCAATACCTTCTTTATGCAGGTGTTTGGCTACGCGCCAAATGGCGATGCCACTTTCTACACGGCCACGGGGCAACTGGATGGTGACTCCATCACCGTGCCGCTGATGCAATACCAAGGCGGACGCAGCTTTGGCAGTGACGCGCGGGATGCGGAAGTGCTGGGATCACCGGGCAATGTGACCGTCAGTTTTAGCAATGGGCTGCAGGGCACAGTGCAGTTTCCCGGTGAGCCGGTGAGGGCGATGCAACGCTTCGAGATGCGCAGTAATGACTATGTTTCCAGCTATTGGGAAAAAGGCGTGCGTCGGTCGTTTTTAGGCACCCTGCTGGATGCCGACCAGAACCCCCATGGATTTGCCAATATCTCGGTGTACAAGGCATCAGAAACCTTGCAGTGGCATGTACGGATAGAGGGCTTGCAAGACGCTGCAACGCAGACGCTCGATTGCAGCCGGGTCGTGGGCAAGGATGAATACCATTGCACCACTGGGCAAGCTTCGCAATCGGGTGGCCCCACCCCACTTGTGCAATCCATGAAACTGCATATAGCCAACGTTGATCTGGCGGGGCAGGTAGAAGTGCTGAACCAGGGTGCATTACAGACCTACACCCTGATGGGCACTGCGGTAAGCGGGGGCAGTGTCGTGACCATCGGTTTTTGCACCTCCTGGGCAGATTTGTACGTGGGCGATATGGGCCATTGCACTGGCCCGGTGAGACCCAGCAGTGGAACCTGGGTGGTGCAGGACGAGCTGACCTTCAAGCCTGGGCGCGGCATCGCCATTGATGCGCAAAATGGCATGGCATTGGCTCAGATCTTCAACTATCTTCCAGATGGCTCGCCCACCTTCCATATGGGGAGCACCAGCTACCAAGGGGTAGAGGCCAGCTTGGCCTTGAACCGCTACGAGGGCGGTCGCACTTTGGGCGGTCCACCCGCCAGTGGGGAGTTGGCCGAGGCCACGGGTACCCTGGCGCTGACGTTTCGGAGCGGTGCGTTTCCCCAATGGGTGTCCTCGCGTGTTCTGGGCCAGGTGGCGTTCCCCAACGAATCTCCCAAACCGATGGTCCGCATGGCGTTGGAGCCCGGTGCATCGGATGCGCAGGGGCTGTTGGGACAATGGTGGCTGCGATTTGTCGCAGACAGCAATAAGCGGGTGGTGGAAGCCGTCACCTTGTCGCGGGTGGAGGCAGACGAGGCCGTCAGCGCCGATGGAGCGGTGCGCTGCTCACGCTCCAACCCGCAGTCCCCTGCCCAAGCGATTTGCGTGTGGAACCGGGACGGTGTGGCCTACAAGGCGACTTTGTTCCAGGAGGCCAATAACCGAAGCGCGTATTCGTTGCAAGTCCGCGATCGCCATGGCAACCTGATGGGCCTGGGCGACGTTCCCTTGCAGTGATACCAACGATCAGGGGCTGGGCAACCAGCCCCTCGCACCTGATGCCAGGCGCGCGCCAAAACCTTATTGCCGCTTCTTCCGCGTATCCGGCAAGAACGCCGTCGCCAGCCCCAGCAGCGGCAGGAACGAGGTCAGGCCATAGACCCAGACGATGCCATGCGCATCGGCCAGCTCACCCAGGCCAGCGGCACCGACGCCGCCCATGCCTAACATCAGCCCAAACATCAAGCCAGAAACCAGGCCCACCCGGCAGGGCAAGGCCTCTTGCGCTTAGACCACCAGCGCGGCAAAGGCCGACGACATCACCAGGCCGATGACGATGGCGAGCACAGCGGTCCACACCAGGGCCACATAGGGCAGGGCCAGCGCAAACGGCGCCACGCCCAGGAACGAGATCCAGATAACGGCCTTGCGGCCGATGCCAGTTCGCCGAATGACAGTCATTCACGGTCACGGTGGCTACATCGCCAGCAGCCGCTTATGATGGCCCTTCACTCCAACGCAAGGACGGCCCCCATGACCCAGATTGCCCATCTTCGTGACGCCATGGCAGCGAGCCAGCTGCTCAACGACGTGCAGGCCGACGACGGCTTTGTGGTTGGCAGCGTGCACTTCCAGGCGGCCGGTGCCGATATCCATGTCAATGTCGATCCGGAGCTGGCCGACAACCCCGAGATGGATGTGGAGGCCCTGATCGCCAATACCCAGCGTTTTCTGGCCATGCCGGCCGACGACTGGAAGCGGCTGATCAACGATATTGCGGTGGAGGTGGAAGAGGCCGTGGAAGAAGACGAGGTCGAAGAGCCTACCGACCTGCGTGATGACCTGAGCCTGCATTCGGTGGCCGTGTTCGCCGATGCCGTGCTGCTGTCCTTTGTCGCGCCCAAGCAGTTTCCGCAGTGCTGGGTACGCGCGCAGCTGTGCGAAGAACTGGCGCTGGAAGATATCTCCATCGACGAGGACGACGGTGTGGAGACCATCGAATTCAAGTCGCTCGATGACCTGCTGGACAACCTGAGCGCCAACGATGACAAGTAGCGCCCAGGCGCACAACAGCCCTCACTTCATGTTGAGGGCTGTGGGTTTGTGCTTGGTCGCGAATCAGGCAGCCGACGGCGCGGGCCCAAAAAACGCCGGCACCCGCTTGACCAGCTCCTCAGCCGCCTCCCAGAACTGTTCGTCCAGTTCCTCGATCCGCTCTGACAGCGCACCCGCCACAGCGCGGTACACATCATCGATGCTGTGGACCTCGTCCGAGCGCGCAATCGGGCCCACCAGCCGCCAGAACTCCGTCACCACATCGAGCGTCGCGCGGGCCTGAATCTCCGCCAGCGCGGCCAGCACCACCTCCATCTCCGCGATGCCCCAGTTGCCCAGAAACTGCAGCAGCCCGCCGTTATAGCCATCGGCCACCAGCCGCCACAGCGCCACCAGCGCCCGGCTGCGGTGAGGGAGCTGGTCTGTCTTCCAGTCCAAGGCCTTCAGCTCCGCCAGCGCCGCTTCAAACAGTGCATCCTGCTCCAGCATCCAGACATGGAGCGCACCATCGGCAGAGGTCTGGCCGGCGCCGGGCCAGTTGACACCGCGCCGGTCTGCGGTAGCCACCCATTGCGACCGTTCTTGCGCGTTCATCGCGACTACCTTGGGCCCCACCCAGGACAGCGGTGCGGCCAGCTGGCGGCCATCCTCCAGCAGCAGCAATACCCGTTTGTCTTCAAAAATCACATCGGCGATCGGAGAACCGACGACGGCCTGGCCGTTGCGCTGCATGGTTTGCCTTTCCGGGGCCAGAGTTGGCCCCACCACCGGCGAGTATAAAAAAAGAACCGCCTCCCGAAGGAAGCGGTTCGCAGCCGGCATTACGGGCTGGCCGGCCCGTACCGCAGGGCGATCACTGTCCGCGTTGGCGGCGGCGCAGCGCGAAGGCGCCGATACCTGCGCTCAGGCTGCCCAGCAGGGCCAACGCGGCCAGATCGAGGGCCGGCACGGGCGTCGCAGCGCCCGGCGTGGCCACCGCGCTGCTGGCGGTCGCGCTGTTGTTGGCGGGGGTGGGGTCATCAACGCCTGCGGGGGCGGCGATGCTGGCGGTGCTGGTCAGCGAACCCGATGCAGTGGCGGCCACCTTGGCGGTCACCGTGTAGGTCACGGTGGCGCCCACCGGCAGGTTCACCGTGTCGCTGATATTGCCGCTGCCTGATGCGGCGCAGGTGCCACCGCCCGCGCCGGCGCAGGTCCACGTGGCGCCGGTCAATGCGGCTGGCAGCGTGGCGGTCACCGTGGCACCGGTGGCATCCGTCGGGCCGGCATTGCTTGCAGTGATGGTGTAGGTCACCGTGGCACCCGGGGCCACGCTGGTGGAGGCACTGGTGTTGGTAATGGACAGGTCCGCGCTCGGTGGCTCGCCGGTGCAGGCTGCGGTCACATAGAAGTCGGCAATGGCGCCTAAGGCACAGGTGCCTCCTGCGCAGCTGTTGGCATTTTGCCCCCCATCTACCATAAAGCCGATGGTGTTCTGACCACGCTCAAAGCCGGGAATAGCAGGCGTTGTCAAGGACGTAAAAGCTCCGTAGCCATTGGATAGATAGGTCCCACCAAAGGATTCGGTGCCACTTGCCGGCTTCACATAGACAGAGTTTCCGTAGTCATCGAAGGCGAAGCGTCCATCCAGTTTGATGCTGGCCAGATCGACGTTGGTCCCCACACTGATGGACTGGTTCATGACAAACGTGGATCCGTCCACCCCGCCATTGGACTGCCCAGTGGCAGCTGGATAGGGTACGCCCGGGATATCCGTGCTGGCAGGATCGGTGGTGCCAGGGCTGATCCATCGGGCAGTGGTGGCCTCGGACAGCGTGCCAGGGTTGAAATAGCTGCGGTAGCGGTAGCTGTCATACAGCGGCAGGTCCACATTTTCCAAAGCACCGGCGTTGGTGCGCTTCGTCCATTTCCAGTCGCGTGCATTGGTGGTGAACGGGCCCACGCGCACTTCATCGCCGGCCTGGCTGCCTGCGGGGCAGGCCAGAATGGTGGTGGGCTGAGGAGCGGGTTCGGTTGCGCAATCGGCGGTGATCTCAATATCGGCCATCAGACCGGTGGGATTGCCTTGCGAAGTGGTGGGGGCCGAAAAAGTATTCTGTACCGCAAAACCAAGGGTGTTGTCGCCGTAGTAAAAGCCCAGGCCTACCTGGCTGCCATCCTCATTCACGATCCCAGGCGCAGCGTAGGAGCCGCCCAGGTTCTGCATTCTCAGCCAGTCGGTAGCGCCTGATGGCGGGGTGGCAGGGCGCACCACCAACTGCGTATTGTCGTCAAAGCCGCCCGCACCCCGGATACGAATAGTGGACAGGTTAACGTTGCTGGCGATATTGATGGGCTCGTTGTAGATAAAGGTCACGCGGCCCGCAACCCATGCTCCGTTGTCGGTATCGCCGTTGGTAATCACGGCCGGATAGGTGCCACTGCCGGTATTGCCACCGTTGGCAGCGCCATCCACAAACGAAGAATCACCAAAGGACAACCACTTGCCCGCAAACGGCTGGCCATTGAGCGAGCCGGAGCTGGCGCCATGCGTCTGGGTGGCGGGATCAAACCAGCCGTTCCATTTGTAGTCATCGCGGATGGTTGCGGGTGCGCCAGTGGGAGCACTCACATAGCGTGCATCGGTGGACCAGTTCGCCACATTGGCGGTGCTCACCCGCAATGGCGTGCCGCAGGCCAGCGTGGCCGCCTGCACACTGCTGGCAGCGCCCAGCGCCACCACCGTCACCGCAAAAAATGCAGTTTGTTTATTCATTGTTCTCATCTATAAAACTCCATCGCCAGGACAAATAAAAGGAAAGTCCGCGCCCATAACAATCCACACAATCACTGAAAGGTGATCATTTGAAATTTCTATGGGGCGTTTGGTTATGCATAAACGCATCCCAATCTAGCAGTGAAATCTAAAATGTTTTTTTGTTTAAATCTAAATTAATTTGGTTTCTTGCCGCATTTTTGCTTATTGCTATTTAATTATTCGATGGGTGACTGTCTCTGATTGTAATTTTTAAAATAGTAATGTTAGTGGCCTGACTCCCCCTATATTGACCGCGAATCGCTGCACCTCTTCTGATTTGCCGGTCAGCCACCCCCTCCCGCCAGTGCATGGCTCGCCGGTGTGCACTCGCCTCGCTTTCGTCGTTTTTGCTATTTAGACCGCCATGATTAATGGGCCATCTGCTGAAAAGGTGGTGGATATTCTGTGCCGAACCGGTTTTGTATGCGCCATCGCATGGCGCTGAAATGGGATGGATTCGAATCTAGCGCAGGGGGTTGGAAACTCAGATATTCATTTCAGAGGATGGCTGCAGTTGTAGCCATGGTTCTGTATAAAAATATATGAGTAATAACGCGGGCAAAATACCCCATGTACTGATCGTTGACCGTGATTTGCAGTAGCTCCGCCCTTTGGTTGCGGCGCTTCGCAGTATTCCTTATGACATCACGGTGCTGGAGCATGAAAATCAGGCCTATAGCCGTGCGCAGTACCAGCTGCCGGATCTGATCGTGTTGGATCTGCGCTTGCCGGAGCGCCAGGGCCTCAAAGTCGCCCGCATGCTGAAGGAAAACCCCGCGACCACCCACATACCCCTTATTTTTCTGTCATCGCTTTATGAAGAAAACGACCGGGTCATGGGGCTCAGGGCCGGGGCGGTGGATTACATCCTCAAGCCCTACTATGTCGAGGAAGTCCAGGAGCGCATTCACATCCACATCACGTTGGCGCAAAAACGTGCGGCGGCTTTGCGCGGTGCCAGCCCCACCGCGCCGCAGCCGGTGTCGGAGCTGCTGCCCGCCAATCTGACCATCAGGCAGATTGCGACGGAATTCATCCTGAGCCGTATCAGTGATTCGGCGCTCAAAGGCAGCGGTGTCGCGGCGACGCTGGGCTTGTCGATGCACCGCTTGAACATGGTGTTTGAAGCTGTCGACGGCATCACCGTGTTCGAGTTCATCCGCAACGAGCGCATGACCCGGGCGGCGCGCATGCTGGAGCAAACCACGCTGGGCGTTGCCGATATCGCGACCGAGGTGGGCTACCCGAACTCGGCCAATTTCTCGACCGAGTTCAAGAAGTTCTGGCAGAAGTCACCCAAGCAGTACCGTGTGGCCTGGCACCGCAGCGCTGCTGCCCAGCCGCCCGCCGAGGACAACCGGGATGGCGCCCCTGGCGACGGTTCAGCCTGAGCGGGGTGAGCCGCCGCGTGTTCCGCAAGCAGCGTCCAGGTGCGCTTTTCAAGGGTGCGCTGCAGCGGGCGTTCAACGACGCTTGTGGCCCGCTGTTGGAGCCCGTCGGTGTTGTATTTGGTTTATCTGAAAAAGCTTTGCTTTTTTGCAAAAACCCCGTGCATCGCGTTGTCCGCCCGGTTTTTTGCCAGGTGGAAGGGGCTCGCAGTTAGCGGCCTGACGTGTGCAGTGCAGCCAGCCCATAGCGCGCAAAAAAACGCCAGTCAGCGTTGCACTGACTGGCGTGTGTCTGGCAGCGGCGCGCGGATCAGCGCTGCTTGCGTGCGCGTCCAATGCCGAGTACGCCCAGGCAGGCGGCCAGCAGCATCAGCGCCCACGTGGACAGCGATGGAACCGGGGTGGGCACGGGGACGGCCGTGATGGTGATGTCCCGGCTCGCCTTGCTCGTCAGGCCCGAGCCGCTGACCAATGACGTTCCAGCTTCGGTCGGCTTGCCTTCCACGGGGCAGGTCACCACCGCGCCTTCGGGGATCGCAGAGGGCGATGTCCAGCTGCTGGCAGCGGGTACCGCTGGCGTCACGATGGTGCAAGCGCCTTGGCGGATGCCCGCTGGCAGGCCCGAGACCGTGCAAGCCGCATCGGGCTGGTCGCCACTGCCCTGGTTGGTGCAGGTAAAGCTGCCTTTATAGGGCGTGCCGATGGTGCCGGTGGCTGGCAAACCGCCCAGGTCGATGGCGATGGCTGGGGCGCCCACGACCGTGATGTCCTGGCTCGCCAGGTTGTTGCGCAGGTCGCTGTCGCCGGTGGTGCCGGTCGTGCCGGTGGTGGTCGTCGTTTTCTTCACATTCGCCGGTGTGCCACCGACCGTGCAGGTCACCATCGCGCCTTGCGCTATCGGGTTGCCAGCGGTCCAGGCGCTGTTGTCCGGGCTCAGCGTGCAAGCCTGAACCTGGAGACCCTCTGGCAGCGCGCCGATGGTGCAGGTGGTGTCAGACAGCGCATCCGCATTGCCCCGGTTCGTGCAGCTGAATTGCCCCTGGTACGGCACACCTACGGTCGCCGTCGCCACGATGCCGCTCAGGTCGATGGCCAGATCCGGGGCCGTGACCGTCATCGTGACCAGCGACGTCGCGCATTTGGTCTGGTCGGGCGCCGCCAGGCACACCTGGTAGCTGAAGGTATCGGTGCCGACAAAACCCGGGGCAGGCGTGTAGATGAACTGGCCAGGATGGGCGGGATCGGCCGCAATCGTGCCGCCGTGGGCAGACGACGCCTGTGGCGTCACCGAGCTGCCCGCTGGCGCATGGGGATCGTTGGCGGTCAGGTCCAATGGCGCAGAGGGCGTGTTGATGCGCGTGCTCGCGTTGTCGTCGGCGGTGGCCGGCGGATCGGCAAAAACATTCTTGATCTCAGTCGGCACCCAGCTGGGCGGCAGCCCCGTTTCTGCCGGCAGACCGGGCAGCTTTTCTGCCCGCACTGCAATGTTGTCCAGCTCAAAGCCCGCCCCCCAGAAACGGATCTTCTTGATCGTCGTGGAGCCGAATGCCGTGGTGTCCTTCAGCACATAGTTCAGATAGACATAGGGCTCACCGTTGTTGCCCTCGATAAAGGGATTGCCGTTGTACTGGGCGCGGCTGTAGGTGGTGGTACCGTCCAATGCCTTCATCGTGCGGTTGGACGGCGAATTCAAAAACGCCATCAGACCGTCGGTGGTCATCGCCGTCAAAACGTTGTCGTTCTCATCGAGCAACTCGACGTTGTTGCCGTTCGAGCCTGCCGACCACCAGAAGCCGACATAGCGCGCCGGGTTGGTCAACGTGACCGTGACACCTAACGGGTTGCCGGTCGTCCCTGCATTGAGGAAGTTGGAACCCCCGCTGCCCACTGCCGTACCGGTGCCTGCGCCGCCATACACATTGGCAGCGGCCACATTGGTGTTGCCGCCGGTGCCCACCTGGTAGGTTCCGATGGCCCAGTTGCCGGACGTTTTCGTGCCCAGCGTCTCGCCGTTGAAGGTTTCGATGGTGTACGACTCGCCGTAAGTGTCTGACCACGGCAGCGCGCCCTCGGGCACGGCGGCGTTGAGGTCCGCGTTGCGCACAGGCTGGGAAATGTAGAGGGTCAATTCACTGGCTTGGGCATTGCTCAGGCCCAGCGCTGCAAGGCAGACCAGGGACGAAGCCTGGCAAACTTTTCTTATAGAACGCATAAATTATTAAAAAGAGAGCACCCGGTGCTGATCGTTTATGTGTATCGATGTGGGCGAAAAAAACCCGCTCGCGCGGAGGCAGGCGAGCGATCGTCAATAGGGCGCCAAAAGGGGTGGGGTGGGTCGAACCAGCGAGGCGCCGGATCCGGTTAAAAGCGGCATCACCGCTGGGCTGGCGGGGCGCCAGCGCTCATGCCCGGAGGGAGAGGCCCATCGAAAAAAGCAATTTTAAAACAAAAATCACATTTAATGACAAAATTTACACAAAGGTGTAAGGTGAACGCCTGCGCCCACCAGCACCATGCCGCTTCCCGATCGAGCCTGCGCGAACTGGCCATCCATCTGCCGGCGCGGGCCGAAGCCAAGGGTGCACAGGCATGACCAAAAACGCCCAGCCGCTACATGCAGACCTGGCTAAGCCATGCCATTTCTGCCGTGCTACAGTCATGGCGCTGCGCCCGTAAAGCGCAGCCGGGATTGGTCTCCCGTTGAATCCTCTGCGACGTAAGCCGCAGTACCCGCAATGGAATGCGGCTTTGTCAGTCGTGCCCCCTTTTATGGCGGCTCGACAGGCAGGCGCAAGCCTGGCTGGTTCTCGCAAGAGGGTTCCCAGTAGACCAACCTGTCGAGCTGCCGCCCTGATTGGTCTCGGAGTGGTGGTTTTTGTAAACCGAACCCTCCTGGAGTCCACCATGGCTCAGTCTTTTCCTGTGCGCATTTCCGCGCCCATCTTCTCCGTAGGCGAAACTGCCCAAATCCAACGGCATGCCGACGCGCGCAACGCGCTGAATATGGCTGCAAACCCACTGCACGCACACCGCAACCGGTGCCTGATTGGAGCGTCATCATGACTAGCAAGCCCAACATTGCCGCCTGTGCAGCTACCAGCTCGGATACCAAAAGAACAAGCGCAGACCCGCACTGCAGACCTGGGCAGACAATGCCATTCCTGCCGTGCTACAGTTGTGCCGCTGCGCCAGTAAAGCGCAGCCGGGATTGGCGTCCCGTTGAATCTCCACGACGTAGGCCGTGGTCTCTATTTCGCAGAGTCTGCGGCTTCCTTGTCTGTGCCCCAGTTTATGGTGGCTCGGATGGGGGAGCGAAAGCTCCGCCGGTTCTCGCAGGAGGTTCCCGGTACGCCAACCTGTTCGAGCCACCGCCTTCCATTGGCGTGGGAAGTGGTGGTTTTAGCAAACCGAACCACCTGGAGTCCACCATGGCTCATTCTTCTCCTGGGCGCATCTCCGCGCCCATCTCCCTAGGCGAGACCGCCCACATCCAACGGCATGCCGACGCGCACAACGCGTTGAATAGGGCCATCTACCAGCTGTGCCCGCCACAACCTGGCGGTTCCACCGCAAGCATCCCGAGCCAGGAGGCGTCCTCATGAACAGCTCGACCACAACCGCCGCGTGTGCGGATGCCAGCTCGGATACCTCCCGCTTGGATACGGCCCATGCCGCTGCCCTCCAGGCGATCGCAGACCAGGGCGAGCCGCCTTTGGACATTCACGACATTTGCAGGCGCCGCAGGGCCTGCGGCTTGACGGAAGACCTGGCGCTGACCGAGTGCGAAGCCCAAGCGATCAACACACGCTTGTATGGCATGAGTGCGATAGCGGCGCTGCTGGTGGGCGCCGATGAGGAGGGCGCATTCAAGCTGAGCCGGTGGCTGCAAGGGGGACTGCACAGCGCTTTGTATGCCTTGACCGAGGATGCCCAGGCGGTGCTGCACCGTGCCCATGAGAAAGCTGCCGAAGCGCCCAGAGGCAGCGCAGCATAAATCTCAGCGCTGGGGATGCTCTGCCGACCCCTCGCCAAGCGGCACGGATGCGGATCGCCCGAGCCTGCATTCAGACCACGGCAGGGAGTTTCGCAGAGGGTGCTTAACGCCCAGGCATGGGCTACCAAGGGGCCGATAACGCCGAGCCACACCGCTCTACATCCCCCAGCGAGGCCGAGCTCTTTGTCGCGGATGGAGGCGAGGCTGACGGGCCCTTGCACAGTCTGCTGGATGTTGCCAAACACGGGGCGGACCATGGCTTGCTGGTCAACAGCAAACTGCGCGCCTGGCGCATGCGCTGAGCCAGGCGGCTGCAGGTCAGATCAGGCACAAGCAGGTGCTTGCGCCTGCCCTTGCATCCACGCGATGAAGGCCTCCAACTGCGCATTGAAGTCCTCCGTCGATGCGGTCGGCGCCTCGGCCTGCCGCAAAAAGAACGCGGCCCGCTCGGCCATGTCCGGAAAGCGCTCCGAGAAATACCGCACATAGTCCTCCAGCGACCGGGGCCAGCCGCCACCCTCTGCAGGGCGCAGCACATTGGTGGCGCGGACCAGTTTTCTGGCGGCTTCCTTTTGCAGCCGCCGGAGGGTCGCCAGCTCCTGCGCGGCAGCGATGCTGGCGATGTAGCCTTGGAGTACCTGCACATAGTCGCCATTGACGGCCCGGGCCACTGCAGCAGATGGCGCAAAAGCCGCAAACTGCAGGCCCAGATCCGCGCCATGGATGCAGCGGCATTCATGCTTGAGCCAGTAGCCCCAGCTATACAAATGGGCGGGATTGCGTATATCGGCCAGCACGCCGATATCGAAATCGACCTTGCTCACTTCCGGGTGGCACGCTTGCAGCGCCAGGCGTTGCTGCTCCGGCAAAGCCGCCTCGTCGGCTGCCAGCGGCCGGGTCAACACCAAGGTCAGATCCAAGTCTGAGACGCCAGGCCTGGCCTGCGCCCGGGCCACGCTGCCGTAGAGGTAGACGCTGTGCAGCAATGGCCCCAGCGCCTGCTGCAGGCTGGCCAGCGCATCCTCTACCAATGCTACAAACGCCGGCTGCAGCGGGCGGGAGGGGAGCAGGTCAATCGTCGTGGCGCAGGAGCTGTCAGGTGCGCGGGTCATGCGGGGCAGCATAGCGCAGAGCGGCTATCCGCCAGCCTCAGAACTGGTAACGCGCAGTCAGCATCACATGGCGCGGCTCGCCATAGACATTGCTGGGGAACGTCGCCGTGCCGGACAAGGCGTTGTAGTAGGTCTTGTCAAACAGGTTGTTGATGTTCAGGCGCAGGTCCAGCTGTGGCGTGGCCTGCCAGCCGATCACCAGGTCGGCAATGGCATAGGCATGCTGGCGGATGTTAAAGGGCACGCCGCTCGTGGTGCCCTGGTTGTAGATACCACCCTGGCGGTAGACCGTGCCACCAATGCGCCAGCCCTGCATCGCGCCCGCCAGGCGGTACATGGTCGAGAGCTTGAACAAATGCCGGGGTGTGTCGGTATCAAACAGCGCGCCCACATTGGCGGCGGTGGCATCCTTGCGGTAGCGCGCAATGGCCACGGTGTAGCCGGCGCCCAGCTGCCAGTTGGGGGTGAGCGCGCCTTGCAGCTCCAGCTCCACACCCTGGCTGCGCACCTCGCCAGCAGCGGCATAGCAGGTGGTGGCGGGGTAGCTGGCGCACTGGGTCTGGTCGCTGGCGCGGTAGGCGCGGTTTTGCTGGTCCATGCGGAAGACGGCGGCCGACGCATTCAGGCTGCCGTTGAAGTACTCGCCCTTGATGCCCAGCTCATAGTTGCGGCCCACCACCGGGCTCAGCAGCTGGTTGCTTGCATCCAGATAGTTCTGTGGCTTGAAGATATCGGTGTAGCTGGCGTACAGCGAATGCTGGTCGTTCAGGTCGTAGACCAGGCCGGCGTACTTGCTCAGGCGGTGTTCGATCTCGTAGCGGTTGTGGGCGCTGACGGATGGCGTGTTCGCGGCAAAGTTCGGGTAGGTGTTGACAGTGTCCCGGTAGTCAAACCAGTCCACCCGGCCACCGACGATGAGCTTGAGGCGGTCGGCCAGGTTCAGCCGCGTGGTGGCGTACAGGCTTTGCTGGGTGATCTTGGCGTCCATCCAGTCGCGCAGCGGAATCTTCGGGTCGGCCACGGCGCCGGGGTTAAAGCTGTGCAGATCGAGGTTGCTGTTGAGCACCAGGCCCTGGCGGCTGTTGCCATTAAAGTCGATATGGCGGTAGCTGGCGCCCAGCACCAGCGCATGCTGGCGGCCCAGCAGCGCAAACGGGCCGTTGGCATACAGGTTGATGCTCGATTGCTTTTCCTGGTGCGCATTGCGCGCGCCCAGCTGGCTGTAGAGGCCGGTGGTCAGGTTGTGGCTCAGGTAGTGGCCCTGCATGTCCATCTCGGCCTGTGCGTAGTAGGCCGACAGCTGCAGGCGCCAGTCATTGTCAAAGCGGTGGTCCAGCCCGAGGAACGCCGAGTTCGTGGTCTTGTCCCAGTGCTCCCAGTCATTGGCGTACGAGGTGGAGCGGGGCAGGCCCAGGTCGCTGCCATCGCTGGCCACCGTCAGGCCGGTAAAGCCATTGCCATGCAGCTTGCTCTCCTGGTGCAGCGCGCTCAGGGTCAACGTGGTGCGGGCGGTCAGGTCCTTCTCCACAATGCCGTACAAGGTCTGGCCCTGGCTGCTTTCGCCGCGTTTGTAGCTGCCGTAGTCCTGCGTGGCCGCCACCAGCCGGCCGCGCAGGCTGCCGTCGTCCGACAGCGGCCCAGCGGCATCGAGCTCGGCGCGGTAACGGTCCCAGCTGCCGGCGCTGACGCTCGCCGATATCTGCCGCTCCCGGGTGGGCCGCTTGCGCACCAGGTTGATCGCGGCTGACGGGTTGCCTGCCCCCTGCGACAAGCCGGTGGCGCCGCGCACAATCTCCACCCGGTCGTAAATGGCCATGTCGGTGGCCAGCAGGTCCTGCGACAGGTTGGAGCTGTCCAGGCTCACCGGCAGGCCGTCGTACATGATGTTGTCCACATACATGCCGCGCGCAAAGAACGACGCGCGCTCGGGCCCAAAGCGCCGGTAGGTCAGTCCGGGCGCCGTCTGCACCACATCATTGACCGTTGCCAGCCCCTGGTCCTGGATGCGCTCGCGGGTGACCACGGTCACCGCCTGCGGCGTCTCGCGCATCGACAGGTTCAGGCGCGTTGCCGTGCGCATGCTGCCTGTCGTGTACGACTGCGTGCCCTCGGTGCGGCCATCGCTGCTGCCCAGGCCTGGGGCCGTGCTGGTCACGGTGATCTGCGGCAAGGTGTAGCTGGCAGTTGCATCGGCGCTGGCTGCTGCAGCCGCTGGCGCGCTTGCCGTGCTGCCCGTGCTGCCCGTGCTGCCCGTGCCAGTGGCCCGCAGCACATAGGCGCCATTGTCCAGCTGCACCGCCTGCAGGCCCGTGCCTTCCAGCAGCAAGGCCAAGGCCTCGGCCACCGTGTGGCGGCCGCTCAGGCCTGCGGTCTGCCTGCCATCGCTTTGCGCTGCGGTAAAGCTCAGCATCGTGTTGGTGCTGCTGGCCAGCTGGCGCAGCGCAGGGGCCAAGGGGCCGGCGGGAATGTGCAGCTCGGCGGTGGCCGTGGCGGCGGTGTTGCTGTCTGTAGGGGCGTTCGCTGTGCTGGGCTGCGCGCTCGCCAGACCTGGCGCACCAGCGCTCAAGCCCAGCGCCATGGCCAGGCAGGCCAGCGCGATAGGGGTGGGGTGGGGGCGCCCTGCGTGGCGGGCGGGTGGCAATGTCGGCATGTGGTTCCTCTGGGCGGGCCTGGGCAAATGCAGGTCCCTCATCAGCTAGGTGCCGCAAGCCAGCGAATCGGGCAGGGTGGAGCGCAAATGTTTTTTCTCAAGCGGACGCGTTGGCCGGCAGTACGGTCACCCAGTAACGGCTGCGCGTGCGCACCTGCACCGGCAGCACACTGGGCAAGGTGGACAGAATGCGGTCGGTATTGCCCAGCGGAAACACCCCCGACAGCCGCAGCCCCGCCACCTGCGGATCGGCCCGCAGCACGCCCGGCCGGTAGCGGCCCAGCTCCGCCAGAAAGTCGTCCAGGCGCTGCGCATCGGCCATCAGCTGGCCCCGAGTCCAGGCCTGCGTTTGCGCATCTACCGCGCTGGGTGCATCGATGGCGCTGTGGCTGAACCGGGTTTGCGCGCCCGCCTGCAGCAAACGCGTGCCGCCCGCGCCATCGCGGCAGCGGATCTCTACCGCGCTCTCCAGCACCGCCACCTCCGTGTGCGCTGCCTGCAGGCGCACGGTAAACCGGGTGCCAAGCGCGCGAATGCTGCCCTGGGCTGTCTCCACCAGCAGCGGGCGCGGATCGGCGGCAGCGCCCAGCGCATGGGCGGTCGTCACCATGATCTCCCCGGCCACCAGCACAAGGCGGCGCTCTGTTGCGTCAAAGCGCAGGTTCAGCGCGCTGCCGGTGTTCAGCAGCAGCTGGGTGCCGTCGGCCAGCACCAGCTGGCGCTGCTCGCCGGTGGCGCTGCGGTAATCGGCCACCTGGCGCTGCCAGGCGGTGGTGCGCGATGCCAGCAGGCCCGCACCAGTAGCGAGGCCGCCCCACAGCAGCAGGCGCGTGGCACGCCGGCGCGCGTCCGATACCGGCTTGCGCTCGCCCCTGGCCGTCAGCGCGGTGTAGGCCGGGTGCGGGCCCAAGGCCTTCATGCGGCCGGTCACGGCTTCGATATGCTGCCAGGCGGCCTCATGGTCGGCATGGGCCTGGCGCCAGGCGGTCCACTGCTGCTGCTCTTCAGTGCCGGCATCACCGGACATCAACACGGTCAGCCAGTCCGCAGCGGCATCGGCCGTGGCCCGGCTGATCACGCGGCCGCCGGGCAGGGTTACGGTGGGGGAGGCAGGCATGCGGCTACAGCGCCATCGCAAACAGGCATTCGCGGTTGGCCCGGGCCAGGTACTGCTTGACCGAGCTGGTGGACACCGCCAGCTTGCCGGCAATCTCGGCATAGCTCAGCCCGGCCAGGTGGGCCAGCAAAAAGGCCTCGCGCACCTTGGGGGGCAGGCCGTCCAGCACCCTGTCTATCTCTTGCAGGCTTTGCACTGCGATCAGCTGGGTCTCGGGCGATGGGGCCAGCGCCTCGGGCAAGCAGGCCAGCGCTTCCAGGTAAGCGCGCTCCAGCAGCTGCCGGCGGTGGCGGTGGGCCACCAGCCGCTTGGCAATGGTCGCCAGAAAAGGCCGGGGCTCGCGGATCGCTTCGCGGGGGGTGGCGCTGGACAGCAGGCTGACAAAGGTGTCCTGCGCCAGATCGGCCGCTGCAAAGCTGTCGCCCAGACGCCTGCGCAGCCACTGCTGCAGCCAGGTGCTGTGCGCAGCGTAGAGGCCGCTCAAGTCATCGTCGATGGAGAGATCCGGGGAGGGCATGCGCGCAGCACCAAGCAATGTCAAATGAGAATTAATCGCATTGTATGCAGCTCTGCAAGGCAGCGTGCGGCACAGGGCCAAGCAAGCGCCGCGCCCCACCAACGACAACGCCACCCGAAGGTGGCGTGTGTTGGAGCGGGGAGGGGAGGGCGATCAGCTGATCAAGCCATTCTTCAGCGCATAGTAGGTCAGGTCGCTGTTGGAGTTCAGGGTCATCTTCTCCATCAGGCGGGTGCGGTAGGTGCTGACGGTCTTGACGCTCAGCGACAGCTGCTCGGCCACATTGCTGGCGGTTTCGCCCTGGGCCAGCTTCAGAAACACCTGGAACTCGCGCTCGGACAGGTGCTCGTGCGGCGGCGCATCGTCCTTGCGGCCCAGCTGCTGGGCCAGCAGGTTGGCGACCATCGGGGTCAGGTAGCGCTTGCCCAGCGAGATGGTGCGAATCGCTTCGACAATCTCGCTCGGGTCGCATTCCTTGTTCAGGTAGCCGTTGACACCCTGGCGGATCAGGTTGATCGCGTAATGCTCGGCCGGGTAGCCGCTCAGGATCAGAATGCCCATGTCGGGCTCCTTGGCGCGCAACATCGTCAGTGCATCAATACCGCTTTGGCCCGGCATCGACAGGTCCATCACCAGCACGTCAATCGATTCATTGCGTACCAGGTCAATGGCTTCCCGTCCGTTGGAAGCCTCTCCTACGACGCGGATATCTACGAAATCCGCCAGAAATTGCTTCAGCCCCGAGCGAACGATGGCGTGGTCATCGACAAGTCCTACGTTGATCATTGGTCTTCCTTGGTGGCGGCAGCACAGCGTTGGCTGGCTTGCTCGCGGTCTTCTTTGAAACGGCGCAACCGGACCGGATAACCGCAGGTGGGATACAGCAAGCCTTGTGAATGCGGCCTGCAGATAATGCGAATATTACGCGCTGCGAGAATATCCAGAGCCGTCTTGCTTATTTATAAATTTGATATCGGGTATTGACCTGCCGCAATGGTCAGGTGAATACCCTTATTCAAAAGCCTCAATGGCCAGAACCTCATTTTAACGATGGTTTGCAAACTGCTTGTGGGTGCGCGCAAACGGTCATTGTCAGAATAGGACTACAGCCCCAAATCCGATTTTTGCCAGGGGTTTTCGGGGTACCACGCATATTTTCTGAAACCGTCCTGTGCTATATTCCAGCGGCATAAAAAGAAAATGTCCTACAAGGATAAATTTCTTCATGCAAATCTCAGACTGCAATAGCTTTTATTGCAATACACATTGATTATTGGGTTTGCAATGCGAATAGTTTACATAGAAGACAACGATGAACTGCGAGAGACGATTGGCTGTCTCATGGAAGGGCCGGGCCGCAGCGTGACCTGCTGCGCCAATGCAGAAGAAGCGCTGCAACTCGATGGCCAAGCGCCGTTTGACCTGGTGGTGACCGATGTCAGCCTGCCCGGCCAATCGGGCACCGATCTGGCGCAAAGTCTGCTTCAGCAGGCGCCCCAGCGCTGGATTGTGCTGTGCAGCGGCTATGACCTGGGGCACTACCCCAGCCAGTGGGGCCCGAACGTGCGCACCTTGCTCAAACCGTTCGAGATCGAAGAGCTGGAAGATCTGCTGGGCCACATCCAGACCCAGCACACCGGCACCCTACAATAAGTACCAGCCGGAGCGCACCGGTCCAGCCGGGCGCCCGGTGCGGCGCCCGCCCAATCACAGGGCGCCACCCGCGACGGACCTGCCGCCTCCCAGCCGCTTGCGTTCCCCACCCCCCGAATGACCGCCGCTGGCCCGAACCCCTGTTCAGGCCAGCGCAGCGCATAGCGCCCAGGCGCGCTACAGCAGCGCCTGGCGGTGCGATGCCAGCGGCTGGCGCGGCAGCCGCAGCTCAAAGCGGGTCCGCCCGTCTGCGGACTGCACCTGAATGCCGCCCCCATGCGCCCGCGCAATTTGCTGCGCAATATAGAGGCCCAGACCCAGACCTTCGCTCTGGCCGGGCTGGCGCTCCCCGCCGCGAAACGGTTTGAACAAATCGGGCAGCAATGCCGCAGGGATCGTGCCGCCGTTCTCGATGCCCACGACCACCTCCGCCGCTGCGCTGCCATCGATGGTCACGGTGATCGGCTCGTCTGCCGTGCCATGCTTGAGGGCATTGCCCAGAATATTGCCGATGACCTGCGCCAGGCGCTCGCTGTCCCAGCGGCCTTCGGTGCCGCCCAGCGCCTCGTAGTGCAGCACCCGGTCTGCCGCGCTGTGGCGCGCGTCATCGACCGCCGCTGCGCAGAGGCTGGCCAGGTCCATGTCGGTCAGCGTCAGCCGCAGGCCGCCGGCCTGGCGGATGCGGGTCACATCGAGCAGGTCCTCCACCATGCGTCCCATGCGCTGGCTGTTGCTCAGCAGCCGCTCGGCCAGTTCCTCGTTTCTGCTGGCATCGGGCTGGCGCTTGAGCAGGCTGGCGGTCACCTTGATCGACTGCAGCGGCGTGCGCAGATCGTGGCTGAGCACGGCCATGAACATCTCGTTGACGCGCAGCGCCTCGGTACGCTCCTGCAACTGCTGGGCCAGCTCCTGCTTGCGGCGGTGCAGCTCAAAGAAGATGCTGACCTTGGCACTGAGCATGTCCGGGTCGATCGGCTTGTACAGAAAATCGACCGCGCCGCTCTCGTAGCCCTGGAACTGCCAGTTCTGCTCGTGCGTGCCCGCCGTCATGAAGATCAGCGGAATATGGCGCGTGCGCTCGCTGCCCCGGATCAGCGCCGCCAGGTCAAAGCCGTTCATCTCGGGCATCTGCACATCCAGCAGCGCCAGCGCGATATCGCTGTGCTGCAGCAGCAGCTCCAGCGCCTCGCGGGCCGAGTGCGCCTTGAGGAACTGCACCCCATCGCGTTGGAGCAGCGCTTCCAGCGCGACCAGGTTCTGCGGAATGTCGTCAACGATCAGGCACTTGATGCCGTCAGTGGTGTTCATGAACTACAACTCAAAACAATCCCCGCAGCACCCTGCAGCGCCTGCTGCCCGCCCCGGGGGATATTTTATAAACTACTCAAGGGTTGGTTTCTTTTGGTATATTTTTTCAACCGTCGCCACATCTTCAAATGCCGCTGCCTGGTTCGAGAAACGCAGCGATTCCTTCATCCCCAGGCCCAGAAAACCGCGATGGCACAGCGACTGCCGGAAAAGGTCCAGCGCCCGGTTCTGTAAATCCGAGTCAAAATAAATCAGCACATTGCGGCAGGATATCAAATGCATTTCCGCAAATACGCTGTCGGTCGCCAGGCTGTGGTCGGCAAACACCATGTTCTTGCGCAATTCCTTGTCCAGCACAATATGGCCGTAGTGCGCGGTGTAATAATCGGCGAGCGAATGCTTGCAGCCCGCGCGCAGGTAATTCTGCGAGAACGATTCGGCGCGCTCGATCGCAAAAATCCCTTGCTCGGCCATGCGCAGCGCCTGCGAGTTGATATCGGTCGCATAGATCAGGCTGCGCTCGAGCAGGCCTTCCTCGTGCAGCAGGATCGCCAGCGAGTACACCTCCTCGCCGGTGCTGCAGCCCGCCACCCAGATCTTCAGCGACGGGTAGGTGCGCAAGAGCGGCACCACCTCGCGGCGCAGCGCCAGAAAATACGCCGGGTCGCGGAACATGTCGCTGACCTGCACCGTCAGATAACCCAGGAGCGCGGTGAACGCCGCCGGGTCATGCATGATCCGGTCCTGCAGCTGCGACAGGGTCTTGCAGCCAAAGGAGACCAGCGCTGCCTCCAGCCCGCGTTTGATCGAGCCCTGCGCATAACCGCGAAAATCATAGTGGTAACGGTAATAAATACCGTCGAGCAGCAGGCGCTGCTCAATCTCGGCAGTCTCGGCCTTCTTGCGTAATGGCATCGGCGTTTTACTTGGGCATCCACACCCGCACCAGGGACAGCAGTTTCTCCACGTCCAGCGGCTTGGCAATGTAATCGTTGGCACCGGCGGCCAGGCATTTTTCCTGGTCGTCCTTCATGGCCTTGGCGGTCAGCGCAATGATCGGCAGGCGCTTCAAATGCGGGCGGCTGCGTATTTCGCGCATGGCGGTATAGCCGTCCATCTCCGGCATCATGATGTCCATCAGCACCAGGTCCACGGCACTGTCCTCGCGGTCCAGCGCCTCCAGCGCTTCGCGGCCATTGCGGGCAATGTCCACGCTGATGCCGGTCGGCTCCAGGATGCTGGTCAGCGCAAACACGTTGCGTACATCGTCTTCCACCACCAGCACCTTGCGGCCTTCGAGCGCCGCCTCGCGGCTGCGTGCCTGGGCCAGCATCTGCTGGTGTTCGGGCGACAGGCGCGACTCGACCTGGTGCAGGAACAGGGTCACCTCGTCGAGCAGGCGCTCGGGCGAGCGCGCATCCTTGATGATGATCGAGTGCGAGAAGCGGCGCAGCTGCGTCTCCTCGTCGCGCGACAGCGCGCGGCCGGTGTAGACGATCACCGGCGGGAAGGACACGCCATCCTGCTCCGACATGCGCTCGAGCAGCGCAAAGCCGCTCATGTCCGGCAGGTTCAGGTCCATGATCATGCAGTCATAGGTGCCCTGGGCCAGGTACTCCAGCGCCTGGCCGGCGGTGCCGGCGCAGACCACATCGACCTCGCTGTTGCCCAGCAGGCTGTGCACGCTGTCGCGCTGGCGCTCGTCGTCTTCCACCAGCAGCACGCGGTGGATGTTCTGCGTGAACTTGGCCTCCAGGCGCTTGAGGGCCTGGGCCAGTTCCTCGCGCTGCACCGGCTTCAGCGCGTAGCCCAGCGCGCCGCGCACCAGTGCCTCTTGCGAGTAGTCGGCCACCGAGACGATATGCACGGGGATATGGCGCGTGGCCGGGTTGCGCTTGAGCTGGTCCAGCACGCCCAGGCCCGAGAAATCGGGCAGGTTGATGTCCAGCACGATCGCATTGGGCAGGAACTGCACCGCAGCGGCCAGGCCCTCGGCCGCATTGCGCGCCACCTGGCAGCTAAAGCCCATCTCGCGCGCCAGCTCCTGCAGGATGTCGGCAAAACGCGGGTCGTCTTCGACCACCAGCAGGTGGCGGCCCTGGATGATCGTCGGCAGCTCCAGCACGGCCGCCGCCGCCGTGGCCGGGGCGCTGGCAGGCATGCTGTGCGCGGCCGCATCCAAGGTCGCCGTGCTGGCGGTGGCCGATGTGCTTGCAAAGGCCGTTGCAGTATCTGCGGTGTTGGCGGGCTGGAACGCCGCCGTGGCGCGGGGGGCCACAGCGGCCGCTCCGCTCTTGCCCGGCGCCGCCAGCGGAGCTGCCGCAGCTCCGGCTGCCGCCAGCGCTGACGATGCCGAGCGCAGCGCATCGGCCGCCTTCGGTGCCATCGGCACCTCTGCTGCGGGCGTGCCGGCCTTGACCAGCGGCATGTGGAAGCTGAACACGCTGCCCTGGCCCGGCGTGCTCTGCACGGTGATCTGGCCGCCCAGCAGCTGCGCCAGGTCGCGCGCAATCGACAGGCCCAGGCCCGTGCCGCCGTACTTGCGGTGGGTGCTGCCATCGGCCTGCTGGAATGCTTCAAAAATCAGCTGCTGCTGGTGCTCGGGAATGCCGATGCCGGTGTCGTGCACCGCAAACGTCAACGTGCCGGGCTGGTTTTGCGTCAGCTGCAGGTTCACGCTGCCCCGGTCCGTGAACTTGATCGCGTTGGACAGCAGGTTCTTCAGAATCTGGCCCAGGCGCTGGCCATCGGTCTGCGTGTAGGCCGGCACGCCGGGCGCAATATGGCAGGTCAGCGCCAGCCCCTTTTGCTGGGCCATCGGGCGCAGCGGCTCGATCAGCGACTGCATCGCCGTGGCCAGATTGACCGGCTCCAGCACCACGGTCGCCTGGCCGGCCTCGATCTTGGCCAGGTCCAGAATGTCGTTGATCAGCGCCAGCAGGTCGTTGCCGGCCGCGTAGATCGTGTGCGCGTACTTGACCTGCTCGGCCGTCAGGTTGCCCGGCTTGTTGTCGCCCAGCAGCTTGGCCAGGATCAACGTGGAGTTCAGCGGCGTGCGCAGCTCGTGGCTCATGTTGGCCAGGAACTCGCTCTTGTACTGGCTGGCCACTTCCAGCTCGCGCGCCTTGTCGGTCAATGCATCCTTGGCGCGCAGCAGCTGCTCGCGCTGGTGCTCCAGCTTCTGGGTCTGCTCTTCCAGGTAGGCATTGGTCTGCTCCAGCTCCGATTGCTGCTGCTCCATCTGCGCCTGCGAGCGTTGCAGCGCCTGGCTTTGCTGCTCCAGCTCCTCATTGCTGGCGCGCATTTCCTCTTGCTGCACCAGCAGCTCTTCCGATTGCTGGCGCGTCTCTTCCAGCAGTTTCTCCAGGCGCGTGCGGTCCAGCGCCGAGCGCACTGCAACCGCCAGGATCGACGACGCGCCTTCGAGCAGCTCCAGCTCCGCCTGCGTGGTCGGGCGCACAAAGCCCAGCTCGATCAGCGCATGCACCTTGCCGTTCTCGACGGCCGGCGCCAGCACCAGCTCCAGCGGTTGCGACTGCCCGGTGCTGGAGCTGATCTTCAAGTGGCTCTGGTCGAGCCCGCCCACCCGCAGCAGCTTGCCGCTGCGCAGCACCTGCCCGGCCAGGCCTTCGCCGGCCAGCAAATGCTCCTGCAGTGCATCCTTGGGCAGCGCATAGCCGCCAAACAGCTGGTAGCGGTCATCCATGCCATGGCGCGCATAGCCGGCGCCCACCTTGGCGCCCGTGTACGACGCCAGAAAATCCAGCGCCCGCGCGCCCACTTCTTCGAGGCCATGGTCGCCCTGCAGGCGCTGGCCCAGGCCCGACAGCCCGTCGGACACCCAGGTCTGGCGCGCCTTGGCGCGGAACTCGCGCATCGACACCGCCGCCGACGCCAGCACCAGCGCCAGCATCACCAGCGAGCCGCCCCAGGTGATATAGGTCGAGGTGGTGGCCGCCTGCGCCCAGGCGCGGCGGCGCAGGTCCAGCTCATTGTTTTGCAGCAGGTACAGGTCGGCCACCTCGTTGTTGAGGTTGTCCATCACCTGCTTGCCCTTGTCGGTGCGCACCAGCGCCAGCGCCTCATCGCCCCGGCCGGCCTGCTTGAGGTCGATCGTGGCCTCCAGCTCGGCCAGCTTCTGGTGCGCCAGCGTATCGATGGCCTGCACGCGCTCCTGGCGCAGCGGCGCATTGTCGTTGCTGGCCGCGAGCCCGCGCAACTGGCTCTCCAGCGCGTCCTGCGCGCGGCGGTAGGGCGCCAGGTAGGCGGGGTCGCCGGTCAGCAAAAAGCCGCGCTGGCCGGTTTCTGCATCCTTGAGCGATGCGGAGAACTCATTGAGCTGGCGCATCGCCGCCGTCATGCGGCCAATACTGGTTACCGCCTGGGCGCGCACATCGGCCGAGTAGACATTGACGATGGCGATCACCAGCGCGGCGATGGCCGCAGCGGCAAACCCCAGCAGCATCGGCAGCGGCAAGGGAAACAGGCTGCGCGGCTGCGGAGAAGAGGAGTGGGGCATGGAAGGAGGGAGGAGGTAAGGCAGGAACAGGCCGCCGCAAAGCGCGGGCGGGCCGCGCAAATTGTACTTGTACCATTGTTTACAAAGATGTCAGTGAGTTCCTACAAACCAGCAGGTGCTCCCACCGCGTGGGACTGTCCGGCAGGGCCTCCCCGGCCGGACCTGCCCGGCCGGAGGCACACCCGGGCTTTGCAGCTGCGCTGCATAGGTGCCGGCGCCATGCGCCTATCGGCAAGCGGCCATCCAGCACTGCAACGCGGGCGGCGTCGCGCAGGTGTTTTTGCAGGGCTGCCCCAGCCTACCGCATCTGCCAGGCTGCCGAGCCGTATGCAGATGTACGGATGTAGCTAGTTGTATGCGCAACCAAGGCGGTAAAAAAGGGGCCCGCACAAGGCGGGCCCAAAGGTCGTCTTCCTAAGAAGCACTTTTCCTCCCTCCAGAGGAAGTTCGATAATAAATTAAAATTATTACTAACCACGGGCAATAGCTATGAATTATGTAAGTTTTTTGTAAGGTAAACGGCCTAAAATGCCGCCCCCGCCCCGTAAAGCCCCTTCCTGGGGGCCCGCAAACGTTTGCGGATCAACGCCTTAGGCCTGCAGCCGGCAAGGCAGCGCAATTGCAAACTGACTGTTGTAGATGCGCTACCTGGGTATGCAAGCAAAGGTGTGCCTGGGGCACGGTTCCACGGGTGGCGCGCGAGCCGGGGCGGGGCGGCCCACCGGATCGGCAGACGGGTCTCAGTGGGCGCCGTGATGCGGAGCAGGCTGGGGTGCCTCGGCTTCGGACTGCAAGTACCAGTTTTTGCCTTGCTGAATAAGCCGGTAGCGAAAACCGCCGGCTTGCAGATAGCCTGGGTTGGGCAATCGGAACCTGCCATTCGATGCCCCGTCTACCTGCACCACCAAGATGCCGGCCCCCGTCGTTTGGGCGCCGCTGCCGCCCAGGTTGCGGATGTGCAAGGTGGTGGTTCCGCTGGTATCGCCCAGCACCAGCAGCCGTTCAGTGGCTGCATCACTGCCGCCCAGGGCCGTACCCAGTGCGATGCGGCCCCCGTCGCCCCGGTAGTGGTGGCGCACCGTCAGCGTAGCGCTGGTGCCGCTGGCCCCGGTGGTGACGGTGCCTGCATGGGCCAGGCTGTTCAGGCGCGTGCTGTAGCCCTGGGTGTCCAGCGTGGCCCCGCTGGCAATGGTGTAGTCCGATGCATGGCTCAAGCCCGTGGCAGCGCCGGCACGCAGCACCCCGGCCTGGACGCGCGTCACACCCGTGTAATCGTTATCGCCCGTCAGCGTGGTCATGCCGGGCTGGTTGACCGATACCTCGCCCCTGCCGGGACCCGATAGTGAGGGCGAAAACACATAGCTGCCCGAGCGGTCGCGATGGTCAAAGTGCACCGCCCCCAGCCCATCCGCACCAAACAGCACCTGGGGCGCCAGCAACCGGCCCGGTGCGGTCGTGCCTTCCAGATGGATGGCTCCCCGGCCAGCCGGCCGGTGGCCCGGGTTGTGCGCCAGCCGCAGGGCCGTGCCCGCTTCCACCACGCCGCCTTGCCCGATGCGGAGCACCGCAGCGGCGGGGCCGCTGTCGGCCCCCACCGTCAGGTGCGTGCCCACGGCCCATGCCGCACCCGCGCCTGCACAGAAAAATCGCCAAAGCGCAGCCAGGCCTCGCTGCGGCAGTGGATGCGCCCGCCCCGGCTGACCCGCACCGCCGATACCCCCTGGGTGCTGAAAAAACAGTAGCCGGCAGCCAGGGTTGAATCGGCGCCATCCACGTCGACGCGGGCGGTGGCGCCTGGCTGCTCGGCGGTGCTGAGATGGTGGCTGCTGGAGACGGCCGCACCATCGAGCACCCTCAGCGTGCCCTGGCCCGCATCGCCCACCACCAACAAGCCTGCCCGCGCATGGCTATGCCAGGCCGATGCGCGGCCCGCCACGGTCACCAGGCCCTGGCTGCCGGCACGGTGGCCGATGATGGCCTCGCGCGAGAAAAGCTGGGCACCGCTGTGGATGTGCAGCGTTGCGCTGCCCACATCACCCATCGTTATCAGAGGGGAATGCCATTGCGCCCCGGTGGCAAGGGTTGCGAGCCCGCTGCTGCCCGCCTGGGCGCCCACCACCGCTTCGTCGGTGTGCAACACCCCCGCATCCGAGCGCATCTGCAAGCTGCCGCTGCCGGTGTTGCCCACCACCAGCTGCTCAGCGTTGAAGGGGGCGCCCAAGCTGCCCACAAAGGCGGTTGGGCGGGTATCGCCTGCCAGCACCACCGCCTGGCCATGAGCAGTGGCCGGCACCAGCAGCGGAATGAGCAGCGGAGCGAGCAGCTGAACGGGCAGCAGTAACGCCCGTGGTGGCGGGCACAGGAGCGAAGGGATTTTGGGCATGCGTTGCTGGATGGTTGTTGCATCCGGATCGCTGCCTGGTGCAAGCAGCAGCCGTGCCAACCAAGGCACAGGCAAAGGGAAAAGGAAACGGCTGGCACCAGGCATTGAAGCGCAGAACCGTCCCCTGTGGTGCAGCATGGGGGTGCAGCCATGCTGACGCCACAAAAAAAAGCTGGCTGCAGATGCAGCCAGCTTTTGTTGGGGCCACCGGCCAACGGGGCCATCGCCCCAGCTGGCCTGGCTCTCTACCACGGTGACCGCAGGGCCGTCACCTTGGGTGGCTTACACCGCTTTGCGGCTGCGGCGCAGGCCCGCCACGCCGATGAGGGACGAGAGCGACACCATCCCCACCATGCCCAAACCAGGCACCGGCACCGCACCGGCAAAGCCTACGGCGCCATCGTCTTTGAGGTCGTCTGCGCCCAGCGCTGCCTCCCGCTGCGCCGAGGCATCTGCCGCAGGCGCTGCTGCCTCTGCCTCTGCGGCCGCCGCCGCGTTCGCGGTGCCCGCCTTCAATGCTGCCGGCAGGGCCTTTGCCACTGCGCCCTGGCCGGCTGCCAACGCACAGCCCTGTGCCAGCGGGTCAGCTACGCAGGCAGCGCTGTCATCGGCCGCTGCCGCTTTGGCATTGGCGGGCGCCGATTGCAGGTACCAGTTGCGGCCGACCTTGTGCAAGGTATAGCGGTAAGCGCCTGCCTGGATATAGCCAGGGGCGGGGAGGGTGAACTGGCCGTTGGACGCCAACCCAACCTCCACGACCAGAATGCCATTGCCGGTGGTTTGCGCGCCGGTGCCGCCTAGATTGCGGATATGCAGCGTGGAGGTTCCGCTGGTGTCAGCCCTAACTAACAGCTTTTGCGTCGGAGAAGCGTTGCCGCTTAATGCAGCATTGATATGAATATTTCCACCGTAGCCCTGGTAATAGCTGGCAGTGGTCACCGCGCTGGTATTCCCTTGTCCCAAGATCACGGTTCCAGCATTACGCAAACGGACTAAAGCAGGGCTGAATCGATTCATATCCAGCGTACCGCCACGGCTGACGTCATACGACGCGCTGCCCAGCGCTGCCGCAGAGCCAGCGCGCAGCACTCCGGATTGAATGCTGCTCTGTCCGCTGTGGGTGTTGTTGCCTGTCAGAACCGTGGTGCCAGTGCCAACGACGTTGATGGAGCCAGTGCCGCTAATGGAAGGGGTGAATATATAGTTGCCCGAAGAATTGGAGTGCTTGAAGTTAATAATACTTACGCCGTAATTACCGAAGACTACGTTTTGTGTCTTTAATACTCCTGGAGTACCCGCACCCTCGATGTTGAGGGTGCCGCTTCCACCCCAAGAACCGTACGAGTCCACAGCCAAGCGCAGGTTGCCGGCCAAATCGACCACGCTGCCATCGCCAATATTCAGCTCGGCTTTTTCACCACGCTCCCCTCGGGCACCGCGAGATCCAATGGCCTTATTTCCGACGTCTAGGTCTGAGCCTACTACCCACATGGAACCTGCTCCGCTCAGAGAAACCACTCCCGAATGCAGATAATTGTCTTGTCCACAGCGAAATAAGCCGCGATTGGTGATTTTTACTGAGGTTGCGCCTAGCGGACCCAAAGCGCATTCCTTGGCAACTTGCAAGCTGGAGTTGGCGCCATCAATCTCAATATGCCCAGTGCTGGCACTGTCACGTGATGTGAGAAGGCTGTTGTGTACAGATACTGTTCCGCCGTTAATGATTCTCAGTGTGCCTGTTCCTCCATTCATGCCTAAAGTAATGCCGCCGGTAGTGCCAGGCGAGATGCTCCAAGATGATCCTTGTCCATCGACGGTTACCAAACCGGTGCCACCCACGGATTGACCCACCGAAGCATGGTGTGTTATGAGTTTGCCGCCGCTCAAAATATTGAAGACCGCATTGCCAGACCGGCTGATATATATTTGGGACGCATTTAATTGGCTACCGTCTGATATTGTCACTGTTCCAGTGCTTCCCGCGGTTTGTCCGATCGTTGTTTGATTGATGCCCGTGTTGAGCACTGCGCCTGCACTGAGCGCAAGATTCCCAACGTCAAGGTCACCAATGATAAGACTTTGGTTCAGGTCTTGCCGCCCATCAAAATCTCCGCTAGGGAAGGTGTCCCCAGAAAAAGTGATGCTTTGGGCGCTGGCGCCGCCTGCAATCAATGCGCAGGCAAGCAGTATCGGGGTTTGGGATAATTTCAAATTCTTCATCATATTTAATTTTGATGTTGTAAAAAGCTATCGACGGGATTGACGTTGCTTTTGCAGCATGTTTGGCAACGGGCCGGAGCGGTAGGGTAGCTGGATTATTGGAAATATATGAGGATGACTGCCGAGGTCTGGTTGGGTCTAAATGGCGCTATGGACTTAGCACTGCCCACAAAGAGCCTGGGCGTCATAAAAAGAGTTATTGGATTATGTGGGCTGTGGCTTGTGCTCAAATTTCTTCAATAAAGTCATTCGACTGTTCAATTGTGTAAAAGTAAGAAAGTTAGATAAATTTATAAGTAACTTAACTTCAACCCTCTCCTCAGGTGCACTGCACCCACCATCACCGCCTTTTCCCTCACATCGACATATTTGTTTTTCATCATAAAAGTTCTATTTCTTGAATGGAAATATAGACATGTTTGATGCATGTCATGCACAGAATCATGCAAGTCATGCATGGGGACAAAGATTAACACTCGTTATTGATAAAAATTATAAATTTTACTAATTTGATGGACTAATGCGCAGTGCAGAGATAGGCAGTTCTGGTGCTAATAAAGAGCGCAAATCAAATGATTCAATATTGATAAATTGAGGGGTGTCAATGGGTAAGGCGTGACGCGTGTATGGGCCCTCGGTAGAGGGTATTTCTGGAATCGCTGGATGGGCGTTGCGCAGAATTTGCTACGTCTGCGGACAAGAAGGTGTGATTAACCGAGGGGGAGCGGCGCGAATTGCTTACATCTCTGCAAAAGGCTGTAACCGCGTCAACCTAGTGCATGGGGCAGGGCCGCAACAGCCAGGGTGCTTGCTGTGTGGAAAGTGCGATAAATGGCCAGCGCACCAAAGCCCGAACTGCAGTGCAGAGACTTGCTCTGCCTTGTCATTACGCTTGCCCTGGCACTTACCCTTGAAGTCACCCTCACCCTAGCCCTCTCCCGCGCGCGGGAGAGGGGAGAAAACCAATCCCCATTCCCAAACTCTCTCACCTGCTAGCGGGAGGGGAGACAACCAGCCAAGATTCTCCAAAACTCCCTCTCCCGCTTGCGGGAGAGGGCGGGGGTGAGGGTAAAAACCAGCCCAGATCTCTCCCAAACTCCCTCTCCCGCTGGCGGGAGAGGGCAGGGGTGAGGGTGGCAAAAGAAAAGCCCCGTATCCAACGGGGCTCAAAAGCGGGCTATAGAGGCTGGCTATATATCAGCCAGCCACCAGCGCCAGTGCTGATCAGTGACGAAGCCAGCGCAGCGGTTACACCGGTGTGCGATCCTTGCGCACGCGGCGCAGGCCCAACAGACTGAGGATCGACGCCATCGCCATCAGACCTGCGGCGCCCATCGTCGGCACCTTGTGCGGCACGGCGCCACCGCCATTGTCACCACCGCCGTTGTCGCCGCCGCCATCGGAGCGGTCGTCGTCCTTGATGACCACCTGCGCTGCAGGGCCGGTGACGGTGTAGGCATCGGCAACAGTGGGCGGTGCAATCGCGAGTTCAGCGGTGACATCGCCATCGTCTGCGGTGGTATTGGCCACGGCGGTGATCGTGCACGAGGCTTCCGTCGCATTGGCCGGCACAACGATGGGCGAGGTGCAGGTGGTGGTGTAGCGCGGGTTGGCGCCGGGCACGGTCAGGTTGATGCTCAGGTCAGCGGTGGCCGCGGTGCTCAGCGACACCGTGCAGGTGGCGACCTGGCCCTCTGCATCGGTCAGCTCGGCAGGGCTGCAGACGACGCTGGCGGCCGGTGCATTTTCAGCACGCGCCTCGCTCACCAGGTACCAGTTGTTGCCGGTCTTGACCAGGTCGTAGCGGAAGGTGCCCGCTTGCACATAGCCGGGCGCAGGCAGGCTGAACGTGCCGTTCGATGCGCCATTGACCTGCACGACCAGAATGCCTGCACCGCTGGTGGCAGCGCCCGTACCGCCCAGGTTGGTGATGTTCAAGGTGGTGGTGCCGCTGGTGTCGCCGTTGATGATCAGCTTTTCCGTGGCCGAGTTGCTGTCGCCCAGGGCCGTGTTCAACGCAACGCTGCCGCCATTGCTGCTGTAGTTGCCAGTCACGGTCAGCGTGCCAGTCGTACCGCCGGCGGTCATCGTCACCGTACCCGCATTGCTCAGGCTTTTCACCGTCGGGCTGAAGGTATGGGTATCCAGGGTGCTACCGCTGGCCAACACAAAGTCAGACGCAGCGCTGAACCCCGTGGGTGAATCTGCGCGCAAAGTGCCCGCTTCGATCGACGTGGTGCCGCTGTAGCTGTTATCTCCTGCCAGTCGGGTCGTCCCGCCGCCCCGCACATAGACCTTGCCCGGCCCTGTCATCGGCGTGGCAAGTTGGTAGTTGCCGGATGTGTCGCTGTGGTTGAGATTGATAACGCCTGATTCATTCGGGCTAAATACCAGGCTGGATGCGGTCAGCGCTCCGGGTGTGGTGCTGCCGTCAATAGTGATGGTGGCGCTGGTCGGTATCGTCGCATCCGCAAAACTTGGCACTTCCATCGTGCCGCCCATCTCTACCGCGCTGCCTTCGCCAATATTCAGGGTGGAGTGCATATCGGTGCTGCCAGCCATATAGAGGTCGGTGCCGATCACCCATTTTGAACTGGCCCCTGCCAGTGTGACGCTGCCGAATCCAATAACACCATGCTGGCCGCAACGAACCGTGCCGCCATTGGCAATGCGCATGGTCGTGGTGTCCGATCCGCCCATGGCGCAAAACCCATCATTGGACAGCGTCGAATTTGCACCATCTACCTCGATCACCGCAACCGAATCTTGAGAATTCGAGGTCATCAGGTCTCTGTTATTGGTTATCGATCCGCCGTTCGTAACCCTCAAGGTGCCTGAGCCCTGTCCCTGACCAATGACTAAACCTGTATTAAAGGGCACAGAGATCGCCCACGAGGAGCCGGCGCCATCCACCGTCGCTGTGCCATTGCCGCCGGGCGCCTGGCCCAGCAATACATCAGTAGACGTCAACTTGCCGCCACCGCGTATATCCAATGCCCCCGCGCTGGTGTTACCGACAATGATGCGGGCAGTATCGTAGCTGGCACCCATCTCGCCTGCCGGCGTGGAATCTCCGGTGATCGAGATGGTTTGCGCCTGCGCCAAACCAGCGATAAAACAAGAAACAAGTAGCGCGCAAGGGCGCAGAGGGAGGATCGCCTTTTTCATCATGAATAAGTTTGAAGGGTTGTAAAAAGCTATCCGGTGCGAGGCTGGTGCCTTCTGTGCACGGGATAGCGGGGCTCTTCTGGAGGGAGGAGAGAGGGAGGAAGAGAGAGATAGCAGGGGCCTTTTAAGCCGAGGTGCCTGGCGCGCGGCGCGTACCAGACTGAGGCGTCCCCGACTGGGGCGTCCCCGACCGGCGCGTGCGGCGCACACCGAGCAGGCCCAGGACCGATGCCATCGCCATCAGGCCCAGGGCGCCCATCGTCGGCACCTTGTGCGGCACCGCAGTGCCGCCGCCGTCGCCGCCACCGTTTCCGCCGCCGTTGTCACCGCCGCCGTTTCCGCCGCCGTTATCACCACCACCGTTGTCACCACCGGTCTTGTCCTTGTCTTTGATCAGCACCTGCGCGGCCGGGCCGTTGACGGTATAGGCATCGGCCACCGTGGGCGCCGCGATCGCCAAGGTGGCCGTCACATCGCCATCATTGGCGTTGTTGTTGGGCACGGCGGTGATCGTGCACGATGCCTCGGTCGCATTGGCTGGCACGACGATGGGCGAGCTGCAGGTCGTCGTATAGCGGGCGCTGGCGGCCGGCAAGGCCAGGTTGACGCTCAGGTCGCTCGTCAGCGCGGCGTTCAGCGACACCTTGCAGGTGGCGACCTGGCCGGCTGCATCGCTCAGCTCGGCAGGGGTGCAGACAACACCCACCGCAGGAGCGCTTTCAGCGCGCGATTCGTTGACCAGGTACCAGTGATTGCCGGTTTTGACCAGGTCATAGCGGAAGCTGCCGACCTGCAGGTAGCCCGGTGCGGGCAGGCGGAACGTGCCGTTCGATGCGCCGTTGACCTGCACCACCATGATGCCCAGGCCGGAGGTGGGCGCGCCCGTGCCGCCGAGGTTGGTGATGTTCAAGGTGGTGGTGCCGCTGGTGTCTCCGTTGACGACCAGCAACTCGGTGGGCGAATCGCTGTCACCCAGCGTGGTGTTCAGCGCCAGGCTGCCACCGTTGCTGCTGTAGTTGCCGGCGACGGTCAGCACCCCGCTGGTACCGCCAGCGGCCATCGTGACCGCGCCCGCGTTGGAAAGGCTGCCGACCGTATTGCTGAAGGTATCGGTGTCGAGCGTGGCGCCGCTGGCCACGACAAAGTCCGATGCCGCACTGAATCCCGTATCGGAGCCGGCACGCAGCACGCCTGCGTTGACGCTGGTGGTACCGCTGTAGACATTGTTGCCTGCAAAGCGCGTCGTCCCTGCCTCGTTGATATTGACAGTACCAGTGCCCGTCATCGATGGGGCAAAGACATAGTTGCCCGAAGCGTCGGTGTGGTTGAAGTTGATCACCCCACGCTGGGACCGGCCGAAGACCAGGGTGGGCGCGAGCACGGCGCCCGGGTTGGTGCTGCCCGCAATATTGATCGTCGCTGCGCTGCGGTATTCAGGTTGCACGGCCGATGCCAGCAGCAGCCTTCTGCCCGCCTCCATCACCGTGCCATCGCCGAGGTGGATGGTGGCATCCACCGGCGCATCGCTGACCTCCACATAGAGATCATTGCCTACGGACCATTTGGAGTCCGCGCCGCTCAATACCATCGTGCCATGCCGCAGCGTGCCGCTGCCTGCGCAGTGGACCAGGCCCGCATTGGTGATGCGGATCGTAGAGAGCCCGGCGCCGCTGAGGTGGCAGCTGTCTGCGTTCACCGACGAGTTGGCGCCGTCCACCTCGACCAAGCCGGTGGAACCCGGCAGCTCCGCCGTGCGGAACTGGTGGCGGCTTGACACCTTGGCGCCATTGGTCACGCGCAGCGATCCGGATTCAGCATATCCCACGGTCAGCCGCGTCGCACTGGCGGTTGCCACTTCCCATGAAGAATCGGGGCCGTCGACCGTCACGCTTCCCTTGCCTCCGGCATTGGCACTCAGTACCGCTCCACGGGTGATCAGCTTGGCGCCACTTTCAATGCGCAGCTCGCCCGTGCCAATACTGCCCACGGTGGTAGCTTGCGAGTTCCAGACGGAACTGGACGACAGGGTCACCGACCCTTGACCGCCCCTTGAGCCGATGACTGCACCGTCAATATCGTTCAGCACGGCCCCGGAGGACATAGTCATCGTGCCAGTGCCGTTTCCTCCGACGATGACAATGCGGGTGCTGAGTTCAGCGCCCATATTGCCGGTCGGTAGGGTGTCGCCGCTGAAGTCAATGCTTTGGGCCTGCGCGGCACCTGCGATAAAGCAGGCGACGATCAACGCACAGGGGCTGAGAGGGAGGATCGGGTTTTTCATGGTGTTTTGGTTGTGTGGGCTGCAAAAAGCTATCCGGTGAGAGGCTTGTGCCTTCTGTGCACCGGAAGCTCAGGCTCTTCTGGAGGGAGGAGAGAGGAGGGCCTTTTAGGCCGAGGTGCCTGGCGCGCGGCGCGTACCAGACTGGGGCGTCCCCGACTGAGGCGTCCCCGAGGCTCGGGTGCGGCGCACACCGAGCAGGCCCAGGACCGATGCCATCGCCATCAGGCCCATGGCGCCCATCGTCGGCACCTTGTGTGGCACCGCAGTGCCGCCGCCGTTGTCGCCACCGCCGTTTCCGCCGCCGTTATCGCCACCACCGTTGTCGCCACCGGTTTTGTCCTTGTCCTTGATGAGAACCTGGGCAGCAGGGCCTGGCGTGTAGGCATCTGCGGTGGTGGGCGGTGCAATGCCCAGTTCCGCAATCACATCACCATTGTTGGCGGTGTTGTTGGGCACCGAGGTGATCGTGCACGATGCCTCGGTCGCGTTCGCGGCAATGACGATCGGCGAGGTGCAAGTGGTGGTGTAGCGTCCGCTCGTGGCGGGCAGGGTCAGGTTCACGCCCAGGTCGGTCGTCAGCGCTGCACTCAGCGTTACCTTGCAGGTGGCAGTCTCGGCGGCTGCATCGCTCAGCTCGGCCGGGCTGCAGACCACGCTGACAGTGGGTGCGCTTTCGGCGCGCGATTCGCTGACCAGGTACCAGTGGTTGCCGGTCTTGACCAGGTCGTAGCGGAAGCTGCCCGCTTGCACATAGCCTGGCGCTGGCAGGCTGAAGGTGCCGTTCGATGCGCCATTGACCTGCACGACCAGAATGCCTTCACCGGTGGTGGCGGCGCCCGCGCCGCCCAGGTTGGTGATGTTCAACGTCGTGGTGCCGCTGGTATCGCCGTTGACGATGAGCTTCTCCGTGGCCGAGTTGCTGCCGCCCAGGGCGGTGTTCAGCGCCATGCTGCCGCCATTGCCGGCGTAGTTGCCCGCTACCGTCAACACCGCTGTGGTGCCGCCTGCCAGCATCGTCACCAGGCCATCGTTGCGCAGGCTGTTGACGGTGGGGCTGTAGGTGTTGGTGTCGAGCGTGCCGCCGCTGGCCACGACAAAGTCGGAGGCAGCGCTCAGGCCGGTGGCAGAGCCCGCGCGCAGGGTGCCAGCCTTCACAGCGGTGTTGCCTGCGTAGGTATTGTTGCCCGTGATGACCGTGGTGCCGGCGTTGCTGACATTCACCGTGCCGGTCCCGGTCAGGGGCATGGCGAACTGGTAGTTGCCCGATGCATCGGTATGGTTGAAGTTGATCACGCCCAGACCATTGGCGCCAAATTCAAAGCTGCCAACGGTGAGTGCGCCTGGGGTGGTACTGCCTTCGATATTGATCGTGCCGGTGCTGTCTGCAGAAGCGCTGCTTGCGTTCGGCAGCCGCAGATGGGCTGCAACCTCCACCAGGCTGCCCTCGCCGATGTTCAACACGGCCTGGCTGGCGTTTTCGGTATACCCAATGTCGAGGTCCGCACCCACGACCCACTTGGAGCCGGCGCCATCGAGCGAAACGCTGCCAAAGCCCAGGTAGGCGCCTTGGTAGCACTGCACCTGGCCTCCGTTGGTGATCTGTACTGTGGACACATCCTTCATGCCCAGCGAACATTGGTAGATGGCTTTAAGTTGGGAGTTGGCTCCATCCACCAGCACGGTGGCTGCAGAGCCTGCAGTGGCTGCTGTGGTGATGCTGGCGGTGGTGGCTACCATGCCGCCATTGCGCACATTGAGCGTGCCAGAGCCGCCATTGCTGCCGATGGACAAGTCCGATTGGTAAAGCGGTGGGATGTTCCAACTCGCATTGGCGCCATCCACGGTCACCGTGCCGATGCTGCCAGCGTTTTGACCAATGATGGCTAGCGAAGAGCTGACGGACGAATCCTTGACATTGACCGTGCCGGTGCCGGATTGGCCCACGGTGATTTCACGGGCGCCCCAGCTCACACCGTTGCTCAATGTAGCGGTTCCGGAGCTGCCTGCATTTGCGCCGATGACCGCCAGCCCGCTATTGCCGAAGCGGGCATTGGCGTTGGCATCGAGTGCGCCAGTACCGGTGTTGCCGACCGTGATATCGACGGTGGCGTACTGGTCGGCCATGCTGCCTACCGGTGTGGAATCGCCGCTGAAGGTAATGCTTTGGGCCTGTGCAGCGCCTGCGATAAAGCAGGCGACCAGCAACGCACAGGGGCTCAGAGGGAGGATCGGATTTTTAATCATGTTTTGCTTTTTGTGTTGTAGAAAGCTATGCAACCGGAGGCTTATGCCTTCTCTGGCTGCATCGCTCACTCATCTGGAGGGAGGAGTAGTCGTTGAAAGAAGAGCGCTGGCGCGCCCACGCTAAAAGTTGCTTTGCGCGCTCTACACAGAAGCGCCAGCCAGGGCCCATTCCCAGCTGTTAAAGCGCGGTATCCCCTTGGAGGGGCGCCAGGCGTTATCGAGAAATTGTTTCTTCATGATGTTTCCTATCGAGGTGTGCTGCGGCGGAATCACCATTCCCCGCAGGCCCATGTAAAGCAATGAGGTGTATAGATTAGGGCAATTACCTATATGCGATTGATAACAAACGTGTATCTAGCAGCCAGTGTTGCTATGCCGAAGCTATTACTGAGATTAAGAATGCCAATGGACCTCCTCGTTAGAAAACGTTGGTGGTTGCGAAAGTGGGCGCACCTGCTGCAGACCAAGCCCTGATTGAGAATGATTGCTATAAATCAAATCGGATGCAGATACCGGCGGACTGTGGATATTTATCAAACCTCGCCATGCGCCAGCACAATGCTGCATGCGGACAACTGATGTATGCAAGCTGATCAAAGTCTCGCATAGGCTATCACTATGAATTGTTATTTTTTATAAAAACAGGATTTTGAATAGGATATTGCTTTCGCTGAGTCTTCTTGAAAGCGGTGCTTATAGTTTTATGAAATGGACTGATTTGCGGCGAGGTGCCGAACGCATTGCTGGCCAGAGGTTCTGGGCAAGGCGTCTGCGCACCCGCCATTGCTGGTTGGTACCGGCAGCGCCGGGTGTTGGTGGCATTGGCAGCAAGTTGGGACGCACTTCAACGGAGTAGATGAAAAGGCAGGTAACAGCACGCGACACAGCAGTGAGTGGTGCGTTAAGCGAGCGCGCACTTAAGGGGCGCTGCCTACTATCGGCGGTGGGGCGCGCGATGCTGGGCGCGCTTCTGCACCACCGCCGCCCAACAGTAGAAAGGTGGATCACGCGGAGCCGCAGGCTTGTGTGCCACCCAGCGGCAGCGGTTGACCAGGATGAACAGACATGAACGCCCCAACGGGCATTCAGCCCCCGGCAGGGCGTTTTGCTGGGCGCCCCCGGAGAAGGGCGAGGACTGGCAGGGGGCGCATCTGCGCGCTGCACGCTTCACGCTGGGTGCGTTGCACCGAGCAGCGAATGCTGCCCAGCGGATACGCCGCCCGGCAGTTGCGCTGCCCGGCATATGCTGCCCAGCAGATACGCTGCCCGGCAGATCTACTGCCACACCGCACGTGGAGCGCAAAAAACCCCAGGGGCATGGCCACCGCCATGCGCCTGGGGTAGTGGGGATCTGCCTTATCAGGCCGATTTGCGCGTGCGGCGCAGGCCCAGCAGGCCCATGACGGAGACCAGCGATACCAACGCTGCAGCGCCCAAGGTGGGAACGGGCGTGGGGTTGGCGGGAGGCACGACGGTGCCGTTGCTGCGGATGGTGATCTGTGCGGCAGGGCCTTCGACCGTATAGGCATCCGGCGTCGTGGGCGGGGCAATCGCCAAGTCAGCGGTCACATCGGGTGCGCCCGGCGTGGTGTTGGCCACGGCCGTGATCGTGCAGGCGGCCTGGGTAGCATTGGCGGGAACCACCAGTGGCGAGGTGCAGGTGGTCGTATAGCCTGGGTTGGTGGCTGGCAAGGTCAGGTTGATGGGGGTGTCTGTTGTGGAGGGGGCGCTGAGGGTGACGGTGCAGGTGGAGACCTGGCCGGCAACGGCGAGCAGCTCGGTGGGGGTGCAGGTGAGGGTGGCGGTGGGGGGGACTGGATCTGCAAACGGGACGACCGTCATGCTGAAGGCAAGGGTTCCATCGTTCTGATCCCAGCCTTGCGCATTACTAAATTGTCCGATGTTCCCGTTCAACACGGCACTAAAGCCACCTGCATAGATATACGCATTTTCACGAGTGTCATCATTTGTGATACCCATTGGCTCGCTGGCATTGCCCATGATCAACCCATATTTCTGCCCTGCCAGTAGCGTTGTGGTGGCGATGGCTCCAAGATCAGCTGCGGAGTAGGTATGGACTGTAGTCACCACACTGGGGCCCCCACCAATCATATTCAGGGTGGTAGATGCCAGCGCCGTGCCTGTAGGAAATCCGGTGGTGTCGTCTAGGTTAAATAGGCTCAAAGTGGCTGTGGTCGGTAATGCTGCCAAGTCCAAGCCAAAAGAAAGCTCAACAATGCGCGTAGGCTCCGACCCTGTTTGAAACGCTGGGCCACGTTTAGCTTCGTCATAGATCGTATAGGAGGATGGTTCCTCTATGGGCAAACTGTTCATTACCACGATCGGTGTAGGCGCAGGCTGCGCCGACGCCAAAGGCGCCCAAGATGCAGCACAGGCCATAAAACCGATAACGGCATATCGGCGCAATACGTTGAAGGACGGGATTGGCATTTTTCTCTCCATCTAAAATAAAAACTATGGGTTTGATCGCATCGATGTGCGAACTATAAGAGGCCTACAGCTTCACCTCCCAGGCAAAATGGCTGCAAATCAACAATAAACGTTAATTAATAATTAATGTCATTCGCAAATGTCAAATGTTGTAGATATGGGATTATTTAAAGCGATAGTTTTTGGCGATGCGAGCCTGTTTTTGGAGATTTATTGCTATGTATTGCGGAGTGTCAAAACCATGCGCATCACGGCCAACGTATGCATCGCAAAGGAGGGTGGTAAGGGGCCGATAACTGCGTGCGTGATGCCGCAGGGGTAGCGGGTATTTTGTTTCACTATGTTTCATTACTTGGAGAGGATGTATTTTTATTTGGAGGCATCGATGGTGCGGAGGGTAAAAGTAGGGCGCGATAAGGGGTTTAACGAGGTTTTATAAATAGCGTGGATTTATAGACAATGGAAATTTACTTTGTCAGTGGCTATTGAATGACCGCATTGCGCCTTGGTGGAGCAAGCGCTGCATGGCGTGGGGGGCTGATGGCTGGCGATACCGTACCTGGCAGCCCGCAAAAAAGGGGTGCTGTTTGGAGGCAGTCAGGCTGCTACCAGCGGTGGCAAGCGTTTACCGGCACCTGCACCCGGGCCGCAATTGCTGTGTGCACAAACTGTATGCAAACCAAGCGGATGCACATAGATTATCACTATCGGTGAGAATGGGTTTATAAGGCGATTTTTTGTAAGGATTAATTTTTGTCCATCCCCATAAACAGGGCCGTTTATAGCGCGTGGCGATAGGCTTACACCTGCGCTGGCGCGATGGCGGGACCCGCCACGAATAGCGTGGTTGCGCCAGTAACTGGGTGAGGGCAGGCCAGGCAGCGGTTGGTGCCACCGCGTGATGCGATGCGCTACCACCCAGCGGGGTGGACAGGCGTGGTGGCGAAGGCGCTGATGAAAATGCCTGTAACAGCCACAGACAAAGCCCAGCATATGAAGTAATTCAGAGCGCTGCAGTGCTGCTGCAGCATGGGGCGCTGCCACTGTTGCCACCGCTGCGGCTGGCAGGCGCTAACCGGGGCTGAGAGGGGCTGAAAGGGTGACAGGGGATGAGAGGGGCTGTGTGCTGGTACTGCCCCGTAGCGCGGGGCGGGCGCAGCCGATGGGCGGCGCCGTGACCTGCGCAAGGGGTTGATGAGAAGAGCCTGGCTGTGCGGGCAGGGCGACCGGGAGGGCCTGACCGCTATCCCCAGCAACTTTGCCAGGCAGGCAGCGTCAAGGCGGGGTGCCGGGGCTGCATTGCCAGTTGCCGCCCATCAGCTGGCAGCTGAGGCCATTGGGCCCCACCAGGCGCTGGGGGCCGGAGCGGGTAAGAAACCGGCCTTGGTTGTCATTGCAGCCACTGGCATTGCAGCTGATGATGAACACCGCTGGAGGCGGTGCAGCGGTGGCCGGGCTGGCAGCGGGGCTGGAGCGCTCGGTGCGCGGCGCCCGCCGGCCATCGGCGCTATCGGCACCATCGGCCCTATCGGCCCTATCGGCGCCATCGGCCTCGGGCTCTGCGTCGCCGCTCGCGGAATGGGACGGGGATGTGGATGCGGAATCGGGGCGGGATGGGGAATCCGAGCGGGAAGGGGCCGTGGAGCTGGGGTTAGAGCTGCGGGCAGCGCCGGACGCAGGCGCGGAGCCTGCAGCGGGCGTTTCAGGCTGCCGGCCGCGCTGGCCCGCCGCATCGCTGGCAACCGCCATGCCTGCCTGTGCTGCCAAGCCCAGCAGCAGTGCTGCCGCTATCGTCCAACTGCGCATTCTCTCTGTCCTCTGCCGGGTGTGTACGGCCCCGCTGCCGACATGCCCAGCCACTGCCGGGCTGGCATGTTTTCTGCCCCTTGTCTGACGCACACGCGCCAGGCGCTTGGATAGATTCACAGCTATGAACCCACCAGACCCCAAACCTACCAAGCCTACCAATTCCCACACCCGCGCTGGGCGATTCGCCAACAAGCGTTTTGCCATCATTGGCGCGGTGATTTTGGCTTTTCTGCTGATAGCGATCTTTGTGCCGTATTGATCGCGCCGGCAGCACGACCGTATAACACAACGGGCAGCTTTGGGCTGCCCGTTGTGTTGTGGGGGGTGTTGTGGGGTGTTGATGTAGATGTGAGGGATGGCAGGGCGGTGGCGCGGGCGGCCTTTGCTGGTTGCGTCTGCGGTCTTGGCCTGGGTGGCGGTGCCGATCCTGGTGCTGGCCCTGGTTAAATCTTGAGCTTGTAAATCTGCCCGTCATACGAGCCTGCCAGAAATTGCCGCCCGTCGCCATCAAAACACAGCGACGATATACCGGCAGCGGTGGGGCGGGCGTAGGGCAGCCAGTGCCGGTGCTGCCTGTCAAAAATAGCCACGCAGCCGCCGTAGGAGCCCGATGCGATGTACCGGCCATCGGCCGATGCGGCCACGCACTTGATCGAATGGCTGTGGGGTGTGGGGATAGCGGTGGCGGTGAAGTCCTCCCAGATGCGCAGTTGCCGGTCGCGGCTGATGCTGATGAAGCGGTCGCCCGGCAAGGCCGCGCAGCCGTTGGCAATGCGTCCATGGGCCTGGTTTTTTCTGGCTTTTTCCTGCAGGTCACCGATCTGGAACCACGCGGCGCTGGTATCGGCGCAGACCGAGAAAAGCAGGCTGTCGGAGGCGGCGACGGCCTTGACGGCATTGTCATGCAGCTGCAAGCGGGCCACCAGCGATGCGCCGCCTTGCCCGGATACGGAAAAAACCAGCCCTTCGCCGGTGTAGGTGCCGATGACGATATGGGGCACGCCGTGGCGGGTGAAGGCGGCGCCGCAGTTCAACGGCGACTTGTGCTGGTGCACGACCTCCCCGGTGCGGGCATTGAACAGCTGCCCCGTCTGGCCGCCGGTAAACAGCATGCCGCCGGCAGCGGTGAGGAAGTTGCAGAGGCTGCCGGTGTGGCTGCTGGGCTCACCGTTGATGCGCAGGATGCCCGCATCGCCGATGCTGATGCAGTCAGCCTGCTGCGCGATCACCGCATTGACGCCTTGGGTGGGTTCGACCAGACGCAGGTCCCAGGTGCCGCTGCCTATGTCAAAACTGGCGTAGGACGACCCGAAGGTGGCGAAGACCAGGGTGTCTCTGTCGAGGAACGCACAGGACCGGGGCCATATCTGCGGCGGGATGGCCGACTGCGTGACCGGATCGATGCGGCCCGCATCGCAGTGCCATAGCTTCAGCAAGCGGTCATAGCTCAGGCTGACCAGCAGTTTCTCGCCTTCGTCATAGGTGAGCTGTTTGATGCCGGAGTCGTGCGCGGCGATGCTATGGGCGCCGGAGCCCTGCAGCACGATGATCTGGCCTTCGTCATTGCCGGCGTAGATGGTGCCGCCGCTGGCGATGGCGATGGTGTCGGTCTCGATGCCGCCCAGGTCGATGTCGCTGACCAGCGTTTGCGTGGCCAGTGACCACTGTTTGAGCGTGCCGTCGTCGCTCGATGACATCAGCGCATCACCGGCCTGGGTCCAGGCGATGGAGATCACATCGGCGGTGTGGCCTGCAAAGCGGGCCACCAGCCGGCCTTCAAAGTCGAATACGCGCACCAGGTGGTCCCGGGACGCGGTGGCAATCAGCGCTGCGGTGGGGTGGAAAGCGGCCATTTCGACATCGTCGTCATGGTCGGACAATACCGCGATGAGTTTGAGGCTGGGTACCGACCATAACCGGGCGCTGGTATCGCTGGAGGCGCTGACGAGGTATTGGCCGCCGGGGCTGAAAGCCAGCTGGTTGGCGAGGTGGTCATGCCACACCCGTGCCAGTGCTATTTTGTGCGCTGCATCCCACAGGATGATCTGGTTGTCATAACCGGCGGTGGCCACCCATTGGCCGTTATAGGCGGCAACGCCGCTGATCGGGGATTGGTGGGCAATCATGGCGTGTCCTTGTAAATGCGGGGTAATTCCATCGCATGCGATGTCAACCTGACTTTGGAGGACAGGTAATCGCTGTTGTCGGCATTGCAGTAAACGCCGGTGGGCAGGCAGGCGGCGATATGGATGCCTGCATCCATTAACTGGTTGGCTTTGTCGGGGTTATTGCTTAACAGCCGTATTTTGGGAATATCCAGCGCATGGAGCATGTCGGCCGCCACCTGGTAGCTGCGTTCATCGTCTTTGTGGCCGAGCGCACGGTTGGCGCTGAAGGTATCGAGCCCTTGCTCCTGCAGGCAGTAGGCCTCGAGCTTGCGGTAGAGGCCAATGCCCCGGCCTTCTTGCCGCAGGTACAGCAGCAGGCCGCCCTCCTGGTGCAGGCGCTGCAGTGCTTCGTTGAGCTGCGGCCCGCAGTCACAGCGTGCGGAGCCGAGCGCGTCGCCCGTCAGGCATTCGGAATGCAGGCGCACCAGCGGTACATCGGTGGTCAAGCGCTCAAACTGCAGGGCAAAATGCTCGCCGTTATCGCTTAAATGGCGAAAGCTGATGATTTTGGCATGGGCCGCTGCGCCATCGGCCAGCAAAATGGGCAGGCGTGCAACGCTGCGAATGACGGCGGTATTTTTGGGGCGCTCGGGTTTATCCGGGCGTTTCTTCTCTATTCCGTATGAATTCATAATAATCTTCTTTCTTGAAGTGGATGGGGTTATGAACCGGGTGGGGGATCGTGAAAGGCCAAGATAACACCGGCGGATTTAATGGGCTACCGTTAAATTATTTCTGCTGCGCTTTAATGATAATGTTGGCGTCTGCTTTTATATATACACTGGAATTAACAGTCGGCGGGTGGATATTCTGCGGGTCGATAACCTATGGCCACTGACCATTCACCACTGACCATTCACCCTGGCAGGACGCGGGATGGGGTGTCGGGAACGGGCAGACGCCCATCCAGCAGGTGGTGCCATGCGTTGTGGGGTGGGTCAGGCCGAGAGGGCAGCGGCTGGCGCAGTGGGCAACGGCAGCCTTGGCGGTGCGCAGGCGCTTGCCCTGACGCGTGTGAAGCATCGCAGGCACACGGCTTGCCTGGTCCATGGGGCGTGCATGCGTGTCGGCTTTGCAGCTTCAGCGAAGGCTGCATCGGCCGGCGTCCACGTGTTCTGCGTCTATCCCGACCGCTGTGCACCGGGTGGATTTGGCCGTCCTGCAAACCGGGTGCGGCCCGTCCTACGGCTATCGGACGGCGATGACTACCTGCCACACTGAGGCAGCTGTTTAGCATTGATTCCAAGGCCGGCACACAGCGGAACCGCTTCACGAAGCCCCCCCGCCGGCCCCTTTTGCAATCACTCTTTCCAACACAGGAGAACGATATGAATACCGTAAACACTGCATCGAGCGTGATCTCTTCGGACAAGGTGCAAGGCACCAAGGTCTACAACCCCAATGGCGACAAGCTGGGCTCGGTGGAAAGCCTGCTGCTGGACAAGCTGACCGGCAAGGTCCGCTACGCGGTGATGGAGTTTGGCGGCTTTCTGGGCATGGGCACCGATGTGTACCCCCTGCCATGGGAAACCCTGAAGTACGACACCGGCCTGGGCGGCTATGTCGTATCGCTGACCAAGGAACAGCTGGAAGGCGCTCCCCGTTATGCGCGTGAAACCACGCAGGATTACAACGACGAGTATGGCCGCAAGGTTAATGAGTACTACGGCGTGCCTTGGATCTAAGGTGGCGGGGCTCACCGCATTTAGTACACCGCTGTCCGGGCTGCGATAGGCCGTACTGCCTATACCCGGGCGCCTAGTCTGAGGGGCTGTCTCCGTTCCCTGACTGGGTAGGGCATTTGCTTGGAGCCCTCTGCACCACAGCCCGCTGATTGTTTCAGCGGGCTTTTTCCGTGGGTGCTCAATGGTCAGACGGGATCATTGGGACGTACTCAGCGATTGCGCGCACGGCGCTGGCTGTGCAGACCCCATCCCATCAGACCCAGCGATAGCAGACCTAATCCCCAGGTGCCGACGGTGGGGATAGGCTGGGGTGGCTTAACGGTGATGGGTGGCGCTGTGCAGTCAACCACGAACGCGGCACTGCTGGACCGGTTGTTGCTCAGGTCCTGGTCAATAAAGCCGGCGTCGTCTGCGAAGTGGATGGTGGCGCTATTGCCTACCGATGCATTGCAGGCAGCGTCCTGGTCCACCTCGCCCTGGAAGACAAAGTTCAGCGCTCCATCCTGCCCCATCGTGTAATGGCCGAGGTCAGCGATATCACCGCTGCCGCTGGCTGCAGGGCAGCTGGTATCAGCGCCCGTGGCGGTACAGGTCCAGGTTTTGTTGACGAGCGCGTCAACGCGGTCATTGATCAGCGGCGCACTGGCGGGAACGTCGATCTTGGCGGACAGCGGAGAATTGCTCAAAGTATTGTTTTTGACGCTGAGCGAATAACTGACGGTATCCCCCCGGCGCCGGATGCTGGGGCTGGTCATGGCCAGGTCGATTTGTACATCGGCGGGTACCGCCACCCTGTTGAGGCGCACTTCATGGATCTCGGTCGCCCCACCGGTGGAGCCAGAAAACCCGATGCTGAGCTGCGCAGGTGCTGCATAGGGAAAGGGCTGGTTGGTAATGACTGGAGCGGGTATGCCAGAAGGGCCATCCAGCACGCTGATTAAAAATGGAGAGTTGGAGTCGCCGGTTGGGGTCAAGATAATGCGTGCAGACCGGTCCGCCGGGCGTGCTGTTGCATCTGGATTATTCAACGCGGGTACCCCTACGTTGGCGACAAAGGGGTTGCCAGCTGATGCCGGCCCTCGAACTGCGATGGTATTGGGTATGCGTTGAACATCCTGGCCACCTGGACCGCCGCAAGATGCATCGGTTGAGAAATAGCCAAAAGCATCGAAGCCGACACCCAGATAACCACCTTCCCCCCCGCAATACCCTAGATCTCCTCCCGCGTTCGACCCTCCCATACCCAGCGCCGCGTCATAAAGATAGAAGGAGAGGCCATCGGCAGCCAAGTTGTTACTGGGGTATTTCATCCACATGACGTAATCAAAATCAATGATGACGCCTTCCTCGGCAGAGAAAGTTGCGCCTGTGTATAGCGCTGAACCGTTTTGCAATACAAGGTTCTCTGTCAACCGCAGCCACCCCGAGCCAATGGCGTCATACCCCGGGGGCGTCGCAGCCGTCAGCCGCGCCGAACCCGTCAATTCCCATTGGGGCTCGCTGGCGTTTCGGAAGGCGGGTGGAACGACAAACTGGGACCAAGCTATCGCTGGTAAAAATGCAATCCCAGCCAACAGCACATGTTTCTTGAAGTAGTTGAATGACATATCTTTCCTTGGAGATTTCAAAAGATTGCGATCGAGGTGACATGCATTCTGGGATGCGGCAAGGTTCTGGTGATACCAATTGTCTATATTGATAATTGGCCACTGTTGAATATGTTGCGCGCTCCTGGTCGCCTTCGCCTTAGATTTATACACAGCGTTGTACGGCTGCGGCAAACGGATATGTGTTTTATACCAACATATGCCACCCTGAACCTCTGCGGTGTAATAGATGAAAACAGTGGCAATCAATGTGATATAGCAAGCGCTATAGATTTCTGCAAGGACTTGATTTTGGATGGGAATTTCTGCATCAACCGCTAAACGATTGGTTTCGTTTGTGGATAATCATAAGTCAGTCTTATGGTTTTTATCCAAAACGCAGTTTTATAAGAATATTGGTTATTCAAAATGTTTAAGCATGAGGCTGGTGTTATTTCTGCTATGGGTGCGGCGGCTATTCAGTATCTCCAGCATATGCGCCATTTTGCAAGCAGCAAATGGTGGCGTCCATTATGAAAATGACTGTAATGCTGCGAAACTCTGATTTGTATCCCGCCTCCGAGACCCGCCGCTGGCTCCGTTGCGCGAGAAACTCTGCGCTGAAACTGTGCTTTATCGGCGGCAGCCCATCAGCCCGCTGATGGGTCAGCCCCTGGTTTCTCAGCGGGCGGTTGTGTGGCCGCAGGGCCTTTAAAACTCGTACTTCGCCGTCAACGTGAATTTGCGTGGCGCGCCGTAACTACTCAGCTTCACTGCCTTTTTTGCCGTTATTGGTAGTGCCCGTGGCACTGTTGACGATTTGCTCAAAGTGCTCTGCACTTTGCATGACATCTTGGAAACGGGGAACGTTGCCAAAAATCATTCCAGCCATTGCCTCATAGTCTCTCTCCAGTGCTTCTCGCATAGCTGGACTGGGGGTGAGGGTGAACGTGCCGGGGATAGCAATGCCAAGCCCCAAATCTGGGCTGCCAAAGAATAGCCTCGCGTGTTGAGAGCAATCATTGGCAAGCTCGTAGTTGGTTTGCCATTCCTCACCTGATGGCGATTGCATCAGCTGGTGCAGGTCATAGTAGTGACGCGAGACGCGTTGCCCACCGTATCGCAATTGCCCTCGGCAGTCATGCCATTGGCGTAGTCCATGCAAGATGATGACCTTGTCCCAAAAGGTCCGCTCGGGCTTCACAGTCATGACGCTCGATACTGCCAAGTCCAGATCAGGCAGCTCTTGTTGGATGTAAGGAGTGACTGATGCTGCGATGTTTGGATCAAGTGCAGATTTGGCTCCTGCCTCGATTTTGACTGCCGAGCGAATGTAGTCGTTGTGCGTGCCTGTGACTGCGGGATACCAGAACAACAGGCTCTGGCCATCCTTGTCGTCGGGATCCAGTTCAATCCTAAAACGCTGCTCGGGAATGACAGAAGCGGCGATCTGGGTGAACCGCGAGGCCAATGGCCCTGCCACGTAAACCTGGCAAGCATTACGGATGGCATCCAAGCGTGCACGGCGCTGCTTGCCGCTTAAGGAATCCAGTTCTGTGACCTGAGTGCTTAGTCCCAGATCATCACGAAATACGGTGACATCGATGTCTTCTGAGAAGCGTGCAATGAGCCCAAAGGCTTTGGAAAGCGAGGTACCTCCTTTGAACAGCAAACGCGGGCTACCCGCTTCCATGCCGTTAAACAATGCATCGAGTGTCCAGCAGACCCAGAAATCCTTCTCGATGTTTTGCACTGCAGTACCTAGACGAGTGGAGGCGCCCAGAAACAAATCGCGGCGCTCGGCATCGTTTGCTGCAATGATCGTATTGAATGCGGTATTCACACGGTCTCCCCATCGTGGTGTGATCGGCGGCGCGCAGGTGTAGGATTTAGCGTGCTGAGGCTTGTTGGTGAAACAGTACTCGCAGCTTGTGGGTCGCAACCAGGGAGCTCGCGAACTACACTTTGCATCCAAGCGGGTAATGCATGGAATCCTTCGGACAGATCCTGGCGGATCAATGGGCCATGAACGGGCTGGGCGATTACTTGGGCCAGCTTGTTCTGAATGGAGGTGCGCTCTGTGGCTAGCGTGTCTTTTAGCCAGTGCAGGGCTTGCACGATGCGCATTGCTGGTCGCCCTGCCCAGTAGAGCCGACTGGGCGCAGTTTGCTTGAACGTGATGGTCAGATTGTCGAGCTGAATGGAACGCCTGCGGGTGTCGGTATGAATGGTGACATGGGCAGGCACCGCATCGGTCAAGCCAAGGTCATTGGCGGCAGTCATCCCGTCTACCATCAGCCGTAGCTGATCTCGGCGAGCGATAGCTTCCACAACGGCCCGGTAATCTGGAGTCGTTGGTCGCTGGGTCAGGCTGTTGATCGTGGGTCTGTCGTATAAACCTCTATCGATCCGACGCAACTCTCCTGCTTGCACCATGCGCTGAAGAACCTTGTCGATGGCATCGCGGTTACCCAAGTGCGCGAAGTCGGTAGGAACCCAGACCTGTCCGGTCTGCGCCGCCTTCACCAGTGCGGAGATATGAAGTTTGAGTGCTGGCATATAGCCTCCTGTCCTGGATTTGTAGACAAATTTCGGACAACAGTCAATAAAATGTCCGAAATTTGTATGTATATTTCGGACATTTGAGGCTCATCTTTTGGATGGGGCGGTCGCTGATACGTCTCGCGGCAGCCATGAACACAAAGGCCGAATGGACGGAGCAGACTCGGCTCCATCCAACGGAGGGTGTCTGGCCCTCCGCTGGATCGGCGTTTAAAACTCGTACTTCGCCGTCAACGTGAACTTGCGTGGCGCGCCGTAGTAGATCTGGCTGCCGGCAAAGTCAAAGTAGGTCTTGTCGAACAAATTGCTGATATTGAGCTGCACCGAGAACTGGCGCGAGATGTCGTAGCTGGCCATCAGGCTGGCCAAGGTGATGGCGCCCTGGTCGCGGCGTGCTTGCACATCGGTCGAGGTGGTGGTGGTGGTGGCGTAGGTGCCGCTTTTCCAGGTGAGGCCGCCGCCGACCTTGAGGGCGTTCCAGTGGCCTGGCAGGCGGTAGGTGGTGTAGAGGTGGGCCATGTTGTTGGGGCGCTGCGATTGCAGGCGCGAGTCGTCCGCGGCGCGGGCATCGGCCCGGGCAAAGCCGGCTATCAGCTGCCAGCCCCGGGCCAGCTCGCCAGATACTTCTGCCTCCAAGCCCTTGCTGGTGACGCCTTTCTCGCCCCGGTAGGCGGGGTTGCCGGTGCCGCCAACGAGGTGGTCACCGTCTTGCACGGCGACATTGTCCTGGGCAATGCGGAACACAGCCAGCGAGGCGTTGACCTTGCCATCCAGGTAGGCGGCCTTGATGCCGGCCTCGTACGACTTGCCGGTGACAGGGTCCAGGTAGCGGCCCTGGCTGTCCTGGTAGTTCTGCGGCTGGAAGATATCGGTATAGCTGGCGTAGACGGTGTAGGTGGGGTTGAGGTCATACAGCAGGCCCGCGTACGGCGCGAAGACATTGTGCTTGCGGGTCTCCGTCAGGCTCTGGCTTTGCCAGCGGGTCTCACGGCCACCGATGATGAGCTTGAGGCCATCGGCCAGCGACAGGCGCAGCGCGCCGTAGACGGCGGTCTGCCGGGTGCGGTCATCGCCCAGCGGGCGGAAGGCGCCCCAGACCGGCTCGGGGTAGGAACCATCCCATTCAAAGATATTGCCTACCGGGGTGGCGGTGTAGGCATGGTTGCCATAGGCGTAGTTGGATTGGCTGCCGGTCAGGCCCACGACGGCCTCGTGCTGGCGGCCCAGCAGACCAAAAGGCCCGGTGGCCTGCAGGCTGCCGCTGTTTTGCGCAAAGCTCTGGCGCGAGTAGTTGGGGTAGGGGCCCAGGCCCAGGCCGGTGTTCCTGTCGGGCTCGTCGAGCAGGTAGAAGAGCTTGGAGGTGTAGTCCGCATCCAACCGGCTGGCGTTGGCCTTGATGGACCAGCCATTGTCAAAGCGCTGCTCCAGCCCGGCGTAGATGGTGTTGCTGGTGGTGTTCCACTCGGTCCAATCGGCGCCAATGCTGAAGGAGCGTGGCCAGTGCGTGGCGCTGCCATCCTGGTAGACCATCGGCAGGCCTCCCCAGGTAACGCCAGTGGGGCGCTTGGCCTGGTGCTCCAGCCCGATCCAGACGGTGGCGTCGGGGGTCAGATCGGCCTCGGCGGTGGCCAACAGCGCGCGGTTGCGGGTGTGGTAGCGGTCGAGGTGCGAGTTGCGTTCGTCCGCCATCGCCGCCACGCGGGCGCGGATGCGGCCGTCATCCGCCAGCGGCGTGCTCAGGTCCAGGGTGGCGCGGCGCTCGTTCCAGGAGCCCAGGCTGACCGTGGCCGAGCCGGTAAAGGTTTTGCTGCTGGCGCGTTTGCGCACCAGGTTGACGGAGGCGCCGGGGTTGCCGGCGCCCGTCATCAGGCCGGTGGCGCCGCGCACCACTTCGATGCGGTCATACAGGATCGGGTCGAGCATCGAGGCGCCAAAGAAGTCATTGGCGACATAGGTCGGCACGCCGTCGTACTGGTAGTTGTCGATGTAGAAGCCGCGCGCGTCCAGATCGGTGCGGTCGCTGTCGGAGCTGATGGCCGAGATGCCGGTGATGTGGCGCGCGGCCTCGCCCAGGCTGGTGATGCCCTGGTCCTCGATCTGCTGGCGGGTGAGCACGCTGACCGATTGTGGCGTTTCGCGCGGCGACAGCTGCAGGCCGGTGGCCGCCGCCGTGCTGCGGATGGTGTAGTTGCCGGTGCCTTCGGTGGTGGCGCTGCGCTCGGCCTGGGCGGTCACTCGCAGCTCGGGCAAGGTGGTGCTGGGCGCGCCGTCTGCGCCTTCTGCGGCGCTTGTTGCTGCTGCGGCCTGGGGTGCGGCTTGTGCCACGCGGCGCACCAGATAGCTGCCACTGGCATCGCGCTGGGCCTGCAGCGGCAAACCGGCCAGCAGGCTGCCGAGCGCCTGGCCTACATCGGTGGCGCCTTGCAGGCCGGGGCTGTGCAGGCCGGCCACGGTACCGGGCGCGAAGGAGATCAAGGTGCCCGATTCTTGCCCCAGGCGGTTGAGCGCTGCAGCCAGCGGGCCGGCGGGGATGGCGTAGCTGCGGGTGGCTGGAGCGCTGGCAGTGGCGCTGGAAGAGGTGCTGGCGGAGGGCTGGGCCTGCGCGGTGTGCGGGAGGGCGGCCAGACCAAGGCACAGCAGGTGGGCGCAGAGCGCGGTGCCACGGAGTGTGGCGGGGGCGGTGGCGAAGGAGCGAGGGCGGAGCATGCGGAGGGTCCCGGGTTGTACTAGCTGCTGACAGCGCGCCGCAATGGTTGTGCGGCGCTTCTGCAGGGCTTGACACGCAGGCGGGGCCAATTGGCCACTTTTTTTGAATGCGCAATGGCAGCGTGGGGAAACGAGGGATCATCTGCAACCCTCGCCAAGCGGAATGGGCGCGGATCGCCCGAGACCGCGTTCAGACCCTGGCAGGGCGTTTGGCAAAGGGTCCCTAGCTTTTATCGACCGTCACCCACCAGCGCGTGCGGCTGCTGATGCGCAGCGGCAAGGTGCGGCTGAGCGCTGCCAGCACCTGGCCGGTATCTGCCAATGGGTAGCTGCCCGATACGCGCAACGCGGCGGCCTCGGGTGTGCAGTGCAGATGGCCCGGGCGGTAGCGGGCCAGCTCGGCGATGAAGTCGCCCAGGCGCATATCGTCGGCTACCAGCATGCCCTGGGTCCAGGCCAGGCCGGCAGCGGGGGCGGCGGCCTCGCGCAGCAGATGCTGGGCGGTGATGCGGCCTTGCTCGCCGGCGGCCAGGCGCAAGGTCTGGCGCATGTCATTGCGCAGCTGCAGTTCTACCTGGCCCTCTTGCACCTGCACCAGGGTGCCGTCCGCATACTGGCGCACGGTAAAGCGGGTGCCAATGGCCCGTGCCCAGCCATGGCGGCTGCGTACGCGCAGAGGGCGGGCCTGGCCAGTCGCGGGGTCGGGGCTGGGGTCGGCAGCGCTTTCAATCTGGATCTCACCGGCGCGCAGCACGATCAAACGCTCGCTGCTGCTGTAGCGCAGGTCCACGGCGGTAGCGGTATTGAGCAGCAGGCGCGTGCCATCGGCCAGCACCGTGCGCTGCTGCTCGCCAGTGGCGGTTGCTAGATCAGCGCTGGCGCTGCGCCAGGCCTGCTGGCCCAGCGGGCTCTGGCCCAGGGCCAGCAAGCCGCCGGCACCGGCACCGATCGCCACCGCCAAACGCACTGCATGGCGGCGCGACAAGGCGGGCGAGGCCAAAGTCTGCACCGCCACTGAAGTGGGCACGCCGCGCAATTGGCCATCGACCTGCGCGATGCGCTGCCAGGCCTGGGCATGCAGCGGGTCCGCGTCCAGCCAGCTTTGCCATTGCTGGCGCTTGCGGCGGGCGGTGGAGCTGTCGCCGGGCTCCAGATCCAGCAGCCAGCGCACGGCGGCCCGGGCGACGGCTGGGGGGATGGTGGCTGGCATGGCACCGGCCATCGGGGTTGCGCCCAGCGGCAGCGCGCCGGGCAGGTGGTCGGGTGCGGCCATCTCAGGCCTGGTCCGCAAAATAGCAGCGCTCTGCGGCTGCGGCCAGGTGGCGGCGCACGCTGGTGCGCGATATGCCCAGCTGCTGGGCAATTTCTTCCTGCGTCAAATCCTCCAGCCGCCACAGCAAAAAGGCCTGGAGGGCCACAACAGGCAGGCCGCCGAGCAGGCGGTCAATCGCCACCAGGGTCTCCAGCACCATCAGCTGCGCATCGGGCGGCGGGGCCACGGGCTCTGGCAGCAGGGCCAGCGCATCGAGGTAGGCGCGCTCGATCTGCCGGCGCCGCAGGTGGTTGGACAGCAGGCGCTGCGCAATGGTGGTGAGGTAAGCGCGCGGCTCCAGCAGCGCTTGCAGTGGCTGGCGCTGGGTGCCCAGCACGCGCACAAAGGTGTTCTGCGCCAGATCGGCCGCATCCCAGGCGCAGCCCAGCTTGCGCCGCAGCCTGGCGACCAGCCAGCTGTGGTGCGCCTCGTACAGGGCCTGCACCGGATCGACGGAAGGAGAGGGCGGGTGGCCGCTGCGGGAGGGCATGGTGGGGCGGGTGGTTACGAAATGAGAATGGTTCTTATTATAGGCATCTCCAGGTTTGGCCTGCACACGCGTCGATGGCGGTCTGCACCGGGTGCGCGGCGGCGGCGGATGGGGATTACGGGAATACTGGGAGGTGACGGCCTGCTGCTGGTGGCTGCCCGTCCGCGCAACCGTGCGGCTGGATGAACCCTCCCAAACGGTTATCGCAGTCCATGGCGCATGCCGGGGTGCGCCCTATGTTGACGCCCACTAATGACACAGCCACGCCCCTTGCAACGGATTTGCAGTGCTTGCCAGGGCTTGGCGATGGCGCAAGCGATTACTGCGCATGGGCGCGCTGCATTTTGCCGCGCGCCACCCCCTACCATGGATTCTTTCCGTTAACCAAAACAAACAGGTAGAAATGGCACTTCATTCCCTCAATAGATCCTTTTTTAGAATTTTTCATAAATCAATGAGAAATTAAAAAAAGCAAATGATAAAAGCCGGTCCTGCAAAGCTTGACCGCGACCGTACTGGCCTGATCAAACGGCATGGCATATAGCGAGGTTGGTGCCCCGGCCAGCTTCGCTGCGTCCGGTGGCACCAACCGTGACGACGCATTCACGCCATGGTGGTGACCGCCCGGTGGTAGGAGAATATTTGCTTTTATTAATAAATCTTTGTATTTATTCCCGCCGAGGCAGGGGGTTTTCAACATTTATTAAATGATTGTTGCAAATTTCTACGCATTTGATATATATCACTCCATCGGTAGGCTTGGCCAGCGCGCCAGCAGTGGAATGGTTTTCGTTGCCGCGAAACTCAAATGCTAGGAAAAATGATGAATACCAGTTTTTCAAAGGTTTTTATATTGCTTTCTTTGGGGGCCGCTTCCCAGGCATGGGCTGCCGATTGCGTGATCGGCATGAACGCCGAGGGCACCTGCACCGTGCCTGCGGGCGCCACCACAGCCGTCTTTGAGGTTTGGGGCGGCGGCGGCGGGGGCGGATCGAAGGACGCTAATTCCATTGGCCAGCCAAGCAATGGTGTTGGCGGTGGAGGGGGCTCCTACTGCAAGGTGACATCCCAGGTCACGCCGGGGAGCACGTTGACGGTGCGGGTAGGCACGGGCGGCACTGCCGGTATGCCCAGCACGGGTGATTGGATGCGCCCTGGCACCTCCAGTACCGGTGGCGGGCTTTCCGCCGTTACCGGTGTGGGTGTCAGTGGTGTGACAGCCAATGGGGGAGGTGGCGGTGGTGGAAGCACGGTTTGGAGCGACTACGATTTTGGGAGAGGCCAACCAGGACGCGGTGCAACTGCAGTGAGCGGAGGCGCAGGAGGTGATGGAGGCAACAACGGTCCGTACAAATCGGCTCCTGGCGGAGGCGGCGGAGCAGGCGCTACCGGAGGGGTAGGGGGCAGGGGTGGCGTGGGAATCAATGGTGGCCAGGGGTCTGACGGAGGACCTTGGGATGGGGTGTTTATAGGCCCAGGTATTGCGGGTGGGGATGGAGGAGATGGTAGCGATGGCGGCGATGGGGGCCCAGGGGGCGCTGGTACCGTTCCCGGCGCAGGCGGTGCCGGAGGAACAGCCGGATTTGGCGGATCGGGGGGGACAGGGGGTGAAGGCTCCCCAGGGGAGGGGTGGGGGCCCAACGGCAATCCAGGTATGGACGGCACACCTGGCACCGCAGGCGCTGACGGCGAGACCCTGGCAGGGCCGCTGGCGGTGGAGGCATGCAGCGGTGAAGGACTGGGCGGCGCCGATGGTGCTGGCGCCTATGGAGGCAGTGCGGGAGGCCCCAGTGCGGACGCCGGCAGCGGCGGCGCGGGCGGCCAGCCGGGTCAGCCGGGCCTGGTGAAGATCAGCTTCTCTGGCGCCCAGACCCTTACTTTTCCGCCGCAACCCACTGCTCACCAGACAGACGGTGGCCCATTTCCGATCGAATTTGCCGCCACGTCCAGCGCGGGATTGCCTGTTAGTTACACCAGTCTCAGCCCTGACATTTGCACCGTCGCAGGCCATGTCGTGACCCCATTGGCCGCTGGCACCTGCACGGTGGCGGCCGACCAACCCGGAGGAGTCGTAGGAGGCGTCACGTATCCGGCAGCTAGCCAGGTGGTGCAGAGCATTACCATCACCGCAGTGCAAGCGCCAAGCGTCAGCGGTGTCAAGGCGGTGCCGGCATTGGGCACATGGGGCATCGGTCTGTTGATGACGTTGTTTGGTGTCCTCGCCTATCGCCGCCGAAACGTGTGACGAGTGAAGGTGCCCGGCCCGCATCCCTTGCGTGGACACCCCTGCCGAATGCGTGCAGCTCCACCCCGCGCACGCTGCCTTTGAAGCGGTGGAGGCCGCCATGGCCAGGTCCAGAGGGTCTGCCAGACGGCCGTGTCGCGCAACGGCAGTTGGGGATAGGGAGGGGAAACTGTCGTCCCCTCACATCAAAAGAGATTTGCAAAGCGCAGAACCGCCGACCAGGCCAGCTCCAGCAAAGCCCATGCGGAATGCAGCCCTTTCACCACGACCACAACCACGGCCACAAGCGCAACAGCACCCACCAGCAAAGCGATGAGCCGCACGGCCTTCATCGGGTGAATGCTCCCGAAAAAACCCATGTTGGAGTGGGCATGGTGATTGCTGCCGCTAGGCCAAATGCTGAACGTCCGGCCATTTTAGAGAGCTGATGCGTGGGGAAGCTGCCGTGTGCCTTCACTTCACCGGCGAAGAACGGCTGACCTGCAAGGAAACCTGGTGTGCGGCCGCATCGGGGCTACGGACTGCGTTTCACAGTGGAACGCAAGGACGCCGGCCTTGCAGCCGGCGCGCGTACCGGCGGTCACCGGCCGCCTTCAGGTGTCATCCCTTTTTGGACTGCTTCAGATGCTGCTCCACCGCCGCTGCGCTGGTTCCCACTGCCTGGACGGCTGCCTTCAGCTGTTCAGGGCTGACGTTGAATTTTTTCGACCAGTCGCGCAGTTCGTAGTCTTCGTTTACATTGATCCGCGTGCGGTCTTGGCCGCCGGGCTTGGTCTTGTCGTCGGACATGAAGGGTCTCCTTTATCAATGGCTTGGAATGCCATGCTCCATCACATCCTCCACGGTGTGTAGGGCTGCAGCGGCCAGAGGGGCCACCATTCCATTGCCAGCAGATACCTACAGATGGGCCTGTTGACGTTGCAGATTGTTGCGCAAGCAAATGGTTTCGACCGGACAAACGGCAGCGATTGTCGAGCAATTAGGAATGAAATAAGTTATTGATTTAACTTAAATTTCGTGTGCGTAATGCTTGTATTTTGTTGCAGGCCCGTTAACATTTCTGACGATGGGACCTGGGAGACAAGCATGTCAGATTCTGCTGAAGATGAGGGAACGCCGGACTCCTATTTAAAGGCGTTGAAGGCGGAAGGCGCCGAGCTGTTGATGCATGCGGGCAAGGACGATGTGCATGCAAGAGCACGGCTGTCGGTGATTGATGCGAAGATCGACCAGCTGACCCGCCCGTTCACGGCTGGGGGTTGGGGGGCGCGTGAGGGTTGAGCGGGCCGAGGGCTCGGGCAGCAGGCCCACTGCGCTGCAAGCGTGCTGCCATCACCGACCTGGAGGGAGAGGGCAGCCCACAGAGCTTGGGATGCCCCTCGTCAAAAGGCGTGGACACCATGGTGCCACGCCTTGTCTGCACCCCCGCCAGGCCTCACGACCAGGCCGCGCGCTATGGAGCAGGTGGCTCAGGCTTGAGCCGATGAAACTGCCGTGACCCATAACGGCCAGCCGCGTAAAACGCCGGAAGAGACAGCACATTGAACGGCAACGACAGCAGCAGCACCAGCCAGCCGACTTCCAGGCCACTTTGCATGCCCCACCTCATGTGCTGCCAGCGGCGGTCGCCGGGCGGAAAATAGCCCGCCTGCATATCGTGCAGCGCCCACAGCGCACCACCCAAGGCCGAGCCCAGCAGTACGGTGAGCAGCAGCACCAGAGTCGTCAGCACCCACGCCGGCCACCGCCTGGCCGTTGGCCAGGCACCCAAGATCAACGCCAGGCCAGCCGCATACACCGCGCAGAAGAGGGCGATGTATTGCATGGGGTGTTGCGCGTGGTACATGAACATGCGGTAGAGCCCGCCAAACACCATGCGCAGCCCGACAACATCACGCAGCAGCAGGTAGACCACAGCGCAGTACACCGTCAGGCCGATAAAGCCCAGCGCAAACACCTTGGCCGCGAGGACGATGGGGGCGGAAGGTCTCATGCGGGAGGCCGCGCTACGAAGGCCTGCTTGTCATGCGCATCAAAACCCGCGCCGGCATAAAAGCGCCAGGTGTTCTCGTCCTTGCTGCCGGTCATCAGCATGGCCTTGTAGCAGTTCCTGCCCCAGGCATGCGCCAAGGCTGCATGCAGCAGCGCCCTGCCATAGCCGCGCTGGCGGTAGCCGGCATGGGTCACGACGTTCTCGATCAAGGCATAGGACCGGCAGCCGCGCGTGAGATTGGGGACCACCAGCACCACACAGCTGCTGACCAGTTGCGCACCGGCAAAGCCGCCCAGATACAGGTGGTGGGGGTCCGCCATCAAGCCTTGCCAGATGGCTTGAACCTCTGGCTGCGGGGGGAGCGCATCGTCTGCCGCATGCAGATGGGTGTACAGCGCGAGCAGCGCGGCCAGGTCAGATGCGGCAAGGGGGCGGATGGCGAAAGGAGGTGGCGTGGGGTGCATGGCGATGGTGGCCCTTGCGAGCGCAGCGGGCCAGCCATCTTATGTCAGTACACATCCCGCCGGTACCGCCCCTCGTCGTTCAAGGCGTTCAGCCCGTCCTCACCGAGCAGCTCTGTCAGTGCCTGGTCCACGCCGGTGGCCATGCCGTCATAGCTGCCGCAGACGTAGATGACGGCGCCCCGGGCCAGCCAGTCTTTGAGGGGCTCGGCGGCGGCGCGCAGCGCGTCTTGCACATAGCGGTGCGGGCCCTGGCCAGGGGCCTGGTGGCTGGCATCACGGGCGTCGCGCGAGTAGGCATAGTCGGCGCGCGCGATCTGGCCATGGGCCTGCCAGACGCAGACCTCGTCTTCGGCATAGGAGTCGTGGGCGCGGCGGCGTTCGCCAAAGACCAGCCAGTTGTCAAACTGGCCCTGGGCGATGCGGTGGCGCAGGTGGCCGCGCAGGCCGGCGTAACCCGAGCCATTGCCCATGAAGATCGCTGGCCGCGCATCGCCGGGCAACGGCGCAAAACCCGGGTTGTCGACCAGGCGCAGCGCGATGCTGCTGCCCAACGCCGCATGCACTGTGAGCCAGCCCGAGGCCAGGCCCAGCTGCGGGGCGGCGCCTGGCTGCGCGCGCAGGGTTTGGCGCACATAGAGGCGAATGCGGCCATCGGCGGGCAAGGAGGCCAGCGAGTAGCTGCGCGGGGCCAGCGGGTGCAGCTGGTCGGCGACGGCCTGGACAGATGCTGCAGGGGCCGCGAGCGTGGGCAGCTCGGAGGCGCTGAGCGCATCGCGCAGGCTGCTGGCACTGCCGCGCCACTGCACGGCGGCGTTGCCGTCGAGCTGGTGGTCCTGCAGCCAGGCATCGACCTGGGCGGGCGCGTGCGCAGCCTTGACCTCGACCAGCGCACCGGCCTGCCACTGCGGCGCTTGCCCGGGCGCAAAGCCCAGCTCTACCTGGTAGAGCGGCTGGCCGCTGCTGCCGGGGTTGAGGTGGTGGCGGCTGATCAGCTGGGCGGGCAGGAAGAGGGCATCGGGCGCATCGGAATCGGCCACGCTGGCAGCGGCGTTGTCTGCCGCAGTGGCGGGCGCAGCGTTCACGCCCCAATGCGCGGCCAGCGCCTGCAGCCAGGCCTGCCAGGCGGCGTCGTCTTCAGCGTCCATCGTGATCGGGGCGAACACGGGCTGGGCGCCCAGGCGTTCGAGCTGCGCAGCCAGTGCCAGGCCAAAGCCGCAGAACTGGCTGTACTGGCGGTCGCCCAAGGCCAGCATGCCAAAGCGCTGGTGGGCCAGGGGCTTGCCTTCGGTCTGTTGCAGCAGGCGGGCCAAGCGGCGGGCGCTGTCGGGCGGTTGGCCTTCGCCAAAGGTGCTGGCCACCCACAGCAGCTGGCGCTGCGGCTGCAGCTGGGCCATGTCCAGGCTGGCAGCGGGCAGCAGCTGCGCGGCAAGCCCTGCGCTGCGCAGGCGCGCGACGGTGCGCACCGCCAGTTGCTGGGCATGGCCTGCCTGGCTGGCATAGACCACGGCAATGCTGGCGCCAGCGGGGGCACCGGTGGCGGGGCTTGGCTGCGGGCCATCGCCCGCCAGCAGCGCGCGCTGGGCCTGGCCGGCGGCGCGCGAGCTGCGGCGCCGCTGCAGGTAGAGCAGCCAGCCGGTGATGGCGAACAGCGGCATCATCAGCGCCGCAACGGTGACGATGATGCGGCCCGTGATTCCAAAATAGGTGCCGGTGTGCAGCGGGAAGATCGCCGCCAGCGCACGGCGGCCTGCGGGCAGATCGGCAAAGCGGTCATCGCGCAGCACCGCGCCATCAAGGTTCAGGCTGAGCTGGTTGCGGGCGCGGTCATGCGGGGCGTTGGCCGCCCACCAGCTGAACTGCAGCGGCTGGTCGGCCCGCTGGGGCAGGCGCATCTGCACGAACTGCCAGCCACTGGCCAGCTGCGCAAAGCCTTGCCAGGCGGGCGCCAGGGTGGCTGGCGCCAGCTCCAGCGGCGGGGCCTTGCGAGCGGCCTCTTGCGCGGCCGATTGCTCGGCGCGGGCGGCCGCGCGGGACGGCGCGCCCATCCAGCGGTCCACCGGCGTGCGCACTGCATCAAAGGCCCAGTACATGCCGGTGAGGGTCAGCATCACATAGACGACCAGCACCCAGGTGCCGGCCACCGAGTGCAGGCCCCAGAGAAAGGGCCGGCCCTTGCGCCGCACGTTGAAGGTGAGCCAGCTGCGCCAGGACAGTGGCCTGGCCGGCCAGCGCAGGTAGAGGCCTGACAGCGACAGCAGCAGCAGGCACAGCGAGAGGCTGCCGGTGATCGGCTTGCCATCGTCGCGCGGCAGCAGCAGCCAGCGGTGCAGGCGTTCGTTCCATTCAAAGAATTCGCGGCCGCGCTGTGCCGGCAGCAGCGCGCCGGTGTAGGGGTTGAGGTAGACGCTCTGGCCCCGGCGCTCGCCTTTTTCTGGCACAAAGGCCAGTTGGGCGCTGCGCCCGGGCTCGGCATACAGGGTGATGCGGTCGATGCGGCGCTGCTCGCCTGCGGCCTGCAGCGCTGCCACCAGCTGGGGCGGCGTCAGTGCCGGGCCGGGCTGCAGCGGAACGCTGGCGGTGCCGGGGTTGGCCCAGTCCAGCACCTCCTCCTGGAAAGAGTAGGTCGCGCCGGTGAGGCCCATGACGATCAGCACCGTGCCTGCGGTGATGCCGATCAGCCAGTGGATCTGGAACCAGATATTTTTAAAACTCCACATGCCTGTCTTTGTTATCAATAGCTGCTGATTGTCGGCGATGGATCAGAAATCGACGACGGCGCGCAGCAGGGCCTGGCGGCGCTCGCCGAGTGACACATAGATGGGGCTGCCCGAGGAGCTGACATAGTTCTTGTCGAACAGGTTCTTGATGTTGAGCTGCAGCTTGACGATGCGGCCGCTCCAGGGGCGCTCCCAGCTCACAAAGCTGTCGGCCACCGTGTAGCCGGCGTTGTTGAAGCTGTTGGCCGCATCACCGGCGCGGCGGCCCACATGGCGCAGGCCGGCGCCGGCACGCCAGCGGCCACTGCTGCTGGCGGCAAAATCATAGGCGGCAAAGAGCGAGGCAGTGTGGCGGGCCACATTGGCCAGGCGGTTGTCCTGGTATTGCGGGTCGTCGGTGACGGCGGCATCGGTGTAGGCATAGGTGCCGATCAACTGCCACTGCTTGCCCAGGCGGCCGGCGGCATCGAGCTCCAGGCCGCGTGAGCGGGCACCGCCGACGGCGCGGGCATAGCTTTGGCCGTCGATGGTCTCGCTGACCACCACGTTGCGCTTGCGGATGTCGTAGAGCGCCGCAGTAGCGGTGATGCCGGCAGGCGACTCCCACTTGGTGCCCAGCTCCCAGGCCTTGGCGGTCTCGGGCGGCAAGGTGCCAATGACATTGCCAATGCTGCTTTGCGGCTTGAAGGATTCGCTGTAACTGCCATAGACCGACCATTCGGTACTGGGCTGCCAGACCAGGCCGGCGCGCGGCACGAACTTGCTGCCATCCGATTCGCTGCCCACCACAAAGGGCCGGCCCTTGCCTGCTATCTGGTCGTAGTGCTGCCAGCGCCCGGCCAGCTGCAGCAGCCACTGCGGCGACAGGCGGATCGAATCCTGCGCAAACAGCGCCTGCTGGCGGATCTTGTCGCTCTGGGCGCTTTGCGCTTCGTCGATGCTGGTGGCGTTGGGCAGGTTGCCGTAGACCGGGTCGTAGACATTGAAGCCGCCGCTGTTGCTGCCCCGGATGATGTCGCGGCGGAAGATATTGCTGTCCTCGGCGTCGAAGCCGGCGAGGATCTCGTGCGCCATGCCGCCCGCTTGCAGCTTGCCTTCCAGGTTGATCTGGCCCACATGCTGCTGGCTGAGTGCGCCGCGCGTGCCATCAGGGCGGCGCGTGAGGATGCCGGTCGTGGGGTTGAGCGACACCGGCCGGGCCTGGTAGTCGTCATAGCCGTTGCGGTTGTAGCTGTAGGCGGCATTGAGCTTCCACTGCGTGTTCAGGCGGTGCTGGGCCTGCACGGTGAAGAAGTCCGAATCGCCCAGGGTGCGGTTGTAGGCCTCGTCAAAGCGCTCGCGGCGGTCGGTGGCCACCGGGCGGCCGGTGCGGCTGTCGATCACGGTGCCCCGGTCAAAGGGCTGCTCGTAGTCGGTGTGCTCGTAGGACATGCGCACATAGGTGTCGCGCCCATACCAGGCCAGCGATGGGGCGATGACCGTCTGGCGGTTCTTGCCGAAGTTGCGCCAGTAGTCGACATCACTGGTATCGGCAATGAAGCGGTAGGCCAGGCCTTGCTCGCCGAGGGGGCCGGTCAGATCGACCGAGGCACCGCCGCCGCCGTAGCTCGACAGCGAGGCGCCCACCTGGCCGGCAAAGCTGAGCTGGGGCTTTTTGGTGACCATGTTGATCACGCCGCCCGGGTCCATCGTGCCGTAGAGCACCGAGCTGGGGCCTTTGAGCACCTCAACCCGCTCGGTCGTGAAGGTGAGGTTGCGGGCCAGCACGGTGCGGATGCCATCGCGCAGGATGGATCCATCGCGGTTGAAGCCAAAGCCGCGCTTGATCACCGCATCCTGCGTGCCGCCCAGGGTGTTGGCCTGGGTGATGCCGCTGACGTTGTAGAGCGCCTCGTCGATGGAGCGCACCTGCTGGTCCTGCAGCACCTGGGCGGGCACCACGGCAATGGCCTGGGGCACGTCGCGCAGCGCGGCATCGCTGCGGGTGGCCGTGGTGGCGCGCTTGGGCTGGTAGCCGACTTCCTGCGCCTTTTCTTGCACGATGACCTGGGGCAGCACGGCTTCGGCGGCCGGGGCGGGGGCGGCGGCATCGGGCGCGGTTTGGGCGGCTGCAGGCCAGGCGGCGATGGCCAGCGAGATCGCCAGCGGGATGGCGCTGAGGCAGCTCAGCGGGTGGATGGAAACGGAGCGGGCGGAGGTGCGGGAAAGGGTCATCAGAGGGTCACAAACAGGCGGGACCGCCGGCAAAAAAGACCCGTATCGAGGGTCTTGTTTTGCAGAGGCCAGGTATAGGTGGATCAGAACGCGTAGCGGCCCTGGACATAGAAGGTGCGCGGCGCGCCGACCATGCGGCCGGGGTTGCCGTCGACATTGCGGGTGTAGTAGCGGTGGTCGGCGATGTTGTTCACGCCGACCATGATTTCGCTGCCCTTGTACTGCGGCACTTTCCAGCTGACCTGGGCGTTCCACAGCCGGAAGCCGGGGATGCGGCCCACATTGGCATTGGCCGATTCGGCCTCGGTGTTGGCCAGGTCCGCGTACTGCTTGCTCTGGTGCGTGCTCGACAGGTTGAAGCCCCAGGCATCGCGCTCATAGCGCACGCCGACAGTGTCGGTGTTGCGGGCGTAGAAGGGCACGTCCAGCCCAGCGGTGGTGCCGGATTGCTGGATCGCCTTGGTGTAGGTGTAGTTGCCGTAGACGGTGGTGCCTGCCAGCGCGCTGGCCTTGTCAAAGCGGTATTCCAGTGCCAGCTCCAGCCCCTGGTGCTTGGTGGCGCCAATATTGGCAAAGGTGACCGGCACGACGCCGGGCGTCTGCAGGATCTGGTTGTCAAAGCGCAGGTCAAACACCGTGGCCTCGGCGCGCCACTGCTTGTCTTGCCAGCGGGCACCCAGCTCCTTGGTCTTGGCGACTTCGGGGCGCAGCGGGTTGGCGGCGGTTTGCGAGTTCAGCTGCAGGTTCTGCACCGGGCCGAACGAGGTGGTGTAGTTGGCAAACAGCGTGAGGGCGGGGTTGACCAGGTAGGACACGCTGACCGAGGGCAGCCACTTGTTGTTGCGCGTGTCAAAGCTTTGCCCGGCACTGCGGTCATCGCGCTCGGATTGGATGTGCTCAAAGCGCACGCCGGGGGTGATGCGCCAGGCGCCGATGGCGATGCGGTCATCGATATAGCCGGCATGGGCATCGGTGGCGTTGTCGAACGAGGTGGTGGCACCCATCACGCCGGTGGCAAGGTTCAGCAGGCTGCTGTTGTCGTCGCCGCGCTCGCGGATGTAGCGGTAGCCCACGGTCACGTCATGGCTGCTGCTGCCCAGCGCAAAGCGCTGGGTGTAGCGGGGCTCGATGCCCAGGGTCTGGTAGCTGCGCGGCTGGTAGTTGATCTGGGTCTGCGCGGCATTGATCAGGCGGCTGGAGCGCGCGCTGTCGTTGTAGTAGGCGCGGATCTCGAACTCCTGCGTGTCCGACAGGGTGTTGATATAGCCCAGGTCCAGGCCCTTGCGCTCGCCATCCCACATGTCGGTGGGGCGGGTGTTCTGGAAGGGGTTGGCGTTGTACTGGGCCACCGTCAGGCCGCCAGGCGTGTTGGAGCGCACATCGTAGTACGAGAGCTTGCCGTAGACCTCGGAAGTACCCGACAGCGCATAGCGGAACTTGAGCGCCACATCGTTCAAACGCTCATCGCTGTCCTTGCGCCATTCGGAGCCCGTCATGCCCGAGTACAGCAGCGCCCAGCCCAGGCCGTTGTCCAGTTGCGAGCCCAGGAAGGTGCTGTAGAGCGTGTTGTTCTCTCCGCCCTTGCCAAAGCCGTTGTAGCGCAGGGTCACATCGCCGGTGATGTCCTTGCTGGTGGGGATGGCGCGGGTGTTGAAGTTGATGATGCCGCCCACGTTCTGCGGGCCGTAGCGCACCGCGCCGCCGCTGCGCACCACGTCGATGGATTCGATATTGGCCAGGCTCACCGGGGCAAACGACAGCTGGGGCTGGCCATAGGGCGCCACGGCCAGCGGCACGCCATCGAGCAGCACGGTGGAGCGGGGCGAGTAGCGGCCGGTCAAACCGCGCACGCCGATGCTGAGCGACACCGCGCTGCCTGCGGTGCCGGAGTTGTCGCTGCTCTGCACGCCGGGGATGCGGCGCATCACATCGCCAATGCTGGCGGCGCCGCTGTTCTCGATCACATCCTTGTCGACGATGGTGCGTGCCCCTGCAAAGGTCTTGAGCTGGTTTTGCAGACCGCTGCCCAGCAGATCGCCGGAGACCTGGATGGTCTCCAACGTGCTTTCTGCGGCTGGCGCTGCGTCGGCAGCCGCTGCATCGGCAGCCGCTGCATCGGCAGCCGCTGCTTCGGGAGCCGCTGCTTCGGCCGTTTGGGCCAGCGCGCTGGCGGCCGGCAGCAGGCTGATCAGGATGGCTGCGGTGATCTTGCTCAGCGCTGGACGGGCGCCCGATGGTGTGCACGAGGTGCGGGTGAATGCGGACATGGTGAGGGCAGCGAACAACGAGGCACACACAACGCAACGCCGATAGCCGGAGGCGCCGTAGTGAGTTTTGCCAAGGGGGTGGTGTTAGGAATGAGAACGAATTGTATTTAAAAGCGGGGCTTGTCCTACACGTCCGGCCCCGCTGGCGCCGAAAAAGCGCGGATCCCGGGTGGATACCTGCGGGTAGCCAGGGCGGCATGTTGCGTTGCAGCAACTAGGCAGGCATTTCCCTACTCTTAGCAGGGTGCCAGGGCAGGGCGGCAACGGACTGGTCGATGTCAGCTTGCGTAAAGATCCTATCCACCTGGCCAGCTGGCCGAGCTCGTTCCGATGGCGGCTTGCGACCCATTGTGGTCATCGGCAACTCAGCAGCCAATACCTGCTTTGCGGCGGTTGCTGCCGCCCATCGATCCATCGTCCGTGACCCATCAGCATCGCATAGCGGTCATCCGCTCACCGATGTTCGAACCGACTCTGGGGCTGTTTTCAGAGCAGCAGCCGACACTGGCCGTCAGGACACTTTAGGTAAATGCTAGAAGTCCAATATCGCAACGGATAAATAGGCGCTACTGACCCGCTGTTGAAATGTTCAATGAGTCAGTTGCGTTGATCAGTTGAATCCACTAGCGGTTGCTGTCGAACGAGTCGAAGCTACACGCAGCGACGAAAACCCAAAACGCGATCAAGGAAAGCAAGCATGTCCAAGACTTGATCTACAACTCCGATCGACTGGCGAACCTCAACACTAGCTGATGTGCGCGTTGAGCTTGCCCGTGCTGAGCGCCTGCGCAGCGACACCGACAGCCGAGCCGACACTTATCGCGCGCAAGCCAAAACCGACGCCGCTGCCCGCAGCGATCTTGCAGATAATGCCGCAGCCCTCGACCGCAAGCTTGCAGAAGGGCTCAGCGTGGTCGCAAACCTCGGAGGCGATCTTTGGCGACGGAATGCCGAAGTAGCCGCACTGTGCGACCAGGTGAACATCGAGCGACGGCTGAACGGTGTCGATAGAGACTGGCCTGCCGCGAGCGTTAAAAAACCGCCCGTAGGCGGTTAGGGATGGAGTTTCTGGGCGAAGATACAGCAACCCGCTCGGAATTTGCGAACGCCTTTGCATATAGCAACCCAAAGTTTGCATTATTTACCCTTGACGCCTACGCAAGCGGCTGACTCCAAATATGGCCAACAGCGAACCTAGGCTGATCAAACCCCATTGTTCTAACGTCGGAACAGGAGTTGGAGATGGTGGGTTCACCACTACTGGTGGGGTGAAGGTAACCACCGAGACTTGAGGTGGATTCAGACCGGCCGAGACAATATTATCTGGTCCGTTTGTATAGCTGCCAGCTGTCGCTGAGGTCACATTTACGGAAACATTGCATGAACTCATACCTTCTGACAGGGTCGCCTCTACAACAATACTAGATCCACCTGCAGGAGCTGCCACCACTGAATCAGCGCAGGAAGTCGAAATGGCTGGGGGAGTGGCAACAACTAATCCTGATGGTAATGAGTCGGTGAATGACCAACCCGCTTTTTGCCCGAGTTCGCTCGTATTGGTTATGGTAAATGTTAAGGTTGTGTTCCCACCTACATTCTGACTGATCGGGTTGAACGCCTTATCAAGTGTTGGAGATACATCTAATAAAAGAATATTGTCAAAAGCATGATCATTTCCAGTACCGCTGCCGTTGGCATTAGTGATGCGAAGGCCAACTGCGGTAGCTTCCACTAAAACGCCTCCACTTCGATACGTGCCCACCCTTGCGCCCTGGCTGCCCGTAGATGCGGCAGCAGCACCTAGAGCGGGCATATCAGCTAGGCTACCGGTACAACCATCTACCTGATTGCCCGCAGCAGACGGAATTCCTCCATCTAACAGATAAAATTGAAGTAGGGGGGCACTCGCTCTATAGCAATTGGCAGCAGCAACATCAATGCTGGCGGCAACGAATCGTTTTGCACTCGACAAGGGAATGGTATTTTCGGTTTCAAACTCTACCAAATTGGCGCCAGGATCGGCCGACGTATAAGCGGAAACAGCAAAATTTGAATCTGAATTTGCACTGCTTTGGTATGCCCCCAAAGTTTTTGCCAGCTGCTGTGTAACATTCCATGCCTCTTGGGACCCACAGCTTGTTGTTTGTCCGTCTGCGCCAGCTTGCGGTTGATCTGCTGAGGAGAGTAGACCGTTGCAAGCGGTTAGCCAAGCAGGGTTTGCTGTGTACGTTTGTCCAGTAGCGCCAATATAATCCGATAGGATCGTGCCACTAGTAGCTGGGGGCTGATTCTGAAAGTCTTCGGTAAAAATCGTTGTTGGAGCTTGTGGAATACCTGGGGCGGAATGGGCATAAAGTGCCGTAGCCCCAAGTATGGAAATAGTCGCCGCTTTGGTTAAATGATTGATGGCAGCTTGCATGGTTTTCCTTAGTGCAATTTCAAAGTTACAACAGCAAAACGTATATCCCACTGCTGACATTTCATCAGTGTTGAAAATTGCAATTCTTTGGAAAAAACAAATCTTTTTTGCTTTGTGATCTTAGCGGTTTATTTTTGAGTTTTTTTGGCGAAATGTTGCTTGCGCCGCTCTTTGGGAGTTGCGTATGTCTGATATTTGCGATAGATAAAAATTCCGATAAATTTATTCTACTTGCGGCACAATTTTGAAATGCAAAGACTTCTGCTCACATCCGGCTTATGAAACTATACGGTCATCTAGTTGACGAGGGGAAGCCAGGCTAGTATCGACCTACTTAATGATGTGGTGCTAGATTGAGACGAAGGTGCCGTGCGCCGCTTCTGCCTCCGCTGGCTTGTTCAGCAGATTGATCGAAGGAGCGTTAAGGAAACTCAGTCCATTCGCTGATGAAGCGCTTTCTCGATCTCTCTCAACTTGAGCGCGCCGAGGCCTTTGATGTTCATCAGATCCTTTCGCTCCGCGGCAAGCAGTTGATCCACAGTAGTAATCCCCCGCGCGCCGAGGCTCGGACGGCGGCGGGGGAGAGGGGTGCCCTTAAGAGATGAGCCTTTGATGTGTGGAAGCGGAGCGTAGACCCTTTTGGGTGTGAACGACTGGGCCAAGAAGAAGACTGCTTCGATCTGCTTGAACCGGACCATCCCCATGCCCCACATCTTGAGCAGTTGATGCGGGTAGGCCTTGCGCACATCATCTACCGTGTGGACTCCATTCCTTTGAATGAGGACTTTTACTCGGAGGGGCAGTAAGTCGCCCAGGGGCCTTTCGGTTTCAAGTTCATCTGCCATGTTGAGAATCATAGGGGTGTCGCGAACGCTGCGACAGGCGAGTGCGCGTAGGAAACAAGTCTCCCGGCGCCACTACGGCACCGGGGAGGCTCTTTTTCGTTTGTGGGCACATTGAGCAGCCATAGCAGCAGACTCGAGGTTGTGTGGCTAACACAGCAGAATAATTAGGGAAATGCCCATTTAGGCAAGTCGCATCGGCCCAGCGAGAGCATCCATACAAGGAGGACTCACTGCAATGACTGCTCTGTATGTCACCAGTCATTGAACTCATTGAGTCCATAGACTGCGATCAGCCTGCATCAGCCTTTGAAGTGAACCAAGCGGCTGACCGCTCTTGGCCGATAGCAGCCATCCCACCTTCAAATTGACCAAGCGAAACAGCAGCCTCGCTGCAACCTCACGGGCCGCGACAGGCTGAAAGTCGCCCCGGCATGCCCTCTGGGTGAGCTCAAAGCGCTCCAAGTTCAAACTTCAGTGAGAAGAATTCAAAACCCACGGAGAACTGACACGCACAAAGAACCGATAGCAGCGTGAGCGTCGGTTCTCCATTTGCATGCAGCAACAGGATTAGTAAGGCCAATGAGCCGCTATGGCGGCGCAACGCACTGGCTCAGGCCGGCACCCAATCGGCCTGCCAGCGCGCTGCCAGGCGCTGGCTCAGCTGCAAGGGCAGGCCACCCCGGTCAAAACCGACGACGGTGATCTGCCCGGCACCGTTGGGGCGCTCGGGCACCTGGGCGAAACGGCCATCGGTCAGCAGCCAGACGCAGGCATGCACGGGGCCTTGGAGGCGGGCGTGCTGCAGCAGGCGCTCCAGCAAGCTGATGGCGCTGGCCAGCGGGCTGCCGCCGCCGCCCGCAATCGGGCGGATCCAGCCGTCGTTAAAGGCTTGCGCCTTGGCCCCTGCCTGGATCACATAGGCGCTGTCGCCGCTGAAGCCCAGCACGCAGAGTTGGTCGCGCTGGCGGTAGGCCTGCGCGGCAATGGCCTGCAGGTAGCCTTTGGCGCGGGCGAGCTGCTGGCCGCGCAGCATGGAGGCGGAGGTGTCGAGCAGCACGCAGTGCATGAGCTGCGCACCGGCCGGTTGCTTGCGGTAGCGCAGGTGCGGGCGCGCCAATGGCGCCTGGCCTTTGGCGGCCAGGCTGCGGGGCCAGTCGATGCGCTGGCTGGCCGTTGCCAGCAGGCGGCCGGCACGCTGCGTGCTCTGCGCGCGCCCCAGCTTGGCCTGGCCGGCCAGGCTGGGGCGCGTCAGGCTTTTTTTGCGGTAAAGGGCCGCAGGGCCTTGACGGGCTCGATACCGGTGTAGCGCGGCGCGGCCATGCCGCCCCAGCCATCGGGCTGGCTGTGGTTGGCGTTATTACTGCTGCTGGCGGCCTCTGTATTGCTGGCTGGTGCCTGGTTGGGCTGTTGCCGCTGCGGTAGTTGATGTTGGTCTTGTTGACCGTTGGGGTCGTTGGCCTGGCCGGTGGGCGATGGCGGCTGCGCCGCATCGGCACTGCGGCGGTGGGCCAGTGCCAACTCCGCCACAGCCTGCACATCGGCCAGGCTCACCTGGTCATGGCCCGCCAGCGCTGCCTGTGCGCGGGCGGCGCGCAGCATCACCAGGTCGGCACGCACGCCTTCGGCACCGGATTGTTGGCACCGCTGCGCAACGGCATCAAACACCGCATCGGGCCAGACGACATGGGGCAACTGCGTGCGTGCGGCCGCAATCTGCGCGCGCAACTGCGTCTGGGCCTGCGCATGCTGGGCGCAGAACCGGGCCGGGTCGGCATCAAAGGCCATGCGGGTGCGCACAATGCGCTTGCGCGTGTCCACATCGGGCACATTGGGCAGGCGCACAAACAGGCCAAAGCGGTCCAGCAGCTGAGGGCGCAGCTGGCCTTCTTCGGGGTTCATCGTGCCAATCAGCGCAATGCGCGCGGCATGCTGGTGCGAGACGCCATCGCGCTCGATGCGGTTGGTGCCGCTGGCGCTGACATCGAGCAGCAGGTCCACCAGGCCATCGGGCAGCAGGTTGACCTCGTCCACATACAGAATGCCCTGGTGCGCCTGGGCCAGCAGGCCGGGGCGGAACTGCACGGCAGACGATTGCAAGGCAGCTTCCAGATCCAGCGCGCCTTGCAGCTGTTCTTCAGTGGTGCCCAGCGGCAGGTTGACAAAATGGCCGCTGGGCAGCAGCTCGGCCAGCGCCCGGGCGCTGGTGGATTTGGCGGTGCCGCGCGGGCCTTCGACCAGTACGCCGCCCAGTTGCGGATCGACCGCCAGCAGCAGCAAGGCCTGCTGCAGTGCGGCCTGGCCTTCGATGGCGCTGAAGGGAAAATGCAGATCAGTGGGGGTGCTCATCGCATCTCCAGCAGGTGTTCGGTGTCGAGCAAATGGGTCTCCAGCAATTGGGGGTAGTCGCCGGGCTCCTGCCACAGGCCGCGCTGTATCGCTTCAAGCAGGCGCTCGCACATGCCGTGGAAGGCCTGCGGATTGTGCTGCTGCATAAAGGCGCGCGTCGTGGCATCGGCGACAAAGGCATCGGTCACGCGGGCATATTGGTCATCGCGCACCACGCGGGCGGTGGCATCGAAGGCGAAGAGGTAGTCCACCGTGGCGGCAATCTCGAACGCGCCCTTGTAGCCATGGCGCTGCACGCCTTCGATCCACTTGGGGTTGGTGGCACGCGCGCGCACCACGCGGCTGATCTCTTCTTGCAGGCTGCGCATGCGTGGCGACTCGGGGTTGCTGTGGTCGCCAAAGTACATGGCCGGTTGCTGGCCGCTGTAGTGGCGCACGGCAGCGGCCATGCCGCCCTGGAACTGGTAGTAGTCGCCGGAGTCGAGCACATCGTGCTCGCGGTTGTCCTGGTTGTGCAGCACCAGCTGCATCTCGGACAGGCGGCGCACAAAGGTCTCGGGCACCTGGCTGCCTTCGTCGTGCTGGCCGTAGGCATAGGCGCCCCAGTTGCGGTAGGCGGTGGCCAGGTCTTCATCGCTTTGCCACTGGCCGCTGTCGATCAGGCCCTGCAGGCCGGCGCCATAGCTGCCGGGCTTGGCGCCAAACACGCGCAGGCCCGCCTGGTGGCGTGCCTCCTTGGCGTCCAGCCCCTGCTGCTGCAGTTGCGCGGCCTCGGCCAGCACGCGGGCGCGGATCGGGTTCTGCGCGGCGTCTTCATCCTCCAGCGCCGCCGCTTTTTGCACGGCGGCGTCAAACAGGCGGATCACATTGCTGAATGCGTCCCGGAAAAAGCCCGAGACGCGCAGGGTCACATCCACCCGGGGGCGGCCCAGCACATGCAGCGGCAGCACTTCAAAATCGCTGACCCGCCAGCTGCCATCGGCCCAGGTGGGGCGCACGCCCATCAGCGCAAAGGCCTGCGAGATATCGTCGCCGCCAGTGCGCATGGTGGCCGTGCCCCACACCGACAGGCCGATGGTGACGGGGTATTCGCCATGCTCCTGGGTATAGCGCTCCACCAGCAATTGCGCAGATTTGAATCCCATGCCCCAACTGGTCTGCGTGGGGATGGCCCGGGTATCGACCGAGAAGAAATTGCGGCCGGTGGGCAGCACATCGGGCCGCCCGCGTGTGGGCGCGCCGCTGGGGCCGGCGGGCACAAAGCGCCCCGCCAGGCCGCGCAGCAGTTGCTGCAGCTCTTGCGGGCCACAGGCGGCCAGGCGCGGGCGCAGATCCTGCTGCACCCGGCGCAGCACGGCCTGGGTGTGGCCGTCGGTCAGCTCGGCCAGCACTGGCGGCAGGGCGGCGCCTGGGGCCAGGATCTGCAAGGCCAGCAGCTCCAGGCGCTCGCGCGTGTCGCCGTGGTGGCGCCAGGGCTGGTCGTGCAGATCCTGGAGGTCTTGAAGCAGGGCGGGGCGCGGGCCGGTCCAGGCTGCGGCCCAGTCGGCATCGAGCGGGTCCAAGTCCAGGCCCAGATCGCGGGCCAGCGCCCGCACCAGGCTTTGGTTCGCGCCCTTGCCACCGCCCACCGGGTGGCGTGCCAACGCGAGCAGGGTGTCGGTCTCCAGCCGGCCGGCGGGCGAGACGCCGAAGATATGCAGGCCGTCGCGGATCTGGCTTTCCTTGAGCTCGCACAGATAGGCATCGGTGCGGTTGAGCAGCTGCTGCTCTTCCTCGTCGCTGCCGGGGGCCTGCAGGCCCAGGTCCTGGTGCAGGTCGTGCTGCACGATGTGGGCGAGGATCTGCTGGCGCAGGATTTGCGCACGCTTGTGGTCCAGCGTCGCAGCCTCGTAGTACTCGTCCACCATGCGCTCCAGATCGCGCGTGGGCCCATAGCTCTCGGCACGGGTGAGCGGGGGCATCAGGTGGTCAATGATCACGGCCTGCGCACGGCGCTTGGCCTGCGTGCCTTCGCCGGGGTCGTTGACGATAAAGGGGTAGAGGTGGGGCAGGGGGCCCAGCACCAGATCGGGCCAGCAGTTGGCTGACAGCGCCACGCTCTTGCCGGGCAGCCATTCGAGGTTGCCATGCTTGCCCACATGCACCATCGCATCGGCCTGCCACTGGCTGCGCAGCCAGTGGTAGAAGGCCAGGTAGTAGTGCGGTGGCACCAAATCCGGGTCGTGGTAGGCGGCCAGCGCATCGAGCTGGTAGCCGCGTGCTGGCTGCACGCCGACAAATATCTGGCCCAGGCGCAGGCCGGACACCATGAAGCGGCCCTCGCGCAGCATCGGGTCTTGCGCGGGCGCGCCCCAGCGCTCGGTGATGGCCTGCTGGTTGGCCGCTGGCAGGGTGCTGAAGTACTGCAGGTAGTCGTCCAGGCTCAGGCTTTGCCAGGCGGCGCGCGTGGCCCAGGAATCGGGCGCGTTGGTGATGCCTTGCTGCAGCAGCTCCATCAGCGCCTGGCTGTTGGCGGGCATCGCATCGACGGCATAGCCATCGGCCGCCAGCGCGCGCAGGATTTCGATCACGGAGGCGGGGGTATCCAGCCCCACGCCATTGCCAATGCGGCCTTCGCTGCTGGGGTAGTTGGCCAGCACCAAGGCCAGGCGCTTGTCGGCATTGGGTTTGCGGCGCAGTTGGCACCAGCGCTGGGCCAGTTCCACGACAAAGCCCATGCGCTCGGGATGGGCCTGGTACTGCACCACATCGGACTGCGTCAAATCGCTGCGGTGAGCCAGGCCCTTGAAGCTGATGGCCCGCGTGATGATGCGGCCGTCGACCTCGGGCATTGCCACATGCATCGCAATGTCGCGCGGCTGCAGGCCATGGGTGCTGTCCAGCCAGGTCTGCTCATTGCTGCCCGACAGGATCAGCTGCAGCACGGGGATATCGCCGGCCAGCGCATGGTCGCCCGGGGTATCGAGCGAAGCCTGCGAGAAGGCGGTGGTGTTGAGGATCAGTGCGACCTCTTCGCTGGCGCACAGCGCCTGCAGGGCCACCAGGCAGCCGGCATCCTTGAGCGACTGCAGGGCCAGCGGCAGCGGGTTCATGCCTTTGGCAAGCAAGGCCTGGCACAGGTCGGCAAACACCTGGGTGTTGCCCGACTGCAGGTGCGCCTTGTAGAACAGCACCATGACCACCGGCGCGCCGGGCTGCCACTGCAGCGGGCCCGGCTGCTGCCAGGTGGCGGCCGTGGCCTCGTCGCTGCCGGGGTGGTAGACGGCCACCGCCGGCAAGGGGCGGGGCGGCAGCGCCGCATGCGGGCCGCCCAGCAGGCCGTGCCAGACAAAACGGAACAGCTCGCGCGCATTGGCCAGGCCGCCTTCGCGCAGGTAGCGCCACAGGGTGCGGCAGTCTTGCTGCGGCACCGTGCTTTTTTGCAGCAGGTTCAGGTCCTCGCTGCTGTCGCCCGAGAACATGGCCAGCGCAATCTTGTGGGCGCGGCACAGCGACATGACCCGCTCGGTGCCGTAGGGCCAGTAACTCTCGCCGCCCAGGTGGTCGATGATGATGAGCTTGGCATGCTGCAGCACCTCATCGGCATACAGATCGACCGATGCGGGCTGGCGCAGGTACATCAGATTGGCCAGCCGCACGCTGGGCAGTTGCTCGCCATCCATGCCGGCCCGCAGCTGCTCATAAGCTTGCGCGAGCAGGGCCAGGGTGGTGTCTGCGGCGCTCAGGACCACGATGTCGGCCGGGCTTTGCCCCAGGCTGGAGACAAAGGCCTCGTCGTCGACAAAACCACCGGGCTGGACCGCGAGCAAATGCATCAGCGCGCTCCGACCGGGCTGGCGGCGAGCTGGGCGCGGATCGCTGGCTCGTCCAGGTCATGGCCGATGAAGACCAGGTGGCTGCCGCGCTTTTCATCGGCGCGCCAGGGGCGGTCAAAGTAGCTGTCAAAGCGCTTGCCCACGCCATGCACCACCAGGCGCATCGGCTTGCCGGGCAGGGCCACAAAACCCTTGATGCGGTAGACGGTCTGCCCGGCAACCACCTCGGCCAGCTGGGCCAGCAGTGCTTCGCGGTCCACTTCGCCCAGCTGCACGACGACGGAGTCGAAATCATCATGGTCGTGCTCGTCATGCACATGGCCGGCTTCGTGCTCATGGTGGCCCTTGCGCGACTCGATGCTTTCCTCGGACGCGCTGGACAGGCCCAGCACCACATCCAGGTCAATGCGGCCATGGTCGGCAGCGACGATCTTGACAGCGGCTGGAATGTCTTCGCGCACCAGCGCCTCGACGGCCGCGCGGTCGGCGGCGCTGGCCTGGTCGAGCTTGCTCAGCACCACCAGGTCGGCGGAGATGAGCTGGTCTTCAAACAGCTCGTGCAGCGGCGATTCGTGGTCGAGGTTCGGGTCCTGCTTGCGCTGCAGATCGACCGCAGCGGGGTTGGCGGCAAACTGGCCGGCGGCGGCGGCGGGCACATCGACGACGGTGATCACTGCATCGACCGTGCAGGCATTCTTGATCTCGGGCCAGTTGAAGGCCTGCACCAGGGGCTTGGGCAGCGCCAGGCCGCTGGTCTCGATGAGGATGTGGTCGATATCGCCACGGCGCTCGATGAGCTTGCGCATCACCGGGTAGAACTCTTCCTGCACGGTGCAGCACATGCAGCCATTGGCCAGTTCATAGAGCTGGCCGGCCTGCTCGGCGCCGTCGTCATCGCAGCCAATACCGCAGCCGCGCAGAATCTCGCCATCGATGCCCAGCTCGCCAAACTCATTGACGATCACCGCAATGCGGCGGCCGTTGGCGTTGGACAGGATGTGGCGCAGCAAGGTGGTTTTGCCGCTGCCCAGAAAGCCGGTGACGATGGTGGCAGGGATCTTCTGGCTGGTGCGCATGGGGAGGTCTCCAAGGAAAGGGGGGCGGGCTGCCGGGCAAGCCTGGGGCGGGGCCGGTGGGCGTGGTGCGCGCGGCAGTCTGGAACAAAAAAGGGAGGCGCGGATGGCCTAACGGCCGCAGCGCAGGGCCAACGGCAAGGCCAGGCTGGTGCGCCAAAGCGCAGGGGGAAGGGGCAGCGCCAAGCGGCGGCTGGGGGCAGGTGTCTGCATCGGAACTCCAGGAAAAACGCGTCCTAGGCAAACCAGCGGGCGGATGCCGGTGGGAGCTGGTTCAGGGGGTGGCTTGGCACAAAGGTCTGACTTGGCAGCGCAGACCTGGGGCGAGCCCGGGGCCTGCGGCAGCGATACAGTGGCGCGACCGTGCCGGATTGTCACCGGCTTCTTTGCAACAAGTGCGGGCCATTCTACTGCCTTTGCCTTGGGGGACGGCGGCTCGCCATGGCCGCGGGAATGGGTTCTCGCGGGGTATCTGGATGGCTGGTTTTAGGCTTTGGGCGCTAGTCCCATCCTTCACAATGTCCGCTGTCATTGACTACGGAGGAGTTGCCATGGGGCGAATGGGCATCGCAGTGGTGATCGCCATCTTTGTGCAAGGCGCCTATTCGGCGCCTGCAGAGTCGCTTGAGAAAGTGGGTTGGTGGACGCTCGCGCGTTCAATGGACCCGGCAACAGGCAAGCAGGACTGTGTAGCGAGGCATGTGGGGGGCGCGACGACGCTCAGGCATGGGTCTTTGACGATTGCGGGTGCGCCTATGCAATCGGTCCCATCGGATGGCGTGTTGAAGATTGTCTTTGATGACGTGCCATTCCCTGCACCATTGGATGACGCTGCTGGCATCACCCGGAACTTTGGGGTGCTGACTTTGGAGGGGGCTGCCTTTGCCAAGGCGGTGGCGTCGAACAAGGTGATGATTTCTGTTGGTACAGTCGATGCGACGCAGGACATGCGAGGCTCCAAACGAGCACTGCAATGGATTAAGAATGCCTGCGAGCTATAAGCCAGCCCAACATGGAACCCCATGACCCAAAACCGCTACCGCCTGCTCGTCATCGCCACCGTCCTCCTGTTGGTGCTGTCGATCCGCATGGATTTCCGCACCGAGCTGCTGTCCTCACAACACCCGCTGCGGGACCCGATGGCGCTGGAGGGGGAGATGGTGGTGCTGCTGTGCCTGATCATCGTGGGTTGGACCGCCGGCTTTTATGGTTGCATGCGCTTTCGCCCCTGGGCGCCTGCGCTCAACCTGGTCACGACCGCCTGCGGCTTGCTGTTCATCGTCGGCAACAACTGGCTGTCGGTGGAGTCGTCCTGGGCCCAGGTGCTGGACTTTCTGGCCAATGCCTTGGGTGGGTTGACCTTGATGCTGCCTTACTTCAACGACAAAGTCAGAAAGATGTTCTGGCCGGAGCCGGATTGAGGTCCGGCTCACAGCCAGTGCAGTAGCGCTATGGGGTGGTGCCAAACCAGCGCTGGATAGCTGCTGCGGCTGGTTCCGACTGCGCCCCACCGTCAGCCACCCAGGCCACAATACCGTCCGGGCGGACCAGCAGCGATCTCAAGCCCAGTTCATCAGCTGCAGGGCTGGCGATATAGCGGAGGCGACCCTGCCATCCCATGGCCAGGCCACGCAAAGGTGCAGCGGTATCCAAGTCCAGCAGTAGCCCTTGACCAGTCTGCAGATGGCTCGCAAGGGTCGAGCCATCGGCCAGCGCAAAGTCTGGCGCACTGCGGCCGACCAAGGGGTGGGGGTCGCCCAGGTCATAGCGCAGGGTGGCGGCCCAGACGCGGTCGGCGAAGTAGGTGGCGCCATCGCGGGTGGCGATCAGGTCGCGCACGATATCGGCAAGGGCGCGTGTGGCGGGGCTGGGGCGCATCAGCGCGACCTGGGCGCGGGACCAGTCCAGCACCTGGGCACCAACGGGGTGGCGCTCGGCGGTATAGCTGTCCAGCAAGCCTGCTGGCGCACCGCCACGGACGGTGGCGCCGAGCTTCCAGCCCAGGTTCATCGCATCGCCGATGCCGAGGTTGAGGCCCTGGCCGCCCAACGGCGAGTGGATATGGGCGGCATCTCCCGCCAGCAGCACGCGGCCCTGGCGGTAGCTTGTGGCCTGGCGGGCACGGTCGGTCCAGGTGGATGCGAGTTGCAGCGATGGGACCCGGACATCCATGCCGCTGACCCGGCGCAGCACCGTTTGCACATGCTCGGCGGTGATGGGGGTGCCGCCGTGGAACGCGCCGCCATCAAAATCGACCATCGCGATGGTGCCGGGCGGCTGGAAGGTGTACATGCCCGTGGCCGTGTAATGGCGGCCGGGCATGAGGCCGGTGCTGTTGTCCAGCGTGGCTTCTACCGAGTAACCGGTGAACTCGGGCCCGGTGCCGGCAAAGTCAAAACCGGCGGCTTTGCGGACCAGGCTGCGGCCACCATCGCAGCCGACCAGCCAGTGGCCTTGCAGCTGCGCACCACCGGCTTGCACCTGCACGCCGTCGGGCCACTGCGCCATATCGGTCACGCGCACCCCTCGGCGCACTTCGACGCCCAGTTCTGCCGCACGCTGCGCCAGCACCGATTCGAGGCGCTCCATCGTTGTGGGCATGCTTTCGCTGGCGCGGCTGGGCAGGCGGTAGGGCCAGGCGGCGGAGTCGATCTGGTCCTGGAAGAACTGCATGCCCGCAAAGTGCCCGCCGGGCCGGCGCACATGCTGCATCCAGTGGGGGCGCGATGCAGAAGGGGCGCTGTCGCTGTGCACGGGGGCGGTAACGGCATCCAGCAAACCCCGGCGCTGCAGCGCCTCCAGCGAGGGGATGTTGAGGCCGCGAATGCCAAAGGGTGCCTGCTTGAGGGGGAGTACGGATCGGGCGCTTGCTCCAGCAGCAGCACGGAGCAATGGGCGAGCCGCAGCTCGCAGCTGAGCAGCAGGCCCACGGGGCCTGCGCCAACAATGATGACGTCGTAATGGGAGATCGTAGGCATGGACATGTCCTCGCTCGGTTGACCGTTCGGCCGGAGTGATTCCTTGTCTTGAGAACCCCTGGGACGAACCGATGGCCGCATGGAGATGCGGTGCAAGTTCGTCGCGGGGACCCATGCGCGGGCAGAGTCAGCGCTTCCGTGTGGAAGGACTTGGGCTTACCAAACCAAGTCTGCCTTTTTCGACGGGCAGATTATAGCGTTGGCAGTGCAGAGGCGATTTACCGAGGGCGCTGGCCCAGCTGATGGATCCGTTGAACGGCAATCTTTCCCGCCCTAGCAACCTGTGGGTGTGCATGCGCTGCGGCCTGGTGGGCCAGTGGTAGCAGTGCTGGGCTAGGGCGTTTTTCGATGGCCATCGCCACGGCCTCGCCGAGATAGAAGTCCTCATCGTCCAGCATCCTGCGCAGCAGGTGGTGGTCTTCGAGGTCGAGGGAGGGGATCAGCGCGGCCACCACCTCATTGCAAGTCTCCTCGTCCAGCAGCTGGTGTATGAACGCCGCCAATGCAGCCTGGTCCGGGGCCAGCGGGGACAGCGCCGGATGCAGGTCCGAAACCTCACGGCCGCTGGCTTGTGCCTGTTGTACCGCTGCGAGAAAACCAGTTGCCGAATCGAAGACGGCACGCGTATCGCCATCGTGGCTGAGGAAGACCACACAGCCTGCCAGTGGTGAGCGGGTGGCCAGAAAGTGGTGGTCACTGGTGTTTGCATCGTCCAGCACGTAGCAGCCCAGCTGTTGGACCAGCGGGTGGAAGCCGAGTTGCGCGGTTTGTTCCAGCACTTCACTGGGTGCAAGCAGCTGGGGGTGGCGTGCAAGCAGCGGTGCAGAGGCGTTGAAGTAGTGCTGGAGCACGGCGTTGTTGTCTTCCGCTGCGGGCATGTCTGGCTCGTCTGCGGTCCACTCCATCTCCGTATGCGTCGGTGTCTCGCCTGTCTGCCGAAAGCCCAGGCGCTGGTACAGCCGGAGCGCCGCTGTGTTGGTGCGGAAGGCGCCCAAACGTAGCGGCAAGTGGCGGGCAGCGGCCTGCGATTGCAGGTCTTTCAACAACTGGCTGCCGATGCCTTGGCCCTGGTGGTCCGCAGACAAGGCGATGTTCTGCACGTGGATGTGGCTGTGCTGCTCGACGACCTGCAGGTAGCCGATGGTCTGGCCACCCACCTCGACCATCGAGGTGACGGCTGCTGCGCACTCGGCCACAAAGTTCTGGCGCTGCCAGGCTTCATCCCAGCCCCAGAGCTGCTCGATGTGCGCGCGGAACACCGACCGGTGGATGGCAAAGAGCGTGGGAAGATCGCTGTGATCGGCGGGGCGCAGGTTCATGGGATTGGGTTGGATAGGCCGTTAAACCACGGCAGCGCTGAACGCATCCGGCCGCCGTGCCAGCAGCTGCGACAGGCGCTGCAGCCCGGCCTGCAGGCGGCTCCTGTCTTTGATGCTGCCCAGCGAGATGCGTATGGCATGGACCGTGTGGGTGTCGGTTGGATCGGTGGCGAAGGCCTCTGCCGGGGTGATGGCGATGCCCTCGCTGTACGCCGCTTGCGCGAGCTGGGAAGGGCTCCAATACCCGGGCAGTTCCAGCCAGACATGCAGACCATCGCCCGCGCCGCTGTAGCGGCCGGCGAGAAGATCGCGCGCCATGCGGTGGCGCAGGCGCGCTTCCTTGCGCACCCCCTCCATCAGCCCGTAGGCCGAGCCGCCCAGAATCCACTGTGTGGCCAGCGCGGCCGACAGCGGCGAGACCATCAGCGCAAAGGAGCGCAGGGCTGCCTGGAAGCGCTCGCGCAGCACAGGATCGCGCACCAGCACAAAGGCCACGCGCAGCCCAGGGGTCAGGCATTTGGACAGGGTGGAGATATAGAGCACCTGCTCCGGTGCCAGGCGTGCCAGCGGCGGCGGTGGCGCCTCGGCCAGCAGCCAGTAGGGATCGTCTTCAACGATGCGCACCTTGCAGCGCTGCGCGATGGCAAGCAGCGCCTGGCGCCGGGCCAGCGGCATCGTGATGGCGGTGGGGTTCTGCAACGTGGGATTGAGGTAGAGCAGGGCCGGCTGGTGCTGGCGGCAGGCCTGTTCCAGGCTATCGGGCCGCATGCCATGCTGGTCAGTGGTCACGGCGACGAGCTGCCGGCCCAACTGCGTGGCAGCCGACCGCAGACCCGGGTAGCCCACGGGCTCGGCCAGGATCACATCGCCGGGCTCGGTCAGCGCCAGAATCGACGCAGCGATCGCCGCCTGCGCGCCGGGGCAGACGACCAGCTGCTCGGCATCGACCGGCCCGAACATCGGCTGGAGCCACTGGGCGCCGGCCTGGCGGTCCACATCACTGCCGCCGCCCAGGTGGTAGGTCATCAGCAGGGCCGCATCTGCCCCCATCAGCACCTGCGACAGGCCTTGTTTGAGCAGGTCGTCAAAAGCCAGGCCCGCTGGCGGCGGCGGGGTGTTCATGCCCAGGTCGAGCACCGCCGTCAGTTCGACCTTGGGGGCCGCCACATAGGTACCCCGGGCGCCACGCCCTTCAAGCAGATGGCGGCGCCTGGCCTCGCCGTAAGCACGGGTGATGGTGGTCAGGTCCACGTCCAGCAAGGCTGCCAGGTGGCGCTGCGGCGGCAGCCGGTCCCCGGGTTTCAGCAGCCCATCGGCCACGGCGCTCTGCAAGGCATCGGCAATCTGCAAAAAGCGCGGCCCGCCACGCGCGGCCAATCGCGGCAGCCAGCGGAGGGTGTCGTCTTCTTGCATGGTTTTGCTCTGCGAATGTATGGATGTATGGATGGGTGCAGGAATCCTCTGCAAAACGCACTGCCCCGGTCTGAACGCGGTCTCGGCGATCCGCTCCATTCCGTTTGGCAAGGGTACTGCAAACGGTCCCTGGGACAATTTGTCCGCATGTATGGAAATTGCTTTTGCGTAATATGCACCAGAACGTGCAGCGGCCCATGCTGGTATGGCAATCGCTGGCGTGGAGGCCTGTTGCTTCGCAGAGGCCCGGACAGTGCCAAGTCATTGGCTGGAAATTCGCAAAATGATCGATTGGATCCCCGTAGTCTTCGTGATCTTCAAGCTGGGCATGTTCAGCACCTGCATGTTCTTTGCCATCAAGTGGCATTACGACCAGGGCAAAAAAGGCGGCAACCCGCGCGCGGTGCTGCGCGCTGGTGGCAAGGTGGCGGCCATTTTCATGGCGGCATTGATGTTGCTGGGGCTGCTGACTTTCACCCTGGTACGAACGATGGGCTTGGATTTGACATTTTCTTGATGCCCAGCCCCGAGCCTCTCCTTCGATCCCGGCGCGGGGGCCTGAAAAAATCCTCAGGCAGTGCCCGGCCTCCTGGCTGCGGGCGGTTGAGGTGCAGAGGCACTCAGCTGCCTGAGTACCGCATGCAGCGCGTCGATGAACTGCTGGCCTGCTGCCGCGCAAGGCTGCCGGGCGGAGGTGATGGCCCAGATGTCGGAGTACACATCAGCCGTCAACGGCCTGACGACGATGTCGTCTCGGGGAATGGGTGGGATGCACGAAGCGTCCACGATGGCGGCCCCCAAGCCGGTCTGTACGCAGCTGAGTGCAATGGCGGGCGACCGTACCTGAATACTCGCCGAGCTGACATCCATAGTTAGCGCTGAGGCACAAAGCCGTCCCAGCGGGGTGTCTGGGGGGTATCCGATCCATGCCGTCTCGCACAGCTCCACGGGATCAACCAGCGCCCTGTCCGCAAGCGGATGCTGTGGCGGAAGTACGCATACCAGGTGCTGGCGCCCGATAAAGCGGGATTTCAAGCCTGGATGGTTGGACTCCACCAGGGAAACGCCGACATCGGCCTGCCCAGACAGCAAATACTCCGGCAATTCGTCATAGGTCGCGGTGCGAAAGTCAACGCGCAACTGTGGGCTATAGCGCATCAGTTGCTGCAGCGCCTGCGGAATCAAGGTGTTGGCAAACGTGGCGCTGCAGGCCAGGTGCAAGGTGGCCACACCCGCCTGACCGATGCGCTGGGCCAGGGTATTGAGGCGGTCCAGACCTCGGTACAGATCGCGCGCCTCCTCGTGCAGGCGCTGGGCTTCGGGCGTGGGTTGCAGCCGCCTTCCTTGCCGCTCAAACAACAAATACCCCAGGCGGGCTTCGCAGTGCGCGAGCGCGCGGCTCAGGGCCGGCTGCGAGACATGCAAGGCCAAGGCTGCACCGCTGATGGTGCCCGTGGTCATGATGGCGTGGAACACCTCCAGCTGCCGCATGTTGAGTGCGCGGGCGCGGATGGCGGGCGTGCTGGCTTCCGGCGAATGGCTTGGCATGTGGTGTTAACCCCTGGTCGATATAACTTTGTTTGTGAATGCACCGACATTTTTCAATTTGGGTGTGCTGGGCTTGTCCTTTACGCTGCAAGCAATATTCAGACCCATGAAAGAACCAAGCCATGAACCGCCGCCTTCTGAACCGTTTTGCCCTGCTGTTGCCCCTTGTTCTATGGGCTGTGCAGTCTGGCCCTAGCGCTGCCCAGGGTAACGCTGGCCAAGCCATCACCTTTGTCGTGCCCTCCGCTGCCGGCGGCTCTCCGGACGTGCTGAGCCGCATCATCACCAACCAATGGTCGCAGAACGCCCACCGTCCCGTGATTGTCGAAAACAAGCCTGGAGCAGCAGGCAATATCGGCATGGTGCAGGTGATCCGGGGCAACGAGCTCACCGTGGGCTATGGAAATATCAACACCCTCGCGGTGAATCGCGCGCTGTTCTCCACCTTGCCTTATGACGTGGACAAGGACGTGGTCCCGGTGTCGCATCTCTTCAACCTCTACAACGTACTGATCGTTCCAGCGGCATCCAGCGCCCAATCCGTCAAGGATTTGCTGACAGAAGCGCGCAAGAACCCTGGCAAGCTTTCTTACGGCGCATCGGGCGTCGGCACCACTGGCCACATGAGCGGTGAGCTGCTCAACCACCTGGAAAAGCTGAACACGGTTTTTGTTCCCTACCAAGGTGGGCCGGCTGCACTGCAGGATCTGATGGGCGGGCGCTTGGACTATATGTTCATCAATAGCTCTGAAGCAGTGCCGCTGATCAAGTCGGGCAAGGTCCGTGCGTTGGCGGTGACCCAGCTGGGCAAGCGTATCGAGCAACTGCCCGATGTGCCGACGATGGACGAGGCGGGTGTCAAGGGCTACGAGATCGTCTCCTGGGGCGGCGTGGTGGGCAATCGCAAGATGACAACCGAGCAAGCCAAGGCGCTGGCGGCCGACCTGGACAAGGTGTTGAAGACGCCCACTGTGCGGGACAGCCTCAATGGCCTGGGGGCCCAGCCGGTAGGGGGCACGCCCGAAGATTTCAAGCAACTGATTGCCCGCGAGACGAAGAAATGGACGGACATCATCCAGTCCAGCAAGATCGAGAAGCTGAACTGATCAGCCCCTGAAAGAGAAGGCAAACGTGCTGATATTCAAGAATGCGATGGTGATCGACGGGACTGGCCAACGGGCGTTCAGCGGAGACCTTGCGGTCGATGGGGACCGAATTGCCCAGGTGGGAGCGGTAAAGGCCCAAGCCGGTGATACCGTTATCGACCTGCAGGGGCTGGCCATTGCACCGGGCTTTATTGATTCACATACCCACGACGATGGCTACTTGTTGGTGCATCCCGACATGGTGCCCAAAGTCTCCCAAGGTATTACGACCGTGGTCACCGGCAACTGTGGCATCAGCCTCGCGCCGCTGGTGCAGCAAAGCCTGCCGCAGCCGCTGGACTTGCTGGGACCTCCCGAGCTGTTTCGCTTTGGGCGTTTTGGGGAGTGGCTGCAAGCTTTGCAAGCGCAGCCGGCTGCAGTGAACGTGGTTCCTTTGGTGGGCCATACGACCTTGCGCGTCAAGGTGATGGGCGACCACCAGCGTGAAGCCACCGATGACGAATGTGCGCAGATGCGTGACCTGCTGACGGAAGCGCTGGATGAGGGCGCTTTCGGCATCTCGACCGGTACCTTCTACCCGCCAGCACGCCACGCCTCAACACGAGAACTGTTGGAGGTCTGCCAGCCGCTGCGAGGTCGGCAGGCCGTGTATGCCACCCATCTGCGGGATGAGGCGGATGACATCGTCCCCGCGATGCAAGAAGCATTGGCGGTGGGACGCGAGGCAGACTGCCGCGTGGTTTTCTCCCATCACAAACTGGCCGGTGAGCGCAACCATGGCCGGTCGGAGGAGACGCTGGCGCTGATCCGGGAGGCCAGCGGTCACCAACCCGTCTGTATGGACTGCCATCCCTATCCCGCCACGTCCACCATGCTGCGGCTCGACCGGGTGCGGCTTGCAAGCCGCACGATGATCACCTGGTCCAGCGCTTGTCCTGAAGCGAAAGGGCGGGACTTTGCCGACCTGCAGAAGGAATGGGACTTGGACGATGAAGCGCTGCTGACGCGGCTGTCACCGGCCGGGGCCATCTATTTCTTGATGGACCAGGACGATGTGGACCGCATCTTTGCGTTCCCACTCACGATGGTCGGATCCGATGGCCTGCCTTTTGATCCGCATCCCCATCCACGCCAGTGGGGCGCCTTTACCCGTGTGCTGCGGCGCATGGTGCGCGAATTTGGATTGCTGTCGCTGGAGGAAGGCATCCATCGCATGACGGGGCTGGCAGCAGAGCAATATGGATTGGAGCAGCGCGGGCGGTTGGCTCCCGGCTGGTTTGCCGACCTGGTGGTGTTCGATCCTCAGCGTGTGACGGATAAGGCCACCTTTGAAGCGCCAGTGCAGGCCAGCCAGGGCATCGAACAAGTCTGGGTCAATGGCCGCCAGGTGTGGGATGGCCGCCAACCCACAGGTGCGCGCCCAGGGCAAGTACTTCGCCGAACAGAGCCTCAAGAGAAAACGCAAAAGGAGTGCGTGCAATGACAACGAGAAAACTAGGTTTGGCTGTGGCTCAGATGGGGCCAGTGCATTTGTCGGATGGCCGAGGCGCCGTGGTCCGGCGCTTGGTGGCCATGCTGCGCGAGGCCAAGGCCCGTGGCGCTGAGATGGTGGTGTTTCCTGAATTGGCACTGACGACGTTCTTCCCGCGTTACTGGATGGAAGAAGCGGAAGCACAAGCGAGATTCTTCGAAGCGCAGATGCCCAACGCGGAGGTACAGCCGCTGTTTGATGCCGCCCGTGAGTTGGGCGTGGGCTTCTATCTGGGCTATGCGGAATTGGCAGAAGACGGGCGGCCCTACAACACAGCGGTACTGGTCAACCGGAAGGGAGAAATCACCGGCAAGTACCGAAAGATCCATTTGCCAGGCCATATGGAGCACAAGCCGGAGGCGCCATTCCAGCATCTGGAGAAAAAGTACTTCGATGTGGGCAACCTGGGGTTCAGGGTGTTCGAGTCCGAATCCGTGAAGTACGGCATGTGCCTGTGCAACGACCGCCGCTGGCCGGAGACCTACCGCGTGATGGCTTTGCAAAGTGCAGAGGTGGTCATGTTGGGCTACAACACCCCGTCGCTCAATATCCACTGGAATGAGCCAGTGCATCTGCGCACGACCACCCACCTGGTTTCATTGCAGGCGAATGCCTACCAAAATGGGATCTGGGTGGCAGCGGCTGGGAAATGCGGCTCGGAAGATGGCCACCACATGATCGGCAGCTCGGTGATCGTTGCACCTACCGGCGAGATTGTGGCACGCACGCTGACCGAGGACGATGAGGTGATTTGCGTCAGCGCCGATCTGTCGCTGGGTGAACATTTCCGCCAGCATGTCTTCAATTTTGCCAAGCACCGCAGGCCTGAGCACTACCGCCTGATTGTGGACCGGGTGGGTGCGGGCGACCCGCTGCCCTGACCGGTATCACCTGTTGCTGACACCTGGACTGGTGGCTTGCTCCAAGCCAGGCTGCGCCTTCCCAGCGCTCCACTCCCCTTGCCCATAAGCCCGAGGAATATGCGTCATCAGCGAATGGCTGAAACCACCGTCAACCACCAGATCCGCACCATGGATATAGCTGGCCCTGGGGCTGGCGAGGAAGACCACCGCCTGGGCAAGTTCGTCGATCTGGCCGATGCGGCGCAGCGGCACCACCTGCTCGCGGCGGGCGCGGTCGTCGGGGTTGCGGTAGAAGCGCTCGCTCAGCGGGGTCACAAAAAGGCCGGGGCTGACAGTGTTGCAACGGATGCCGGCGGGGCCCCATTCCAGGCACATTTGCGCAGTCAGCATGCGGATACCGGCCCGAGAACGTGATTACGATCTCTACGCAGCCGCGTTGGAGTGCAATCGGGATGAGTTCGAAGCGATGGTCCGCAGCTTGCACCGGGGTGCAAGCAAGGGCCAGCGCGCAGAAATCGCCCGATTTCACTCCAACCCGTAGGGACAGTGGTTTTGCGGGCGCCCGGCTAGGGGCGGTCTGCGTCGTTGCAAATCCTCGCAATAGCGCGGCTATTGCTGCGGTGTTGCGCGGCTGGGCGCCCCCCTCGCATCCCATCCCGCAAAACCACTGTCGCGGCGCGAGGAGATCGTAAGCACGTTCTTACTCATGCTGTAGCCGCCGCTCAGCGGCTGGGCGTTCTGGGCGGAGATCGAGGCTATGTTGACGATCGCGCGCGGCCGGCTGGCGTCAGAATGGCGGTAGAAGGCCTGGCCCATGCGCAGGTAGCCGCCCAGGTTGATCTGCAGCTGTCGCTCCCAGACAGCAGGATCCAGCTCGGCCAGCGGCGCGGCGCTGGTGATGGCGGCGTTGTTGACCAGCACGCTGGGGCCGGCGCTCCAGTGCTGTTGCAGTGTTTGAAAGGCGGCCTCCACGGCCGCGGGCGATGAGACATCGGCGCGGATGGGCAGCAGGCGCCGGGCATCGGGATGGGTGGCGGCGAGCTGCGCCAGCGCATCGCTGTCGTGGTCGAGCACGGCCACACGGCAGCCGCTGGCCAGCAGCGCTTGCATGATGCCGGAGCCTGGGGATTCTCTGCAGAACCCTCGCCCAATGGGATGGACGCGGATCGGGATGAGGCGCAAGGCGTCTTTCGCAGTCAATAGCGAGCTATTGACAAGAAAGACAACGTAGCGGATCGCCCGAGTCCGCGTTCAGACCACGGCAGGAAGTTCTGCAGAGGATCCCCGAACCCTTTGGCGCCGCCGGTGACGATGCAGATGCGTTGGTCCAATTGCAACCAATCCATGTCGTGGGCCTTTCTGGTCTGCATCAGGCCGCCAAGGGCACCAGTTTGTGGGTGCTGGCGTTGAAGTTGACCACCGGGCTCGCGCTGTTGCAGGACGACTTGCGGATCTTGCCGACCACCAGCTTGTGCGTGCCCAGGGTGTGGGTGCAGACGATGTCGCATTCCATGCTGGCCAGCGCATCGCTCAGTACCGGCAACTGGTGCTCGCTGCTGTGCCAGCGGCCTTCCTTGAAGCGGGCCTCGCCTTGCGGCTGGCTCAGAAAGCTGGCGATGATCTGGCTGTGCTCCTCACCCAGCACATTGGCCACAAACTTGCCGGTTTGCAGCAAGGTGTCGCCCATCGACGAGGCGCTGTGTGCAAAAAAGCCGACCATCGGCGGCTCGGCCGAGATGGAAGTGAGGCTGGAGACGATCATGCCGGCGACATCCTTGCCCTGGCCGGTGGTCACGGCGCTGATGCCGGCTGGCAGCGCGCGCATCGCGGCCTTGAAGTCGGCGACCGAGACGACCTGGTCTTCCGCAGCCAAGGTGATATGCGCGCGCACCTGGCCCTGGCCGTTGACCCAGCCGTGCTGCTGCGCATAGGCCAGCATGGCGGCAAAGCCCGTGTCCCATGCGCTGTCTGCAGCCTGGCCGGCCAAAAAGCGCAGCACCTGGGGGAAGAGCCAGACATGGCTGTCGCCGTCGCGCGTGCCGATGCGGGTCAGGGCCTGCGCGAGCTGGGGCTCTGGCTGGGGGTCGATCAGCACATCGAGTGCCCGAAAATTGTGGGCATCCATCAGGCTGATGGAGCCGCAGTTGCTGAGGTGAACGCGCATGGCCCTGTCTCCTCAAGCCAGCGCTACGGCCTGGCCCACTTCTTTTTTCACAGCGGGAATGATCTTGTCGCCCCACAGCTCGATCTGCTTGAGCATGGTCTTCTGGTCGAAGTCGCCCAGCTGGGTCTGCAGTGCAATGTGCTTGGGCTTGAGGATGCTGATCTCTTCGAGCAGCTTGTCGATCACTTCGTTGACCGAGCCAACGGGCAGGTTCTTGCGCAGCTGCTCGAAGGTCGGGTCGGTGTCGGTCGCCACTTCCTTGACCATGTAGCCGTCTTCGGACTGGGCGCGGCGGAATTTGAGGCTCTCCGAAATGCGGCGCTGAAACCGGGCGCAGTCGAGGTAGGCGTTGATTTCCGATGCATTGTCCGAGGCATAGCCGCAGCGCAGAAAGCCGAACTTCACATCGTTGTCCAGGTCCTTGCCTTCGGCCGCTGCAATGTTCTCCAGCTTGGTGCGCAGGCCGGCAATGGCGTCGTTGCCGTTGAGCAGCGCGGTGACAAACAGGTTGTGGCCTTCGCGCACGCCCCGGCCCAGGGTGACCGGGTTGCCCGAGGTGACCCACAGCGGGGGCATCGGGTCTTGCACGCAGCGCACCGCGATGGAGCTGGGGGGGATATTCAGGAACTCGCCCTGGTATTCGAATATTTTTTGCGTGAGGGCCTTGGGAATAATGTCGAGAAACTCGTTGAAGATCGCGCCGGAATTGGCGATCTCGACGCCAAAGCGCTCAAATTCAAATTGCTGGTAGCCCGAGCCCACGCCCAGTTCGAGTCGCCCATTGGACACGGTGTCGACAAAGCCGACCTCGGCCAGGAAGCGGGCCGGGTGGTAGAGTGGCAAAATACATACCGCCGTGCCCAGGCGAATGGTTTTGGTTTTCGCTGCTGCATGGGCCACGGTCATTAATGGCGATGGCGACAGCGAATAATTATTGAAATGGTGTTCGGCATACCAAGCGGTATTGAAACCCGCTTGTTCTGCCACCACGGTTTGTTCGATGGAGTTGTTGATAACGTCCTGTGAGCGCTGGTGGTAGCCGCGCTGCTGCGCCAGAATGAATACGCCAAATTCCATGATGTCTCCTTGATGATGGGCAATATGGAATCATTCTAGGGGTGGGGTCAGGAGATCTGTATGCGTGAAATTCGAGATTCAGTACTGCGCAAACTGGAGGAATCATGGACCGTCTGAGAGCGATGGAGCTGTTCCTGTCGGTGTCGCAGACCCGCAGTTTTTCAGAGACGGCGCGCCTGTTTGGCATCTCGGCCACCGCGGTGTCGAGAATGATTACCGAGTTTGAAGACGGGCTGCAGGTCAAGCTCCTGCTGCGCTCCACGCGCCAGGTGTCGCTGACCGAATCGGGCCAGGAGTACGCGGCCCAGTTGGAAGGCATTCTCTGGACCATCAACCAGGCGCACACCCGCATCACCGCCATCAGCTCGGCGCCGCAGGGGCGCCTGCGCGTGCACGCCCGCACGATGTTCGGCCAGCGCGTGCTGCCCGGCCTGATCGCCCGCTTCCGCCAGGCCCACCCGGAAATTCTGGTGGAGCTGCTGCTGTCCGAGACCAAGGTGGACCTGGTCAAGAATAATATCGATATTGATTTCAGAATATCGCCGCCGGTCGAGGCGGGCGTCAAACGGCGCATGCTGTTCCACAGCCAGCGCTATTTGGTGGCGTCGCCTGCCTATGTCGATAAGGTGCCAGCCATTCAGAAGCCGGCTGATTTATTGCAGGCGCAATGCCTAGCCTATTATTTGCCGGGCCGGGACCATATCTGGCATTTTAAGAATGATGCGGGCATGGAAGATATCCAATTTTCGCCCCGGCATTTGACGAATAATGGCATTGCGTTGTTGGAATTGGCCAAGTTGGGTGAGGGGATTGCACTGCTCGATGATTACACCGTTTATCCCGATTTGGCGGCCGGCCATCTTGTGCGGCTTTTACCGGATTATGTGGTGAGCAATACCACCTTTGAGGAGGGTATGTTTGCCACGATTGTGGATTCAGCGATTATCCCGGCCAAGGTCAAACTGTTTCTGGATTTTGTCGCCAGCCAGGTGGCGGGGGAGGCGCAGCGCTTTGCGCTGCCCCAGTGACTGGTCGCTTTAATCGTTCAGGATGCGTGCCTGGGGCTTGGCCAGCCCCCGGTAGCCCAGGCCGGTGATGCGAAGGATGGCGCCGCCCAGCGGGCCGCTGGCGCGCAGGCGGCCGCTGTCCGAGATGCTGGTGACATACAGCTCCGCCAGATCCGGCCCGCCAAAGCAGAGCGCGCTGGGGTGGGCTACCGGCAGGCTGATCAGCTCGCTCAGCGCCCCTTGGGCATCGTAGCGGGCGAGCTGGCCGGTACGCACCAGGGCGGTCCACAGGCCGCCATCGCTGTCCCAGCAGCAGCCATCGGGGGCCGATTGCTGGGGCTGGGTACTGATGAACAGCTGCTGGTCTTGTGCTTGCCCGCTGCTGATATCGAACGAATAAATGCTTTGCGCGGCGCTGTCGGCAATGAAGAGGCGGCCGTTGTGGGGGTGGATCAGCGGTCCATTGGCGGTCTTCAGCGCCGGGCCTATGCGCGCCAGCTGGCCATCCCGCTCCAACACATAGATGCCGCCCTTGGGCGCTTCGCCTGCTTCCAGATGCAGATGCATGCTGCCGACCAGAAAGCGGCCATCGGGCAGCGCGCAGCCATCGTTCAGGCGCAGATGGGGCAGGTGCTCGTCCAGCTCGGCCAGGGTGTGCAGCTGGCGGCTGGCAGGGTCGTACAAGCCAAGCGCCTCCTTCATCGCGATGACGATCCTGCCATCGGCATTCAGCGCAAAGGATCCCGTGGGCGCTGGCAGCAGGTGCAGTTCGGTCTGGCCGCTGGCCGGGTCGATGCGCAGCAGATGGCCGCGCCGGCAGTCCATGGCCCAGAGCTGGCCGGTGGCGGCATCCCAGTTGGGGCATTCACCCAGGGCCAGGCGTTGCGGGATCAGGGGCTCGATATGCATGGGGGGCTTCAGGTTGGGGCTCCGGGGATGGAGCCGCGCTGCACGTAGGTTGCTGTCCATCATAGGGTTGCCCCAGGGCGCCACTATCCCGGGGAACGCAGAACAGATTCAACCAATCGGGGGGAAATCATTTGCAGGGTTCCTTCCTAGAATCAAACACAGATTCGAAACAGGCGCTCGCCATGAGCGGCCAAGATCCAAGGAGACAACATGCAAGTGATAGCGCCTATTGCGCAGGCTGCGCGCTGCGCCGCCGTCCGCCCCCTGGCTACTGCGGTAGCGGCCCACACCCGGGGAGGCCGCCATGTCTGAGCCCTCCGTTTTGCTGGAAGTCGCCGATGGCGTGGCCCTGGTGACCTTGAACCGCCCACCCGTCAATGCCCTCAACCGGGCGATGCGGCGCGAGCTGGTGGCGATCTTCGATGCCATCTCCGAGCGTGACGATGTGCGCTGCGCGGTGCTGACCGGCGCCGGCTCGGTGTTCTGCGCTGGTGCTGATTTGAAGGACCGGCCCAGCGCCGATGTGCCGGGCGACTTTCTGGAGCACAACCGCGTCACCCGTGAAACCGGCAATGCGATCAAGGAATGCGCGAAGCCGGTGATTGCAGCAGTGAACGGCACGGCCCTGGGCGCCGGCATGGGATTGGCTGCGGCCTGCGACATTCTTTATGCCTCGTCGAACGCGACCTTTGGCATGCCCGAGATCAATGTGGGCCTGGCGGGCGGGGCATCGATGCTCAAGACCTTGCTGGGGCGCTCGACGATGCGCCGCATGTTCTTTACCGGCCAGCGCCTGACGGCCCAGGAGATGCTGCAGCGCAATGTGGTTGAAGAAGTGCTGGCGCCCGAAGCGCTGCTGCCCAAGGCCATGGAGATGGCGCGCGAGATTGCCTCCAAGGCACCGCTGGCGGTGATCTACGCCAAGCGTGCCGCCAACATGGTGGACCTGATGCCCCAGCGCGATGCCTACCGCTTTGAGCAGGAGTTCACGATGGCGCTGGCCAAGACCGACGACGCCAAGGAAGCGCGCATGGCCTTCCTGGAAAAGCGCGCCCCTGTTTTCAAAGGACGCTGAGCATGCTGCAGACCACCCGCCTGCAGCCTGGTGCAGGCCTTGATCCGTTTTTTAGTGCAAGCGCGATTGCCATCATTGGGGCTTCCGACGACCCCACCAAGATTGGTGGGCGGCCGGTCCACCTGCTCCAAAAGCATGGCTTTGCCGGCGCGGTGTTCCCCATCAACCCCAAGGGCGGCAGCATCCAGTCGCTGCCCGCCTATACCAGCGTGCGCGATGTGCCGCAGGTGCCTGAGCTGGCCATCATCGCGGTGCCGGCGGCCATGGCGCCCGCTGCGCTGAGCGAATGCGCTGACAAAGGCGTGCAGGCAGCGATTGTGCTGTCGTCAGGCTTTATCGAGGCCGGTGAAGAGGGCGCCGCACTGCAGCGCCAGTTGAGCCAGATTGCGCGGGAGCGCCACATCCGCGTGCTGGGCCCCAATTGCCTGGGTGCGGTGGGCATCGAGGAGCGCGTGATTGGCTCGTTCTCGGTGGCGCTGGAAGAGAAGCTGCCCGCCGCAGGCCATGTGGGCATCGTCTCGCAGTCGGGCAACCTGGGCAGCTTCACGATGCAATCGGTGGTGCGCCGGGGCCTGGGCATCAGCCGCTTCATGGCAACGGGCAACGAAGCGGATGTGGACATTGCCGACGGCATTGCCGCGCTGGCCCGCGACAGCCAGACCCGCATCATCCTGTGCTGCATGGAAACCTGCCGCGATGGCAGCCAGCTGCTGCAGGCATTGGAAGCGGCCCGCGCTGCCGGCAAGGTGGTGGTGGTGCTCAAGATTGGTGCGACCGAGCAAGGCCAGGCGGCTGCCGCCTCGCACACCGGCGCGCTGACCGGATCGAACGCGGTGATCGAGGCGGCGCTGACCCGCGCTGGTGCGCTGACGGTGCAATCCATCGAAGACATGGTGGAGCTGACGGCGGCGCTGTCGGTGGTGCCGCAGGCACTGCTGCCGCGCAACCGGGGCGTGACCCTGGTGGCGGCATCGGGCGGCTTTGGCGTGATGATGGCCGATGCGATGGTGCAGGCAGCCCTGGACCTGCCCGAGCTGTCAGACGCCACCCGTGCCCGTATCCAGGAAGCCGTGCCGGTGGCCGGCACCCGCAACCCGGTCGATGCGACGGCGCAGATGTCCAGCCGGCCCGATATCTTGTACAAGCTGCTGACGGCCTTGCTGGAGGACGCATCGCTCAGCACCCTGGTGCTGCTGCTGTCGCTGTCCTTGCACAACCCGCGTTTGAGCGGTGTGTACCAGGAGGCGCTGGCCCAGATCCGGCGCGACTACCCCGACCGCCTGATCGTGCTGATCGGCCAGGGCCCAGCCGATGTGACCGAGCGCATTGCCAACGCGGGCATTGCGATCTTCCCGACCATTGATGCGGCAGCCCGTGGGCTGGCCGGTATGGTGCGCCTGGGCCAGACGCTGGGCCGGCCGCCAGCCGCGCCCGCTGCCGCGCAGAACTGGGAGGCGCTGGATGCCCAAGTTTTCCGCAACGAGTTCCATGCCAAGGCCTTTTTGGCGCGGGCCGGTGTGCCGGTGACGCAGGAGCAGGTGGTGCAGTCCGCCGATGCAGCGGTGGCTGCGGCCGAGCAGATCGGTTTCCCGGTGGTGTTCAAGATCGTCTCGCCCGACATTGCCCACAAGACCGAAGTCGGTGGCGTCGAGCTCCACATCCGCAGCGCCGCACAGGCCCGCACGGCCCATGCACAGCTGCTGGCGCGGGTGGCAGAGCGCGCGCCGCAGGCACAGATCGATGGCGTGCTGGTGGCGCCGATGGTGGGTGGTGGTGTCGAGATGATCACCGGCATCTCGCAGGACGCGGCCTTTGGCCCGGTAGTGATGGTGGGCATGGGTGGCATCTATGCCGAGGTGCTGAAGGACGTGGCGGTGCAGGTGGCGCCGGTGACGCAGGCCGAGGCGCTGCAGATGATCTCCTCGCTCAAGCTCTACCCGCTGCTGCAAGGGGTGCGAGGCCAGCCCGCTGCCGATGTGCAGGCCATGGCCGCCACGGTGGCGCGTCTGTCGGAGCTGGCACTGGCCTATGCCGGCGAGATCGCCGAGATCGACCTGAACCCGGTGCTGGTCCAACCCGCCGGGGAGGGCGTGATTGCGGTCGATGCGTTGATGGTGGCCGCCCCGCCGCAGGCCTGATGCACAGCGCGACGGAGACTTTGATCGGAACTATGCGATGAAACAGGAAGAGAATTTCGCCCGCCCCGATGCCGCATCGGGCCCGGGCGCCTACCGGCAATATGCGCGTGAATGGCTGCACAGCCATTTGCCCGCCCATATGCGCGCCGACAGCGTGGACTACCGCACGCCCAGCCTGGACGAGTGCCGCGACTGGGAAGCGCGCATGTACCAGGCGGGCCTGGCCGGCATGACCTGGCCGGCCGCCTATGGCGGCCATGGTCTGAGCCTGCGCGAGCACTTGGCGGTGAACCAGGAAGTGGGCGCGCTGGCCATGCCTGAGAGCGTCAGCTCGATCGGCAAGGAGCTGGCCGGCCCCATCATCATGGCCGTGGGCACCGAGGCGCAAAAACAGGCCTTTCTGCCCGCGATTCTGGAGATGCGCGAGTACTGGTGCCAGGGCTTTTCCGAGCCCGAGGCCGGATCGGACCTGGCGCGGCTGCGCACCAAGGCGACGCCCGATGGCGATGACTGGCTGATCCAGGGCCAGAAGATCTGGACCAGCGGCGCCGCCAAGGCCCATTACTGCCTGCTGCTGACCCGCACCGGCACGGTGGCCGACAAGCACCGGGGCCTGCTGATGTTTGCGGTGCCGATGGACACGCCCGGCATCCGCGTGGTGCCGATCCGCTCCATCGACAACAAGCGGTCGTTCGCCGAGGTGTTTTTTGACCAGGTGCGCGTGCCCGATTCGGCCCGCCTGGGCGCTGCCGATGAAGGCTGGAGCGCGGCGATTCGCGTGCTGTCGATCGAGCGTGCCACCAACCGCATGTACCGCGCCTGGCGCTTTGAGTGCGAGCTGCGCCAGCTGGTGCGGGCCTACCAGTCCGAGCCCGCGCTGCGCGCCCGCTTGCAAGAGCCGGGCCTGCGCCAGGCGATTGGCCAGGTGGTCAGCCAGATCGATGGCCTCAAGGGCCTGGTCGAGCGCAGTGTGGAGCAGCTGCACGCCGGCGAGCCGATTGGTGCGCGCGGATCGCTCACCAAGCTGTACTGGTCCGAATGCCACCAGGCCTTTGCGTCGCTGGCGCTGGCGCTGGTGGCCGATATCAACCCCGGCCACAGCGCGCTGGCGCAACGCGCCAAGGCCCATTTCACGCAGGCCTACCTGTTCTCGCGCGCCGAGAGCATCTATGCCGGGACCACCGAAGTGCAGCTGGACGTCATTGCCCAGCGCATTCAACAGCTGACCAAGGACTGAGGGGATGACGATGCAAAGTGAAGAGCTGCAGCCCGAGGAGTTTGGGCAGGCGGCGCAGGCGGTCATCGCGGCGCTGCAAGGGCAAGGCCCGTCCGAGGCGGCCGCCGCCATGGCCGATGCCGGCCTGTTCGGCATTTGCGCCGATGAAGCGCAGGGCGGCCTGGGCCTGCCGCTGGCATTTGCGATGCCGGTGGTGCGCGTGGCGGGGCAGATGCAACTGTCCTACCCCCTGCCTGAGCAGATGGCCGCCAGCAAGGCGCTGCAGGGCACGCAGGCCGGCGGCCAGCTGCTGCGTGGCGAGAAATCGCTGTGCGTGGTGATGGCTGCGCAGGCCGCTGGCGGCTGGAGCGGGGTGGCGCGCAATGGCCAGCAGGCCGACTATGCGCTGGTGCAGACCGGTGCCGGTTTTGCGCTCTACGACAAGGCGGACTTGCGCTGCCAGGCCGAAGCAATGCTGGACCCGGAAGTGCCCCAGCTGTGGGTGTCGACCGCCGGTGCCGCGCCGCTGCTGAGCCTGGATGCGCAGCAGTCGCAGGCCTTTTGTGCCGACACCAAGCTGCTCTGGGCCGAGTATGTGAACGGCCTGTGCGCCGGCGCGCTGGAGCGCACTGCCGATTACCTGCAAGCGCGTGTGCAGTTTGGCCGGCCGCTGTCGGCCAAACAGGCGGTGCGCCACCACCTGGCGCGCATGTGCCTGCTGCTGGAGGCATCCAGCGCCCAGGCCTGGCGTGCGCTGCGTGCGGACGCATGCGATGCCCCCCGCGAGGCGGACAGCGCGTTGGCCGCTGCGTTGAGCCAGGGCGCCTGGGTGCTGGAAAAAGCCATCCACCTGCATGGTGGCATGGGCTTTACCTGGGAGCTGGGGCTGCACCGCAGCCTGCGCGAGCACAAAAAGCTGGACGCCAGCCTGGGTGCCGGTGCGCTGATGCGCGCCGTGGGCGCTGACTTTATCGACCGTTGTGAGGTGACGCCATGACAAGGGCCATCGCGAGAGACATGGAAGGCCGTGTGGCCCTGATCACCGGCGCCGGTGCCGGTATTGGCCGCGCCACCGCGCTGCAACTGGCCGCGCGCGGTGCAGTCGTGGCGGTGAATGATTTGAAGGAGGCGCTGGTGGAAGAAACCGTGGCCGCTATCACCGCGCAGGGCGGCCAGGCCTTTGGTGTGGTGAAGAACGTGGCCACACGGGAAGAGATGACCGCCGCCGTGGACGAGGCCCATGCGCGCCACCAGCGGCTGGACATTCTGGTCAACAACGCCGCCTGGGTGCGCTACCAATCGGTGAGCGAGATCATGCCCGAGACGGTGGACCGCATGCTGGACATCGGCTTCAAGGCGGTGCTCTGGGGCATCCAGGCCGCTGCGGCCCGCATGGATGCCGAGCGCGGTGGCGCCATCATCAATGTGGCCTCGGTTGCGGCGCTGCGCTCTGCCGGCAGCTCGATGGTGTATTCAGGCATCAAGGCCGGCGTGCTGGGCATTACCCGCGCTGCGGCGGCAGAGCTGGGTGAGCGCCATATCCGCGTGAATGCGGTCTGCCCCTCGGCCGTGCCGACCGAGGGCACGCAACGCAACCGCAATGCCGAGCGCGATGCCGGCCGCGTGGCCAGGACGCCGATGGGGCGCCTGGGCACGGTGGACGACATCGCCGGCACCATCTGCTTTCTCGCCAGCGATGCTGCGCAGTTCACCACCGCGCAGGCGCTGGTGGTGGACGGCGGCATTACCTTCACCAACATCTGAGGCGCCCGCTCCATGCCCGCTGTCTTGATCACCGGTGCTGCCTCCGGCATTGGCCGCGCTGCCGCGCTGCAGTTTGCGCAGCAGGGCTGGGACTGCCTGCTGGTCGACATCAGCCCTGCGATTGCCGCGCTGCCTGCGCACTGCCTGGCGCAGGGCGCCGCCCGTGCGCAGGCCTTTGCGCTGGACCTGACCGATGCACAGGCGCTGGCCCAGCTGGGCCGCCAGCTGGCTGCGCTGCCAGCGCTCGATGCGCTGGTCAACAACGCCGGTATCTCGGACAGCAGCGGCCGGCCGCTGGCCGAGCAGGCGCCCGCACAGTGGCAGCGCCTGCTGCGGCTGAACCTGCAGGCACCGCAGGCCTTGTTCGACACCTGCCTGCCGCGACTGAAGCCGGATGCGCGCATTGTCAATGTGTCCTCCGGCGCAGGGCAGAAGGCCATTCCCTGGCGCGGCCTCTACAGCCCCAGCAAGGCCGGGCTGATTGCCTGGTCGCACAGCCTGGCGCAGCGCTACCCGCAGCTGGGTGTGACCACCTTGTGCCCCGGTTTTGTGCGTACTGAGCTGGTGCAAGGGCTGATGGATGCAGGCCGCCTGGCGCTGGCCGATGCCGTTGCCAAGATTCCGCTGGGCCGCCTGGCCGAGCCCGAGGAAATGGCCGCAGCGCTGGTGTTTTTGGCGCAGCCGCAGGCGCATGTGCTGTCGGGCCAGGTCGTCTCGGTGGATGGTGGATCGGGCATTTATGGCGGCAGCAGCCGCTGCGCGCTGAACCCGGCTGTGCCTGCACCGTTGCAGACGCCGCTGCATCTGCAGCTGCAAGCAGGCAGCAATGCCGCCTGTGATGGTGCCTGGTTGCAAGCGCTGCAGGCGGATGCGCCTGCGCATGCGGCTGCAACAGGGGAGCGATGCCAAGGGGTGGTCAGCACCCAGGCGCTGGCGCCTGCTGGCGGCGATCTGCTGGAGGCCGTGCTGAGCGCCGGCCAGCAGTTTGCGGCTGCCCATGCGCGCGATGCCAGCCTGGTGCTGTTGCTGCCCGCTGGCGCGCCCCACGGCGTGCCTGCCTGGCAGCACCAGACGGCGCTGGCTGCCGTGCGCATGCTGGTGGCGACCCTGGCCTGCGAATGGGCCACCCAGGGCCTGCGCATCAATGCGCTGCTGCTGTCGCCTGAACAGGCCACGGGGGCGGCTGTGGCGCAACTGCTGCCGCTGGTCCGTTTTCTGGCCGGGGCGCAGGCGCAGTTTGTAACCGGGCAGTGCCTGGATATCTCAGGCACCAAGGAGAGCCACCATGGCTGAATGGGACACCGCCGCCGTTGAAGCCTTGTACCGCCAGGAGCGTGGCTACTGGCGGCCCTGGAACGCGCAGCTGCTGGCGCGCCGCCCGGCATTTTTGCAGGCCTATGCGCACTATGCCGGTTACCCGGCACGCAGCGGCGGCCTGAGCGAGCGCATGGTGGAACTCGTCTATGTGGCGCTCGATGCCTCCGCCAGCCATTTGTTTGCCAGCGGCTTGAAGCTGCACATGCAAAAGGCGCTGGCCTGCGGCGCCAGCGATGACGACTTGCTCGATGTGCTGACCTTGGTTTGCCTGCAAGGCGCAGGCGCGACTGCGGCGGCGCTGGATTCGGTAGCCCAGGTGTATGGTCTGCTGCCCGGCGCAGAGACCACGGCGGAAGACCTGCCGCCCGACCTGTGGGCGCGGCTGCAGGTGCTGGACCCGGCCTATTTTGGCCATCTGCAGGCGCTGGCCCGCACGGCAGAAAGCGGCAAGGGCCTGAGCGCAGGTGAGCGCTGCCTGATCACGATTGCGCTGCATGCCTGCTTTACCGCCAACCAGCCCGAGGCCTTGCGCGCAGCCTTGCAGCAGGCCCATGGCCTGGGCGTGGCGCGCGATGCGGTGGCGCAGGTCATCCAGATGGGTGCACACCTGGCGGTGCATGGCACGGCGCTGGGCATCACGGTGCTGGCTGAGCTGGAGGCGGCATGACATCGAACGACAAGGAGACAACGATGAACCAGTTGCGTAGCGAACGCCGCACCCTGCTGATGGCGGCCATGGCTGCCGCTCTGCCTGCCGCACTTCCCCTGGCGCGGGCGGCCGCGCCGTGGCCCAGCAAGCCGGTGCGCCTGGTGGTGACCAGCTCGCCGGGATCGGGCGGCGATGTGTTTGCCCGCTTGCTGGCGCCCGGCCTGCAGGCAGCGCTGGGCCAGCCCTTCTATGTGGAAAACAAGGTGGGCGCCAACGGCATCATCGCCAATGACTTTGTCGCCAAAAGCAGCGATGCGCACACGGTGCTGTTTGCGCCGTCGTCGGCCATCGTCATCAACCCGTTCATCCAGCCCAAGCTGCCCTATGACACGCAGCGCGATCTGCTGCCGGTGGGCCAGATAGGGCTGTCGGGAATTTTTCTGGTGGCCAATGCGGAGACCGGCATTGCATCCCTGGCCGACCTGGTGCGCTATGCCAAGGCCAACCCGGGCAAGCTGTCCTGCGGCTCCTGGGGCAATGGCTCGTCGGGCCATCTGGCGCTGGAGGGCCTCAAGGCCCATTACGGCATCGACATCCACCATGTGCCCTACAAGGCGCTGTCCACCGAGCTGTCGGACATCATCGGCAACAACATCGCGATGGGCTTCATGGACATCGCGTCGCCCGTGCCGCATATCCGCAATGGCAAGCTGCTGGCCGTGGGTGTGACCGGCACGCAGCGCGCACCGGCCACGCCGCAGGTGCCCACGTTTACCGATCAGGGCTTCAAGTTCGATGCGGACGGCTGGTATGGCGTGTTTCTGCCGGCCGCCACCTCCAACCCCGAGATGGTGGAGCGGCTCAACCAGGCCCTGGCGCAGGTGGCGCAAAGCGCCGATATCCGCAAAAAGTTTGAAGACCAGAACATGGCGCTGCCGGCCGTCAAGCCGGCGGCCGAGTTTGCCCGCTCCATCCAGTCCGATATGAAGATCTGGGGGGGCCTGGCCAAACTGGCCGATCTGAAGATGCCGTAACGAGCGCGCTGGCCGCTGCACCGGGCGCGACAAGCCCGGGCAGCGCTGACATGCCAGCGATGGAACCAGGGGGTAGCTGCGGCAGGGCCGGGCCATCCGCGATCAACAGGAGACAAAAAAATGACCGATTCATACGCAAGCTTCAACCGCCGGCAGATGCTGCTGGGCCTGCTCGCTGCAGCGGGCGCGGGCGCAACGTGGGCCAACACCGCCTGGCCCAACAAGGCGATCCGGATGATTGTGCCCGGGCCGGCCGGGTCAGGCGGCGACATCTTTGCGCGCCTGCTGCTGCCGCCGCTGCAGAGCTCGCTGAAGGAAAGCCTCTACGTCGAGAACAAGGCCGGCGCCAACGGCATCATCGGCAATGACCATGTGGCCAAGGCCCAGGCCGATGGCTATACCTTGCTGTTCTCGCCGTCGTCGTCGATTGCGATCAACCCCATCATCCAGCCCAAGATGCCCTATGACGCGATGCGCGACCTGGCACCGGTGGCCCAGATCGGGGCGGCAGGCATCCTGCTGGTGGCCAACCCGGCGACCGGCTTCAAGAACCTGGCCGACATGGTGCAGTACGCCAAGGCCAACCCAGGCCGCCTGGCCTATGGCTCCTGGGGCAGCGGCTCGACCGGCCACCTGGTGATGGAAGGCATCAAGGCCCACTACGGCCTGGACATGCCCCATGTGCCCTACAAGGGCACCGCTGTGGAGCTGGGCGATCTGCTGGCCAACACGATTGGCGTGGGCTTTATGGACATTGCCTCGCCGATCCCCCATGTCCGCAGCGGCAAGCTGCGTGCGCTGGGAGCCTCCGGATCGGCGCGCGGCCCTGCATTGCAGGATGTGCCGACCCTGACCGAGCAGGGCTACACCTTCGACGCCGACGGCTGGTACGGCGTGTTCGCACCCGCCAAGACGGACCCCAAGATCATCGACCGACTCAATGCCGATCTGGGCCAGGCGCTGGGCAGCCCCGAGATGAAGGCCAAGTTTGCCGAGCAGAACATGCTGATCCCTGCGCACAAGTCGGCCGCCGAGTTCAGCCAGGTCGTCAAGCGCGACATGGCGCTGTGGCAGCAGCTGGCCAAGGTGGCCAAGCTCAAGGTCGATTGAGCGGCGCCGTGGGCAAGCTGCAGGGCTGAAGGCGCTGCAGTCCTGCCCAGGGATCCTCTGTGCCGCAACGGTACAGCCCACTTTTGCAACGGTCTGGCAATTGCCCGGCAGACAGGCTGGGCAAGGGAGGTCTTATGTTTAGAAGGCATTCTTGGCGCACTACAGCCCTGGGGCTGGGTCTGGCTTTTTGCGCTGCAGCCGCGTCCGCGTCCGCGGCCGAGGCGACGGCCGCTTTCCCCAACAAACGCGTGACGATCGTGGTGCCGTATTCGGCCGGCGGCCTGACCGATACGCTGGCCCGGTCGCTGGCGGCCAAGCTCGCTACGCTCTGGGGCCAGCCGGTGGTGGTGGAGAACCGCGACGGCGCGGGCACCATCATAGGGACCAGCGCAGTGGCACGCACCCCGGCCGATGGCTATACGCTGCTGTTCACCAGCTATGCCTACACCTCCAACCCGGTGCTGCGCCGCCAGCTGCCCTATGGGCCCGATGCCTTCCGGCCCGTGGGCCTGCTGGGCTCCAGCCACAATGTGCTGCTGGTCACCAACCGCTTGCGCGGGCAGTCGCTGCAACACTTGATCGACCGCGCCAAGGCCGAGCCCGGATCGCTGAAGCTGGCCTCATCCGGCCCCGGATCGAGCCCGCATCTGGGCGCCGAGCTGTTTGCGACGAAGGCGGGTATCCGCTTTACCCATGTGCCTTACAAGGGGCAGGGCCCGGCGATGACCGATCTGATGGCCGGTGTGGTCGATGGCATGTTTGACGGCATGTCGTCGTACGCACTGGTCAAATCCGGCAAGGTGGCGGCGGTGGCCATGGCCTCCGAGCAGCGCCACCCGGACGCGCCCGAGATTCCGACCTTCAAGGAGCTGGGCATGGACTTTGTCAGCGGCAGCTGGTTTGGCATGCTGGCACCGGCTGCCACACCCGATGCGGTGGTGCAGCAGATCAATGCCGATCTGCACCGCGCGGTGGAAGACCCTGCAGTGCGCGCGCAGATTGCCAAGACCGGTTTGCTGGTAGCGCTGTCCACCCCCGAGGCCTTTGGCCAGTACCTGCAGGCCGAAACCAAAAAGCTGCAGGCCCTGGTCAAGAGCGGCGTGCGCATCGAGTTGAACTGAGCCGGAGGCACGGGGGCGGGCTGCCGCATAATGGGCTTTTCGCCATTTGTCTGGACTGCCCCATGCCCCACGCCCGCCCCACCTTTGCTGCCGGATTGCTCGCGGCAGCGTGCTGCTTGAGCGCACCGGCATGGGCCATCAACAAATGCGTTGATGCCCAGGGCCGCACCAGCTTTCAGGACGAGCCCTGCGCGGCCGGGCAGAAGGCCGAGACCATCATCGTGACACCGTCCAGCCAGGGCATCAACCCGCGCGAGCATGACCGCCCGGTCACCAGCCGCCCGGCGGATAACCCACCGGCGTCCGCACCACCGGCAGCAGCACCCGCGGATGCCCCCGAGCCGCGTCCGGCCGATTGCCCCGATCCGGAGCGCATGAAGAGCATGCAGATCGAAGCTGAGTCGATTGCGCTGCCGCTGCCGATCCGCAAGCAAAAGCGGGCGTCGTTTGAGGCGCTGAAGGCGCGCTGCGGGGGCTGAAGGCCCTATGGCTCCCACCTGAGCAAACGCCCGCGATAGCGGGCGTTTCTGTTTATACGGCCATCGGCGCCGTCAACGGCGCATGGTGCTGGTAGCCTTCCAGCCAGAAGTCCGACGGTTCGACCTTTTCCAGCCATTCGGGCTGGTACTGGCCGGTCACCGCGTAGTCGGGGATGCGGTCCGACAGCACCAGCTTGGGGGATTCAAAGGGCTCGCGCTTGAGCTGCTCCTGCAGCATGTCCAGGTGGTTTTCGTAGATGTGGGCATCACCGATGAAGTAGGTAAACCAGCGCGGTGTGTAGCCACTCAGGCGCCCCATCAGGTGCAGCAGCGCGGCGCCTTCGGTCAGGTTGAAGGGGGTGCCCAGGCCCACATCATTGCTGCGGATATACAGGCACAGCGAGATCTCGCGCTTGCTCTGGTCGACGAGGAACTGGTAGAGCAGATGGCAGGGGGGCAGGGCCATTTCTTCGAGCTGGGCCCAGTTCCAGCCGTGGAAGAGGATGCGGCGGCTGCCCGGGTCGGTCATGATGGTGTCCAGGCACTGGCGCAGCTGGTCGATGGCCTTGTAGAGCACGATCTGGCGTTTGCCGCCTTCGGCCACTTCGCCGATCTGGGTGTAGCCCTTGGCAAGCGCGTCGGCCACCTGGGCCTGGCTGTGGGGCTGGGCCAGGTCGATCAGCTTGTAGGCCGGCCATTGGCGCCATTGCACGCCGTAGACGGGGCCCAGGTCATCGGCCTCCAGGCGGTAGGGGTTGGCCAGCCAGGCCTGGTTTTCATTGGCATTCTGGTCCCAGACCTTGCAGCCCAGCGCGCGGAAATCGGCGGCGCTGCGCGCGGCGCGCAGAAAACCGACCATCTCGCCGATGGCGGATTTGAAAGCCAGCTTCTTGGTGGTGACGGCCGGAAAGCCTTGCTGCAGATCAAACTTGAGCATGGCGCCGGGCATGCTGAGCGTGCGGATGCCTGTGCGGTTGGTCTGCCAGGAGCCTTGGTCCAGGATGTTCTGCACGAGTTGGAGGTATTGCTTCATGTTCTTCTGGGGCTGTTCGGGGGGCCTGGCCGCATCGCCGCCCGGGGGCGGGCGCCTGGCCCGGCGCGGGCATGCGTGCCAAGGCGGCGGGACAGGTGGCAAGGCCCAAAGGATGTACTGTACGACGGCCGCGTTGCTTGCGTAGGCCGTAAGGATAAGCGCCTGTGGGAGATACCTGCGATGGCCATTGCCGCGCAAAAATTGGTGTAGGGTGTCGGCTTTGGCGCCCGGGCCCACCGGAGCCGGCGGCACACCGCCGTGGCCCAAGCCGGTGGGCGCCGGGACATCGACAGTTTGCCGGGCGCAGGAGAGGGCGCTGCAAACGCTGACAAGGACACCGATATGTGGACGATGACGAAGAAATGGGGCCTGGCCCTGGGCGCAGCTGCGGCGCTGGCGCTGGCCGGCTGCCAGACGGCGCCCGCTGGCATGGACCCCAACGGCCAGCAGGCCTGGAATCAGCTGCAGGCCCAGGTGGGCCAGTATCCGCACGATGCCGCTTTCCTGCAGCAGGGCGTGATGGCTGCGCGCATGCAGCACCTGCTGGGTGAGCACCGTGCGGCCTTCATGCAGAACCTGCAGGTGACCGGGCCGCTGAGCAAGCAGGGTTCCGTCTACTACATCACCGGCAACCGCCAGCACGATGGTGGCCAGAATGCCGCCGCCGTGGCCCTGGATGCCAAGAGCAACACCATGCGCATCTGGTGGCTGCAGGACGGCCAGCCCCGCGTGGTGCAGGACCCGGGCGCGGCCTTCTCCTGGCCCAAGGATGTAAACCAGATGATCAGCAACGCGGTGGGCACGCCGGCGTCCTGATCCTTCGGCGCGCTAAAAAACAGGGCGGCACCTCATCGAGGGCCGCCCTTTTTGGTGGTGTGCAGCTTATTTAGCCGCGTGTGACCATCGCATGCGGGTTCATGATGTTCTGCGGGTCCAGCGCGGCCTTGACCGCACGCATCATCGACAAGGCCACCGGCGACTGGTACTGCGGCAGGGTGTCGACCTTGAGCGTGCCGATGCCGTGCTCGGCCGAGATGGAGCCGCCGAAAGCGGCGACTGCGTCATAGACGATGTGGTTGACCTCGTGCTCATGCTCATCGAGGAACTGCTTGGCGTCGACGCCCTCGGGCGCCTGCACATTGAAGTGCAGATTGCCGTCGCCCAGGTGGCCGAAATTGACCAGGCGCATGCCCGGCACCTTGTCGTTGAGCACCTGCGTGGCATGCTCGACAAACTCGGGGATGCGCGAGATGGGCACCGAGATGTCGTGCTTGATGTTGAGGCCTTCCTCGACCTGTGCGAGCGGAATGCTCTCGCGGATATGCCAGAGGTTGTGGGCCTGGCCCAGGTTCTCGGCCACGACGGCGTCGAGCACGATTTCCTGCTCGAAGGCGGCTTCCATCAGCGCCTCAAAGCGGCTGCGGGCATGTTCTTCCGATTCGCTGTCGGAGTTTTCCAGCACGACGGCGTAGGGGAAGGCGGGGTTGTCGATAAAGGGCACGCGCAGCTGGGGCATGTGCTTGTCCACCAAGGTCAGCGCAAAGCGGTTCATCACCTCGAAGCCGGTCAGGCCCGCGCCCAGGTACTGGTGGGCCAGCGCCAGCAGGCGCACGGCGGCATCGAACGACGGCAGTGCCGCCCAGGCGGTGAGCTGGCTCGCCGGCATCGGGTAGATCTTCATCGTTGCGGCGGTGATCACGCCCAAGGTGCCTTCGCTGCCGATGAAGAGGTTGCGCAGGTCGTAGCCGGTGTTGTCCTTGCGCAGGCCCTTGAGGCCGTTCCAGATCTCGCCCTGCGCATTGACGACTTCGAGGCCCAGGCAGAGCTCGCGGGTATTGCCATAGCGCACGACCTGGGTGCCGCCGGCATTGGTGCCCAGGTTGCCGCCGATGGTGCAGCTGCCTTCGGCCGCCAGCGACAGCGGGAACAGGTAGCCCTGGCTTTCGCAGCGCTCCTGCAGGGTTTGCAGAATGCAGCCGGCCTCGACCGTGACGGTGAGGTTGTCCTTGTCGATCGCACGGATGGCCTGCATGCGGCCCAGGTTCAGCACCACCTGCTGGCCCGAGGTGTCGGGCGTGGAGCCCACGACCAGGCCGGTGTTGCCGCCCTGGGGCACGATGGAGGTGCCGTTGGCCGCGCAGGCCTTGACGACGGCCGCCACTTGCTCGGTCGTGGCGGGGCGTACCACCGCCAGCGCCTTGCCGTGGACGCGGCGGCGCCAGTCCTGTTCGTAGGCGCTCAGGTCGCCCTCGGTAAGCACATGGGCATCGCCCACTATCTGGCGCAAGCTCGCTATCAGGTCGGTCATTGGAGGTCTCAGCACATGAAAAGAAAAAAGGTCTAGGAAGCGGCGGCCGGCTGGGGCGCCGGGGCCACGGCGCGTTGGCGGCCCCGGATATGCACCACGCAGGCGGCAAACAGCAGCAGGCACAGTGCGATCTCGGCCAGCGCGCACCAGCGGCTGGGCGCGGCATCGCCCCAGGCGCGCACCACGCCTTCGACAAAATACAGCCACACCAGCAGGCTCAGCCAGCGGTAGGTATACATGCGGTGCTTGAGCAGGCCGGCCAGCGGAAGGCACAGCGGCAAGGCCTTGAGCACCAGCCAGGAGCCGCCCGGCCGCAACGGAGCGAGCCACAGCTCCCAGGCCAGGCACAGCACGACGAGGCCCAGCAGCGCCGCCACCGCCAGCCAGCGCGAATATTGCGCAGCGGCGCCGGCCGGCGCAGGCGTTACCAATTCAGGCAGATTTGCCGCAGGATCAGGGGTGGATACAGGCATGGAAATGGCATCATATCGGTATGTACGTAAGTGATGAGAAAAACGCGGCATCTTTGCAGGTGCATCGGCGCCAGGGATGGGCGCTGTGGTGGCAGCAGTTTGCGGCGTTTCCGTGGCGCAATACCGTCAACACCTTGCGCACGCGCTTCGGTGAGGACCGCCTGGGCCTGACGGCCAGCAGCCTGACCTTTACCACGATGCTGGCACTGGTGCCCTTTTTCACGGTGGCACTGGCCTTGCTCACCGCCTTTCCGATGTTTGCGACGGTCGAGGCGCAGTTGCAGCGCTGGCTGATCGAGAGCCTGATCCCCAGCACCATTGCGAGCCAGGTGCTGGGCTACATCACGCAGTTTGCGTCCAAGGCCAGCCGCCTGGGCCTGGCGGGGCTGAGCTTTTTGCTGGTGACAGCGCTGGCGCTGATCCTGACGATGGACCGTACCCTGAACAACATCTGGCGCGTGCGCCAGCTGCGGCCGCTGGGCCAGCGCGTGCTTATCTACTGGGCGGCCATGTCGCTGGGCCCGCTGGTGCTGGCCTCCAGCCTGGTGCTGACGTCGTCGGTGGTGGCGGCCTCGCGCAGCGCCTTTGGCGAGCTGCCGTACCTGATCCGGCTGGCCTTTGATTCGCTGGAGTTTGTGCTGCTGGCATCGGGCGTGACTGCGATGTACCGCTATGTGCCCAACACCCATGTGCGCTGGCGCGATGCGCTGGCCGGCGGTCTGTTCGTGGCCGTGGGCATCGAGGTGGCCAAGAAGGTGCTGACCTTGTACCTCGTGCATGTGCCGACCTATTCGACGATCTATGGCACCTTTGCCACCTTGCCAATCTTGCTGATCTGGATCTATGTGGCCTGGGTGATCGTACTGCTGGGCGCGGTGGTGGCCGCGTACCTGCCCAGCCTGCTGGCAGGCGTGGCGCGGCTGCCGCTGGCGCAGAGCTGGGATTTTCAGCTGGCGCTGGAATGCCTGCGCGCGCTCAACCTGATGCGCTACCAACCCGAAAAGGGCCTGTACCTGCACCAGCTTGCCACCCGCCTGCAGGTGGAGGATGTGCAGCTGCATCGCGCGCTCGATGTGCTGTGCCAACTCGACTGGGTGGGCGCTGTGGTGGATGTCGATGAACACCGAACCGGCACCGGTGCGCCCGAGAGCCAGCATGACATGCGCTATGTGCTGCTGATCGAGCCTGCGCAGACCCTGGCCGCGCCGCTGGTGGCTGCGCTGATGCTCGATCGCAATGAAGCCACCGAGCCGCTGTGGTGGCACAGCGGCCTGGACCAGATGGTGCTGATTGCGCTGCTGGAGCGCCGCCAGTGGCTGCCTGATGCGGCACCGGAGCCCGAGGTGCAAGCGCCAGCGCAGGCGCTGGCGCCGGGTGATGAGGGGGACCAGGCCGTGCAAGCCAAGGCCTGAGCGTTGTTTCAGGGGCCGGAGGTGCTGCGACCTTCAGACCGCTTGCTGGCTTGCCTGCGCCGGCCGCCACCTGCACCCGCTTGCGCGGAGGGGCGCTACACGCCCTTCAGTGGACGGCGAAGCTGGCCTCGTTGAATGCCAGCCGCTGGCGCGCCAGCGCCACCATGTCGGCGGGGTAGCAGCTGAAGGCGGTCAGTGCGCTGTCGTCGAGTTCATACAGCACCACCAGCGCGGCGACCTCCCAGGCCCAACGTGGATGGTGTTCGCCCATGCCGATCAGCCGGCCAATGGCCGCCAGCGTCGGGTGGGGCTGGCTGCTGTAGTGTTCTTCCAGATAGTGCTGCAGTGGCGCGGTGCCCAGCTCGGTCTGCTCGAAGAAGGCGGCCAGATCGGCATAAGGTTTGGGGCAGAACACCTGGGCGGAGGCCTCGTCCTTGTCGCAGGCGACGGCGCTGAGGTAGTCGAGCAGGCAGTCACAGCGGTTGCCCAGCAGCCGTTTGACGATGCCGGGGATCAGTTCCTGGCGCTCCAGCAGGATCGGCAAAGCGAGCAGTTGCACAGCAGCCGGGTAGTTGTTGGAGGCGGGGTTGAAGGGCTGCACCGCCTGCGCAGGCGTGGCCGCAGCGCTGCGCATGAAATCCGCGTATTCATTGCACCAGTGCAACACGTGCTCGAACAGACCTTCCATCGCACGCGGGGGCAGGCCACGGCTGTAGGCCAGGTCCAGCAGCGCCAGCGACTGCAGCGCAGCCCGGCACCAGCCGGCGCGCGCTGCGCGTTGGCTGTCGGCGTCCAGATCCTGCACGTCCAGACCATAGTAGCCATGGCTGGAGAATTCATGCAGGCTTGACAACTGGTCCGCCCAGGTCTCCGCCCAACGCTCCAGGTCCATGTCCACGCGTGGCCGCAACAGGTGCCAGGGTTGCGCCTGGCAGTGCTGCAGCAAACAGGGAAGGGCCTTGTATTGCATAAGTCGTATGTATCCGGTCTGCAGCTTTTCAGATGCAGCTGTCTGGGCCTCCATCGGCCTAGTGGATAGGCTAACGCATTTGCTGCCTAGAATGCGGCATTTTCTGCGGAGGCTTACGCCTTCTTACGCCAGATACATACGGGATAGACTGCTATAAAAACAAAAGCAATCACACCATAGCAAAACTGGTGGCGCCATCGGGAGCGGCTCTTGTTGCGCCGCAGCATTTCCTCAGGCGGCGCGCTGGGAGGCGGGCGGGGCCTTGAGAAAATCATGGATGGCGAACAAGGTCTCATCGGGCGACTCGGTCATCTGGTTGTGACCGCAGGGCACCATGCGGACCTGCACCTGCTTGCCGGCCGCCTGGGCTGCATCCACCAGGCTGCGCGCGGCGCGGGCCGGGGTCATCTGGTCCTGCTCGCCCAGCACGAACAGCACCGGGCAGGCCAGCGCGGCCATGGCGGGCTGGCCGTTGCGGTAGCTGTCGCAGGCGACAAAACCGGTGTGCAGCAGGTTGGTATCGCTGTTGCTCGCCTGCACGCGGCGGGCCAGCGCCATGCCTGCGCCAAACACCCAGCTGCCGGCACCCGAAGGGGGGGCCAAGGTCGCGCGCGAGAAGGTCTGCACCATGCCAATGGCCTGGTCAGTGGCGTTCAACGCTTGCTCCAGCAAGGCGGGCGCGACCTTCATCGGATCGGCAGTGCCGACCAGCACCAGGTGGCTGATGCGTTCGCCCAGGCGTGCGGCCGCTTCCATCGCAATCAGGCTGCCCCAGCTGTGGCCGATGAGGGCGGCGCGCTCCAGCCCGGCGGCATCGAGCAGCTGGGCGATGGTGCCGGCGGCCTGCTCCACAGTCTGCGGCGCGGCGCCACCGCTCTTGCAGTGCCCCGGCAGGTCGATGGCCAGCACATTCCAGCCATGGTTGGCGAGGTAGCGGCTTTGCAGCGCCCAGACGCTGTGGTCGCACAGCACGCCGTGGATGAAGAGGGCAGTGGGCTGGTTGGCATTGAGCGCCTTGCCGCCGGTGTAGGCATACAGGTCGGCACCTTGAACTTGGATTCGCATGTCTGTGCTCCGATGGTCTAGATGTCTGCAATCAGCCGCCTGCCCAGGCTCACGGTGTGGTCGTCGCTGTAACCCAGGCTTTCATAGAAGGCGATGACGGCCTCGTTGCCGGCACGCACCTGCAGGTTGAGCTTGGGGCAGCCCAGCGCGGTCAGCTCGGCCTCGGCGCGCTGCATCAACTGGCGCGCATGGCCCTGGCGCTGGTGCTTGGGGTGCACGGCCAGGTAGTTGATCCAGCCCCGGTGGCCGTCATAGCCGACCATGATGCTGGCCATCACTTCGCCCTGCTCATCGACACCGACCCAGAACAGCTCGGGCGAGACGCTGAGCTTGCGCGCAATGTCCTTGTGCGGATCGTTCCAGGGGCGGGTCAGGCCACAGTCGTTCCACAGCTGCACCACTGCTGGCGCATCCTGCGATGCATAGACACGGATTTCCATCATGCGGCCTTCTCTGCGGCCTTGAGCGCGCGCTTGAGGTCGTCGATCAGGTCGTCGGCATCTTCGAGGCCGATGGACAGGCGGATCGTGCCCTGGCTGATGCCCGCCTGCGCCAGCGCGTCGTCGTGCATGCGAAAGTGCGTGGTGCTGGCCGGATGGATGACCAGCGAGCGGCAGTCACCGACATTGGCCAGGTGGCTGAAGACCTTGAGCGTCTCGATGAACTTCTTGCCCTGGTTGCGGTTGCCGGCAATGTCAAAGCTGAACACCGAGCCCGCGCCGCGCGGCAGCAGCTTCTGCGCCAGCGCGTGGGAAGGGTGGCCGTCGAGCAGGGGGTGGCCCACGCGGCTGACCAGCGGGTGGCTGGCCAGGAACTGCACCACCTTTTCGGTGTTGCGCATATGGCGCTCCATGCGCAGCGGCAAGGTTTCGATGCCTTGCAGAATCAGCCAGGCGCTGTGCGGGCTCATGCAGGCACCAAAGTCACGCAGGCCCTCACGCCGCGCGCGCAGCAAGAAGGCGCCGGTCGTCGATTCCTCGCTGAACACCATGTTGTGAAAGCCGTCATAGGGCTCGGTCAGCTCGGGGAAGCGGCCAGACTTCTCCCAGTCAAAACTGCCCCCATCGACCACGATGCCGCCGATGACGGTGCCGTGGCCGGAGAGGAACTTGGTAGCAGAGTGGTAGACGATGTCGGCGCCATGCGCAAAGGGCTTGATCAGCCACGGCGAGGTCAGGGTGGAGTCGACCAGCAAGGGTACGCCGGCCTCATGGGCGATGGCCGAGACCGTGGGGATGTCCAGCACATCGAGGCCGGGGTTGCCGACGGTCTCGCCAAAGAACAGCTTGGTGTTGGGCCGCACCGCAGCGCGCCAGCCGTCGATATCGCCGGGTTTGACGAAAGTCGTCTCGATGCCAAAGCGGGCCAGCGTGTAGTGCAGCAGGTTCTGGCTGCCACCGTAGAGCGCGGTACTGGCGACGATATGGCTGCCCGCACCCATCAGGGTCGCAATCGACAGGTGCAACGCGGCCTGGCCGCTGGCCACCGCGATCGCGCCAACGCCCCCTTCGAGTGCGGAAACGCGCTGCTCGAGCACCGCATTGGTGGGGTTGCTGATGCGGCTGTAGACATGGCCGGGCCGCTCCAGATTGAAGAGGCTGGCCGCGTGGTCGCTCGACTCGAAAACGAAGGACGTGGTCAGGTGGATGGGGACGGCACGGGCGCCGGTGGCAGGGTCCGGCTGGGCGCCGGCGTGCAGACTCAGGGTGTCAAAGCCGGGATCGGTATAACCGGGCATGGCGTATCTCCGCGATGTTGTCGTTCTGGACGGGCATTGTCGGCTATATTTAGCAGACCCGGACTGGCAGGCCTGTCGCCGATGCGTTTGCATGCAGGCGGGTCCCACCCGCATCGGAGAACGGTACAAGGAGACACCCATGAAAGTCAGCGATATCCTCCGCCTCAAAGGCAACACCCTCTACACGGCCAGCGTGAATGACCCTCTGGGCGACGCGATCCAGACCATGGCAGAGAAGGACATTGGCTCGCTGGTGGTGATGGAGCACGGCGACGTCGTGGGCATGTTGACGTTCCGCGAGGTGATCGTCGCCATCGTCAACAACGGCGGTACCGCCGGCAGCATCCTGGTGCGCAGCGTGATGGATGACGCACCTTTGACCTGCACGATGGAGACCGACATGGACGAGGTACGCCGCATGATGCTGGACCGCCATGCGCGCTACATGCCGGTAATGGACAAGAAGATGCTGATGGGGGTGATCAGCTTCTACGACGTGGCCAAGGCCGTCGTCGACAGCCAGAACTTCGAGAACAAGATGCTCAAGGCCTATATCCGGGACTGGCCGGTGGAAGGCGAGACCGATTCCTGATGCACCGCCGGCGCAGCTTGCGGTGCGCTGGTTCTGCTCAACACCTGCAACACGGGCGGCCTGCGAGGCCGCTTTTTTGCGCCTGGGCTTGGGTGCCGGTCAGAAACGGATGATCCGCCCCGGGATGCTGGCGGGGTTTCCGGTGGAGCCAGCGTCCGCCCGCTGGGGTGCGGTGTCAGCCGGCAGACCCACATACTGCGCGCGGGGGCGAATCAGCTGGCCGCTGGCGCGCTGCTCGAGCGCATGGGCCAGCCAGCCTGCCGTGCGGCCCAGTGCAAACAGCACAAAGGCGGCGCCCGCTGGCAGGCCCAGGCCGCGCTGGATGGCCACCAGCGCATAGTCCAGACTGGGGTGCAGGCCGGTGTGGCGGTGGACGCTGGCCAGCAAGGCGCTGCGGGCCGCATCGGCAGGCAGCAGGCGCAGCAGCCGCTCGCTGCGCGGGTCGCCGGCCGGGTAGAGCGGGTGGCCAAAGCCTGCGCAGTAGTGGGGGCTGCCGTTGATGCGGGTGTCGGCCAGCAATTGGGCGAGTGAGGGCGGCAGCGTGCCGTCGGCCTGCGGCGCCGCATGCCAGGCATCCCAGTGCCGGTCGATCACCGCCGTCATGCCGCCGTGCAGCGGGCCGCTGAGTGCCGCCAGGCCGGCGCCGAGGCTGGCATGCAGGCTGGCGCCTGTAGAGGCCACCACGCGGGCCGCAAAGCTGGAGGCATTGAGCTCATGGTCGGCGCAAAGCACCAAGGCCTGGCGCAGGGTGTCTTCGCCCGCTGCATCCACTTGCCAAAGGGCTGCGAGCTGCTGGTGGATGGGCCCGCCGGCCGCAGATGTTGCCGTATCCGTGGCTGGCCACCCGGTCAGCACCCCCAGCATCTGCAGCAGCAGCGGCCCAGGCCAGCCAGGATGGGCCAGCGTGGGCTCGCCAGCAGGCAGACTGTGCCAGGCGCGCAATGCCTGCTCAGGCGGGCGGGGTTGTGGCACGGGCTGTGTGGCGGCTGCTGTGCCTTCGGTGCCTGCAGTGCCTGGCATGGGTGCGCTGGGAGGTGCTGCCGCGATGGGCTGGTCCAGCAGCAGCGCAGCCGTGTCCTCCAGGCTGGCATGCTGCGCCCATTGCAGCGCATGGCGGCCCCGGTAATACAGCTGGCCCTGGCTGACCTGGGTGATGGCCGAGCGCAGCACCGGTGTGCCCCAATCCAAGGTGGAGCGGGCCAGCTGCGCGGGGTTGCGTACTGCTTGCCGCTGGCGCGCCAGGCGCTGCACATCGATACGGGCATAGACATGGCCGCGCGTGCCCGGTTGGCTGTGCGCCCGCAGCAGCCCCCGGCTCACATAGGCATAGAGGCTGGCGCGCTGCACGCCCAGCATCGCGGCGGCCTGCTGGCTGGTGAGCCAGGGGCTGTCGTCTTCGGAAGGCGGGGTGGGGGCGGGGTATGCGGGGACCATGGGCCATGCTACTGCAGTGCGGGGTCACTAGGGAGCCTTTGCACAACCCTCGCCGAATGGGATGGACGTGGATCGCCCGAGACCGCGCTCAGACCACGGCAAGGAGTTCTGCAGAGGGCCCCTTATATGTACCGGCCCAATCAAGATTGACCCGAGGGGACGCCGGGTATGCAATGGCGCCCATGTGCCAACCAGGAGAACGCCTTGCACGCTTTTAGCAACCACACCGCCACCAGCCACACCCTGGCGCAGCTGCCGCTGCATGCCGCCATCCAGGCCAGCGTGCACACGCTGTGGCAGCAAGCGGGTCTGCCAGCGCAGGCTTTGCAGCCAAGCGCTTTGGCGCTCAGCGGCAACGGCACGGCCTACCCGTCGAGCTTTTGCATCGATGTGGCGGCCCCGGCTGCAGTGGCTGCCAGCGGCCTGGCCAGCGCCTGGATCGACCAGCACCGCCAGCACCAGCCCATGCCCCCGGTCAATGTGGATGTGGGCCATGTGCTGGCCGAATGCAGCGGTTATTTCACGATAGATGGCGAGCAGCCCAACCTGTGGGCCCCCATTTCTGGCCTGTATGCCTGCGGCGCCGATCTGGGCGAGCCGGGCTGGCTGCGCATCCATGCCAATTTCGACCACCACCGCGATGGCGTGCTGCGGCTGCTGGGCCTGCCCACCGGCGCAGCCACCCCGCGCCAGGCGGTGGCCGATGCGCTCAAAGGCTGGACGGCGCAGGCGGTGGAAGAGCGGGCCGCAGCGCTCGGTCTGGTGGTCTCAGCCGCCCGCAGCCCGCAGGCCTGGCAGGCCCACCCCCAAAGTGCGGCGGTGGCAGCGCAGCCCCTGGTGTCCATCACGCCGCTGGACAGCGGCCAGCCCGCCGCAGCCCGTGACTGGCCTGCACCTGCCCGGCACCGGCCGCTGGATGGCCTGCGCGTGCTGGACCTGACCCGCATTCTGGCCGGACCCGTGGCCGCCCGCAGCCTGGCCGCGCAAGGGGCCGATGTGCTGATGGTCAATGGCCCGGGCCTGCCCAATATCGACGCCATTGCCGATATGAGCCGGGGCAAGCGCTCGGCGTTGCTGGACCTGAAAACGCAGACAGGCCAGCGCACCATGGCCGCGTTGCTGGGCCAGGCCCATGTGCTGCTGCAAGGCTACCGGCCTGGCGCGCTGGATGCGCTGGGGCTGGAGCCGCAGTCTGTCGCCCGGCTGCGGCCCGGCATTGTGTATGCCAGCTTGTCGGCCTATGGGCGCAGCGGCCCCTGGGCCGACCGGCGTGGCTTCGATTCGCTGGTGCAGACCGTTTGCGGCATCAACTGGGCCGAGGGCCAGGCTTTTGGCAGTGCAGGGCTGCGGGCGCTGCCGCTGCAGATTCTGGATTACAGCGCGGGCTTTTTGCTGGCCTTTGGCATCCAGGCGGCCTTGTACCGCCAGGTGACGCAAGGCGGCAGCTGGCATGTGCAGGTATCGCTGGCGCGCGTGGCGCAGTGGCTGCAATCCATGGGGCAGCGGCCGGTATCGGCTGCGCCGGCACCCGCCAGCGTGCCGCCAGCGGCCTATCTGGAAACGGTGGACACCGGCTTTGGCCGGCTGCGCGCGGTGCGCCACAGCGCAGTGCTGCAGGGCCTGCCCAGTGGCTGGCCCCATGCCGGCCAGCCGCCCGGGGGTGACCAGCCCTGCTGGTGAGCCCTGCGGGGCTGTGTGGGGCACTGGCATCAGTGATAATGGCGGGCTATGAGCGGCAATACCTTCGGCACCTTATTTACTGTTACCAACTTTGGCGAATCCCATGGCCCGGCGATTGGCTGCGTGATTGACGGCTGCCCGCCGGGCATGGCGTTGAGCGAGGCAGACATCCAGCAGGATCTGGACCGCCGCCGCCCCGGCACCAGCAAATTTGTCACCCAGCGCAATGAGCCCGACAGCGTGGAGATTCTCTCGGGCGTTTACGAGGGCAAGACCACGGGCACGCCGATTGCGCTGCTGATCCGCAATACCGACCAGCGCAGCAAGGACTACTCCAATATTGCGCAGAGCTTTCGCCCGGGCCATGCCGACTATGCCTACTGGCACAAGTACGGCATCCGCGACCCGCGTGGTGGCGGCCGCTCGTCGGCCCGGCTGACGGCACCCACCGTCGCGGCCGGCGCCGTGGCCAAGAAGTGGCTCAAGGAGAAGTTCGGCACCGCGTTCCGCGCCTGCATGCTGCAGGTGGGCGAGGTGGCCCTGCCGTTCGAGGACTGGGCGCATGTGCCCAACAACCCGTTTTTTGCACCGGTGGCCGATGTCAGCCGCTATGAAGACTACATGGATGCGCTGCGCAAGGCGGGCGACTCCTGCGGCGCGCTGATCCGGGTGCAGGCCAGCGGAGTGCCGGTGGGCCTGGGCGAGCCGCTGTATGACAAGCTCGATGCCGATATCGCCTACGCGATGATGGGCCTCAACGCCGTCAAGGCGGTGGAGATCGGCGCTGGTTTTGACAGCGTGGGCCAGCGTGGCACCACGCACGGTGATTCGCTCAGCCCCCAGGGCTTTCGCAGCAACAATGCCGGCGGTATTCTGGGCGGCATCAGCACCGGGCAGGACATCGAGATCCGCATCGCCATCAAGCCGACCAGCTCGATCATCAGCCCCCGCGAGTCCATCGATACCGAGGGCAACAGCACCGAAGTAATCACCAAGGGCCGGCACGACCCCTGCGTGGGCATCCGCGCCGCACCGATTGCCGAGGCCTTGCTGGCCATGGTGCTGATGGACCATGCGCTGCGCCACCGCGCGCAGAACAGCGATGTGCAGCTGGATGTGGGCCCGATCGCTGCGGAGGCGCCGCAGTCCTGACGCGCAGGGGCCGGACCGGCACCGGTCTGGCGCACCCACGAAAAAAAGCGAACCCTGGGGTTCGCTTTTTTTATCGCTCAGTCCTTTTTACGGGCGCTGTCCTTCTTGGCCGGCGGCGGCGGGGTGGTCACCTCGTCGACGATGGACTTGAACTGGTCAATGTCCTCGAAGCTGCGGTAGACGCTGGCATAGCGGATGTAGGCCACCTTGTCGAGCTTTTGCAGCTCGGCCATCACCAGCTCGCCGATCAGATGGGTCTGCACCTCGCGCGCACCCAGGGTGCGCAGCTTGTCTTCGACATGCTCGAGTGCCATGTCCACCTTGTCAATGGGAACCGGGCGCTTGCGCAGCGCCAGGCTGAAGGAGCCGCGCAGCTTGCTGCGGTCATAGTCGATGCGCCGGCCGTCCTTCTTGACGATGACCGGCAGGCTGACTTCGGGCCGCTCGTAGGTGGTGAAGCGCTTTTCGCAATGGCCGCATTGGCGCCTGCGCCGTACAAAGCCGCCGTCTTCTGCAACACGGGTCTCCACCACCTGGGTATCGGGATGGCTGCAGAAGGGGCATTTCATAGGCGCGGGCGCTGCTCAGATCAACGGTAGACGGGGAAACGTGCGGTCAGGGCATTGACCTTTGCGCGCACGGCAGCGATGTTGGCCTCGTCACGGGGGTTGTCCAGCACGTCGGCGATCAGGTTGGCGGTCAGGCGCGCTTCTTCGTCCTTGAAACCACGGGTGGTCATCGCGGGCGTACCGATACGGATACCGCTGGTGACCATCGGCTTTTCCGGGTCGTTGGGGATGGAGTTCTTGTTGATCGTCATGTGGGCAGCGCCCAGCACGGCTTCGGCTTCCTTGCCGGTGATGCCCTTGGCGCGCAGGTCCACCAGCATCACGTGGCTTTGCGTGCCACCGGAGATGATGCGCAGGCCGCGCTCAGTCAGGGTCTCAGCCACGATGCGGGCGTTGGTCTTGACCTGCTGGGCATAGGCCTTGAACTCGGGCGACAGCGCTTCCTTGAAAGCCACAGCCTTGGCAGCGATCACGTGCATCAGCGGGCCGCCTTGCAGGCCGGGGAACACGGCCGAGTTGATGGCCTTTTCGTGCTCGGCCTTCATCAGGATGACGCCGCCACGTGGGCCGCGCAGGCTCTTGTGGGTCGTCGTCGTCACCACATCAGCGTGGGGCACGGGGTTGGGGTACTCGCCTGCGGCGATCAGACCGGCATAGTGGGCCATGTCCACCATGAAGATCGCGCCGACATCCTTGGCCACCTTGGCGAAGCGGGCGAAGTCGATTTCCAGCGAGTAGGCCGAAGCGCCAGCGATGATCAGCTTGGGCTTGGTCTCGTGCGCCTTCTTTTCCATGGCGTCGTAGTCCAGCTCTTCCTTCGCGTTCAGGCCGTAGGAGACGACGTTGAACCACTTGCCGGAGATGTTCAGCGGCATGCCGTGGGTCAGGTGACCGCCTTCGGCCAGGCTCATGCCCATGATGGTGTCGCCGGGCTTGAGGAAGGCCAGGAAGACTGCTTCGTTGGCGGAGGCGCCGCAATGGGGCTGCACGTTGGCCGCTTCAGCGCCAAACAGCTGCTTGACGCGGTCGATGGCCAGTTGCTCGGCGATATCGACAAATTCGCAGCCGCCGTAGTAGCGCTTGCCGGGGTAGCCTTCGGCGTACTTGTTGGTCAGTTGGGTGCCCTGGGCCCACATCACGGCAGGGGAGGCATAGTTCTCGCTGGCGATCAGCTCGATGTGCTGCTCTTGACGCTGGTTTTCGGCCTGGATGGCTGCAAAGAGTTCGGCGTCGGTCTGTTCGACAAGGATGTTGCGTTGGTACATGGCGGTCGTTGGAGTCAGAAGTGAGCCCTGCCTGCCAACGTTGAGGGTGGCAAAAACAGGGGCTGCCCAGGCGCACGGCTAACACGTGGCGGGTGCGGGGGGCGATGGGCCCGCCCTGGCACTGCACGGTACGCTCCCCGGTGGTTGCTGCAGGCCGGGCCTGCATTCCACGTCAACAATCCGGTCATACAGATGTCTATCGCCAGTCGCGTACCCGGCTAGTGTAGCCGAGGCCACAGCGCGCTGGAGGCAATGGGTTTATCGCGTTCTCCAGTAAAGACCAGGCCCCAAGCAAAAAGCACCCTCAAGGGGTGCTTTGCCAGGGGGTGGGATGAAAGCCCGCGCTCAGGAGCCCATGGCCACGGCGGTGGCCTCTGCCTTGGCAGCGGCAGGCAGCGCAGCGGGCTTGTCAGCCAGCGCCACCGTCTCGGCGGCAGCGGCAGCAGCGCTGTTGCTGGCCGCCTTGGCCTTGTCGGCCACGGTAGCGGCTGCTGCCGGCATATCTGCCTGGGCAGACAGCGATGGCTTGGCGGCGGGAGCCACCGGTGCCTTGGGGGTATTGCTGCGGCCTTCGGCGACTTGCTTGATGCGGAAATGCTCGGCCATCACCTTGGCGGCGTAACCGCCATCGGTGGGCAGGTTGGCAGCGCCCACATAGTACTTGAGGCCACCTTCGAGCGAGCCAGCGCGTTCAATGCACTCTTGCAGCACCTTGACACCCACCCGCAGATTGGTCACCGGGTCAAAGGCCGCAAAGTGGCCGCCGAAGTGCTCGTACTTGTCGGTGTGGATCTTGGTCATGACCTGCATCAGGCCTTGCGCACCCACCGAGCTCTGGGCGAAGGGGTTGAAGCTCGATTCCACAGCCATGATCGCCAGGATCAAGGTGGGGTCGAGCTTGGTGTCCTTGCCCACCTGGTAGGCTTCAGAGACGAGCACGGCCAGTGGCTCGGGTGCGACCCGGTATTTCTTGGCCAGCCAGTAGGCGACATTGGCCTGGTTGCGGGGCAACTGCTGGGGATTGCTGGCAGTGGCGCGGTCCACGGCGGCCATCATTGCCGCATCATCGGCGGCGCTGACGTCCGCATCGGCAATAGCGGCATCAGCCGCCGGCGCCTGCGTGCGTGCCTGCAACCAGCTGCGCAACTGCGCTTCGCCCGCATGGCGAAGGTCATCACGCGACACCAGGGTGAGGGCGCAGAACGCCACCACCAGACCGATCAAAGCAAAACTGTTGTGTGCCATGGTCATCAGACCACGGCTGATGGTGGCGCTCAACGAGCGCACACCGGCATCCACTTGCGCGGGAGCCGTCATAGGGTTTTTTCCTTTCAAAGTCCCGCCACCTCCAAGCGCCCGGTAGGTTCTACGTCGGGCGGGGGTCTGGCAGGGTGGGGCCGCACTGTCCTGTGCGGCCACCGGCAGGCCATCTGCGCAGCAGACGGCCCTTGTCGTTTCATGCACGCTCTTGCGTGTCAGGGGCTACGATCAAAACACCGGGAGGGTGTTGACTAAAAAATCAGCAATCAATGCAATGGGCTGAATTCTAGAAGCTTGCTTAATACACAGTCAACACTATTGAATGGCGAAATTAGAAAAAAAAGTAATAAAAAAACGTGTATAGCGGCGCGCTGCCGGCGCGGATCCGGTCGGTGGCGACCGGGCCGCAGCGCGCCGTATGTCCGGCAGAAAAAGCACCACCTCCTGGGTGCCATCAGGGCGTGTGGAATCGGTCTTGATAGTCTGTATTTAATGTTTTTAATATCGTGATTGGCATGAATGATTCGGTGAAAAGTCAATCTTTATCAAATGCCGCGCAGCTTTTCTGCTCTGTTTTTATGCAAAGCTGCGGTTCCATTCGCGTATCAGCGGTGACAGCCGCCCAGCCGAAGCGGGGGACTGACAGGGTTGTCGGACCCGCGCCGACAAGGCGATTGCTGACTTGATTTGGGTCAGGGGCCTCGCGTCATCAAACGGTCATCGCAGCGGCCACCGGTTTCACAGTAAATTGCCAAAAAACTGTATAAAAACCAGGTTAAAAGCCACAATAACCCAGAAACCCATCAGGTTTTTGGTATTTGTGTCTGGGTAAAAATAGCGCGGACGCCCAAATTCATCATCGGCGTGGTGTTTTTGCCGTCCCCTTTGGGCCGCGTCGCGTGCGGCAGCACGCAGGCGGCTCGCAGGCGACTCGGGCGGGCAGGCCGGTCGGTCGCGCCCGGACCGGCCAGGTCACACCGCCAAGCTTCTTCGCGTTCGGCAGGGCAGGGCGCCGCCGCTCCGGCGCGCTGCAGCCCTTGCAGGTCTCCATGGAAACCAGGTCTTTACTCTATATATATGCAGGCTTGCATTCTTCTGGGACAGGCCAGCCAGTTTTGAACGATTGTGAACCCGCCACAGATCGCGCTTTTGTGTGCTAAGCCAATGCCGCTGCGGCAGCTTATTTGGGCACAATGGCTCTTGGTACTGCCAACCGGCCTTGTTGTGGCCGTATGGGCGCTGATTGAGGAACGTCGCCGTGAGCGAAACGCAAGAAACAAACAAGAAAAAGACCGCAGCGGTGCGCTGGTTGCGCCGGCTGGGATGGTGTCTGCTGGCGCTGCTGCTGCTGTGGGCGCTGTCGTGGCTGCTGCTGCCTTGGCTGATGCGCACCCAGGGTGAGAAGCTGGGCACCGAAAAGCTGGGGCGGGCGGTGCATATCGGCGCGGTGGAGTTCAAGCCCTGGTCGCTGGAACTGACGGTGCGCGACCTGCAGATCGCGGGCCCCCAGCCCGACAGCCCGGCCATGCTCGCGGTCGAGCGCCTCTATGTGGATGCCGATATCCAGTCCGTTTTCCGGCTGGCGCCGGTGCTCGACGCGATCCAGGTCGACAAGCCGGTGCTGCGCCTGGCGCAAACCGCACCCGGCGAGTTTGATGTTGACGAGGTGCTGCAAAAGCTGCGCAGCCCGCAGCCCCAGCCCGATGACGGCAAGACGGCGCATTTTGCGCTCTACAACATCGAGCTCAAGGACGGGCAGGTGGCCTTTCGCGACGACACCGTGGGCCAGACCCACGAACTCAAGGAACTGCAACTGGGCATTCCCTTTCTGAGCAATCTGGAGTCCAAGCGCGAGATCAAGGTGCTGCCCCAGCTGGCCTTTGTGCTCAATGGCAGCCAGTTTGCGAGCCATGCCGAGGCCACGCCGTTTGCCGACGACCGAAAGGCAGAAGCCCAGTTTGCGATCAAGGACCTCGACCTCCAGCCTTATCTGGCCTATCTCCCCGCGTCCTTGCCGGTCAAGCTGGCTGCCGGTGTGCTCAATGCCGATCTGGCGCTCGCCTTTGAGCAGCAAGAAAAGACCCAGGTGCGCCTGAGCGGCGAAGTGCATGCCAGCGGCGTGCAGGTGCGTGATGCGGCCAACGGTGAATTGCTGGGCTGGGAGCGGCTGGATGTGCAACTGGCCGATGTGCAGCCTTTGTTGGGGCAGGTGCATATCGCCCAGCTGGCGCTGGATGGCGCGCAGCTGTCGCTCAAACGGGGCAAAAATGGCAAGCTGAGCCTGCTCGATGCCCAGGGCCAGGCGCTGCCGGGGCGGACTGAAGCAGCCGCTGCCACGGAAAAGGCGGAGCCTGGTCCTTCCGTCGCCCGTGCAGACGCTGCAAGCAGCGACGCCAAGGACGACCAGGCAGAGCCGCAGGTGCCCATGGCCGACTCTGGCGCATCCGCAGGCAAAGCCAGTACTGGCCAGCCCAGCTGGTCGGTGCAGATCGATGCGCTCAAGCTCAGCCGCCTCAAAGGCGTGTGGGTGGATGAAAGCGTGCCGCTGCCAGCGCGCGTGCAGCTCGATGACTTCAGCATGGAGGCGCAGCACATCGCCTGGCCCTTCAAGGAGCCTTTCCAGTTTGAGGGTTCATCAGGGCTCTCGGGTGCCCAGGTCGTGCCGTCCACCGGCCGTCTGGTGTTCTCGGGCAAGGCGACAGACCAGATGGCGGAGGTGGATGTGCGCACCACGGGCCTGCCGCTGCAGCTGGGCGCTTCTTATCTGACCGGCGTGATCGAGCCGGGCCTGCTGGGCACGATAGACAGCGAGATGCAGCTGAGCCGCCAGGGCACGGCGTTGAAGCTGACGCTCGCGCAGATGCGCGTGTCCGATGTGGCGCTGCAGTGCAATAGCAAGGCCAACTGTGCGCCGCCCCATGGTGCGGCCATCGGCCTCAAGGGCAAGAACAGCCTGCTGGAGCTGCGCCAGTTGCTGGTCCAGGATGCCGTGCTGGACACGGAGGCCCAGCAGGTCAAGCTGGGCTCGGTGCAGCTGGTGGAGCCGGTGCTGGGCGTCTCGCGGGCCAAGGACGGCCGCATGATGTTTGAGGACTGGCTGGTGGCCTCGCAGGCCCGCAAAGCCGATGACCGCAAGCCGGCCGCCCAGGCGGCCACCGGCAAACCCTGGGATGTGCAGCTGGGCTTGGTCAGCATCAAGGGTGCGCAATTGGCTTTCCAGGACGAGTCCACGGCCCGCAAGGTGGCCTTTCGCCTGACCGGCTGGGATCTGGAGCTGCGCGACTATGCGCCTTTGGCGGCCAAGGCCAAGCCCTCGCCACTGAAGCTCTCGGGCCGCATTGGCAGCGGCCGGGCCGAGCCGGGCCGGGTCGCCTATGAAGGCAGCCTGGGTATGACGCCGCTGTCGGCGGCGGGGCGGCTGAATGTGAGCCAGCTGCCCATCCATGCGTTTGAGCCCTATGCGGCGGCATTGCTGCCGGTGCGGCTGATGCGGGCGGATGCCAATTTCCGGGGCACGGTGGATTTTGCGCAAACGGACAAGGGGCCGGTGGTGCATGTCAAAGGTGATGCCGGGCTCGATGATGTGCGTGTGCGCCCCTTGGTGGCCGCCGCATCCCCGGCGCCTGCAGACGATGCGGGCGACGACGATGGCAATGGCAACGGCGCAGGCGACGCAGGGCGTAAAGCAGCTGCCCCGGCCGCCAGCCGGGGTGCCGGAACGCTGCGCATGGGGCTGATGGGCGCAGGCGACGACCTGCTGAACTGGAAGCTGCTGAGTCTGCGCGCGCTGGCGGTGGACATGGTGCCCGGCCAGCGCATGAAGGTGCAGGTCGGCGAGACGGCCTTGACCGATTTCTACGCCCGTCTGGTGGTGCAGGAGAACGGCAAGCTCAACCTCCAGGATCTGGGCGCAAGCCGTGCTGCGGCTGCAGCGGGTGAGGCGGCAGCGCCTGAAGGCGTGGTGGTGGAAGCGTCGGGCGGTGCAGCGGTGAGCGCTCCGGCCTCTGCAGCCAGCCCGGAGCCGGCCACGGGGCCGATCATCGACATGGGGCCGATCACCTTGGCAGGTGGTACCGTCAAGTTCAGCGACCAGTTTGTGCGGCCCAACTACTCGGCCGACCTGTCCGAGCTGGCCGGCCGCATGGGCGCCTTCTCGTCTGAGCCCACCGCTGGCCAGTTGCAATTGGCAGAGCTGGAGCTGCGCGGCAAGGCCGAGGGCACCGCGTCGCTGGAGATCACCGGCAAGCTCAATCCGCTGGTCAAGCCACTGGCGCTGAATATCCATGGCAAGGTGCGCGATCTGGAGCTCTCGCCGCTGACGCCCTACAGCATCAAGTACGCCGGCCACGGCATCGAGCGCGGCAAGATGAGCGTCGATGTGCAGTACGACGTGACGCCCGAAGGCATGCTGACGGCGAGCAACAAGCTGGTGCTGAACCAGCTGACCTTTGGTGATGCCGTGCAAGGTGCGCCGGCGAGTCTGCCGGTCAAGCTGGCCGTGGCCTTGCTGGCCGACCGCAATGGGGTGATCGACCTGGATCTGCCGATCAGTGGCTCGCTCAACGATCCGCAGTTCCGTCTCGCGCCGATCATCTTCAAGGTCATTGGCAACCTGATCATGAAGGCGGTGACTTCGCCGTTCGCGCTGCTGTCGGGCGCCTTCGGTGGCAGCAGCGAGGCCAGCCATGTGCCTTTTGCCCCCGGCAGCGCGGTGCTGGATGCGGACAGCAAGCAAAGCCTGGACAAGGTGGCCAAGGCGTTGGAAGAGCGCCCGGCGCTGCAGCTGACCGTCTCCGGCCAGGCCGACCTGGAGCGCGAGAAGGACGGCTGGCGCAAGGCCCGCATCGATGACCTGGTGCTGGCGCAAAAGCGCCGTGCCACGGTACGCGCCGGCGGCAAGCCCGAAGACGTGCAGGCAGTGAGTGCTGCCGAGTACCCCGCCTTGCTCAAGGATGTGTACAAACGTGCCGATATCCAGAAGCCGCGCAACCTGGTCGGCATGGCCAGCGACATCCCCGTGGCCGAGATGGAAACCTTGCTGCTGACCAGCATCAGCGTGCCCGACAACGCGATGCGCGAGCTGGCGCTGGCTCGCGGCGTGACCGTGCGCGACTACCTGGCCGGCAAGGGCGTGAAGCTGGAACGCTTGTTCCTGGGCAATGCAAAAACCGAGGGCTTTGGCGATGACAAGGACTGGACGCCGCATGCCGAGCTGAGTCTGGCGCCACGCTGAGGGCTGATACGCCACCGATCAAGGGCTGGGCCGCAGGGTGCCAGCCCTTTGTTTTTGGCCATACTGCGGTTGAATTACCTTATAGCGATGCCCCGTGTGCTTGGAGTCCTCGCCAAACCGGGTCAAAATAGCACCCAGGGACCCTCTGCACAACTCCCTGCCCCGGCCTGAAGCCGGACTCGGGCGATCCGCTGCGTTGGCTTTGTTGTCAACGTCTGGCTATGGATTGCAAATGACGCTTAGTCGCATGCCGATCCCCGTCCATGCCGCTGGGCGAGGGGGGATGCAGAGGATTCCTGGCGGTGGGCCCATGCCTGCTGCCCTCTTTTTTATGTGCCAATGGCTGCATTGCCCCGCGATGCAGGCCGTATTTACGACTGAACCGACTCCATGTTCCCCTTTATCTCGCGCAACAAGACGCCCGAAACCCCTGAGCCCGCACCCGCACCCGCCAAGGCGGCCGCTGCCCCCCATCCCCTCGATGGTGTCACCGGTGGTGCTTTTTCGGCTGCCACCTCGGGCGAGCGTGCAGCCAAGGTGCGCGAATGGCTGGCCACCAATCCCGGTGCCGAGCAGCTGCAGGAAGTGTTCAAGGAGCTGTCTGCCCGCGACAAGGGTGCCGCCAAGGCCATCCGTGAGCGCATGGACGAGATGCGCCGCGCCAAGGGCCAGGAAGCGATTGCTGCTGAATGGGCTGAAAAGGCCGACAAACTGCTGGGCGCCTCCAAGCTGAACATTGCCGACGCCCTGGCTTGGCAGCGCGACGCCGCCAAGGCCGGTGCGCCGCTGTCGCGCGAGCCGCTGTCTGCGCTCAAGACCCAGCTGGCCGACCGTGTCAAGACGATTGAAGACCTGCAGCACCGCGTGCAGGTGCAGCGTGAGGCGGCAGTCCTGCTGGCCCAGCGCGTCGAAGTGCTCTCCACCAAATCCTACAAGGATGCGCAGTCTGCCGAGGCGGCACTGGCCACCGATGTGCAGCATTGGCAGGACCAGGCTGCGGTGCTGGAAGGCGATGCCAGCTGGGGCAGTGTGGAAGCGCGCTACCCCAGCATGCTGGAGGCCTCCAAGTCGCAGCTGCTGCTGGTCTGGGATGCTTTCCAGTCGGCCCTCAAGCAAACGCTGGCCGCCGCTGACGATGCGCAGGCGCCGCTGCCCACGGTGCCCGTCTGGGCGGACGAGATCCGCGCCGGCCGCGGTCTGCCGACCGAAGTGGAGCAGGCCGCCGCCCGTGCGGCCGCTGCCAAGCCCGCTGCCGACCCGCAGGAATCCAAGCGCGCCAAGCAAGTGGTGCAGGAAGCGCTGAAAGCCTTGCAGGCCCACACGGCCGAAGGCCATGGCAAGGGTGCGTCCAGCGCGGCGCAGCAGCTGCGTGCTGCCCTCAAGCAGCATGGCAAGCTGATCGACCAGGATCTGGAATCCCAGGTCAATACCGCGCTGATTGCTGCCGGTGAACTGGAAGGCTGGCAACGCTGGAGCGCCGACAAGGTGCGCGAAGAGTTGCTGGCCAAGGCCCAGGGCCTGCTCGCCCGCCCCGAAGGCCAGGAGCTCGGTGGCCGCAAGCTGCAAGAAGCGCTGCGCCAGCTGCGCGAGGATTGGAAGAAGGCTGACCAAAGCGGCCCCACCAACCATGCGCTGTGGAAAAAGTTTGATGAGGCCTGCAACGCCGCCTACAAGCATGTCGAGGTCTGGTTGGCCAAGGTGCGCGAAGAGGGCGCCAAGCACCGCGCCGAGCGCGAAGCGCTGATCGCCGAACTCAAGGGCTGGGTGGAAGCGCACAAGCCTTCGACCGACTGGAAGCGCATTCAGCGGGACCTGTTCCAGTTTGGTGACCGCTGGCGCGCCAGCGGCCATGTGGGCGAAAAGGCCTATGCGGAACTGCAAGAGGCCTGGAAGGCTGCGCTGCACGAGGCCTCTGCGCCTTTGCATGCGGCCCAGAAACAGAGCATTGCCCGCCGCGAAGCCATGGTGGCCCAGGCGGTGGAACTGGCCGCTGCGCCCAACCTGAACATTGACGCCGTGCGTGAGCTGCAGCGCCAATGGCAGACCGAGGCCCAGTCCGTGCCGATGGACCGCCGCCATGAGCAAAAGCTCTGGGATGCCTTCCGCAAGCCGCTCGATGAAGCCTTTGCCCGCAAGACGCAGCAGCGCGAGCGCGTGCAGCACCAGCTGAGCGCCCGCGATCAGGCCGTACTCGATGCCTCCAAGGCGCTGGAAGCGGCCAACCACAGCGGCGATGCCGCGCGGATCCAGGCTGCGCTGGACGGTTTGCAGCAAGCGCTGCAGGCCCAGCAAGCGCCCGTGTCGGCGGAGCCGGCAGCCGCTGCACCCGCTCCAGCAGCCGTACCTGCAACAGATACGGACGCTGCTGCTGAGGCGGCTCCGGCAGAGGAAGCGGCCGCTGAAGACGGTGGTGATGCGGGCGGCGCAGAAGTGGCGGCTCCGGCCCCCGCACCTGTGCCGCCCAAGCCCGTGATTGCCCAGCGCAGCGGCGATGACCGCCCTGGCATGCGCCGTGATGCACCCGCAGCTGCTGGCCGCACGGGCAAGCCCGGCGGCGACCGCCGTGACGGCCGGGATGGACGCGACAGCCGTGGCCCGCGCAGCGACCGGGGCCAGGAGCGCCGTGGTAGTGACGACCGTTTTGGCCGTGGTGACCGCATGGACCGCGCGCCGCGTGAAGACCGTGGCCCGCGTCTGGGCGATGCCGCCTTCCGCGCCCAGCGCGATGCGGTGGAGCACGCCCAGGCAGCGCTGCGCAAGCTGGCCACCCAGGCCCACGGCCAGGCACTGACGCAGATGATGGAGGCCTGGAGCAAGCGCGATGCTGCGCTGCTGCCGCAGGCGCAGGATCTGGGCCGCTTGGCCGGCGGCTCGCGCAACAGCTGGAGCCAGGCCATTGCCGCGCCTGCCGCCGGTGATGGCAGCGAAGCGATGCTGCGACTAGAGATGGCCGCCGAGGTGCCCACCCCAGCTGAGCACATCAATGCCCGCCGTGCGCTGCAATTGCAGTTGCTGACGCGCCGCAATGACCCTTCGCCGCAAGAGACCTGGCAGCAGGATGTGGCCAAGGTACTGGCCACCAGCAGCGACGAGGCCTCGGCCCGCCGTCTGCAAAACGCCTTGAAGGCTTTGTTGAAGAAGTAAAGCTTCTGCGGCGGCCCTCAACAACGCCCTGTGCTTGAACGCCAGGGCGTTTTTTCATGGGCCTGGTGATGGGCTTGTTCGGGGGAGCGGGTAGGGTGGCTGGATGCTGAGCCCTGTGCGGCCCCGCAGCCTGCTCGCGAGCAGACAACAAAAAAGCCATTGCACGTGGGTGCAATGGCTTGATGTTTGGTGCCCAGGAGAGGACTCGAACCTCCACGGAGTTACCCGCTAGTACCTG